>NZ_JALKFX010000014.1:30237-90788 GCF_023243045.1 Frankia sp. AgB32
GTCGCTGCCCGCCGGCGCGGCGCGGCGGGGCCCGCTGCGGCCGGTCGGTCGGGGGCCATCCGTAGGGGTGAATCAGCCGAGTGAGGGCGACGGGGGTTCCGCCTCGCCGCCACGGATGCTGTCGGCGAGCTTCTGGATGAACTCCGGGTCGTCGTCCGGGCCCTTGGGTCGGGCGACCGACCGGCGGGTTCCCATCCGCGAGCCGGGCCGTCCCAGGCCTGCCTCGCGACGGTCGATCTCCCAGGTGGATCGCTGGCCGAAGGCGGGGTGATCCGAGATCGCCCGCCGCGGCGGTCGGGGTGCTCCAAGCCCGTTCAGGCTGGGGCGCCCGAAGAGGAACCAGGCAGCCGCGCCGAGGAGGCCGAAGAGGATCACCACGACGATCCAGATCGGCTTGGGCACGGCCCGTACCTCGTCAGGCGGTGTCCCGACGACGTCGATGATCGCGTACACCGAAACACCAATGATCACAAACAAAAGCGCGAGGCTCAGCACCGGCCGGTCGCTCCTTCCCGCTCCCTTGATCGATTAAATCGAACTCGACGTACTGGGTATGAACATCGGCCCGCGGGTATGTACTCCCAGCCACCCCGCGGCATCGCCGGCGGGTCAGACGAGCGTGCGGCGCCCTCCCGGAAGGGCGCGCGTGTCGCGAAGATGGCCGGCCCGTGTATGCCTAGTGTGCCCTCCGGCCGGAGCCCGCGTCCGGCCGGTCCGTCGGTACGCGCCGGGATGGCCGAGCGGCCGGGTGCGGTGACGGACGGTGGGTACCCGGACGGCGGGGGGCAGTGGCTGCCAGGATGGAGCAATGGCCTGGGCGGATCTGCGTGCGTTTCTCGCACATCTCGAACGGCGTGGGGACCTGCGGCGGGTGTCGGCGACCGTCGATCCCCGGCTGGAGATCACCGAGATCGTGACCCGGGTGGTGCGCGAGCGGGGACCGGCGCTGCTGTTCGAGTCGCCGCTCGGCGCGGACATGCCGGTGGCGATCAACGTGTTCGGAACCGAGGTGCGGATGGCTGCGGCGCTCGGCGTGGAGCGCCTGGACGACATCGGTGACCGGCTCGCGGCGCTGCTGCGCCCGGAGCTGCCGACCGGACTGTCCGGGCTGCGCGACGCGCTGGGCAAGGCCGCGTCGCTGACCTCGCTGCCGCCGCGCCGCGTGCGCACCGCGCCCTGCCAGGAGATCGTGCACAAGGGGTCGGAGGTCGACCTGTTCCGGCTGCCCGGCCTGCATGCCTGGCCGGAGGATGGCGGCGCGTTCCTCAACCTGGGTCTCACCCACACCCGCCACCCGGAGACCGGCGCCCGCAACCTGGGGATGTACCGGCTGCAGCGCCACGACGCGCGGACCGTCGGCATGCACTGGCAGATCCACAAGGACTCCAACGCCCATCACGCGGTCGCCGAGCGGCGCGGGGAGCGCCTGCCGGTGGCGATCGCGTTCGGCTGCGACCCGGCGGTCACCTACGCGGCCTCCGCGCCGCTGCCCGCCGACATCGACGAGTACCTGTTCGCCGGGTACCTGCGCGGCGAGCGGGTCGAGATGGTCGACTGCCTGTCGGTTCCGCTGCGGGTGCCGGCGAACTCCCAGATCGTGCTGGAGGGGTGGCTGGAGCCGGGGGAGCGGCTGCCGGAGGGCCCGTTCGGCGACCACACCGGCTTCTACACCCCGGTCGAGCCGTTCCCCGCGCTGCACGTCGACGTCATGACGATGCGCCGGGACCCGATCTTCCAGACGATCATCGTCGGTCGGCCGCCGCAGGAGGACGGGCCGATGGGCAAGGCGACCGAACGCATCTTCCGGCCGCTGATCAAGATGATGATCCCCGAGATCGTCGACTACGACCTGCCCGAGGCCGGGGTCTTCCACAACTGCTGCATCGTCTCGATCGACAAGCGATTCCCGAAGCACGCGCAGAAGGTGATGAACGCCATCTGGGGTGCGGGGCTGCTGTCCCTGTCCAAACTGATCGTCGTCGTCGACGCCGACTGTGACGTCCACGACTACGCCGAGGTTGCCTGGCGGGCGTTCGGCAACGTTGACTACGCGCACGATCTGATCACCATGGTCGGCCCGGTGGACCACCTCGACCATGCCTCCTACGAGCAGTTCTGGGGCGGCAAGGCCGGCGTCGACGCGACCCGCAAACTGCCGACCGAGGGTTACCGTCGGGAGGGTGGCTGGCCGACCGAGATCGTCATGGACGAGGCGGTCCGCGCCCAGGTCACCCGCCGTTGGAAGGAGTACGGCCTTTGAGTGACGCGACCTTCCTGCCGGGCCCGGGCGGCGCGGCAGCACCCGGACGGGGCGCCGGCGGCGGCCCGGACCACGAGCTCGGCCACGTTCGGGCGTTCCTGCGCCTCGTCGTCATCGAGCACTCGGTGTTCGCCCTGCCGTTCGCCTACATCGCGGCGCTGGCGGCGTCGTTCGCCGCGTCCGGGTCGGTGCACTGGGCCGACCTGGCGCTCGTCACCGTCGCCATGGTCGCGGCGCGGACCTTCGCGATGGCCGCGAACCGGATCATCGATCGGGCGATCGACGCGCGCAACCCGCGCACGGCCAACCGGGAGCTCGTCACGGGTGCCGTGTCGCTGCGTACCGCCGTGGTCGGCTCCGTGGCGGCGCTCGGCGTGTTCCTCGCCGCCGCGGCCGCGTTGTCCTGGCTGTGCCTCGCGCTGGCGCCGATCGCGGTCGCCCCGTTGGTGATCTATCCGTACGCCAAGCGGTTCACCGACTTCCCGCACGCGGTGCTCGGCATCGCGCAGGCCGTCGCCCCGATCGGTGCCTGGATCGCGGTCACCGGCCACTGGTCGTGGGCGGCGTTCGTGCTCGGTCTCGCCGTCGGCAGCTGGATCGGCGGGTTCGACCTGATCTACGCCTGCCAGGACGCCGAGATCGACCGGCGGATCGGGGTGCGGTCGGTGCCGGCCCGCTTCGGCGTCCGCGGGGCGCTGATCGGCTCGAGCGTCACGCATGTCGTGACGTTCGGCCTGTTCGTCGGGTACGGCCTGATGGCGAGCGCCGGCGCCTGGTGGTGGGCGGGCCTGGCGATCACCGCGGCGATCTTCTGCTACGAGCATGCGATCGTCTCGCCGACCGACCTGTCCCGGGTGAACCGGGCGTTCCTCACCGCGAACGGTTTCGTCGGCATCGCCCTGTTCGCCTTCGCTGTCGCCGACCTGCTCAGCCGCGGCCTGTCCGGCTGAGTCGACGCGTCGCGTGAGCTCCGCATCGCCCTCGCGGGTGCCATGGGTCGTCGGGGTCAGCGGCGCGAGCGGAACGCCGTACGCCGCCGCAGTGCTGCGCGGCCTGCTCGCCGCCGGGCTTCCGGTCGACCTGGTGATCTCCCGCGCCGCCCGGCTCACCCTGCTCGACGAGACCGGCATCGCCTGGCACGACGGCGACTGGGCGACGTCGCTGACCGCCTGGCTGACCCAGCCGCTCGACGCGGGCACCGGGGGCAACGGGGGCGACGCGGCGCGCGCCGGGGCGGCGACCGCGCTCGCCGCCGCGGTGCGCGCGCTGGTCGAGGTGCACGCGGCGGGCAACCTCGCGGCGGCGCCGAGCAGTGGTTCCCATCCGACCCGCGGGATGATCGTCGTCCCGGCGAGCACCGCGTCCCTCGCCGGGATCGCGCTCGGGCTGTCCAAGGACCTTCTCCAGCGTGCGGCGGACGTGACCCTCAAGGAGGGGCGCCGGCTGGTCGTCGTCCCCCGGGAGATGCCGTACACCGGGGCGACGCTGCGCCACATGCTTGCCCTGCACGACGCGGGCGCGGTCGTCGCCGCAGCGAGTCCCGGCTTCTACGCGGGCGCTCGCCGCGCCGCCGACCTCGTGGACTTCGTCGCCGGTCGGGTCCTCGACGCGGCCGGGGTCGAGCACACGCTGTACCGGCGATGGGCCGGTGAGCTGGGCGGCGCCCGCCAGTCCTGCTGAGACGGTCCTGCTGAGACGCCGGCCGGCAACCCTCTGGTCGCGGTGGCCTGGGGACGGGCAGAGTGGTCGGTGTCGGCCCCGCCTCGGGGCGGTCGGCCCCGGGTCGGTGCGACGGCGGGGCGAGGAGCTGGGCGGATAGAGGACTGAGATGGCGGGTGGGGGGCGCGGAGCGCCGAAGGACCGAGCGCCGAAGGACCGAGCGCCGAAGGACCGGGGGGCGAAGGACCGGGGGGCGAAGGACCAAGGACGCGGGCCTGGGCGGTCCGGGGGAGCCGGGCGGCCGACGAAGAACGCGGCGTCGCGCCGTCCCGCCCGCCCGGCCCGCCCGGCGCAGGCGGACGTCGATCTGCGGGTGCAGCTGCCGTACTTCCTGGCGCGGCTGGCGGCCCTCGTGGTGATCACGGTTGTGCTCGCCCTCGTCGGGGTGAACCTGCTCCTGGCGGTGCTCATCGGCTTCGTCGTCGCCGGCCTGCTGACCTGGCCGCTCGGGCGGATGCAGCGCCGGGCCGCGCAGCGGGCGGCGAGTCGGGACCAGCCCGGCCCGGGCGCGTGAGCGGACGGGCGACGCGCTGGCCGCGGGAAGGCTGTGACGGGTCAGCCCGTCCGGGCGGGGGAGTCCAGGCGGCGCAACGGGCTAACCTTGGTTCATGGATGCTGGGCTCAGGCGGGAGATCGAGGCCAAGGTCGCGGCGGGTGAGCGGCTGAGTCGCGCGGACGGTGAGGCGCTGTTCGCCAGCGACGATCTGGTGTGGCTCGGCGGACTGGCCCACGAGGTCCGGACCAGGAAGAACGGCGACCGGACGTTCTTCAACGTGAACCGGCACCTCAACCTCACGAACGTGTGCTCGGCGTCCTGTGCGTACTGCTCGTTCCAGCGCAAGCCGGGCGAGGCCGACGCGTACACGATGCGGATCGAGGAGGCCGTCCGGCTGGCGCGGGAGATGGAGCCGGCCGGTATCACCGAGCTGCACATCGTCAACGGTCTGCATCCCACCCTGCCGTGGCGCTACTACCCGCGGTCGCTGCGGGAGCTGCGGGCGGCGCTGCCGGGCGTGGCGCTCAAGGCGTTCACCGCGACCGAGATCCACTGGTTCGAGAAGATCAGCGGACTGTCCGCGGACGAGATCCTCGACGAGCTGATCGACGCCGGACTGGACTCGCTGACCGGCGGCGGCGCGGAGATCTTTGACTGGGAGATCCGCCAGCAGATCGTCGGCCACGACACCCACTGGGAGGACTGGTCGCGCATCCACCGGCTGGCGCACGCAAAGGGCCTGCGCACCCCGTGCACGATGCTCTATGGCCATGTCGAGCAGCCGCGGCACCGGGTCGACCACATTCTCCGACTGCGGGAGCTGCAGGACGAGACCGGCGGCTTCGCGGTGTTCATCCCGCTGCGCTTCCAGCACGACGCGGCCGGTGACCCGCGCAACCGGCTGATGAACCAGCCGATGGCGACCGGCGCGGAGGCGCTGAAGACGTTCGCGGTGTCCCGCCTGCTGTTCGACAACGTCGACCACGTGAAGTGCTTCTGGGTCATGCACGGGCTGACCACGGCGCAGCTCGCGCTGAACTTCGGCGCCGACGACCTGGACGGCTCGGTCGTCGAATACAAGATCACCCATGATGCGGACCGGTTCGGCACGCCCACCACGATGACGCGGGACGACCTGCTGACCATCATTCGCGACGCCGGCTTCCGGCCGGTCGAACGGGACACCCGCTATCAGGAGATCCGCCAGTTCGACGGGCCCGACCCGGCCCGCCGTGAGGTCGCGTCCTCCATCGACGCCTGAGCCGGGGACGATCCTGATGGCCACAACCGACGAGCCGGCCCCGAGCGCCGGTCCCGCGCAGCCGCCCCGCCCGGCCCGCCCGCCCGGGGCGCCTGGCATCGGCTCCATCTTCGTGCTCGCCTTTCTGGTCATCCTGGTCCCCGGTATCGCCGTGTACGTGGTGCTGAACTGGGCCGGTCTGGCGATCGGGCCCGCCGGCCTGCTGGGGCTGCTCGTCGTGTTCCTCGGCCTGGGGTTCTTCCCGACCGTGCTGCGCCGGCTCGGCTGGGTGCCGAGCCGGAAGTCGACCAGGAAGCGGAGGTCCTGATGGAGCCGCGCAAGCGCCGTTCGGAACGGGGACTGCTGGGCATCAACGTCCGCTACTTCGCCATCCGCGCGGTGCTCTTCGGGGTGGTGCTCGCCGCCGTTCTGCTGCTGGGTATGGGCGGTCTGCTCGCGTTCGTGCTGGCGCTGGCCGTCAGCGGCCTGCTCAGCTATCCGCTGGCGCTGCGGCAACGCCGTGCCGTGCTCGAGGTGATGGAGAACCGGCACGGCGGCCAGCGTTGACCGGCGGTCCTGCGGGAGCCGGGCCGCAGCCGGGTGCCGAGGTACGGCCCCGGGTCGGGCACATTCAGTTCCTGAACTGCCTGCCGCTGTACTGGGGGCTGGTCCACTCGGGCGCGTTGCTCGACATCGAGCTGACCAAGGACACCCCCGACCGGCTCAACGAGGCGCTCGTGGCCGGTGATCTCGACATCGGCCCGATCAGCCTGGTGGAGTACCTGCGCCACGCCGACGAACTCGTGGTCCTGCCCGATCTCGCCGTCGGGTCCGACGGGCCGGTGCTGTCCGTGGTGCTGGCGACCGCGGTCCCGCTGGAGCAGGTGCGCACGGTCGCGCTCGGCTCGACGTCGCGGACCAGCGTCCTGCTCGCCCGGATGCTGCTGGAGGAGCGCTACGGCCGGCGACCGGCCTATGTGACCATGCCGCCGGACCTGCCGCTGATGCTGCGAGAGGCGGATGCGGCGGTCGTCATCGGCGACGTGGCGCTGCGGGCCACCTACGAGGCCGAGCGCGGCGGTTCCGCGGATCCGCTCGGCCTGATCGACCTGGGCGCGGCGTGGCGGGAGTGGAGCGGCCTGCCGATGGTCTTCGCGGTCTGGGCCGCTCGACGATCATTCGCCGAGAGCCACCCGGGGGTGGTCAAGGAGGTTCACGACGCCTTCCGCGCGGGTCTGGATCTCGCGTTGGGTGACGTGCAGGAGGTCGCGGCCCGGGCTGCCCGCTTCGAGGTGTTCGATCCGGCGACGCTGGCCCGGTATTTCACCACCCTGGACTTCCGGCTCGGGGCCCGCCAGCAGGCCGGCATCCGCGCCTTCGCGGAGAAGGCGGTGCGCCGCGGCGACGTGTCCCGGCTGCACGACATGGTCTTCGCCGCCGTCTGAGCCGCGCCGGCTGCTCAGACCGGCGGCTGGAACGCGTGGGTGAGGCCGCTTGGGGACTGCGGCACGTGCCGGTGCGAGTCCGTGTCGGCGAACCGGGCGATGCGCCCCTTCACCAGGGCGATCAACAGCGGCGGCGTCGCCCGCCCGCCGGGGGCGGTCAGCATCTCGGTGAGTGGGTCGATGCTGTCGAGCCCGGCGGCCACGGACTCGTACGGCGGCTCGCCGTCCGGCCCGGCGGGCAGGGCGGGGCCGGTCGCCGCGGGGCGAGGCCGGGCCGGCGGCGCGGCGGCGTCCAGGCCGGCGGTCGTGCAGGCCCGCCGGGCGGCCGCGTCGATGAGCGCGTTGACCGCGAGCGTCCAGGCGCGCAGCCCCTCGTGCCCGGTGAGTTCGGTGAACACCGCCGCCTCCAGGCAGCAGGTGCTGGCACCGGCCAGCTCGTCGACATCGAGCAGGGAGATGGCGAGCAGGCCGGCGAGGTGGCCGGCGAGCATGAACAGCCGGAACTGCTGATGCGGCAGCAACGGAGTGCGCAGCAGATTGTCGACCACGCTCTGGTGATCGAGTACGCGGGCGGTGACGTCCGCCGGGTCGAGCCGCTCGGCCTTCTCGATGAGGTCGGCGACCAGCCGGTCGAGGTAGTCCAGCTCGCTGTCGGAACGGCGGTGGTCGAGCAGGTTCGAGACCCGCCGACGGGATTCCAGCTCCGGGTCGGGCTGGCGGCGCAGGCGCTCCGCCCGGGCCGCCACCGCGGCCTCGCGCAGGTCGATGAGGGCGCCGCCGGCCTCCAGCGCCGCGTCGACGGCCGCGATGACCGGACGCGACGGAATGCCACGGCTGGGCTGTTCGAGCTGCGCGATGTACTGGCGGCTGTACCCGGTCCGCCCGGCGAGCTCCGGACGGCCGAGGGCGCGTTCACAGCGACGCCGACGGATCTCCGTCGGAAGCAGATCCTCGGCGGTGGCCGCATCATGCTGGCCTCGGCCCCGTTGCCGCATCTGTGACGTCCTTCCGCCTGGCAGAGGGCGCCTCCCGCGAGGGGAGGCTCAGTGGTTGTGCGCCGCCGCGCGCGTCGGCTGGCGGGCCGGCCGGGATTCACTGGTAGTGATCACATTACTCCATGGCGCACCCTTATAGGCTAGGGGTCTAAAGTCCCATACGCGAGTGGTCATATTAGTTGCTCTCTGTAATCAACTAATGAAGTTGCGGCGATGGCCATCGCCGCTCGCAGTGGCTGTGTAGCGCCCCGATGACACCGTGACATGATCGCCGTGCCGGCTGCCGTCGAGCCATTATGCCGCCCTTCTTGGGTACTTGTTGGGAAACGTGAGTGATGTGGCTGAACGGTTGCCGGAAACTCCGGTAATCGTCACGGGATCGTCGTGGCACCAATTCCCGTAAGCCGGACTATCTCTGTGCGGCCAGGCCTGCGGCACTTCGCCACGATCTGTGGGTATCGCCATGGCGGGCCCGGTTCGGGGCTGGCGGGAAACCATCCTGAATGACGATGTGCGTGCCCAGGCGGGGCGCGTACAAAAGAATGGTGGATACCGGCCGTTCGGTGGATGCCCACACCATCAGGCCCGGCCGCGGCGAGGCCGTCGGCTCGGCTGGCGGCGCCCCGCTGCCCGAGCCCGATGCGGGGCCGGGCTGGCGCGGGGCCGCGGAGATCGGGCTCGCCGCGGTGGCGCCGCTCGCCGGCCCGGCGTCCGGGCCGGAGCTGTCTGGCGGGCGCCCGGTCGATGTCGCGAACACCCGCGACGGTGTCGGCGTGGCGGGCTCGCGGTCCGCTCCGCCGCCCCGCCGGGTCGTCGTCGTCGACGACGCCGACGGCGTGCGTGATCTCCTGTGTCTGCTGCTGGGCGCCGAGCCGGACTTCGTGATCGTGGGCGCCGCGTCGAACGGGGTGGAGGCGATCGAGGAGGTTGTCCGCACCGCGCCGGACCTCGTCCTGCTCGATCTCGCCATGCCGGTGCTGGACGGTATCGGCGCGTTGCCCCGCATCCGGCGGGCGGTTCCGCAGGCGGTGGTGGTGATCTTCACGGGCTTCTCCGAGGAGGTGCTGCTCGACCGGGTGCTCTCCCTCGGGGCGGACGCGCTGCTGGAGAAGGGCCTGGCCACGGGGCCCCTGGTGGATCAGCTTCGCAAGCTGTGTGCCTCCCCCCGGCTGGCCTGACCGAGATTTGTTCATCTTCCCCACCGGTGCGATAGAGTTGTGGTGGCGGTGTCCGAAGGTGGCGTCCAGATGGCGTCCAGATGGCGTGAAGGCAGCGCGTTCGCCCAGGTTGCGGCGATTTGTCACGGATTGAGGGCGGCGTGACGGGTCTCCGTTCTCACAACCTGCCCATCGGCGCCCCATCTGTGGAAACATGGATCCGTGGTCTTGCGCGCCCTCACCCCTCGGGCGCCGGTCTCGCGAAAGTCCGACCGTCCGGTCGGCGTCGCGTCCCGGCGTGGGGCAGCGCCGTCCCCTGCGGCTTCGTGCCTGGTGATCGAGCCGATGCTCGTCGCCCGTCTGCACGTCGACCTGCTGCGGGTCTCCAGCGCGAGCTGTCGCCGCTTCCGCTGACGTCCTGACGTCCCTGCGCGGCGCCGTGTCCTCGGTGTCGCGCCTCCCCGCGCGTCGAGAGATCTTCCATGTCTTCTCCTGCCCGTCCGGTCCGATCCGCCGCGAGCCCGTCCCGTCCCAAGGGGGCGGGTCAGTGGGCGCTCGGCTACTCCGAGCCACTTAACGCCAACGAGCGGATGAAGAAGGACCAAGGCGGTCTGGAGGTGCGCGACCGCATCCTCAACGTCTATCCGCGCACCGGCTTCGACAGCATCGACCCGCAGGACCTGCGCGGTCGGTTCCGCTGGTGGGGCCTGTACACGCAGCGCCGGCCGGGCATCGAGGGCGGCCGGACGGCAGTGCTGGAACCCGAGGAGCTCGACGACTCCTACTTCATGCAGCGGGTGCGCCTCGACGGTGGTCGGATGACCGCCGACCAGCTCCGGGTCATCGCCGACATCTCGACCCGGTACGGCCGGGACGTCGCCGACGTCACCGACCGGCAGAACATCCAGCTCCACTGGATCCGGATCGAGGACGTACCGGAGATCTGGGGGGCGCTCGAAGGCGCCGGGATGACCACCGCGGAGGCCTGCGGAGACACCCCGCGGGTGATCCTCGGCTGCCCGCTCGCCGGCGTCGACGGAGACGAGGTCATCGACGGCAGCGACGTCATCGACGAGGTGGTGCGCCGCTTCGTCGGCGACCCGACGCTCGCGAACCTGCCCCGCAAGTTCAAGAGCGCGATCTCCGGCTGCGTCGACCACTGCACCCTGCACGAGATCAACGACATCGCGTTCGTCGGCGTCGTCCACCCCGACCTCGGCGCGGGTTACGACCTGTGGGTCGGCGGCGGGCTGTCGACGAACCCGCGCCTGGGCGTGCGACTCGGGGCGTTCGTGCCGCCGGATCGGGTCGCCGAGGTCTGGCACGGCGTCGCGTCGCTGTTCAGGGACTACGGCTACCGCCGGCTGCGCACCCGCGCCCGGCTGAAGTTCCTCGTGGCGGACATGGGGCCCGAATGGGTCCGGACCACCCTGGAAAAGGAATACCTGACCGGCGCCCTGCCCGACGGCCCGCCGCCGGCACCGCCGCGCAACGAGGGCCGTGACCACGTCGGTGTGCACCGCCAGCGCGACGGCCGCAACGCCGTGGGATTCGCGCCCCGGGCCGGTCGGCTCAGCGGAACGACGCTGACGGCCGTGGCGAACCTCGCCGACCGGTACGGCCAGGGCCGCATCCGCGCGACGACGACTCAGAAGCTCGTCATCCTCGACGTCGCCGACGACGCGGTCGAGGCGCTGGAGACCGAGCTGGCCGCCCTCGACCTGGTGGTCCGGCCCAGCGTGTTCCGGCGCGGCACGATGGCCTGCACCGGCATCGAGTTCTGCAAGCTGGCGATCGTCGAGACCAAGGGCAACGCGCGCGACCTGATCACCGAGCTGGAGCGCCGACTGCCCGACTTCGACGAGCCGATCGGCATCAACATCAACGGCTGCCCGAACGCCTGCGCCCGCTTCCAGGTCGCCGACATCGGCCTCAAGGGCTCGCTCGTCCCGAACGACGCCGGCGAGATGGTCGAGGGCTTCCAGGTACACCTCGGCGGCCACCTGGGGACGCATTCGCGGCTGGGCCGCAAGTCCCGCGGCCTGAAGGTCACCGCGGACGGGCTCGTCGAGTACGTCGTCGGCCTGCTGACGACCTATCAGGCCGAGCGGGACAGCGGAGAGAGCTTCGCCGACTGGGCGCAGCGCGCCGAGGAGTCGTCACTGACGGCGGCGGGCTCCGGTGGCTAGCGCCGATCGCGCGGTGCCCTTCTACTGCCCGTACTGCGGCGAGGAGGACATCGTTCCGGAACTGGCGCCCGACGGCACCGGCTCCGGGCACGGGCACTGGTCGTGCCGGTCCTGCCGGCGCGGCTTTCGGTTGAGCCTGACGGCCCTCGCGGTCGGGCCCCGGGTACGTGACGACGAGGAGACGACCTGATGGATGTCGCGTTGAAGACCCGGGCGCTGCGGGCCGCGGACGAGCTGGAAGGCGCGCCCGCCGAGGAGATCCTGGGCTGGGCGGCCGAGGAGTTCGGCACGAAGCTGGTGGTCGCCGCGTCCATGGCCGAGGCGGTCCTCGTCGACATGCTCGCCCGGATCCGCTCCGACATCCCGGTGGTCTTCATCGACACCGGCTACCACTTCCCCGAGACGATCGGCACCCGCGACGCGGTCGCCGCCACCTACGACCTGCCGATCATCAGCGCCCGCCCGCAGCTCACCGTCGCCGGCCAGGACGCCGTGCACGGCGCCGACCTGTTCCGCACCGACCCCGACCTGTGCTGCCGGATGCGCAAGATCGTGCCACTGGACCGGGCGCTGGCGCCCTACCGCGCCTGGGCCGCCGGCTCCCGGCGCGCCGAGTCCGCCCAGCGGGCGGGCCTGAAGGTCGTGGACTGGGACGCCCGCCGCGGCAAGGTGAAGATCCATCCGCTGGCTGCCTGGACCGACGAGGACGTCGACCGCTACGTCGCCGAGCACAACGTCATCGTCAATCCGCTGCTTTCCGACGGCTACGACTCCGTCGGCTGCCGGCCGTGCACCCTGCGCGGTTCCGGCCGCGGCGGGCGCTGGGCGGGTACCACCAAGACAGAGTGCGGCATCCACTGATCCGTCGCCGCTGATCTGCCCGCGGCGAACAGATAGGTTGCACGCCGTGGCAGACGAGCAAAGCACGGGAGAGGTCTGGCTGGTCGGTGCGGGCCCGGGAGATCCGGGTCTGCTGACGGTGCGGGGCCGGGAGCTGCTCGCCGCCGCCGACGTCGTCGTGGTCGATCGGCTGGCCGGCGCCATGCTGCTCGACCTCGCGCCGCCGTGGGCCGAGATCATCCACGTCGGCAAGAGCCCCGTCGCTCGCTCCTGGTCCCAGGAGGAGATCAACGCGGTGCTGGTCGACCGCGCCTGCGCCGGCTCCCGGGTGGTGCGGCTCAAGGGCGGCGACCCGTACGTGTTCGGCCGCGGCGGCGAGGAGGCCGAGGCCTGCGCCGCGGCCGGCGTGCCCTGCGGGGTCGTGCCCGGCGTCACCTCCGCGCTGGCGGTGCCGGCGCTGGCCGGCGTCCCCGTCACCCATCGCGACGCGGCGCAGGAAATCGTGATCGTGTCCGGGCATCTGCCGCCCGGCCATCCCCGGTCGACCGTGGACTGGGCCGGTCTCGCCGCGTCCCGGGCGACGATCGTCGTCCTGATGGGGGTGGCGCGGCTCATGGACATCGCCGACGCCCTGCTCGCCGGCGGCCGCGCCGCGGCGACGCCCGTGGCGGTGATCGAACGGGGCGCGACACCCGCCCAGCGGGTCCTGCGCACCACCCTGGATGCCCTGGCCGTCGACGCGATCGCCGCCGGGGTGCGTTCCCCGGCCGTGATCGTGGTGGGTGAGGTCGCGGCCCGCGACGACGCCGCAGCCGACCGGACCCGCCCCCTGGCCGGCGTGCGCGTCCTCGTCGCCCGGACCCGACCGCGGCCGGGTCGGCTGGCGCGCGAGCTGCGAGCCCTCGGCGCGGACGCGGTCGAGACGGTCGTCGCCCGTCCCGCCCCGGCCGTCGACGCGGTGGCGGGGCTCACGGCCGCGCTGGCGGGTGCCGATGGTCTGCTGTTCGCCGACCCCGACGAGGTGGCCGCGGTGGTCGCCCTGCTGCGCCGCGCCGGACGGGACGTGCGGGCGCTGGCCGGGCTGACCCTGGCCGCAGCCGACCCGCGGGTGACCGCGGCGTTGGACGCGCTCGGCCTGTCCTGCGTCACCCGCGACGGGCTGGCCGCCGGGAGCCCGCCGGGGCAGGGCCGGGTGCTCGTCGTGGGCGCGGCCGAGCCGCCGGCGAGCGGAGAATGGTCGGTGCGGCGCGTGCCGCTGCTGACCGACGTGATCGCCGAACCCGACCCGCGGATCGTCGAGGAACTGCGCCACGGTGACTTCGACGTCGCCGCCCTCGCGTCGAGCACCGCGGCGCGCGGCACCGCCGAACTCTACGGCCCGCTGCCCCCCGACCTGCTCGTCGCCGCGATGGGCCGGCGCAGCGCCGAGGCGTGCGAGGCCGCCGGCCTGCGGGTGGACATCGTCCCCGCCGAGCCCGGGGTGCGCCCGCTGGCCGCCGCCGTCGCCGACTTCGTCACCGCCAACCGGGTCGCCCGCGGTTCGGAGTAGGCGCCGACGTTCTCGCTAGGCGGACGCGTCGGCCGCGTGGACGAGGCCGCGCAGGGTGTCGTCGAGACGGGCGCGGACCGCCTCGATGACGCAGGCGTGCAGGCCGAGTGGCTCGGAGAGGATCCACCGGGTGGTGGGATGGCGCCGGCGGGCCTCCTCCAGCGCGGCCGGGATGTCCCGGTGGGTGTGGTTGCCGTCGAACAGGAAGAACGGGTAGACGACGATCTCGGTGCAGCCGGCGTCGGCGAGGTTCGCGTAACCCTCGGCGATGTCCGGTCGGGAGACCTCCAGGAAGGCCGCCTCGACGGTGCCCCACGGCCGGGGATGGGCGTGCGGGCCGCCGCGGGACTTGTCCGGGGTGCTCCCGGCGCACGGCGCGGCGCTCGGCGCGGGGTCGATGGCCAGTCGGCGGGCCAGCTCGCGGACGGTGGCGTTCGCCTCGCCCCGCCGGGAGCCGTGCCCGATCACCAGAAGTCCGCGCATGACACCAGTGTGCGCCGATTGGCGCCGGGTGCCCGTCGAGCCGACCGGCGGACCGTCCCGGCCGCCGGTCAGCCTACGGCGGGGCCGTCGTCGGAGCTGTGGCCGGGGAAGACCTTCGCGGCGGGGTCGAGGAGCGGCGCCGCGTTGTTCACCGCGGTCGCGACCTCGCCGAAACCGGTCGCGATCAGGCGGACCTTGCCCGGGTACTCGACGAGGTCACCCGCGGCGAAGATCCGCTCGACGCCGGTGAACATCGTCGAGTCGACGACCACCCGGCGCCGTTCGACGGTCAGCCCCCACCGGGTCAACGGCCCGAGATCGGTGGCGAAACCGAGCGCGGCGACGACCGCCTGCGCCGGGCGTGCGTGTCGGCTGCCGTCGCGGGCATCCTCGAGCTCGACCTCGTCGATCCAGTCCTCGCCGCGCACGGCGACGACGTCGGTCAGCGTGCGGATCTCCACGTTGGACGCCTCGAGCCGGGCCAGTGCGGCCGGGCTCGCGCGCAGCCGCTCGCGGCGGTGCACCAGGGTGACCGAGCGGGCGACCGGCGCCAGCGCCAGCGCCCAGTCCACGGCGCTGTCCGCGCCGCCGGCCACGAGGACGTCCCGGCCGGCGTGGTCCTGCGGCCGCGGCACGAAGTAGGCCAGGCCACGGCCGAGATGGCCGACGGCGGCCGGCAGCGGTTTCGGGGCGAACGAGCCGAGCCCGCCGGTGACCACCACGACCCGGGCGCGGACCCGATGGCCGTCGGCGCTGGTGACCACGACCCCGTCCGGTTCGCGGGTGAGCTCGGTCGCCTGCCGGTCGAGCAGGTACACCGGGTCGAACCGGCCGGCCTGGGCGACGAGCGCGGCCACCAGCTCGCGGCCGCGGATCGCGGGGAAACCGGCCACGTCGTAGATCACCTTTTCCGGATACATCGCGGTGATCTGCCCCCCGGCCTCGGGTAGGGCGTCCATCAGCGCGACCGACATCCCGCGGAACCCGCCGTAGTAGGCCCCGAACAGGCCCACCGGTCCCGCCCCGATGATCAGCATGTCCACGCTGGTGTCGGCTCCGCTGGCCATGTCGGCTCCTTCCGCAGGCGGGACCGGCGCCGTCGCCGGGCTGGCTCGGCGCGCCCGGCGCGTTCGGTGCTCCATCCTGCCTGCCGGAGATGTCCGGCGTGGCCGCCCTCGCCGCTGTCCGGGCGTCGGGACGAGCCGGTCGGCGCCGCCGAGGCGATGCGGTCGGATAGCGGACAGGTGTCCGTTGGTCACGTGCGGTAGGTCTAGCGTGGTGTTCAGTGCCGTGATTGCCAGGTTGGTTTGGATGCGGCGGCTCGCGGCGTGATGATGTGTTCGTTCCCTCGCGCGAGGGACACGCGGTGTCCGTGACGGGCTCGGCGTCGGTGGCGCGGTCGCGGCGCATCGGCGGGGTCGACGAACGGCCGCGCGCAGACGCGCCGGACACGGGCGGGAGATCAGTGACGGAGCAATCGGCGGGACGCGGCGGCGGCGGCCGCCCGCGGGGTGAGCCCTTGTACGCCGACGACCCGACCGTCATCGGCGAGTACCGGGTCGTCAGCCGGCTCGGCGCCGGCGGCATGGGCACCGTCTACCTCGCCCGCGACCGGCGTGGCGCAGCTGTCGCGATCAAGGTGATCCGGCCCGATCTGGCTGCCGATCCCGAGTTCCGGGAGCGCTTCCGGGACGAGGTCGCGGCGGCCCGCCGGGTCGCGCCGTTCTGCACCGCGCAGGTCCTCGACGCCGATCCCGGCGCACGCCGCCCTTATCTCGTCACCGAGTACATCGACGGAGTGCGCCTCGACGACGTCGTGGCCGACACCGGCCCGCTGCCGATGTCCACGCTGCAGGGCGTCGCCATCGGCGTGGCCAGCGCGCTGACCGCGATCCACCGGGCCGGGATCGTCCACCGCGACCTCAAGCCGAGCAACGTCATGCTCTCCTTCTCCGGTCCCAGGGTGATCGACTTCGGAATTGCCCGGACCCTGGACGCGGCCCAGGGACGAACGCAGACGGGGCTGGTCATCGGCTCGGTGGGTTGGATGGCACCCGAGCAGATGGAAGGCGGGGCCCCGCTCGGCCCGGCTGTCGACGTCTTCGCCTGGGGCCTGCTGGTGGCCTACGCGGCCCTCGGCGCGAACCCGTACGGCGAGGGCACCTATCAGGAGATCGCCGAGAAGATCCTCGCCGGGCCGCCCGACCTGCGGGGCGTCCCGGCGGATCTGGAACCGGTCGTCCGCGCGGCGCTCGCCCGCGACCCGCGTGACCGGCCGTCCACCGACCGGCTGCTGATGACGTTGCTCGGTCAGGACGGCTCGCCCGGCGCCGACAGCCGGCAGGCGGCGACGGACCTGCTGGACGGGACCTGGCCGAAGGGCCGGCGTGCTGTCGCGGCCAGTTCGTCCCGGGAACGCGCCGACGCCGTGGCGCACAATCGCACCCGGGTGGCTGGCGCCGGGGAGCAACGCCGCTGGTGGGACGATCCGGCCGACCTTCCGCCGCCGGCCGGTCCCCCCGTGCCACCACCGGCGCTGGCGGGTATCGGCGCCGAGGCGCGCGCGGCCCGCGGCGGCGAGCCGCGCGATCCCGGCGCCGGTGGCGCTGCGGGCCAGAGCGGTTTCGGTGGGCAGGGCGGTTTCGGTGGGCAGGGCGGTTTCGGCGGGCAGGGCGGTTTCGGCGGGCAGGGCGGTGCGTCGGGTTCGCCGGGTCGCCGCCGGCGCCGCGGGGGATTCGTCCAGTACGAGGACGAGCAGCCGCCCGCCGCGCGGCCGGCAGCGGTGCCCGCCGCGGGCCGCCCAGCGGGCGAGCAGCGGCCGGCCCGGCCCCCCCGCCCCGCCCCCGCGGCCCCCCCCCGCCCCCCCCCCCGCCCCCCCCCGGCGGACCGGGGCCCCGGGGCGGGGCGGGGACGGGGCCCCGGCCGGGGCCCCGTCCCGCCGTATCGATGCCCGGTGGCGCCGCCGGGCACACCTTCGCCGCCCACCCGGGCGGCACCCCTGGGCTCCACCCCGCGCGGGTCCCAGGTGGTTACTCCGAACCACCCCGGTTTGCACAGCATGAACCGGTATCGCTAGAGTGCCGATCACTCGTCATTCGGACGAGGCCGCCCGGACGGACACCGAGTCCTGCCCACCGGCCAGGCGGCTCGACTAGAGCACCGCAAGGGCAGGAGTGGGGGACCCACATTTCGGACGTCCTGGACGTCCTTGGGGTTAAGTCGGCTCGACCCAGCGCCTTCGGTGGGGAGATCGTGTCCCACCCACCAACCGAGGCCTGCGGCCGGACCGGCCGGGCTATCCCAGCCCGCACCCGACAGCTCACCCCGCAGGTGAACGGGATTGGACTTACATGCCGTCAGCACGGCGTGGGGGTAGGCATCGGGCGCCGCAGGCGCCTTCCACAACAGGTCGCATCCTGCGGACCACCGGCGCGGTCACCGCGCTGGTCAGCAGCGGACTCGCGGTGACCGCGGTCGGCGCGTCCCCCGCCGGGGCGGCGACCAGCGACGACTTCGCCAAGCTCCGGCAGTGCGAGTCCGGCGGCAACTACTCGATCAACACCGGTAACGGTTTCTCCGGCGCCTATCAGTTCGACGACCAGACCTGGCACGGACTCGGCTATTCCGGCCGCCCCTACCAGGCGTCGCCCGCTGCCCAGGACGAGGCCGCAGCCAAGCTCTACAACTCCCGCGGCTGGCAGCCGTGGCCGTCGTGCTCGCGCAAGATGGGCCTGGTCAACAACGGGCCCGCCGCGACCGGTTCCAGTTCCTCCGACGTCGTCCAGCAGGCCATCGCCCCGGCCGAGCCGCCCATGACGCTGGACCGCGCCCGCCAGGAGCTGGGCGACAGTTCCTTCAAGGGCACCGTGCTCAACGCCGGTTACGGCAACGACGTCCGCCCGGACGCGTTCGTCTGGCAGGCCGCGATGCGCAACAAGGGCTTCGTTCTCACTGTGGACGGCAAGTTCGGGCAGCAGTCACAGGGCATCGCCGCCCTCTACGGCTACCTGACCCGCGTCGACGACGGCCAGCCCGGCGCGGTCGGCCAGAACCTGTGGAACGCCAGCGTCAAGTCCTGACCCGGTGCATCCCGTCACCACTCGCGTACGGCAGGATGCAGCCATGACAACGCCGTCCGACCCGGCCAGGAACCTGCTCTCCGGCCCGCCGCCCACGCTCCTGCCCTCGGACGCCGCCGTCACGGACGCGCTGGCCACGGGCGAGTCACCGGCCAGTGTCGCCGCCGCGGCGCCGGCCCTGAGCGCACCGTGGGCCGCCCTCGCCGAGCAGGCCCTCGCAGCCGGGAACGCCGTCGAGGCCTACGCGTACGCCCGCACCGGTTACCACCGCGGCCTCGATGCGCTGCGCCGGGCCGGCTGGCGAGGTACCGGACCGGTGCCGTGGTCCCACGAACCCAACCGCGGTTTCCTCCGGGCACTGGCCGCACTCGGCCGGGCCGCCGAGTCCATCGGCGAGACCGAGGAGGCCGATCGCTGCCGCACCTTCCTCGCGGACTGCGATGCGACTGCCGCCCGCGAACTCGGCTTCGGCGACTGAAAGCGATCTTCGCGGCTGCCACCGGCCGGGTGACACACTCCTGGCCGAGGCACGCCATCCCGACCGAGGTGCACACTCGGTCACACACAGTCCTATCGGCGTCGATCCGTGACGACATCGCCGACGTGTAGTGACGCTCGGCGAGAAATGCGCGGTTCGAAGCGGACCAGCATCCGGGCATCGGCCCCACGCGAGGGCCATCCCTAGTAGCCTCGCCCGGTGCCAGCTCTCGTCCTCATCGGCGCCCAGTGGGGCGACGAGGGAAAAGGAAAGGCGACCGACCTTCTGGGCGGCGCCGTCGACTACGTCGTTCGCTACCAGGGCGGTAACAACGCCGGCCACACGGTCGTCATCGGGGCGGAGAGCTACGCACTCCACCTGATCCCGAGTGGCATCCTGCGCGCCGACTGCGTGCCGGTCATCGGCAACGGGGTGGTCATCGACCCCGGCGTCCTGCTGGGCGAGATGGACGGCCTCGCGGCCCGTGGGATCGACGTCTCCCGGCTTCTGATCAGCGCCAACGCGCACCTGATCATGCCCCACCACCGGGCCCTGGACCGGGTGATCGAGCGTTACCTCGGCAAGTCCCGGATCGGCACCACCGGCCGCGGCATCGGCCCGACCTACGGCGACAAGGTCGCCCGCACCGGCATCCGCATCCAGGACCTGCTGGATCCCGGCATCTTCCGCAAGAAGCTCGAGCTGGTGCTGCGGGAGAAGAACCAGGTTCTCGCGAAGGTTTACAACCGGCGCCGGATCGAGCTGGACGAGGTGTGCGAGGAGTACGCCGGCTACGCCGAGCGACTCGGCCCGCACATCGCGGACACCAGCCTGGTACTCGACCGCGCTCTGCGCGAGGGCAAGGTCGTGCTGCTCGAGGGTTCGCAGGGCACGCTGCTCGACGTCGATCACGGCACCTATCCGTTCGTGACCTCGTCGAATCCGACCGCCGGCTACGCGGCGACCGGCGCCGGGATCGGACCGACCCGCATCAACCGGGTCGTCGGCATCATCAAGGCGTACACCACCCGGGTGGGCGCCGGACCGTTCCCCACCGAACTCGACGACGAGGTCGGTGCGGAGCTGCGCCGCATCGGCGGTGAGTTCGGCGTGACCACCGGCCGGGCCCGCCGGACCGGCTGGTTCGACGCGGTGATCGCTCGGTATGCCGTGCGGGTGAACGGGCTGACCGACCTGTTCCTCACCAAGCTCGACGTGCTGTCCGGCTTCGAGCGGGTACCGATCTGCGTCGGCTACGAGATCGGCGGCGAGCGCGTCGACGAGATGCCGATGACCCAGACCGAGTTCCACCACGCCAAGCCGATCTACACCGAGCTGCCCGGCTGGCACGAGAACCTGTCGGGTGTGCGGGCGTACGCCGACCTGCCCTCGGCCGCCAAGGACTACATCCGGGCGCTCGAGGAGCTGGCCGGCGCGCCGGTCTCCGCCATCGGCGTCGGTCCCGGACGCGACCAGACTCTGGTCATCAACGAACTCGTCTGAGTTCACCGGCGCACCGCCGCCACCCCACCCTCCAGTTGCGCTACGCAGAGTTACCATCGACGCTGAGGAGGTAACGGAACGCGATGTCGGGTGGGGGTGAGGACTGTGACCACTGCCGGCTCCCAATCGTCCGGTGAAGATCGCTCTGTGCCCGGCCAGGTTCCGGCACCGAGCGCACCCGCCCTGGCCGATCTGGCCGAACCGCGACCGGCAGTGCTCGCACCCGTCGTTCGGCGCCGGTACCTGCGCCCGACCGATTCCGACGCCTGGCACGTCGGCTTCTCCCCGACCGGCGAGGCGCTGCCCGACGCGCTCACCGATGTTCTGCTTCGCGGCAGCCACGCGATCCGCAGCTCGAAACGGGCGGAGGCGCAGCGGCTCGAACGCGCTGCGGCCGTTGCGAACCACGTCGACGCCCAGATCCGCGACTTCCTGGACTTCTGCGCTGCCGAACGCCTGGTGCCCCCGGTCACCGTGCGAGCCTCGGGCGGGCGCCCGCGCCGCGCCTCCGGACGGTCCGCCGAGCATCCGCTGCCCGGCGTCGACCCGCACCTGGGCGCTGGCCCACTTCCGCGCGACACGTGGGTCGAGGAGCAGACCCGGTTCGATGGCCGCCGGCCCCCGGGCCGGTTCGACGTCGGCCCGGGGCCCTTCGACGAAGGGCCCGGCGCCCGGCGAGCCGAGGATGGCGACGACCAGGACCAGCTCGAACGCGAGGAACACGGCTCGGCCTCCCACCATCGACGGGCCGAGCGGAACGCAGCCGGCCGACCAGGTGAGCAGGACCCCCGTCGGCGGCATCGCCCACGCCGACGCGAGCGGTTGCAGGCCTGGCCGCTGCTGTACTGGCGGTGCGAGTCGTTCCCGGCGGCTGGCCGCTCGCTGCACCTGTTCGTCGAGCCGGGCGGCCGGACGTTCGAGGGCCACGACGACCCGGCGCCGCTGACGGTGCTCGGTCGGGAGGTCCAGGTCTGGCCGGTGGACGCGGCCGCGATCGTCGCGGGCATGGCCGAGGTCGATGCCCGACGCTGCGCACTTCAACTGGTGCACGGGATGGCCCATCTTCTCTGGCGCTCCGGAGTCGGTCTCTGAGTGCGGCTCGGCCGAGGCTATGGCGCACCCGACAGGATGTCGAACGCATGTTCGGAATCGTGACGCCCGACAGCGACCCGACCTGGACCCGTTCGACGTGTGACGTGAAACACGCGAACACAACGGCCCGGTCATCGCGGTTGTGTACGCGGCGATGGGCCCGAACGGTGCAATCCACCGAGCCCGGTCAGAGCGGAGCTGGACGCCCCTCATGATGATCATTGGTCACGTTAGTCTGTGACCGTGACCGAACTCGGCTGCCGTGCCCCACGGCCCGCCCCCGCGGCGTCCATGATCTCGTGCCGCCCGCGGAACGCCGTGCGGATCGACCCGTCGGCGCCCGGCGTCGGGGGCAGGGGCACCGCCGCCGTGCGCGTCACCGAGGTGAACAGATGAAGGTTCTGGTCGTCGGTTCCGGCGGGCGCGAGCACGCGTTGTGCCGAGCGTTCGCCCGCGATCCCAGGGTGGATGCTCTGGTGTGTGCGCCGGGCAACGCCGGCACCGCCGCACTCGCCGAGCCGCGGCCGTTGGACGTCGCGAATCCAGACGCGATCGCGGATCTCGCGGAGAAGGTCGACGCGGAACTGACCGTGATCGGGCCGGAGGTGCCGCTGGTCGCCGGGGCTGCCGACGAGGTGCGGGCACGCGGTCTGGCTGTCTTCGGGCCGAGCGGCGCGGCGGCCCGCCTGGAGGGCAGCAAGGCGTTCGCCAAGCAAATCATGCATGCCGCCGGCGTGCCGACAGCCGCCTCCCGGGACCACACCGAGGTCGAGCCGGCACTCGCTGATCTCGACACGTTCGGCCCGCCGTACGTGGTGAAGTACGACGGCCTGGCTGCCGGCAAGGGCGTGACCGTCACCGAGGACCGCGCGGCCGCCGTCGCGGCGGTGCGCGCCAGCCTGCGCGAGCCCGGCGACCGCGTTGTGCTGGAGGAATACCTCGACGGGCCGGAGGTCTCACTGTTCGCGGTGGTCACCGAGTCCGGCGCAATCCTGCCTCTGCTGCCGGCGCAGGACCACAAGAGGGTCGGTGACGGCGATACCGGCCCGAACACCGGCGGCATGGGCGCCTACACGCCGCTGCCCTGGGCGAGCCACGGGCTGTCCGCGGAGATCGTCTCGACGGTGATCCGGCCGACCGTCGACGAGATGGCCCGGCGCGGCACCCCGTTCACCGGCCTGCTCTACGCGGGACTCGCGCTGACCACCCGTGGGCCCCGGGTGGTGGAGTTCAACGTCCGCTTCGGCGATCCCGAGGTGCAGGCGATCCTCGCCCTGCTCGCCACTCCGCTGACGGACGTGCTGACCGGGCGGGCGACGCCGCGCTTCCGCTCGGGAGCCGCGATCACTGTCGTGGTCGCGGCGCACGGCTACCCGCAGTCACCGAGACTGGGCGACCCGATCGGCGGCCTGGCCACCGCCGACGCGCTCACCGGCGTGGACGTCCTACATGCCGGTACTCGCCAGGACGCCGACGGCAGGATCGTCTCGGCCGGCGGGCGCGTGCTGTCCGTCACGGCGATCGGCTCGAACCTGGAGTCCGCGCGAGGATCTGCCTACGAGGCCGTCAGCCGGATCTCGCTGGCCGGCGCCCACTACCGCACCGACATCGGAGACCCGTCGCGCATGCGTCACGCGGCCGACGTGCGCCGAGCGGACACCGCGATCGGAGAGGATCCGACGCGGCCCAGAAACAGGGAGAAGGAGTAAAGCGTGTCGCAGAGCAGCAGCGGGTCCGCGCGGGCGCGGGTGGCCGTCGTGTTCGGTTCACCGTCGGACAGCCAGACGATGAGCAAGGCAGGCGCCACCCTGGAGCGCTTCGGCGTTCCCTATGAGCAGGTGTCGCTGTCTGCGCACCGTGCCCCGCGCACCCTCGCCGACTATGTCGGTCAGCTGCGGGCCAGGGGGATCTCCGTGGTCATCGCCGGAGCCGGTCTTGCCGCCGCGCTGCCCGGCGCGGTCGCCGCCCTCACCACACTGCCGGTCATCGGGGTGCCGATCTCCGGCGGGGCGCTGGACGGTATGGACTCCATGCTGGCCATCGCGCAGATGCCGCCGGGCGTGCCGGTCGCCACCGTCGGGCTGAACAACTCGACGAACGCGGCGATCCTCGCGATCCAGATCCTCGCGCTGGCCGACCCGGACCTCGGGTTCAAGCTCGCCGAGTTCAAGGACGACTTCGAGCGCAATGCCGCGGAAGGCCTGGCGGCGGCAGCCACCGCTGGCGTGGGTCAGTGATCGGCCGCTACACCCTGGCCGACATGGGCCGGGTGTGGTCGGAGGCGCACAAGTACGAGCTGTGGTGCCAGGTCGAGGTGCTGGTCATGGAGGCGCACGCCGCCGCTGGCCGGATCCCCGGCGACTCCGTCGAGCCCGTCCGCGCCGCACCCGCGCCCACGCCCGAGGCCGTCGCCGAGGTCGAGGCGGTCACCCAGCACGACGTGATCGCTTTCCTCACCGCCTGGGCGGACCGCACCGAGCCCCGTTCCGCCGCCGCGTACGTGCATTTCGGCATGACCTCGTCGGACCTGCTGGACACCGCGCTCGCGCTGCAGCTCGTCGAGTCGACCGACATCGTGCTCGCGAAGGCGGACGCGCTGGTCGCGGCGCTGCGCGACCTCGGCCTCGCGCACCGGGACACGCTGCGCGTAGGCCGCACCCACGGCATTCACGGCGAACCGACTGTGTTCGGCCACCGGGTCGCCGACCTCGCGTTCGGCCTGGCCCGCTGCCGCGACCGGCTGCGCGCGGCGCGCGCGGACGTGGCCGTCGCCAAGATCTCCGGTGCGGTGGGGACGTACTCCAACATCGAACCGGACGTCGAGGCCTACGTCGCCGAGAAGCTGGGTCTGCACCCGACGCCGGTCGCGACCCAGGTGGTGCTGCGCGACGGCATCGCGAGCTGGGTGGCCGCGCTCGCCGGGCTCGCCACCGTCTGCGAGGCGGTGGCGCTGGAGGTGCGCCACGGCCAGCGCACGGAGGTCCGCGAGCTGTCCGAGCCGTTCGGCTCCGGGCAGAAGGGCTCCTCGGCGATGCCGCACAAGAAGAACCCGATCATGTCGGAGCGCATCGCCGGCCTGGCCAGGATCGTCCGCGCCCAGTACGTCCCGGTCCTGGAGGGCGTGCCGCTGTGGCACGAGCGGGACATCTCGCACTCGTCCACCGAGCGCATCGCCCTGCCGGACGCCGCCGCCGGCGCCGACTACCTGCTGAACCTGACCACCCGGCTGGTCCGCGGCCTGGTCGTCGACGTCGACCGGATGCGGGCGAACCTCGACGCCACCGGTGGCCTGGTCTACACCTCGGCGGTGCTGCTGGAACTGGTCGAGACCGGCCTGTCCCGCGAGGACGCCTACGCCATCACCCAGGCCGCGGCGATGGAGACCTGGCGCACGTCCGTCCCGTTCCGGGAAACGCTGCGCAAGCACGCCGCGGATCGCGGCCTACCCCTCGACGAGGCCCGACTCGACGAGGTCAGCCGCCCCGAGCGCTACACCGAACGTCTCGGCCCCGTCTTCAACGCCCTGGCCGCGCTTACCTGACGAGCTGTCGGGGTCGGCGGGCAGCCCGTCGACCCCGGCCAGCACCACCGTCCCCACCTTCATCACCTGAACCGACTCAGCCGGCGTTCCGTCGGCCTGTGCCGTCAGGATCTGGCGGATTGCCAGTTGCCGCTGATCGAGTTCGGCCCGTTCCAGTCGGACAAGTTCCGCGTATCGAGCCGCCAGCCCGTTTTTGGCTGGTATTGCCAGCTGCATCTCCTGCCGGAGCAGAGTGCCGTTCCTCCTGGTTCGACGCAGCCTGGTAACCCCTCGAACAGTCGGGCTCTCGACCGGACCCATCACGACCGTCCAGGGCGGACGGTGCTCCCGGATGATTTCCTCGATCGGCGGCGCGAAGGAATCACCGGCTGGGCGAGACTTGATCACCCACACCTCGCCAACTCCCGTCGGGGTGCCTGCTTTCCGCTCGGCAGTCAGCAGCCCACCAGTGTAAAGGGCCAGGTTTGCCGGCTCCGCGAGGAAATCCCACACGACGTTCACCGGCCGTTCGATGACCACCTCACTACCGACATTTAGCCAGGTGACGATCCGCCGTTTGCGAAGATAATTTCTAATGAGCCATCCATCCGTGGCGAGTCGACCCGGCCGGGCGGGCCGAAAAACCAGCGAAGAGACTGCGATGACGCAGTTGATCAGGACGAAATCCGCAATCACACCCTCCTCGTACGAGGCGGAGTGCAGCACCACGGAGGAAAACCATTCCAGCGGCGGCAGTTCCGCCACTCCGGACTCGACCAGCCGGTTTTGTTTGGCATGGTTCTCAGCGAGCATCACAGCTACGAGTCCTGCCGCGACGAATCCGACGACGAGATTCGCAAGAGGGCCTGCCAGGTAGACGATCACCGCCCGCCAACCCCAGATGAGGCCGCGCCGCGGGGAAACGATGGTCGCGGCGGCGGGCCGAGCCCCGAGCGAGATTCTGAATCTTCCAGTCCACCGGAAGCGATCCGGGCCACCACCGAAAACAAAGCCTTCAACGCGGTATCCGACCGCGAGCGCCGCAGCGGCATGGGACAGCTCATGCAGGACTACGGCGATCACGATGAATAGTAGCGAAAAACAGAGCGTCACGCAAAAAGCCGCACCGAAAACCGTGCAGACAGCCCCTGCCGACATCCTCGCCCCTCGCCCCTCACCCACGACCACCCAACTGCGACCCGGCTCATGATTACACGTACACCGGCACCGGCACCGGCGGGATGTCCGCCACTACCGGAACCCGGCACAGTAGATGTGCCGAGCGCTGAGTTCAGTTTGGATGGAGTCCTCGTCACAGGCCGGATCGGCCGCGGCTTCGCCGCGAATGGTCCCTTGCCAGCAGAGCCAGCACGCCGATGGGGGTCGCGCTGCTGACGATCTCCCACCGATCGATCATGTCGCGGAGCTGGGACAGGGGGATCCCTTCGATGTGGTCGGACTCATTGCGCTCGGCTGGCACGACGACCTCTACGCACCTGTCCGCGATCTTCCAGCACACGACGACGGCCTTTCCGGGCTTACGACCCGCCACCCGTTGGAACGGCAGATCCGGCCAGGGGAATCGGATTGGTCCGGGCCCGACGCCCGGCGGCGTCCACGACAGTGACCCGGCAGTAGCCGGCCCCGGCCGGAACATCGAGACCGGCAAGGCGCCTTCGATACCACCTGGGCGGACCGCACCGAGCCCCGTTCCGCCGCCGCGTAGGTGCATTTCGGCAGATCGACCCCGTGCTCCCTGCCGGTGCCGCAGACCGCGTGGCACCGGCAGGTGGCCGCTTCCGACACGGCAGCGCACGGAGTCGGGCCCGTGCGCTGCCGCGTACCCGTGGCGGGTCTGCCCGGGACGCCGGCGCGCCGGCGCCGTTCGGACAGCCGCCGGAAGCCGAGTCAGGTGACCGGCTGAGCGCCGGTCAGTTCACGACTACCGTGTCGCGTCGGTCAGGAGACCCGCGTCACGGTCTGCAGGTCGGCACTGACCTGCTCCGTCACGGTCGCACCCGCCTTGGTGCCGACGACCAGGTAGGAACCATCGGGATTGCGCCGCACGCTGGTGACGCTGTCCAGCGCGCCCTTCGCCTTCACCACCGCGGTCACCCTCGCCACCTCGTCCACGCTCAGCGCGGTGCCGAGCGAGAGCCCGAGACCGTTCGCACCGAGCCCGGTCGACACGCCGGTCGACGAACCAACCCCGGTCGACGTGGACAGACCGAGGCCGGTGGACGCGCTCGCCGCGGTGGCGGCGCCGAAGGTGAGTCCCGCCGCGGTGGCGACGGTGGCGGCGGCAAGGCCAATCTTCTTGAAACGCACCTTCACTACTCCTGTTCGCTGACGGTCGGGCCCAATTTCGACCCATATCATCCTGCCGGTACTGCCGACAGCCTTCCGCGCATTCGTGCGCCAGGCTGAAAAAATGTTCCGAGAAAGGCCGTCGCACACATTTCTACCTCCCGCGGACGGCAAGCAAAACGACCGCGCCAGGTCGCGAGAAAGACACCGTGATCTGGGTCCGTCGTTCACCCTGATGGGCGCGACCAATCGGCACCGTAACCACCCGCCGACGGGGCGTCGCGGACCGGGGGGCGACCGGCTCCGGCAGGACCCCGCGAGGACTCAGACGGTAGGTGTGGTGGGCCGATGATGACGAACTCCGGTGGCGCTGCTTCCGTCCGACCGACCTTTCCTATCCGGAAGGAATCGACATCCTGCTCGGGTCGCACCTTACCGTGCCAGGATTTTCCGCGAACCTCCCGGTTCACCCAAGGAATCCCGGGTCACTTTCGGCGCAGATTCTGCTCACGGCCTTGCCAAGCAGCGAGATATTCCAAAAGAAGGACGGCGCGTTCGAAGGATCAGCGCGGGGGTGGGGGAGGCCATCAGGCCGACTCATTAATGACGCCGACCAGGTCAGGGCCACCGGAGAGATCGGGGTCGGCGGGCAGGCCGTCGACCCCGACATCTCAGGCGCCTGGTCGCTTCACAGGGGGCGCAGCGTCCCCGGTCGCCAGCCGGTCTCCTCTTCGAGTTCACGCGCCGCCGCGGTGTGCGGATACTCGCCGTCCTCGACCAGGCCCATCGGGAACTCCCAGGCCCAGGTGTCCGTGGCAAGCCGGTGCCGCCACATCATCAGCACCCGGTCCGTCTCGTCGATGGCGGCCACCACCGCCAGGTCGCGAAGGTGCACGACGTGGTACTCACCGACGGTGCCGTCGGGCCGCTCGACGTCCAGAAACCAGACACCCAGCCAGGGTGTGGCAAAGGTGAGACGTCTACCGAGGATCTTCCAACGCATGACGGCGGCCCTTTCCGGGCCACGGCCCGCTCCCCGCGGGACCGGCGAATCCGGACAGGGGAATCGGATTGGTCCAGGCACGCCGGCCGGCGGCATCCACCACGGTGACCCGGCAGTAGCCAGCCGGCCGGAACATCGAAACGGGCAGGACGCCTTCGGTCAGAGCCGACCCTTCGATGGCCTCGACGCCCGGCACGCCGCCCGTGAGCAGAACCTTGCTCACGGGTGAGCAGCGCACGGTGACCCGTCCGCCGGAAATCTCGACGTCGTGCAGCTCAGGGCCGGTGCTCGCGTAGTAGTGACCTGCCTTGAGCGCGGCCAGGAGCGTATCCGGTTCGAGCGATTCGGCGCGTACCTGTACCCAGGCCGCGCAGCCCGGCGGGTCCTGGGGCTGGAAGTGGGCGTCATCGGCGGCGTAGGCGCCGAGCTGATGTCCGCGGGCAAGCAGCAGGTCGGTCAGGTGCCAGCTGTCGGCCCGGTCGTCTTTTGCCGCCAGCGCGTTGTAGACCTCGACGGAGTGCGCCGCGTCGAGGCTCTCCGCGTCGGCGAGAGTCAGCAGCGATGCCGCGGGGTGGGCCATTCCGATGAATGCCCCGGCGGCCCGGGCCCGACGGGCAATCATCGGCCCGGTCTCGTCAGGAGCGGGCGGGGAGAACCCGAGCGGCAGACCCACGGCGATGATGTGCCATTCCAGGGACAACTCGGTGCGGGGGGCGTGCAGCTCGGCGCCCAGCAGCGTCGTGAATCCTGGACCGCGCAGCGGCCTGGTGTCGGTCAGCAGGAATCCGTACCGGGCCCGGAAATGGTCCGTGACCGCCAGGAAGTCGTAACCCGCCTCGCGGTAGAGGTGTGCGATGTCCGCCGGAGACAACGCGCCGTCCGACTGGTTGGAATGAGTGTGCAGGTTACCCCGCCAGAACCGTCCGGGCAGGTTGAACGGCAGGTCCGAGATCATCTGCCTTCCTCAGCCCGAGGATTCGTCGTTGCGATACGCATCCGCGGTGATCGAGAACAGGGCGGCGGCGAGCTGGGCCCGCAGCGGGGAATGGGCCGGACCGAGGGCATACTCCTCCTTCGTCCGCTCGTCACCATACAGGTAGACGGGTCCGACCCGGAATTCTTCAACTTCCCAGGAATACCGGGCGCGGACGTGACCGTGCAGGTGCTGCCAGGCGTTCCCGAGAACCTCGTAGTTGATCCGGAGGAACACCGGGTCATTCTCGGTGCAGACCTTGCTCACCGCCTCGCCCAGCAGCGAGAGATCCAGCAGGAACGCGGCACGTTCAGCACGCGGAAGATCTGTCAGATGGTCGGCGTCGCCCGCATAAACGAGAATGGACTATCCCGGTAGGTGCTGCGTCTCGCCGAGGACAGCCCACCCGCTTAGCATTCTGCTGATGATGTTCGGATCGTCACCCCGGGCCAACAGGGAAAGCCATTCGGAACTCATCTCGACCGCTCCCGAATCGACAGCCAACGGTTCCCGCTCGCGATCAATCGTATAGATTCCGCAGGCTGGCTGCGCGGCTTTCCGAACGATCCGCGCCGACGGAGTCAGCGCGCGGCGGCGGCCGGTGGGATCGACGGGCGGCTGGCTCGCGAACGACGACGGCGAGGTCAGAGGGGGTACGGCCGGGCCCGCGACAGGACGGACGCAGGCCCGGTCGCGCAGACCGGGCGACCACTGGGCCCGCCGAGGTCTCGGTGAACCAACCAGGCACCGCGACCAGGTCGGCCGAGATCCGCGACCCTGTCTGGGACCCACTCCGACCGGCTTCTCCGCAAGCGACTTCCCCCAGGCCAGGTAGAAAATTGTATTTCCGGTGGGAGAAGATCCCTTGCGGTATTTATGACGCAGGCTCTAGCGTCCGGTCCCGTGTCTACCTTGTCCGTACTGGGCCGGCCGATTGCGCTGGTCGGTGCGATTGCCATCTCCGGCTCGCTCCTGGCGGTCGCCGCCACCCCCGCCATGGCCAGCTCCACGGCCTACTCGAGCACGTTGACCGTCAGCGCCGCGCACACACCGGGCGCCGATGGCCTCCGAGCGGGGCTGGCCTTCCGGCCCCGGACGTTCAACCGCGCCACGGCCGACCAGGCGGTGACCGCGGTGCTCCGCTTCGCCGCCGAGAACGGCCTGAGCCTGCCGCCGGCCGGAACTCCGGTCACCGCCGCGGACGTGCAACTGCTCGTCGAGAACGGCGTGCGGGCGTTCATCGCCAGCCCGACGGCGAGCAGGGCCGTCGGAACGCTGGTGACGGACTTCGTGGACGCGGCCGGGAGCTCCCCCTCCGCGCATCTGCGTTGCCTGGCCGCGAAGGACCCGATGGGCCTGACGCCCACCGTGCTGCTCTCCCTGCTGGGTGTCGACCCGGCGACCGTGGCGCAGGACTTCGCGCGCAGCGCGACGGCCTTCCTCAGCGCGCCGGCCGTCCAGTCCGCCCTTGCCGCGGCACTGCCCGCGCTCCCGGCGCCGGCGGACATACTCAGCCAGCTTCCGGGGTTCGCCGCGGCCGTCCTGCGGGCCGGCCTGGACCAGGTGACGACCTCCTACGGCTCGCTCGAGAACTATGCGGTCCAGGGCCTCGGCCTGAGCCCGCAGACGCTGCAGACCCTGAAGGCGAAGTTCCTGCCCAGCCAGCCCCTGTAGGCCACGGCTACGGCCACGGCACGGCCCATCCGTCCGGGACGGCGGGTGGGCCGCGTGATCAGTGGATGGCCGTTTCCAGGATGACGAGAACGACGCCGAACAGGGCACTGCCCGCCGTCTGACGGACGAGGCGCCAGCCGGTCGAACCGGCGGCCAGGCCCGCGCGCAGCCCCCAGAGCGCGAGCAGCACGACGCTTGCCCACAGCGCGATCTCCTGGGCATCGTCGAGGGTCGCGCCGGCGAGGCGGGCCAGCACCAGCACCGCGACCGGCCCGATCGACGCCCGCGCCAGTGGCAAGCTCACCATCAGCGACGCCCACGCCAGGCGGGCGGCGCCCCACGGCCGCAGCGGCCTGGTCGGCTCCGCCGCCTCACCACCCTCATCGGAGCCGAACGGACGCGCGACCGCGTGCGCGTACCCGTGGGCGAGCCAGAAGACGGCAACGGTGACCAGGACATCGACGACCATGTCGGCGAGTGATTCGACGAGCGGATCCTGCGCCGCGATCAGCCCCGCCGTCAGAACCGTCCCGTAGATCCCGTGCTCGGGCCGGGCGGTACGGGCCCGGATGTCGGAGTCGGGCGAGGTATCCACGTGGTTGCGTCCCCCTCGACGTCCAGGCCGATCCGCGGCCGGCACCGGCGGTCCGGGTGTCCGCGGCCGCGCGGACCGGCCGACGTCCATGTTCGGTGGCGGTGGCCCAGCCCGCATGTGCACGGCCGACGCCGCCGACGCGGAAGCTGACCTGGGCATGGTGTGGATCGCGACCGGCCACGAAGGGGTGTGCGGGGTGGGTACGGTCATCGCATGCCGCTGACACATGAGGAGTTCGCCGGACTCACGCATCTGGGTTCGGGCAAGGTCCGGGAGTTGTTCGCCGTCGGGGACGACGCGGTGCTCCTGGTCGCCAGCGACCGCATCTCGGCGTTCGACGTGGTGCTGCCGACGGAGATCCCGGACAAGGGCGCGGTGCTGACCGGGCTGTCGCTGTGGTGGTTCGACCAGCTCGGCGACCTCGTCCCGTCCCACGTCATCAGCTCGAACGTGGACGAGTACCCGGCCGAGCTCGCGCCGTACGCCGAGCAGCTGCGCGGCCGGTCGATGCTGTGCCGCCGCCTGGACATGGTGCTCATCGAGTGTGTCGCCCGCGGCTACCTGACCGGCAGCGGCCTGAAGGACTACCAGCGGACCGGGGCGGTGAGCGGCCATCCGCTGCCCGCCGGGCTGGTGGACGGCAGCCGACTGCCGGCGACGATCTACACGCCGTCGACGAAGGCGCCGATCGGCCAGCACGACGAGAACATCAGCCGGGCTGACGCGGCCGGGCGGGTCGGCGCGGAGCTCGCCGCCGAGCTGGAGCGGCTCACCCTGCAGATCTTCGGGCGGGCCACCGACCTCGCCGCCGAGCGGGGCATCCTGCTCGCGGACACGAAGTTCGAGTTCGGCCACGACGCCGAGGGCACGCTGCGCCTCGCCGACGAGGTGCTGACGCCGGACTCGTCGCGGTTCTGGCCGGAGGACACCTGGTCGCCGGGCGGCGCCCAGCCGTCGTTCGACAAGCAGTACATCCGCGACTACCTGACCAGCACCGGCTGGGACCGCACGGAGCCGGGGCCGGCGCTGCCGGACGACGTCGTCGAGGCGACGCGGGCGCGCTACGTCGAGGCCTACGAGCGGCTGACCGGCATCTCGTTCAAGGACTACCTCTCCACCACCTGAGGCACCGCCGGCGCGCCCCCGACCGGGGTGGGGACAGCCCCACCCCGGTGCGGCGGCTGACCACAGCGCGCAGACGCCGGTTGCCCGCAGCGGGAACTCGGTAGCTCACCGCAGTGACCATGAACGGGCGAAACGAGATCGTCGTTCCATGCGCTCGACACCCCGTTCACCCGCCGCTCCCCCAGCTCACAGGTTCGACAGAGGCCCGGTTGACGCCGGGCCGCCGCGGCGCCCGACCCATCTCGCCGCGCGGGCCGCGCGGTGGAGCGTCCGCCACCGCACGCTGGCCGTCGGCGGGTGGCTGGTGGGCGTCGTCCTCGCGATCGTCATCGGCAGCCTGGTCGGGACCAACTCCCTCAAGGACATCGACTACTCGGTGGGCGAGGACGGTCGCGCCCAGCACATCCTCGCCGAGCACGGTTACGTCGACACGGCCAGCGAGAACGTGCTCATCCAGCGCGCCACCCCCGCGGCCGACGCCCAGACGCTGCTGGCCGACCCGCAGATCCGCGCCACCCTGACCGACGCCGCCGCCCGGATCCGGGCGAGTGGGGTCGCCACCGCGCTGCGCAGCCCGGTGGCGGCGCCGGGGGTCACCGCCGATCCGGGTCTGGTGTCCCACGACCGGCGGTCGGTGCTGCTGACGTTCGACCTCAAGGGCTCGGACGACGACCACGCGTCGGTCGACCCGACGCTGGACGCGGTCGCCGCCGTCCGCGCGGCCCATCCCGGCCTGTCGGTCGAGCAGTTCGGTGACGCCAGCGCCGACAAGGCGCTCAACGCCACCGTCGGCAAGGACTTCCACCGAGCCGAACTGCTCGCGCTTCCGCTGACCCTCGGCATTCTGCTGGCCGTGTTCGGCGCGGTGATCGCCGCGCTGGTGCCGATGGCGCTCGCGATGACCGCGTTCATCGCCTCGATCGGCCTGGTCGCCTTCGTGAGCCGGGCGTTCCCGACGGACTCCACGGCGACCTCCGTCATGCTGCTGATCGGCCTCGCGGTCGGGGTCGACTACGCGCTGTTCTACATCCGCCGGGAGCGGGAGGAGCGCGCCGCCGGCCACGGGCCGGAGCGCGCCCTGGAGATCGCCGCCGAGACGTCCGGACACGCCGTGCTCACCTCCGGTCTGACCGTCGCGGCGTCGCTCGCCGGGCTGTTCATCACCGGGATGGGCGCGTTCACCGGCGTCGCCGTCGGCACAATCATCGTCGTTCTGATCGCCGTGCTCGGCTCACTCACCGCGCTGCCGGCGCTGTTGTCCATGCTCGGTGACCGCGTGGAGATGCTGCGGCTGCCCTGGCGGCGGCGTACCGCGACCTCCCGGCGCGCCCGGCGCGGCCGGCGGGCTCGGCACGGTGAGGTGGACGCGACCACGGTCACCGTGCCCGTCCTCGACCCGCGGGAGGAGCTGCTGCAGCGCCGGCGCGCCTACCAGGCGCATCTGGCGAAGCCCGGACTGATGGGCCGCCTGCTGCGCCGGCCGGGGCTGGTCGCCGCGGTCACGGGGGGTCTGCTGCTCCTGCTGACCCTGCCCACCCTCGGGATGCACACCGCCGAGCAGGGCTTCGACGACATCCCGAAGAAGCTTCCGATCATGAAGACGTACGAGCGGCTGTCCGCCGCCTTCCCCGGCGGCCAGGTCGCGGCGCACGTGATCGTGTCCACCACGGACGGCTCCGCCGTGACCACGCCGCAGGCGACCCAGGCCATCCAGGCGCTGCGCGACCGGGCGCTCGCCACCGGCCGCATGTACGACCCGATCGACGTCACCTTCACCCCCGACCACCAGGTCGCCCGGGTCTCGATCCCGATCACGGGCAGCGGCACGAACGGTGAGTCGATCAGCGCCCTGAAGACGCTGCGGTCCACGGTGATCCCGGCGACCATCGGCGCCGACTCGAACCTGCGGGCCGACGTGACCGGCACGACCGCCGGTTCCGCGGACTTCAACCAGCGGCTGAAGACCCGCACCCCGCTGGTGATCGCCTTCGTCATGGTGCTCGCGTTCGGGCTGCTGCTGGGCGCGTTCCGCAGCGCGCTGATCGCCCTGGTCGCCGTCGGGCTCAACCTGCTGTCGGTCGGCGCGTCGTACGGCCTGCTCGTGGCGGTCTTCCAGCACCACTGGGCCGACGGGCTGCTCGGCTACACCTCCACCGGGGCGGTCACCAACTGGCTGCCACTGATGCTGTTCGTGATCCTGTTCGGCCTGTCCATGGACTACCAGGTCTTCGTGCTCAGCCGGGTCAAGGAGGCGCGCGACGCCGGCCTGTCCATGCGGGACGCGGTCACGGTCGGCGTGCGGCGCAGCGCCGGCGTGGTCACGAGCGCGGCGGTCATCATGGTCGCGGTCTTCTCGATCTTCGCGACGCTGTCGCAGGTCAGCATGAAGCAGCTCGGCGTCGGCCTCGGGGCCGCGATCCTCATCGACGCCACGCTCATCCGGGTGGTGCTCATGCCGGCGGTGCTCACTCTGCTCGGCGACCGCCTGTGGCGCGGCCCGCGGTCCGGCTCGGAACGGGACTCGGAACGGGACGACGACGCCCAGGCCGAACTGCCCCACCAGCCGGCTGCCGCGGAAGGCCGCTCGGGCGGATTCCCGGCGCGGCCGGCCGACGAGTGGCGCCGCGAGGGTGCGGTCCAGATGGCGCGGCCCAGGCCGGACTATCCGACGCCGCGCTGGGCGCTGCCGCCGAACTGATCCGCACGGCTGACAGGCCGCCGGTCGGACCGAGCGGGTCTCGGTCCGACCGGCGGCCTCGTCGTGTCACCGATGCGGCCACGGGTGGGTGTCACCGGGTCACCGGTGTGCTGTGGCAGCGTCAAGATGGGCCCGTGACCAGCACGCTCGGGGGCCCGTCCGGCCGAGGGCAGTACGGCTCACAGTGAGTCGCGGGAGGCGTTGCAGGGGAGTTACAGTGTCGCTCGACGTCCGGTACCCCACCCGAGGACTGGAACGGAAGCCCATGAGCATCGTCCTGCCCGGCGCGGCCGACCGCGCCCAGCAATTCGGTCGCCTCGGCGACTCTCCCCCGGCCGCCGCGCCGCCCGCGACCGTGCCCACCCCGGCCACCACAGCCACCGCGACGACTGGCGTCCACGCGCCAGCCAGGCCGATCCCGCCGCCCCGCGCCGGCCAGCCGACGGTCGCCCGTGACCGGGCCGAGCTGCGGGCCGCCCTCGCCACGGCGGACCGGACGGTCCGCGCCGTCGTCATGACCATGGGTGCTCTGCACGAGGGTCATGCCACCCTGCTGCGCGCCGCCCGCGCCCAGGCCGACCAGCTGGTGGCGACGATCTTCGTCAATCCGCTGCAGTTCGGCGCCGGCGAGGATCTCGACCGCTACCCGCGCACGTTCGAGGCGGACCTCGAGCTGTGCGCCCGGGAGGGCGTCGACGTCGTGTTCGCGCCGATGGTGATCCACGAGGTGCCGCCGATGGTCCGCCTCAGCGCCGGGCCGCTCGGCGAGATCCTCGAGGGCGCGTCCCGGCCCGGCCACTTCGACGGGATGCTCACCCTCGTCGGGACCATGCTGCACCTGGTCCGGGCGGACCTGGCCTTCTTCGGCCGCAAGGACGCCCAGCAGCTCGTCTGCATCCGGCGGATGGTCGCCGACCTGGCGTTCGACGTGTCGGTGATCGGCGTGGACACGGTGCGCGAGCCCGACGGCCTCGCCCTGTCCAGCCGCAACGCCTACCTCACCGCCGGGCAGCGAGCCGACGCGCTCGCGCTGTCGCGGGCCCTGGCCGCGGGCGCGGCGGCGGCGGACGCCGGGGGCGGGCCCGCAGCCGTGCTCCAGGCCGCCCGGGCCGTGCTCGACGTGGCCGCCGGCGTCGACGTCGACTACCTGGAACTGGCCGGCCCTGATGATCTGGGGCCGGTGACCGCTGGACCCGCGCTGCTGCTCGTCGCCGCCCGGGTGGGAACCACCCGTCTGATCGACAACATCTCTCTCGTTCTGCCCGCCGACTGTCCGGGAGTCTGATCGTGTTGCGCACCATGCTCACCGCCAAGATCCACCGGGCCACGGTGACCCAGGCCGACCTGAACTACGTGGGGTCGGTGACGATCGACGCCGACCTGCTCGACGCCGCGGGCCTGCTGCCCGGCGAACAGGTGACGATCGTCGACATCAACAACGGCGCCCGGCTGGAGACGTACACGATCCCCGGCCCCGCGGGCAGCGGCGTGATCGGCATCAACGGCGCGGCGGCCCGCCTGGTCCACCCGGGCGACCTCGTCATCATCATCGCCTACGGGATCATGGAAGACGCGGAGGCACGTACCCATACCCCCCGGGTGCTGTTCGTCGACGCCGAGAACCGGATCATCGGCACCGGCGACGACCCGGCCGAGGCCCTGCCGGGCGACCCGGCGAGCCTGCGGGGCGACATCCCGACGCCGTCCCGGCCGACCCCGTCCCGGCCGACCCCGACCCGGCCGACCCCGAATCCGACGCCGACGCCGACGCCGGTCCACGCCGGTGTCAGGCTCGGCGTGCGCGCCGCGACCGTGCCCGCCAACGGAACAGCCATGGCCCCCCGATGACCGTGCTCCCCTGCCGGCTCGGCGCGCCCCGCCCGGGGTGGAGCCTCGCCGCGGACCTCGTCGTCATCGGCTCGGGCATCGCCGGCCTGACCGCCGTCCTGGCGGCCCGCCGCGAGCTGCCCGCGGCCCGCGTGCTGCTGGTCACCAAGGCGAACCTGGACGCCGGCTCCACCCGCTGGGCGCAGGGCGGCATCGCCGCGGCCCTCGCGGCGGAGGACTCACCCGCCGATCACCTGGCGGACACCCTCGTCGCCGGCGTCGGCCTGTGCGACGCGCAGGCCGCCCAGGTGCTGGTCGACGAGGGCCCGGCGCGGGTCCGGGAGCTCGCCGAGCTCGGCGCGCGGTTCGACCTGGCCGCCGACGGCTCGTTCGCGCTGACCCGCGAGGGCGGCCACCTGCGTAACCGGATCATCCACGCCGGCGGCGACGCCACCGGGCTGGAGGTCGAACGTGCGCTGATCACCGCAGTGCGGGCGGACCCGTCGATCGAGGTGATCGAGAACGCCCTCGTCCTCGACCTGCTGCTGGACGCCGACGGCCGGGCCGCAGGGGCGACCCTGCACGTGCTCGGCGAGGGCAGCCAGGACGGTGTCGGCGCGGTCACCGCGCCGGCGGTGGTGCTGGCGACCGGCGGGATGGGGCAGATCTTCGCGTCGACCACCAATCCGGGAGTGTCGACGGGCGACGGGGTCGCGCTCGCCCTGCGGGCCGGCGCCGTCGTCGCCGACCTGGAGTTCGTCCAGTTCCACCCGACGTCGCTGTGGCTGCCGCCGGCGGACGCCACCGGGCGGCTCGGCGACCAGCAGCCGCTGGTCAGCGAGGCGATGCGCGGCGAGGGCGCCGTCCTCGTCGACGCCGACGGCAACCGCGTGATGACGGGGGCCCATCCGCTGGCCGATCTCGCTCCCCGCGACGTCGTCACGAAGCAGATGTCCCGCGTGATGGCGGCGCGAGGCGTGGACCACCTCTTCCTGGACGCGCGGGGGATCGGCGCGTCGACCATCGAGCACCGGTTCCCGTCGATCACCGCCCGTTGCCGCTCGATCGGCGTGGATCCCGTGACCATGCCGATTCCGGTCGCGCCGGCCGCCCACTACGCCTCCGGCGGCGTGCGCACGGACCTGTGGGGGCGCACGACCGTCCCCGGTCTGTACGCCTGCGGCGAGGTGGCCTGCACCGGCGTGCACGGCGCCAACCGGCTCGCCTCGAACAGCCTGCTGGAGGGCCTGGTCTTCGCCGCCCGCATCGCCCAGCACATCGCCGGCGGCGAGGCCCGGCGCGGCGACGCGGTGCCGGCCGCGCCCGTCGTCGGGCGGGGCAGCGGGTTGACCGACCCGGCCGAGCGCTCCGACCTGGCCAGGGCGATGACCGACGGTGCCGGGGTGCTGCGCAGCGCCGACAGCCTGCGGGCAACCGCGAAGGTGCTCGCCGGCCTCGGCGACCTGCGGGTCAGCGGGGCGACGGTCACCGCCGGGCCGCCGGCCTGGGAGATGACGAACCTGCGCACCGTCGCCACGGCGCTGGTCGCCGCGGCGGCCACCCGCACGGAGACCCGCGGCTCCCACTGGCGGGAGGACTTCGGCGAACGCGATGACGAGCACTGGCTCGGCCGCATCCTCACCCGGCTCGGACCGGAGGGCGAGCTCGTCATCGACGTCGAGCCGATCACCGTCGCTCCGATCGGAGCCGCCTCATGAGCGGCACCGACAGCGCCTGGACCGACACACACACCGGGCGGCTCTCGCCGACCACCCGCAGTGCCCTGGTCGTCGCCGGTCTCGATCCCGAAAGTGTCGTCGCCGTGATCGTCCGGGCCCTCGCCGAGGACCTGCCCGGCTGGGGCCTCGCGGACCCGGCGCCGGGCACCGACGAGCCCGGCGCGGTCGACGCCACCTCGGCGGCGACCGTCGACGCCGCCCTGGTCGGCCATGGTGGCCTGGTCAGCCGGGCGACGGGCACGGTCGCCGGACTGCCGGTGCTCGCCGCGGTGTTCGAGGCCGTGCTCGGCCGGGCGGTCACCGTCACCCTGCTCGCCCAGGACGGCGACGCGGTCACGCCGGGCACGACCGTCGCCCGGGTGAACGGCCCGGTCCGGGGCCTGCTCACCGCCGAGCGCTCCGCGCTGAACCTGCTGTGCCACCTCTCCGGCGTGGCCACGCAGACCCGGGCCTGGGTCGACGCGATCGCCGGCACCGGCGCGGCCATCCGGGACACCCGCAAGACGCTGCCCGGCCTGCGGGCCCTGGAGAAGTACGCGGTGCGCTGCGGCGGCGGTGTCAACCACCGGATGTCGCTGGCCGACGCCGCCCTCATCAAGGACAACCACGTGGTGGCCGCCGGCGGAGTGGCGGCGGCCTTCGCGGCGGTGCGGGCCCGGTTCCCGCACCTGCCGGTCGAGGTCGAGTGCGACACCGTCGACCAGGTCGGCGAGGCCGTCGAAGCGGGCGCCGACCTCATCCTGTGCGACAACATGAGCCTCGCGGAGCTGCGCGCCAGCGTCGCGATCGCCCGACCGGCCGGCGTCCGGCTGGAGGCCAGCGGGGGGCTGACCCTGCAGGTGGCGGCCGACGTCGCGGCGACCGGTGTGGACTATCTTGCGGTCGGTGCCCTGACGCATTCGGCGCCCGCCCTCGATCTCGGACTCGACCTCGAGCCAGGTCGGCCGCCGGTGCCGGTCAGCGCGGGTGCGCCGCCGAGGGGTTCGACCGTGGAGGAGTCCTGATGCTGCTCGCCATCGACGTCGGTAACACCAACACCGTCGTCGGCGTCTTCGCCGGTGAGGACCTCGTCGACTCCTGGCGGGTCCGCACCGACCCGCACGCCACCTCCGACGAGCTGGTCCTGCTCTACCGCGGGCTGCTCGGCGACTATCAGATCACCGGGGTGTCGATCTGCTCGACCGTCCCCGCGGCGCTGCGGGAGCTGCGCCGCATGGTGGTGCGGGCGTTCCGCGACACCCCGGTCGTGATCGTCGAGCCCGGGACCCGCACCGGGGTGCCGATCCTCATCGACAACCCGAAGGAGGCCGGCGCCGACCGCATCATGAACACGCTGGCCGCCTACCACCTGTACGGCGGACCGGCGATCGTGGTCGATTTCGGGACGTCCACGAACCTCGACGTCGTGTCGGCGCGTGGCGAGTTCGTGGGCGGCGCGCTCGCCCCCGGCATCGAGATCGCGCTCGACGCGCTGGCGTCGCGGGCGGCGCAGCTTCGCAAGGTGGAGCTCACCCCGCCGCGCTCGGTCATCGGCCGAGGCACCGTCGAGGCACTCCAGTCCGGCATGATCTACGGCGTCGCCGGCCAGGTGGACGGTCTGGTCCGCAGGATCCGGGCCGAACTCGGCGCGCACGCCACGGCGATCGCCACCGGCGGACTCGCGTCGCTCGTCCTCAAGGAGAGCGAAACCCTCGACCAGCACGAGCCACATCTGACCCTCATCGGTCTGCGGCTGGTCTTCGAGAAGAACACCTGACTTTTCCCGGCCAGCCGGACTCGTTCCCGCTCGGCCGTTGAATCCCGAGGATGGCCGTCCTTTCGTGGCCTATCCGCTGGACCTGGGAAACCACCGGTCCCGGACCACCAGTCGGGCTAATTCGGTCGGGTCGGGCGAGTGACGTCCGACAAACGACAACCTCCCCGTCCGGGGGTGCGGGGACGGCCCAGCCGGATATCCTTCCAGGCTATGCGGGATCGATACCCGGCGACCTCGGCGGGGCGCCATCCCGGCCGGTGTGCGTTCGCCGTCCGGCCGATTGCGATCGCCCTGGCCACCGTATTTCTGGCCACGGCCGCGACGGTGTCGGCCGGTTGGGGCGACCCGGTCCTGGCGACGCCTGGCGGGCGCACACTGGCAGCGCTCGGGGACTCCTACTCCTCCGGCGAGGGCAGCCCGCCGTTCGACGCCATCGACCCGCGTTGCCGACGCAGCGCCCAGGCCTGGCCGCGGCAGCTGACCGAGAAGGACCCGTCGATCTCGCTGACGCTGTTCGCGGCCTGCTCCGGCGCGACCACCGACGCCCTGACCGGCTCTTTCAAGGGCGACGACCCGCAGCTCACCCAGTTGCGGCACCTGCCCACCGCGCCGGACATCGTCACGATCACGATCGGCGGCAACGACGCCGACTTCAGCGGCGTGATCATAAGCTGCTTCACGTGGAAGTGCTTCTGGGACGGCAAGGACAAACGGGAGCGCGACCTCATCAACAAGACGCTTCCCGGCAAGCTGACCGCGAGCTACGCCGCACTCAAGGCAGCCGCATCGCACGCGAGAATTCTCGTGGTCGGATATCCCGACGTTTTTCCGACCAGTCAGCGCAAGAACACCTGTAAATGGCTGAGCAGTACCGAGCGACGCCAGCTGACCAGTTTGAACAGCCTGCTGAACCGGGTGATACGGCGGGCGGCCCGGGACGCGGACGTCGAGTTCGTCTCCACCGACCGGGCGCTGCGCGGCCACGAGATGTGCACGAAGGACTCCTGGGTCGCCCCGGTGGGCGTGTTCTCCCCCGCCCGCGATCTCAGCGCCCATCCGACCCCGCAGGGCCAGCAGGCGATCGCCGAAGCCGTGAACCACTACCTTGCCACCGACAGCCGCTGACCCACGACGTCCCGCCGCGTGGGGGACAGTCAGTGGACATCTCGTGGCGTGATTTTCGCAACGCTCCGGGACCGGGATCGCCCGCGTCAGACGAAGGAGCGCAGCAGATCATGGCCGCCGACGGAGACCGGGGCGGACGCCACACCATGCTGAAATGACTGAAAGAATTTTTGCCACTACCGTGAGAGACCAGCCCGAACGCCCATCCGTCCGGCCCGCCCTCCCGACAGGGCGTCCCAGAAATGGGCATAGGCGACAATAGGGTCAGCGCGCCCAGAACCCGGCACCTCTGGCCAGTCCATTTGACTACCGGCATGAAGTTAGGCTTACCTAACCACATGCCAAGCTCGATGCATCGCGGCCAGCCGGCCCAGCGCCCGAGGCCGCACTCCCAGTGGTGCCGTCCGGCCGCGGGCTGCCGCCAACCCGCGGCGCCCCGCCCTGACCCGGCTCGGCGCAGTCACCGGTTCCGGCAGTGAGGCCGCCCCTCGACGCGGCCCCCGCGGTGGGATCGCGGCTGATGGCCGAGATCCCCACGGTCGCGACCGGTTCGGCCCCGGACCGCACCCGGACCGCCGCCCCGCGTCCTTCCCAGCCCGTCGGCCGCCTCGGCCGCCTCGGCCGCCTCGGCCACGCCGGCGCCAGCGGTGCCGAGGTGGCCGACGTGCTGTCTCCGCGCGGGCTCGACCTCGGCCGGCCGGCCGGGCCCGACTGGGCCGACTGCGCCTTCCACTCCAGCCGGCAGGGCGTGGAGCGGTCCCTGGAGCGGGTCCGTGCCGCGCACGACGCGACGGACGAGGTCGCCGCGAGCTACCTGGCCAACTGGTACGCGGCCGGCGTGGTCGGCCCGGCGATCGCGTCCTACGTGCTGCTCCGCCGGGTCCCGGCGCTCGATGCCACGGGGATGTCGATGCACTGGCTCGACAGCGGATGGTTCGACCGGACCGCGCTGCACCGCCACGATGTCACCGTTCTGTCCGGCGACCCGCTTGCGCGCGGCCTGACCGCGGGCACGCCAGGCTCCGTCCCCACCGCCGCCCCGGGGACGGAGCCACGGGAGACAGTCCGGGTCGTGCCCGACGGCGACGCGCTGCGCGACGTCCTGGTCGAGGCGATCCTCGACCACCTCGGGCCGTTCGTCGGCGAACTGCGGGCGCGGGTACGCCTCGGCCTGCCGGCACTGTGGGGCGCGGTGGCCGGGCAGTGCGCCCGAGCGTTCCTCCTGACCGAACGCGCAACCGGGGATCCGGCCACGGGACGCGACGAGGCCGACGCCTTCTTCGAACGGGCCTCGCCGACCCTGCGGGCCCGGCCCCGCTGGCACGAGTTCGTCCATCGGGGTCGGCCCTACGTCGGGATGCGCTGCGGTTCCTGCTGCCTGGCCCATCGCCTCGGCGACGAGCACTGCACGACCTGTCCGTTCACGGACGACAGCGAGCGGGAACGGCGCATGCGGGCCTGGATCGACACACAGGGTCACGGAGGACTCGCTGTGTGAGCCGGCCACAGATCGTCAATGCAGATGCTGCGGACGTAAAGTAGTTAGATGAAAACGTCTAGCTAACGACACAGAGGCGGAGCCCCATTTTAGCAACCTACAGAGACGATCTATTGTCATAGCGTCACATGTGTGCCTTGAATCACAACGAGAGGCCCCTTGCCGTCAACTACCGTCGACACCGAGAGGAAGCCGGCCCATCAGCGGAAGCCGGCCCGGGGGCGCGATCACGCCCTCCCGGAGGGTCGCGTGGCGGCGGCCCCAGGGGGTTCGCGTCGTTCTGCTCTTGGCGGAACGACGTGACGGAATCATGGTTGGTCAGCCACCGTTGACCCAGGCGTCTCCGCTGGTGGGAACGGTCGTCAAGCCGATCCTCCGTCCTCGACGATGCGGGCGGAACCGGCGGGTAGGTTTCTGTTCGATGCGTGAGGACATGCCTCGGCGGAGCTAGCATGCGGATACCGGCTGTCGTGTGGTCGGTCGCAGCTCGAAGGAGCGCACATGTTCGAGAGATTCACCGACCGGGCACGTCGGGTCGTCGTCCTGGCTCAAGAAGAGGCCAGGATGCTCAACCACAACTACATCGGGACCGAGCACATCCTGCTGGGCCTGATCCACGAGGGCGAGGGCGTCGCCGCCAAGGCCCTCGAGTCCCTCGGCATCTCCCTTGAGGGTGTGCGGTCGCAGGTCGAGGAGATCATCGGCCAGGGCCAGCAGGCGCCGAGCGGGCACATCCCGTTCACGCCGCGTGCGAAGAAGGTCCTGGAGCTCTCGCTTCGGGAAGCCCTGCAGCTCGGCCACAACTACATCGGCACGGAGCACATCCTGCTCGGCCTGATCCGCGAGGGCGAGGGCGTCGCCGCCCAGGTGCTCGTGAAGCTCGGCGCCGACCTCAACCGCGTGCGCCAGCAGGTCATCCAGCTTCTGTCGGGCTACCAGGGCAAGGGCGAGACGGCGACCTCCGGCGCCCCCGCCGAGGGCACCCCCTCCACCTCCCTGGTGCTCGACCAGTTCGGCCGCAACCTCACCGCCGCGGCGCGCGAGTCCAAACTCGACCCGGTCATCGGGCGCGAGAAGGAGATCGAGCGCGTCATGCAGGTGCTGTCGCGCCGGACCAAGAACAACCCGGTCCTGATCGGCGAGCCCGGTGTCGGCAAGACCGCCGTCGTCGAGGGCCTGGCGCAGGCGATCGTCAAGGGCGAGGTGCCCGAGACCCTGAAGGACAAGCAGCTCTACACCCTCGACCTCGGCGCGCTGGTCGCCGGTTCCCGCTACCGCGGTGACTTCGAGGAGCGGCTGAAGAAGGTCCTCAAGGAGATCCGCACCCGCGGCGACATCATCCTGTTCATCGACGAGCTGCACACGCTGGTCGGCGCGGGCGCCGCCGAGGGCGCGATCGACGCCGCGTCGATCCTCAAGCCGATGCTGGCCCGCGGTGAGCTGCAGACGATCGGTGCCACCACCCTAGACGAGTACCGCAAGCACCTGGAGAAGGACGCGGCCCTCGAGCGCCGCTTCCAGCCGATCCAGGTCGCGGAGCCGTCGGTGGCGCACACCATCGAGATCCTCAAGGGCCTGCGCGACCGGTACGAGGCGCACCACCGCGTGTCGATCACCGACGCCGCCCTGGTCGCCGCCGCGTCGCTGGCCGACCGCTACATCTCCGACCGCTTCCTGCCGGACAAGGCGATCGACCTGATCGACGAGGCCGGGTCCCGGATGCGCATCCGCCGGATGACCGCGCCGCCGGACCTGCGCGAGTTCGACGAGCGCATCGCGAACGTCCGCCGGGACAAGGAGTCCGCGATCGACGCACAGGACTTCGAGAAGGCCGCCTCGCTGCGCGACAAGGAGAAGACCCTCCTCTCGGAGAAGGCCAAGCGGGAGAAGGAGTGGAAGGCCGGCGACATGGACGTCGTCGCCGAGGTGGGCGACGAGGAGATCGCCGAGGTCCTCGCCATCTGGACGGGCATCCCGGTCTTCAAGCTCACCGAGGAGGAGACCGCCCGCCTCCTGCGCATGGAAGACGAGCTGCACAAGCGGGTCATCGGCCAGCAGCAGGCCATCAAGGCCGTCTCCCAGGCCATCCGGCGTACCCGCGCCGGCCTGAAGGACCCCAAGCGCCCCGGCGGTTCGTTCATCTTCGCCGGCCCGTCCGGTGTCGGTAAGACCGAGCTCTCGAAGACGCTCGCCGAGTTCCTCTTCGGCGACGAGGACGCGCTCATCCAGCTCGACATGTCCGAGTACATGGAGAAGCACACCGTCTCGCGGCTGGTGGGCTCCCCGCCCGGATACGTCGGTTACGAGGAGGGCGGCCAGCTCACCGAGCGGGTCCGGCGCAAGCCGTTCTCGGTCGTCCTGTTCGACGAGGTCGAGAAGGCACACCCGGACGTCTTCAACACGCTCCTGCAGATCCTGGAGGACGGTCGCCTGACCGACTCCCAGGGCCGGCTGGTCGACTTCAAGAACACTGTCCTGATCATGACGTCGAACCTGGGCACCCGCGACATCTCCAAGGGCCCGGGCATCGGCTTCGCGACCGGCCAGGGCGCGGTCGACTACGAGCGGATGAAGGCCAAGGTCCAGGACGAGCTCAAGCAGCACTTCCGGCCTGAGTTCCTGAACCGGATCGACGACATCATCGTCTTCCACCAGCTCTCCGAGAACGAGATCATCCGGATCGTCGACCTGATGCTGGCCCGGGTCGACATCCAGCTGAAGAACAAGGACATGGCCCTGGAGCTCACGTCGGCGGCCAAGGCGCTGCTGGCGAAGAAGGGCTACGACCCGGTGCTCGGCGCTCGGCCGCTGCGTCGGACGATTCAGCGGGAGATCGAGGACGTCCTCTCCGAGAAGATCCTGTACGGCACGCTCAAGCCGGGCGAGATCGTCGTCGGTGACGTCGAGGGTGAGGGCGAGAGCGCGAAGTTCATCTTCCGCGGCGAGACCAAGCCGAACCAGGTGCCCGACGCGCCCCCGGTCGACCTGGCGAAGTCGAGCGAGTAAGGCGGCTTCCCACCGGACCGTCCGCGCGGCGGTCCGGCCCGCAATGCCGAGCGGCTGAGCCCCGGAGCCCCACAGTGGGTTTCGGGGCTCAGCCGTATGCGCTCCAGGCGAGGCTCGCGGCGAGGCCGAGGGCGGCCAGGCCGATCACCGCCCGCAGAATGTCGGCCGGCAGCCGCCGCACGATCACCGGTCCGACCACCCCGCCGACCAGCAGCCCGGCGGCGAGCGGCGCCACGGCCGCCCACCGCACCGGACCGAAGGCGGCAAAACCGGCTGCGGCGACAAGGTTCGCGAATCCCGACGACACGTTCTTGATCGCATTGACCCGTGTCAACGGCTCCGGAATCGCGACCGCCAGTACCGCGAGCAGTGCGATCCCGCCGCCAGCCCCGAAGTAGCCCAGGTAGACCCCGGTCGCCAGGACCGCGGCGAGCACCGCCGGGCCGTCCTCCGCCGGCCGGCGCCCCCGGCGGGCGAGCAGCCGCGGCTGCCCCCACAGCAACACCGAGGATCCGGCGATGAGGATCGGCACCGCCCGTTCGAAGGCGGATGCCGGCAAGGTGAGCAACAGGGCCGCGCCCACCGCGCCGCCGACGAAGGTCGCGGTGCCGAACCGACCGACCCGCCTGGACTGACCAGCCAGTTCGGGACGTGAACCAACAGCGGCGCCGACCGCGACGAACAGCAGCGCCGTGGTGTTGGTGACGTTCGCGGCCAGCGGTGTCAGCCCGGTGACCAGCAGCGCCGGATAGGACACCAGGGAGGCGAGACCGGCGACGGTGCTGGAGATGCCGGCCAGGATGCCAGCGCCCACCAGCAGCGCGACGTCGCCGAAGGTCATGGACCCTCCTCTGTGATCGGCGGACGCGGCGGGAGACCGCGCGTCGCGGGCCCGGGGCCGAGACCCCGTATGCTCACCGGCTGGGCCGTGGGAAGGCAGGCGGGTCCGGTGCGGCAACGGATCCGGGGCGTGGCTGACCGGCTGCGATCGATCCCCGTTCGACGAGCGCGGGTGCTCGGTCCGCCGGGTGGAGGCGGCCGCGACCCGAACGTATCGGTGCTTTCGTTCGCGCGACCAGGTCCGAGACCGCATTCTCCCCGGCGGGCCGGCAGTTTCCGCCGCGATCGCCCACGGTGACGAAATACCGGCCAAGATGCGGGCCGCGAATACCGACCGTTCATGAACCGCGGAGCACCGCTCCCCGACGTCGCCATCGCGAGATCTACCCGGGTGGCAACAAACCCGAGGGAACGTTTCCTGGCGCCCGGCGCGAACGTCGGTCGCAAGCCAGAATGCAGCGGCACTCAGCGGCAGTACTCTGCACATGCCGCTGCACGGCCAGGATGCGTGGCAGCACCCGCTGCGCCGCAGGGCAAAACCCTCGGTGAGTACTCGGCTGGCCGACCAGAACCCCGAACGGGACCACACCGTTTCCCACCGGGCAGCCGGTGATTTCCCGCGCCCTCTGGACTACCCTAGGTTTCCCGGAATACCTTTTGACCAGACCTCGATGATTGGTCAATCACGCGATCAGCGGCATCGGCTGGAACCAGGACGGGGGGCAAACCATTGACCAGCATGTGGGGGGCCTCCCGCCGATTGGGCGCACCGGCAGCGACCTCCGGAACCAGTGCCGCAATTGACCAAGAACATTGCCGGAGGTCTCGCCAGCAAGAGTCACAATGTCGGGGAGCCGGCGAGGATCGATCTACGTACACGGTGCTGAGCATCAATCGACGACCGGCCCGGAGGAGGGCACCCACCCACGACTCGGCGCCCGTGCAGGGCCCCCGGTGAGCCTGCCGGCGACCGCCGTGACGACCTTGGACCTCCGTCGGTGCCATCGCGACCCGGTGATGCGCGCCGGCGCTGACTCCCGATGGCTGGCCGCCCTGCTCAGCCGGCAGGCCGGCCTCGACGTGCGCCGCGCGGACCGCCTGCTGGTCGTGGACGACGCCAGCGCCGCACCCGCCCACCGGACGGTGATCGCGGAGCTCACCGCCGACCGGGCCACCGATGCGACGCTGCTCGTCCTGGTCGGCCCCGCGACCACCGGAATCGGGCCGCCGACCTGCGGCCCCGAGGACGAGCCTGGGAATCCCCCCGGTGGCTGGTCGCTGGGAGACGTCTGGGAATGCCCGTTCGACAGCACTCTCGGTGGCTGGCCGGACGACCTCGACGACGACTACCAGCCAGATCTCTACGCCTCGTACGAGGACACCTCCGACGAGGACACCGCCGACGAGAACACCGCCGACGAGGCGGTCCCGGCTCCACCGGTCGCCTCCCGGGCTGTCCCGACACCTGGCGACGAGGCGGTCATGCCGGCGATCGTCTGGCTCTCGGCCGTGGGGGCCGAACCATCAGCCCCGCCAGAACCGGAATCCCTGTCAGAACCGACGTCGACCGCGCGCGACCAGGGCGCTGGGAGGGAGGCCGGCAGCCGCGAGTGGTGCGTTGCCCCTGACGACGGCGGCGCGATGGTGCGTGCCTGTGTCGATGCGCTGCGGTCGCCGGAGGTGTTCGACGAGGTGTGTCGCGAGGTGTCCGCGATGCCGGGACGGCTCGCCTTTCCCGCCCTCGCCGTCGTTGTCGGCCGGCTTCCGGACGAGGTCCTGCGCACGATGCAGATCGAGGCGGCCGAGCGCTTCGTCGCGCTGGCCGGGCGACAGTCGCCGGTCGGGTCCGCGCTGGTCGAGGCCGCGCCGGCGGCGGCAGCCAGACCCGGCTACCGCGCGGCCCGGCTCGCCCACCTCACCGCCCGGCTTGCCTGCGTCGCGATGCCGCACGACTGCCTCGCGGCGTTGGTACCCCGCCTGTCGCCGCTACCCCGCCGCCTGCCGCGCACGGACCGCTGGCGTCGGCGCAGGCCCACGCCGATCCGCCGGCTGACCGGCTCCGCCGCCGAGATCGTCGAGGAGATCGCCGCCTGTGCGGATGCCCTCGCCGGGTCCGGCGCCTGCCCGCCGGCCCGCGAACGGCCGGGCATCAGCCAGGCGGCCGCCGTCGCGCTGGCGGAGCAGGCCGGGGAGCTGGCCGCGCTGTTCGACGCCGACCTCGCCGACCTCGCCGCCGCCGCACTCGCGCGGCCGGCTGCCGCCGGCCCGGAGCACCGCCTGGGCCCGGGGCCCGGGCGGCCCGGGGTCGGTCGCCGCGTCAACGACCTGCTCGATGCCTACCACGAGCAGCTGCGGCAGGCTGGCGTACTGGAGCCGCCGAGCTTCGGCTCGACCGCGACCCGCCGGGCCGAACTCGGCCAGCGGGTCTGGCGGACGATCGCCATCCCCGCCGGGGACGCGCCAGTCGTCCGGCTGTTCGCGAGCGGACGGCAGACGGGCCGGTCGGATCCCCGGCCTGAGGCCGGCCGCTCGATCGTGTTCGCCCCGCACGCGGCCCGGCCGTCATCCGCCGCGGCGCGAACGACGTCGAGCGACCCGGTCGGCGCCAGCACGGACGGACCGTCCGCCGCCGTGCCGCGGACCACGCCGGTCTGGACCAGTTCGACGCTCGTCGCCGGTGTCCTGCGGCTTGTCCCGCCCCGGGACGCCACCTGCCTGGACGTTCTCTTCCCGGAGACCCAGACGTGATCGCGGCGGCCGCACGGGCGAGGAACCGGCCGACGCGGCAGGACCAGCCGTGATCGAGTATTCGTCGCCGATCAGAGTCCATGCCGACTGGACGGCCGACGCGAGCCGCATCGACCAGGTCGTCTACGTCTGGTCGCGGGCCCGCTCGGGCCAGGAGGGTTACTTCCCGGTCGCGAGCTCGCTCGGCTCGGCGGGAACCCGATCCTGGCGCGATCTGCTCGCCGGCCAGGCGGAGCCCGACGACGCAGGGGTCGAGCATCCGGCGAGCTCGCTCGCCTACCTCGTCGGCGTCGCCGGCCGTCCGGGCCGGCGCGATCCGGACGAGGTGCCGCAGGCCGCGCTGGTGCACCGGGTCCGGGTCCCTGGCCGCAGCGGGCCGGGAACCGGCCGGCGGCGGGCGCACGTCCTGCTCGGCCGGGCGGACTACCTGACCGAACGAGTCGGGCTGGCGCTGTACTCGGCCGGGACGGGGCAGGCCGACGCGCCCCGCACCACCCCGCGGCTGGCCCCGCTGCGACTGGCGGAGCTGACCGGGCAACGCCGGACCGGCGAACGGTCCCTGCGGCACGGCGCCCGCGCCGCCGCCCGCCGGCACCGCCTGACCAACCTGATCGCGACGGTGCTCGCCTGGTCCTGGACGCAACGACCGTTCGCGGTGACGCACACCGGGTCGCAGGAGGCGGTCACGCTGATGTGGGCCCTCGTCGAGACGCTCGAGACGGTGCTTCCCTACCGGCTGACCTTCTCGTCCCACATCGCCTCGGCCAGCGAGACCTCGGCCGGCGCGGACGGGGCAGGTGAGCACGCGGCCGGCAGCGCCGCGCGGGCGGCCGCCGACGACGTGCCGCGGCCGGGACGGACCACGGCCGGATCCGTCGCGCCCCGGTTGCTGTTCGTCCCGATGCCGCTGGAACTGGCCGTCGGCCTGGACCCGGCTTCGATTCACGTGGATCCACGGGTGCGGCCCTACGTCCCACCGGTCGTCCATGACGCCGCCCGGCTGCTGGTCGACGTGTATGGCCTGGGCGGCATGCGGGCGGTCAGTGGGCTGCTGGCAACGGTGGCGGACCAGGTGCTCCAGCCGAACGATCCGGAGCGCTGGTGCCGTTCGCTGGTGGCGGCGGGCAGCGCGGGCGCCAGCCATGTTCCGCCAGGCGTCCCGCTCGACCCCGAGGGTGCGCCCGGGCCGGCGGCGGCGGTCGGCCTCACGATCCTCGCCCGCGCGCGCGACTCCGCCCGTCCGTCGCACCCGTCCCGGACCGACCCGCCGGAGCCGCCACCCGCGGTCCCACCCGCCGAGGCGTCGACCGCCGTCGAGGCCGTCCCGGGGCCGCAGGCAAAGGCCGGATCGGCCCTGGCGGCCGTCGGGGTCGATGCGGCGGACACTCGGGCGGCGTGGCCGGTCGCGGACCATCTGCGCGACGCCTACGAGGCGATGCTGGGGCGGCCGCCCGCGACCGCAGGGGCATCGGCCGGGCCGGGCGGACTGGACCCGGCGCACGAGCTGGCTCTGGTTCTCACCTCTCCGGCCGGGCTGCCGGCCGACCTGCCGGCCGGCACGCGGTTCCAGGGCCAACTGCGCCGCCTCGCCGGCCTGCTGCTGGCGCCCGACACCGGCCCCCGGTCGGCGAAACGACCGGAGCACCGGCCGGCCCGGCCACCCTCCCAGCCAGCGCTGACGCAGGCCAGGCGCCGTGGACGGGCGGAGCTCGTCGATCGAATCCTGGCCCGCGCCGGCGAGGTCGGCGCGGATCCCAGCCGGGTCGCGGTCGAAAGCACCGTCGCCGAGTGGCAGCGGCAACTCGAAGGCCTGATCACCGCACTGGCGGACGATCTCGCCGCGCTGCCCGGGCCATCACCCACCCGAGGCATCGAGGAGGCGCTGCGACACGCGGCCCCGACGCTCACCGCCGGCCTCGAGGCGATCTTCACAGCCTGCCGGCTGCCCGCCGCCGCCGACAGGGCGCGGCGGCTGGCGGCGGAAACCCTGGCCGCGCTGCAGCCGGCCAGCCCCACACCATTGCCCGCCGGGCAGCCCCACCCGGCGGGCAATGGGCCCGCGCACCCGATCACCACAGCCATCCCGATCACCACGACCACCCCAGCAGCCACGGCCACCCCAGCCACCGCCGGTCCGCTGGCGGTGCCAGGACCGACCAGCGCGACCTTGGCGACCGGCGGCTGGACACCCGACCCCGCCGTGGTCGTCCCGCCGGCAACCGCGTTCGCCGCGGCACACCCGGCGACGGCCAGCACGGCGACGGCCAGCACGGCGACGGCGGCCGGGCGGGTCGCGCCCGGCGGCGAGTCACCGGCCGCCACTGTCGTCCGCCTGCTGCGGGAGACCCACGCGTGGGGGGCCGACGCCTTCCGGCTGCTCGTCCTCTACGTGCCGGGCTGGGACGGCGCGCAGGATCTCCGACGCGCCATCGCCGACGCGGCCACGGTCTCGCCGGCCGTCGCGGCGGCCGGCGACGGCGGCGCCCTTCTCGCGGCCGGCGCCCGGCCCCTGTTCGAACAGCTCACGATCAGCAGGCCGGCGGGACAGACCTCGGAACGCATGACGGTGATCCGGCGGGTCCTCGATCTCTATCACCACGACCGCGCCGGCGCGGTCGATGCGGATCTCGCGGCCCTCAACACGGAGCTGGCCGCGCGCATCCCGGCCACCGACCCCACGGACCACAGCCCGACCGTGGCCTTCCTGGCCGCCTGCGAATCGGGGCTGCCGGACGCCGCGCAGGTCTTCGGACTGCTCGCCCGCCACGTACCCGGTTGGGAGGGCGAGCGGGACCTGCACGAGGCGATCTGGCGGTGGGGCACGGTCGGCCGGGACGACCGGGCGCAGCGCGGGTCGGAGCCACCGACGGGCGCGGCGTTGGCGGCGGCGGCGGAGCGTTACTTCCGCCGCACCGTCCAGTCCGCCGACGCCGAGGCCGGCGGCCCGCATCCGGCCGACCTGGAACGCGTGGTGCGGCGCCTGGCGACGCTCTACCTCCCGGACGACCCCCGGCTGCGGGCCGCCGCGGCACTGGCGGACATGGTCGAGTCCCGCATCATTACCGAGATCACCGACGGCCCGAACCGGCGACGCCGCCGCTCCTTCGGGCTCCCCGTGATCGCCCTCACCCTGATGACCGCTGTCGTGCTCCCGTCCCCGGCACGGCGGTGAGGCCGGGCCCGCGTCACCGCGGGCGGGCGCCACGACACTCTCGGACGTCCGGTGCCCTACTCGGGATCGTTCAAGTCTGGAACAATGACCAGCACTTGTGTCGGAGTCACGACACACCCGTGGTCCACGGGACGTCGATGTCCTTGAGTAGCAAGAAGGACGGCTGGCGACACGTCCGGCAGCGTGGTCATGACTGGTTCGGCGGGGACGGAGGCCATGGGTAGCTCGCTGGTGCCGATCATGCTCATCGTGGTGCTGCTGGTGGCCCTGGTGATCTTCCTCTACCTGAACAACCAGCCGACTCGGCGGGGAAACCAGCGCCCCAGGCGTGGCCTGAACCACGAGCGCCACCAATCCGGTACGGTGCCGATCCGTGACGACCCCGATACGGCCGCCCTCGACGACCTTCCCGGCTTCACCGAACCGGATCCGGCGCCCGCGGTCGCCGTGCCGGCGGCGGAGTCACGCGCGGCGGACAGCGAACCTGCGGACACCCGCCTGGCCAGGGTGTATCACCTCGGTGGGGCCACGGACGACGAACATGCGGCCGGCGGGGCGGAAGCCGGCCGAGCGGGCGGACAGGCCCGTGAGGGCGCCAGGGCGAGCAACGTCGGTCCGGACGGTGACGGTTCGACCGGCCCGGCTTCGGCCGACAGGGGGACACATGATCCACGGGACAGTGACCCAGGTACGGCCGAGGCAGGCTCCGTCGGGATCGCCGGCGCGCCGTGGGGAGGGACAGTGACCGCGCAGGTTCCCGCGGGCGAGTACGGCCGCGGATCCGATCCCGACGCGACCGGCTGGACGCCACCGCCCGCGACGCCCCCGCACGAGGTGCCGCCCTACGACGACGATCGGCAGAACACGACCCGGTACTACGACCCGCAGACCGGCGACTTCCCCATCGCGCCGCCGACCACGACCTACATCCCGCAGCCGACCGCGCCGGAGCCGGTCGCCCACGCGGGAGCGGGTGATCCGCGCTGGGAGAGCACCCCCACCGCGACGACCTTTCCCGGCATGACACCCCCGCCCACCACCCGGGAGCACGCGGCGGACCTCGTCGCGACCGAACCCGAGGAGCCCACGGCCGCGCCGCTGCGGCTGGCCGCCGCCGGGCGGACCCGCCGGGGCAAGCGCGGCGGGCCCAACGAGGACGCGTTCGTCGTCGTCGACGGCCTGCTCGCGGTGGCCGACGGGGTGGGCGGCGAGGCCGCCGGCCAGATCGCCTCGACCCTCACCGTCACCACGGTCGCCGGTTTCCGGCCGCAGTACGCCGAGGATCCGCTGGAGGGCCTGCGCAAGGCGGTCAATCGGGCGAACCGGGTGGTGCGCACCCGCGCCCGGGAGGAGCCCACCTGGCTCGGCATGGCCTGCACGCTCGACGTCGTCATCCTCGGCCGGCAGCGCAGCACCGGCGAGTACCTCACCGTCGCGCACGTCGGCGACAGTTCGGTCTGGTTGCAGCCGGGGCGTGGGCGCCCCCGGGCACTGACCACCCCGCACGCGATCCGTAACGGCCCGCTGCTCAACGCGGTCGGTCTCGCCGACGAGATCGAGGCCGACATCTTCTCCGAGCCGGTGCGCGCCGGGGACCGGGTGGTGCTCGCCAGCGACGGCATCACCAAGGTGATGACGCCAGAACAGCTCGACGGCCTGATGAGCGAACTCGGCTCCTCACCGCCGGAGCGGGCCGCGGACGCCCTCGTCGAGGCCGCCCTGCTCGCCGGCGCGCGGGATGACACCACCATCGTCGTCGCCGACCTGGTGTCCGAGCCCACCGGACGGTGACGTCGGCGGCCGGCGCCGCGCGGGGCGGGTCGTGACGCGACTCGGCCGGCGAGCCCGAGGCCGGCACCGGTGATCGGCCCGGGCGCGGGCCGCCAAGGCTACCTCGGCGGCCCGGGCATCGTGCTGGCCCTGGCCGGCCGGCTGGCACGCTGGCTGCGCCATCATCTGCTCGGCGTGTTCGCGGTGCTCGGGGTCATCGCCTTCACGCTCGGCCTGATCGGGATGTACCGGCTGTTCAAGGCCACGCCGGCGACGTTCAGCTGGCCGAACGTCGTCTACTTCACCGCGACGTTGTTCCTTCTCGACGGCAACGTCTTCGTGGGCGCCGGTCACTTCCCGCTGACCCTGGAGATCGCCCGCTTCCTCGCTCCGCTCGCGACGGCGGTGGGTGTCGCGGACGCCGTCAGCACGGTCTTCGCGCAGCGCTTCGAGCGGTTCCGGGCTCGCCGAGCCCGCCATCACGTGGTCGTGTGCGGCACCGGACCCACCGCCTCCGCCCTGGTCGACAGGTTGTCGCAGACGAAGCGGGTGGTGCTCGTCGCCGAGGACGCGCAGCGCGAGTACCCGGACACCGAACGGCCCGCGGGGCTGCTGCGGGTGGTCGGCGATCCGGTCGAACCGCTGGTGCTGGCAAAGGCCGGCATCGCCCGGGCCGACGTGGTCTACGGATGCCTGCCGGACACCTCCTCGAACCTGGCGATCGCGCTCGCCGCCCGGCGCCTGGCCGTCGACCGGGCGGACCAGCCGCTGCGCTGCCTGGCCCAGGTCGGCGACCTGTCACTGATCCCGCATCTGCGGGCCCGCCGGATCGGGCTGGACGACGACGCCGGGTTTCGGCTGGACTTCTTCGCCATCGAGGTGCTGGGTGCGCACGCCCTGCTCAACCGCCACCCGCCGAGCTGGGCGGCGGCCGACGCGGAGGGCGCGCCGCCCGCCCAGCCGGCACCCCTGGTCGTGCTCGGTCTGTCCGGGCTGGGCCGGGCCCTGGTGATGGAACTGGCGCGCCGCTGGCGGACGTTCGCCGGCGCGACCGGAGCGCTGCTGCCCATCGCCGTGTCCGACCCCGACGCCGTGGCGAAGCTCGCCCTGTTACGGGCCCGCGAGCCGGCCCTGTCCCGGGTCGTGCTGACCGGCCACGACACCCAGAACGGCGAGCTTCCCCCGGCCGTCCTGGCCGCCACCGACCGGCTCGGCCCGCCCGAGTTCGTCTACGTCTGCCTCGGCGACGAGGAGCGCGCTCTGCTGTTTGGACTCGATGCCGCCCAGGTGCTCAACGAGCACTTCGGCGTCAGGCGTACCACGGTCATCGTGCGTACCGGCCGGCAGCGGAGTTTACAGGACGTCTTCGGCCAGCAGGACACCGCCCTGCCCGCGACCCCGATGCCGCTGCTGGAGAACCTGCGGGGCGGCGTCCGCTTCTTCGCGGTGAACGACGAGGCGCTGCCGCTGGACCTTGGCGACACCGACCTGATCGAGCGGTTCGCCCAGGCCAGCCACAACCGCTACCTGGAGGCCGAGCGCCGCCGCGGCCAGGCGATGGGATCCCGGCGGGCGATGGTGCCCTGGGAGGAGCTGCCCGAGGACCTGCGTGACTCCAACCGGGCCCAGGCCGCGCAGTTCGGCGAGGTCCTGCGGACCCAGAACCTCATGCTGATGCCCGCCGGGGAGGCGGACTCCGACTTCGCCTTCACCGGCGCCGAGATCGAGCAGCTCGCCCAGCAGGAACACGAGCGCTGGCGGCGGGAACGGGCTGCGAAGGGTTTCACCGTCGGTCCGGTCGCGCAGGACGGTCCTGACCGCCGCCATCCGGCGATGGTCGACTGGGCCGCGCTGACCGAGGTCGATCGTGAACGCGACCGGGACGTGATCCGCACTCTGCCGGACATTCTCGCGCACGCCGGGCTACGCATCGTCCCGCTCAACCGACCGAGCTGAGGGCCCGGCGGGGCCTCAGCCGACCCGCTGGTCGACGGGGCAGTCCAGGGCGCTGGCCCGGGTCAGCCCGTCGACCGACAGCCGGGCGGTCAGGCGCACCGGCCCGGCCGACTCGGTGAGGATCCCCGTCCAGCCGCCGGCGGCCCGGAACACGCATGCCCGGCCCTCCCCCGGCTGCCAGTACGGCGTGTAGTGCACGAGGACCGTGGCGATGCCGGGCGTGCGGAAGTCGACGGCCATGGAGCTCACCCCGAGCTCGGTCAGGCTCGCCGGCCCCTGCACCAGGCCGGGCGAGTCGGTGACGAGCCAGACCTTCCAGTGCGCGTCCTGCCAGGCCAGGTCCAGGTACGGCAGGCCGGCCCGCAGCAGCTTCGCCTCGGCGACCGCGGAGGGGTCCAGGTTCACGTCGGGCAGGGCGACATAGCGGATGCCGCGGGCCAGCAGCCACTGGTGGTACGTCTCGGCGTTCAGCGTGCCGTCGTAGAACAGGGCGTTGTACTTGCTGTCGAGCTGCCGCAGCCAGCCGCGGGCCATCGGCACCGACGGCGCGACGTAACGCGCCTCCCAGTGCGCCTGGGTGAACGGCACCTCCACCCGTCCCGCGGACACCGGTGTGCCCCGGTGCAGGTAGTCGAGCAGGCCCGCGTAGTACCCGGACCCGGCGGACGGGTCACCCTGGGTGAGCAGGGCGCCGTGCAGCGGCCCGAACTGCCAGCCCATCAGCGGGATCGCCACGATCGCGAGCAGCCGACGCCGGTCGGCGAGCAGCAGCGCCGCCGCCGGGCCGGCCAGCAGCGTCGCCGGCCGGGTGATGTTCCCGCCGACCTGGGACGGGACGAAGAAGAACAAGGTCGCCGCGGCCGCCCACAGCAGCAGGCCGTGCCGGATCGCCCGGGCGTCACGCGGGACGACGAGCAGCCCCACCCCGATCAGCGAGAGCAGCGAAAGGTAGGTCACGGCGGGAAAGGGCTGGTATCCGTCCTCCGGGAAGGCGAGCGCGACGCCGATGCCGGCCCCGGCGCCGAGGAACGGAAGCACCCGCCGCCAGCCGATCGTCGGCAGCAACGCGCAGCCGACGAGCAGCACGAAGCCGGCCGCCAGGGGGGAGGCCAGCGAGGACAGGATCGCGCCGGCCCAGGTGAGCTTCGTGCGCCGCTCCCGCGCGCCGAGCAGCGCCAGCGCGCCGAAGGCCATCCCGAGGGCGAACGGCATCCGGCCCACGACCAGGTTCGACACGGTCGCGACGGCGAACCAGACCAGGACGAGTTCGTGCCCCGAGCGCCGCCGCGGACCACGCAACAGCCGGGTGACGAGCACGGTGGACGCCACACAGGACAGCGCGCCGAGAACCTCCACCCCGAGCAGCGCCCCCAGCGGGGGGAACAGGACACTGTACCCGGGTATGGTGTGGCCGCCGTACCATTGATCGTCCCAGAGCAGCGCCCCACCGTGGCGGAAGAGCCACACCCGGTATTCCTGGGCGGGGGTGTCGGGACCGGTCACGCCGAACCCGACGCACAGCAGGCACAGGACAGCGGTCAGCACCCAGGGCCAACGGCACGCCACGGCGACCACCGCGCTGGCCGCGCGCCACACCGGCCCACGGTGCCGCGGTGGTTCGAGGGCGACGAAAGGGGTCTGGGGTAGTGCAGCCACTCGGGGCTCGGTCTCGCCTTTTGGTGCCGCGGCTGCGGCCGACGAGCGGCCGACCGGCATCGCGTCGGTCGACGGGCCGGGCGCCGCGAGAGCTGTCACGCGCGACCTCCCCAGCAACCGACGACGGTCCCTCCGCCGCACCCGACAGATCATCCCTCGGCGCCCCGCCCCGGGGCGAGCGGCCGAGAGCGGCCACCCCACCAGCGGTCGGGCGCGCTCAACCCGGACCGTCCGCTGGCCGCAGCCGCAGCGGTGTCGGCTGGCTGATCGCCGCCGGCACCGCGGCCGCGGTCACGGCCATGGCGGCCGAGGGCCGGCTCGGGCCGAGGGACCCGAACATCACTGATCCCTCATCCTGGTGGGGGATTCTTCCATCGACGCCGCCGGGCGAGACCACGAGGGGCGTTCTGGCCGGACTGTCCGCGCTGAGCGTCATTGTCCTGTGCGGGTGCTGGGGTGTGCTCCTGCGCGGCGCGCTGGCCGGCCGGGTGACCACGCGCGGCGGGCTCACGGCCGCCGTGACCTGGAGCCTGCCGTTCGCGGTCGGGCCGCCGCTGTACAGCCGGGACGCCTACGCCTATGCCGCTCAGGGTGAGTTGGCCCGGCTCGGGCTGGATCCGGCGACCCACGGCGTGTCCGCCCTGCGCGCCGCCGGCACGGCGGACGGTTCCGGGCTCGGTTTCGTGCGCGCCGTCGACCCGCGCTGGACCGACACCCACAGTCCTTACGGCAGCGCGGCGGTGGCGATCGAGAAGGCCGCCGCGGCGCTCGGCGACGGCCCGGGCGGGACCGTCGTGACGCTGCGCGTCATCGCCGTGCTCGCCACGGTCGCCCTGGTCGTCCTGGCGCTGCGGCTGGCCGGGACGGGCCACCGCGCGATCGCCGCCGTGGCGGTGGCGGCGAATCCGGTGATCGTCATTCATCTCGTCGGCGGCAGCCACCTCGACGCGCTCGCCGCGGCGCTCGTCGTCGCCGCCCTCGTGCTCGACCGCGCCGCTCCGGGCCCCACGGACCGCACCACCGCTCCAACCGCCACCGACCCTGATCCAGGCGAACCTGGGCTGGACGAGAGCCGGCCTGGCGGTGCTGGGCGGTCCTGGGCGGTCCGGTGCCGGCCGGTGGCGGTGGGCGCCGCCGCGACCGGCCTCGCCGGGCTGGCCGGCAACGTCAAGGCGACGGCGCTGCTCGCGGTCGGCTGGCTGATGGTGTCGCACCTGCTCGCCGCCCGGCGAGCGGCGCACCCCGTGCGGGCCGGTCTGACCCGGCTCGCCGCCGATGTCGGGGCCGTCGCCGCCGTCTCGGCCGTGAGCATGGCCGCCGCCGGGTTCGGGCCGTCCTGGATCCACTCCCTGTCCACCTCCGGCAAGCTCAGCACCGGCATCGCCCCGGCCTCGATCCTGGCCGCCGCCGTCGACGGGCTGTGCGGACTTCTCGGGTGGCATCTCCCCGACGGCGCCGCGCTGCGGGTGGCCCGCGGCCTGTGTCTGGCCGCGGCGGCGGCCGTCGTGCTGACGCTCACGATCCGCGCCTGGCGCCACGGACCGGGCGAGCGGCGGGCCGGGTCGCCGCTGGACGAGCGGCCCGACCTGGCCGTGCTTGGTTTCGGCGGCCTGGCCGTCGCCCTGGGCAGTCCCGTCGTCTACCCCTGGTACCTGGCGATGTGCCTGCCGCCACTGGCCGTGATCGCGGCCATGGCTGTCCCCGCCGACCGGACCGTCCCCGCCGAGCGCGGCGCCGCCGGGAGATCGACCGCCACCCGGCCGGCCGGGTGGCGGTCGGTGGCGGGCCTCGTGCCGACGACGGCGGCCGGACGGACGCTCGCCGGGACCGTGCTGGTCTCGTCGTGGCTGTGCCTGGCGACCCTCCCGCCGCTCGCCGCGACCTGGCGGCTGCTCGGCGGCGGCGGGGTGCTCGCGCTCGTCGGCGGCCTCGGGCTGGGCAGCGGGGCGGGGGGGGGGGGCGGGGGCCCGGGGGGGGCCCCCCCGGCCCCCCCCCCCCCGCCCGGCACCACGCGGGTGGCCCCCCCGGCCGCGGGGTG
>NZ_JALKFX010000263.1 GCF_023243045.1 Frankia sp. AgB32
GGGGGCCCCCCCCCCCCCCCCCCCCCCGCCCCGGGGCCCCCCCCCGGGGGTCCGGCCGCGGTCGCCTGACCACGCTCGGCCCGAGCCCGGACCGCTGGCGCAAGCGGCCGCGCCGCCGCCTGGTCGCCGTGCAGGGCGGCGGTGGCCGTCAGGGTTCGGGCCAGCCGGTGTAGCCCTCGGCGAGGTAGCGGGCGCCGGACGGGGAGGCGACGACGGTGTGCAGCTCGGCGAGCTGGCGTTGCTCGTCGAACGCGCTCGCGCCGGGTGTCCGGTGCAGCATGGTGGTCAGCCAGTAGGAGAAGTGCTGCGCCTTCCACACCCGGGCGAGCGCCCGGTCCGTGTAGCGGGCCAGGGCGGACAGGTCGTCGCCGGCGAGGGCCGCCTCGATCGTCTCGGCGAGGATCCGGGCGTCGGCGAGGGCGAGGTTCAGGCCTTTCGCGCCGGTCGGCGGCACGGTGTGCGCGGCGTCGCCGGCGAGCAGCAGCCGCCCGTGTCGCATCGGCGCCTGCACGAAACTGCGAAACGGCAGCACGGTGCGTTCGAGGACCGGTCCCTCCCGCAGCCGCAGGCCGTCCTCGCCCGCGAGCCGGCACTGCAGCTCCGCCCAGACGCGGTCGTCGGACCAGTCCTGCGGGTCCTCGCCGGGGTCGCACTGGAAGTACATCCGCTGGATCGACGCGGTGCGCTGGCTGATCAGCGCGAAGCCCCGCTCGGAGCGGGCGTAGACGAGTTCGGGCGCGCTCGGCGGCGCCTCGACGAGGACACCGAACCAGGCGAACGGGTACTCGCGGAAGTACCGGGTCGCGCCGTCGACCAGGTCGCGGCAGACGCTACGGGAACCGTCGGCGCCGACGACAAGATCCGCGGTGATCTCGTGGCGGCGGCCCTCGCCGTCGGTGTAACGGACCCGCGGAGCGTCACGCACGTCGTGGACTTCGGTGGCGCTGATGCCGTAACGCAGGTCGGCGCCGTCGCGGTGGCGGGTGCGGTGCAGGTCGGCGAACACGTCGGTCTGCGGGTACAGCCAGCAGGAGGCGCCGGTGAGCCCCTCGAAGTCGATGCGGTGGCTGAGCCCGGCGAACCGCAGGGAGATCCCTGCGTGCCGGTGCCCCGCGGTGAGGACCCGGTCGACGCCGGTGTCGGCCAGCAGACGGACGCTGTCCCGTTCCAGGATGCCGGCGCGGTGCGTGGTCTCGATGGTGCGCGCCGTGCGGTTGTCGAGGACGACGCTGTCGAGGCCGGCGAGGTGGAGCAGGTGGGAGACCATCAGCCCCGCCGGGCCGCCGCCGACGATCACAACGCGGGTGCGCGTGCTGGTAGCGATCGTGGTCATCGGGGCTCCGGGCCGCGCAGCGCCTGCTCGGCGATCCGGAAGGCCGTGTTCGCGGCCGGGACGCCGCAGTAGATCGCGCTCTGCAGGACGACCTCCCTGAGTTCGGCAACGGTCAGCCCGTTGCGCAGCGCGGCGCGGACGTGCATCGCGAGCTCCTCGTGATGGCCACCGGCGATGAGCGCGGTAATCGTGATCATCGAACGGCTGCGGCGGTCGAGGCCGGGCCGGGTCCAGATCGTCCCCCAGGCGTACCGGGTGATGAGCCGCTGGAACTCGAGGGTGAACTCGGTGGCCGCCGCGCTCGCGCGGTCGACATGGGCATCCCCGAGAACCTCCCGCCGCACGACCATCCCCGCGTCGTAGGGGTCAGTAGCGGCGGCCAGGTGCTCGCGCAGCAGGTCCGCGACCTGGCGCGGCTGTTCGGCGGGAGCCAGGTGCGCGACGCCGTCGAGGACGGCCAGCCGTCCCTCGCGCACGCCGTCGGCGAGACGCGCGAGTGCGGCCGGTGGTGTCACCAGATCCTCGGCGCCGGCGATGGCGAGCACCGGCACACTGATATCGGCGAGCTCGTCGGACACGTCGAACTCGGCGAGTGCCTCGCAGGCCCACGCGTAGCCCTGCGCGTCGACGGCCGCCAGGCCGCGCAGCAGTTCCGCGGCGACCCCCGGCGCCCGGTCGACGAAGCCGGGCGCGAACCAGCGCCGCTCCGCACCCTCGACCAGCACCGCGGTGCCAGCCGCCCGCACCGTCGCGGCCCGCTCCCGCCAGTGCGCCGCTGCTCCGATCCGCGCGCCGGTGCACAGCAGCGCGGCACGGTCCACCCGCCGCGGCGCGTCGAGCAGCAGGCGCAGGCCGACCGCGCCACCGAGGGAGACACCGGCGTAGCCGAACCGGACCTCGCCGTCGGCACGGCCGGCGATCACCTCGTCGATGAGGCCGAGAACGCCGGCGGCGAGTTCGGTGAGCGTGAACGGTTCGCCGCCGGGCCCGCCGTCATGGCCGGGCAGCTCCCAGCCGACGACGTGGAAGACGTCGCCGAGCAGCCCGGCGGCCGTGGACCACAGGACGCTCGACGAGGTCCCGAGCGACGGCCCGACGACGAGAAGCGGCAGGTGCGGGCGCCCGGCGAGCTCGACTCCCGTGATCCGTGGAACTGTCACCGGGCTGCCTCCAGATAGCTGTGTGCGCGGGCGAGGACGCCTGCGACCAGGGCATCGGCGACGCCGAGGCAGGCGTCGGTCGGCGCCTCGCCGCCCGCGAAGGCGGCGATCGAGCGGCGCTCGGCGCCCAGCTCGGCCGCCGCGGTCGTCGCGGTCGCGCGCATCCGGGCCTCGTCGATACGCAGTCCGCGCAGCAGCTCGCTGGTCTGGCTGGCCGCGACGACCGTGCGCCGCGCCAGGTCGCGCAGGGTGGGCCACTCGGCGTGCCAGGCGCCGTCCGGCCGTTCGTCACCGGTGAGGGCCGCCGCGAGATGCAGGATCGACGCCAGGGGCGGCGCCGTGATCGCCGCGCGGCGGATGAGCACCGACAGCACGGGGTTGCGCTTGTGGGGCATCGTCGACGATCCCCCGCGCCCGTCGGCGGCCGGCTCCGCGAGCTCCCCGATCTCCGGTCGGGACAGGGTCGCGACGTCCGTCGCGACGCGCCCCCAGGCATCGGTGCAGGTCACCAGCGCGTCGCCCAGCGCCGTGACGGTCGTGCGGGTCGTCTGCCAGGGCGGCGCGGCGCGCAGGCCGAGGACCCCGGCGGCATCCGCCACGGCGGCACGGACCGCGGCGACCGGATCGTCGAACCCGCGCAGGCTGGCGAGGTCGACGGCGGCGGACAGGGTGCCGGCCGCGCCGCCGAACTGGGCCGGCAGCGCCACCCGCCCCAGCGCGTCGGCCGCGTCAAGGACGCCGGTGAGCCAGCCGGCGGCCTTGAGCCCGAACGTCGTCGGCACGGCGTGCTGGGTGAGGGTGCGCCCCGCGAGCACTGTGCCGCGGTGGGCCTCGGCGATCGCGGCGAGCGAACCGACCTGGTCGCGCAGCTCCGCGAGCACCCGTTCGACGACGTCACGCAGCAGCAGCACGACGCTGGTGTCGACGACGTCCTGGCTGGTCAGGCCACGGTGGGCCCAGGGCGCGCGGGCCCGCAGCCGGGCTATCAGCGCCGGCACCGGATTCCCGGCGTCCTCGGCGGCACCCGCCAGGGCGGCGAGGTCATCCGGGCCGACGATCCCGGCGAGGTCGACGGTCCCCGGGGCGATGGCGGCCCGCGCGAGCGCGTCCAGCCAGGCCTGCTCGACCCGGACCATCGCCGCGAGCCAGGCGGCGTCGCTGGCCAGCGCGCCCGCGCGCTCATCACCGGGCCAGAAGAGATCACTCATGCTCGGGCGGTCACGGCCGCTGGCCTGGGTAGCGCAGGAACACCGTCTCGGCGGGCCCCCGCAGCCGGATGTCGAAGACGAAGCCCTGCCCGTCGGCCTCGGCGACGAGGGTCCGGCGGGCGTGTTCGGGCAGCGCGGACAGCAGCGGGTCGGCGGCCAGCGCCGCGGTGTCGCCAGGCAGGTAAGCGCGGGTGAACAGCCGGTTCAGCAGGCCGCGGGCGAACACGGCGACGGCGAGGAACGCCGCCCGGCCGGGCTCGGTCGGTCCGGGCGCGACGGTGGTGAACGCGTACGTCCCGTCCGGGCCGGTGGACGCCCGGCCGAAACCGGTGAACGTCCACCCGTCTCGGCGCAGCGAGCCGGGTTCGACGGCGATGGTCCCGTCGGGGCGGGCCTGCCAGATCTCCACGAGCGCGTCCGGCACCCCGTGGCCGTCCCCGTCGAGGACCCGCCCGCGCAGCACGACCGCCGCCGGGCTGCCGGGTGGCACCAGTTCACTGTCGCGGTCGTAGGACAGGCCGAGGTGGAAGAACGGCCCGACGGTCTGGCCGGGGGTCGCGATCGGTGTCACGCCCCACCCCCGTCCTGTGCCTCGGCGTCGAGGGGTGTCTGGCCGGGGCCGGTGAGGACGATGTCCCACCGGTAGCCGGTGGCCCACTCGTGGCTGGTCACGTCGTGGTCGTAGGCCGCGACCAGCCGGTCCCTGGCACGCGGGTCGACGATCGACTGGTAGATCGGGTCGAGGGCGAACAGCGGGTCCCCGGGGAAGTACAGCTGGGTGACAAGGCGCTGGGTGAACGCGGTGCCGAACACCGAGAAGTGGAGGTGGGCCGGGCGCCACGCGTTGCGGTGGTTGCGCCACGGGTAGGGGCCCGGCTTGATCGTCTGGAACCGGTACCAGCCGTCGTCATCGGTCAGGCACCGTCCCGCACCGGTGAAGTTCGGGTCGAGCGGCGCCGGATGCTGGTCGCGCCCGTGCGCGTAGCGGCCGGCGGCGTTGGCCTGCCAGATCTCCACCAGCTGCCGACGGACCGGCCGCCCGTCGCCGTCGAGCACCCGGCCGGTGACGACGGTGCGCTCCCCGATCGGCGCACCCGGGTGGCCGACCGTGAGGTCCGCGTCCAGCGGGTCGACGTCACGGGCGCCGAAACACGGCGCGCAGCGCTCGATCGTCTCGGGGTCGACGTCGTATGCGGCCCGGCCGGGATGACGGGCCAGGCTGGAGCGGTACGGCGGGTAGTCGAGCCTCGGCTGCGTCTCCGTGACACCCGCCCCGCGGTAGCCGGCGTCGAGGGCGGCCATCTCGGAGCTGATCACGGACTGCGGCTCCAGCTCGCGCGCCGGCACGGCCAGGGGATTCATGGCACGAACCGTAGGACGGCCAACCAGGGCAGACCTACCCGATTCTTCCACTCAGTGGAAGAATCGGGCCATGGCTGGCAACGTCGGGACTCCGGGTGCGACCGTCGCCGGGCGGGTCATGGCGATCCTCGACGCCTTCGACGACCAGCATCCGCGGCTGCCGTTGTCCGAGCTGGCGCGTCGCGCCGGCCTGCCGCTGCCCACCGCCCATCGCCTCGCGGGCGAGCTGGTGCGCCACGGCGCCCTCGCCCGCGCCCGCGGCGACTACGCCATCGGCCGACGGCTGTGGGAGATCGGTCTGCTCGCCCCGGTCCCCTCGACGCTGCGCGAGGCGGCGTCGCCGTTCCTCAACGACATCCACGCCGCCACCCGCGCGACCGTCCACCTCGCGGTCCGCGACGGCGAGCAGGTCCTCTACCTGGAGCGGCTGGCGGGCCGGGCATCGGTGCCGGTGGTCAGCACGGTGGGCTCGACGCTGCCGCTGCACGCGACCGGGGTCGGCAAGGTCCTGCTCGCGCACGCGCCCGCGGACATCCGCCGCCGCGTTCTCGCCGCGCTCACCCGCGTCACGCCGTACACGGTCACCCAGCCCGGACGCCTGCGCGCGCAGCTCGCCCAGATCCGGCTCACCGGCTACGCGACGACGGTCGAGGAGATGTCACTCGGCGCCTGCTCGGTGGCCGTACCGGTGCGACGCGAGGACCAGGTCGTGGCGGCGATCGGCGTCGTGGTGCCCACCCTGCGCCGCGACCGCGCGCGCCTCACCGCCGCGCTCCAGGTCGCCGCGCAGGGCATCGCCCGCCACCTGGGCGCGTGACCCGGCCGTCGAAAGGGCGGCGGCACAGTGTCGGTGTGACAGCGGCGGCCCGGGAGTGTTATAGGGCGAAGGCGGGGCAGGCCAGGCGTAACGAGAAGTCACCCAGATGTCCCGACGGGGGTTGTCATGTCAGAGGTAACCGCCCACCAGCCGGGTGCCCCAGCGACGGCGTCCGCGGGCGAGCTGGTGGGCCAGCTTTCCGAGCAGGTGAGCCGGCTGGTCCGCGACGAGCTCACGCTCGCGCAGGCGGAGCTGACCCGCAAGGGCAAGAAGGCGGCGATCGGCGGTGGACTGTTCGGCGGGGCCGGGGTCATGGGCGTGTTCGCCGTCGGGACCCTGGTGGCGTGCGCGGTGCTCGGCCTGGCGACCGCGCTCGCGGCGTGGCTGTCCGCGCTGATCGTCGGCGTGGCCCTGCTGGCCGTGACCGGCGGACTGGCCCTGACCGGCAAGAAGGAGCTCAGCGCGGCCACTCCCCCACTGCCCGCCGAGGCCATCGAAGGCATGAAGACCGACGTGCACACCATCAAGGAGGCAGGACGGCGATGACCGAGTCACCCGCGACGAGCAACGGACCAGTGAGCCCGGACGAGGTCCGGGCGGACATCGTACGGACCCGCGCCGACCTCGCCGAGACAGTCGACGCCCTGGCGGCCAAGACCGACGTGAAAAGCCAGGTGAGCGCGAAGTCAACCGAGGCAAAGGAGAAGGCGGCCGACGTCGCCAACCAGGCACGCACCAAGGTCACCGAGGCGACCGCCCCGGCCATCGCGAAGATCTCCGACGTCGCGACCCCGGCGCTGCAGAAGGCCTCCGAGGCCACCGCCCCGGCCCGCGCCAAGATCGCGGACGTGGCGACACCCGCGTTGCAGAAGGCCACCGAAGCAACCGCCCCAGCCCGCCAGAAGGCCGGCGAACTGACCGATCAGCTCAACGAGCGCACCGGTGGCAAGGTCGACGTCGCCAAGGAGAAGGCCACCACCGCCACCGAGACGGTGAAGGCGAAGCCCAAGGCCGCCGCCGGCATCGCCGCGGGCGTCGGCGCCGTGCTGCTGTTCCTGCGGAGGAAGCGGAAGTAGTACGGGCGCGCCAGCTCAAGGCCCAGTACAGCGCGTTGAGCTGGCTCGTTGGCATCAACAACGTCGTCGTCGAGCGGGACCGGGTTCCCTCACCGCATTCCGCCGCCAGTCTCGGTGATCAGCGATGTCGCGGACGGGACGCTGAAGCCGAGTTCCATCATGCGTGCGGCGATCCGAGCGGGAGTCCAACGGAACCGGAACGATGCGGCCAGCACCTCGGCCCGCGAGACCGGCCGTTGCACGTAGGCGCCGGCGGTGTCAGTGAGAAGCTCGGCGAACATCCGGTCCACGCCGTCGACGAAGATGTCGAGCACAGAATCGGCCGGCGTCGGCACAGCGCAGCCAAGCTGCGTGAGTCGGTCCCTGACCCGCCGCGGGGACCAGCGGAGATAACCGGCGGCGGCGATGACATGGGCAAGCGGCACAGGACCGGCGCCCAGCCAGGGACCCCGCCCGTCGAGGCGGCAGCTCAGCATGAGCGCATCCCTGGCGGTCAGCGCACTCGCCGCGAAGTCTGGCAGCGCCTCCTCCGGCGGCACGAACAGACCGAGGCCGAGGAACGACGCGCGCACGCGCGCCGGGTCGCGGCCGGTGAACTGGGCGACGGCCAGGATCTGCGCCGAGGAGAGGTGATCGGAGCCGGGGACCGAGGTGTCCGCGGCGTGGAACACAACAGTGGCGTGCCCGCGGTCCATGCGGTCGAGCTCCACGGGTTCGCCCAGCACCTCCAGCCCCAGCCGGTCGTACCGCTCCCGGACCTCGGTCACGTCGCACGAGAGGATGCAGGCCGCATGATAAACGTGCGCCAGCGGCACCCGGCGGTCCGTCAGCCGCGGCGCATTCCCATCCAGCAGCCCACTCAGCAGGACGACGTCGACGGAATCCACAGTGTCCGGGGTCCGGTCGGGAAGCACGGGGACGGTGAACCCCAGGTGGCGGAGCCGGCCGACGATCTCGTGCGGCGACCGGCCGATGATCCCGGCGGCGGCCAGGACATGCCCGAGGCTCACCTCGTCCTCTGCCAGCCACGGCGGCTCCCCGTCCAGCGCCCAGCTGAACAGATCGACGTCGTCGAAGCACAGGTCGTCGGGGAAGCGTGCCCCGGCATACGTGTCGAGACCCGCACCGAGGCTACCAATCGTGTCCATTCAGGGGTGGGCGGCTGTAGCCCGCTGACCTTGGGGTTTGTGTTGAGGGGACACGTCGTGGGTGTTGCT
>NZ_JALKFX010000264.1 GCF_023243045.1 Frankia sp. AgB32
GCCGCGTTCTGTTTATACCCCCCCGGGGCCCCCCCCGGCGGGGCCCCCCCCCGGGCCGCGTCGTCGTTCCAGGTGGCGCAGCAGCGCCGCGCACAGTCGGCTTCGGTCAGAAACCGGGGCCGTGCGAGTGGCCGTGCCCGTGGCCATGGCCGTGGCCGTGCGCCGCAGCGGGCTCCGACTCGGCGGGCTTCTCGACGACGAGGCTCTCGGTGGTGATGAGCAACGCCGCGATCGACGCGGCGTTCGCCACCGCCGAGCGGGTGACCTTGACCGGGTCGACGACCCCGGCCGCGATCAGGTCGGTGTACTCACCGGTCGCCGCGTTGTAGCCGCGGCCCGGCTCGAGCTCCTTGACCTTGGAGACGATGACCGCGCCCTCCTGACCCGCGTTGCGGGCGATCCAGGACAGCGGGGCGTCGAGCGCGACGCGCACGATCTCGACGCCGGCGAGCTCGTCGCCGGTGCGACCGAGGCCGCCGTCGAGCACGGAGGTCACGTGCGCCAGGGCGGACCCGCCCCCGGCGACAATGCCCTCCTCGATCGCCGCACGGGTCGCCGACACGGCGTCCTCCAGGCGGTGCTTCTTCTCCTTGAGCTCCACCTCGGTGGCGGCGCCCACGCGGACGACCGCGACCCCGCCGGCGAGCTTGGCGAGCCGCTCCTGGAGCTTCTCGCGGTCCCAGTCCGAGTCGCTGGCCTCGATCTCGCCCTTGAGCTGGCGAACCCGGTCGGCGACCGAGTCGGCCTCGCCCGCGCCGTCGACGATGGTCGTGTTCTCCTTCTCGACCACCACCCGACGAGCCCGACCGAGATCCGCGAGGGTGGCGCCGTCGAGGGACAGGCCGACCTCGGAGGCGATCACCTGACCGCCGGTGAGCACGGCGATGTCCTGCAGCTGCGCCTTGCGGCGGTCCCCGAAGCCGGGGGCCTTCACCGCGACGACCTGGAAGGTCTTGCGGATCGCGTTCACCACCAGGGTGGACAGGGCCTCGCCCTCGATGTCCTCGGCGATGATCAGCAGCGGCTTGCGCTCCTGCACGACCTGCTCCAGCAGCGGCAGGAGCTCGTTCAGGGCCGCGATCTTGCCCGGGTAGAGCAGGATGTAGGCGTCCTCGAGCACCGCTTCCTGGGCTTCGGCGTCGGTGACGAAGTACGGCGAGACGTAGCCCTTGTCGAACTGCAGCCCCTCGGTGAGTTCGAGGTCCAGCCCGAGGGTCTGGCTCTCCTCCACCGTGATGACGCCGTCCTTGCCGATCTTGTCGATCGCCTCGGCGATCAGCTCGCCGACCCGCACGTCCTGCGCGGAGATCGCCGCGACCTGCGCGATGGTCTCCTTCGTGCTGACCTCGACGGCCTGCTCAAGCAGCGCCTTGGAGACGGCCTCGACGGCCGCCTCGATGCCGATCTTGAGCGAGAGCGGAGCGGCGCCCGCCGTGACCTGCTTGAGACCGAACCGGACCATCTCCTGGGCGAGGACGGTCGCGGTGGTGGTGCCGTCACCGGCAACATCGTTGGTCTTGGTGGCGACTTCCTTGGCGAGCTGCGCGCCCAGGTTCTCGAACGGGTCGTCCAGCTCGATCTCGCGCGCGATCGTCACGCCGTCGTTGGTGATCGTCGGCGCGCCGTAGTTCTTGTCGATGACGACGTTGCGGCCGCGCGGGCCGAGCGTCACCTTCACCGCGTTGGCGAGGGCGTTGACGCCGTGCTCCAGCGCGTGCCGGGCGTCCGTGTTGAACGTGAGAATTTTCGGCATACCTGAGGTGTCCTCTCGGTACCGATGACCGGCCGCGCAAAGCAGGGGCGCGCCCCGCCGGTGCACCCGGTGGACACCGGGCGGCCACCAGCGGGGCGCGCCCCTCGCATTGCTGCCGGCGAACGGCCTACTTCTCGATGATCGCGAGGACGTCGCGAGCGGAGAGCACCAGGTACTCCTCGCCCGAGTACTTGACCTCGGTGCCGCCGTACTTGCTGTAGAGCACCACGTCGCCGACCTTGACGTCGAGCGGGACGCGCTTGCCGTCCTCGAAGCGGCCCGGGCCGACGGCAAGGACGGTGCCCTCCTGCGGCTTCTCCTTGGCCGTGTCCGGGATCACGATTCCGGACGCGGTGGTCTGCTCCGCGTCGGACGGCTGCACGACGATGCGGTCCTCGAGAGGCTTGATAGCAACCTTGGTGGCGGTCGTCACGATCGACCTCCCCCTTCCTTCGCTGGATGAGAGAGCGACCCTGGCGGCCTGCCGTCGCGGGTGAACAGGCGCCTGTCGTCGCTGGCACTCTCACGTGCCGAGTGCCAACCTAGCACCCGCACCACACACGTCAACCAACAAGGTCGGATCTGTCAAGACTGCGAGGAACGGACGCCCGCCGACGGGCCCGGCCGGGCCGACCGGGCCCTGGTCGCGACCGCCGCCGGCCGCGTCACCGCCGCGCCCCGACCGCGTCCCCGCATCAGCGGTGACCTGCCCGATCGACGTCCCCGGGAGCCGAAGCATGATCTGGATGTGGGAAGCCAGGGCCGCCGTCGGGCGCCTGGACGAACTGTGCGCCTGGGCGGTCGAGGCGCTCGCCGGCCGCGAGGGTGAGGTGTACCTCAGCCGGCAGCCGGACGCCGATCTCGTCGTGGTCGTCCTGCGCCTACCCGACGCGGCACCCCCGACCGGGTACGCCGCGCCGGCCGACGGTCCGCCGCGGGCACCGCTGCCCGCCCCTCCCGCCGGACTGGTCGCGGGCTCCGCCCACGAGTGGCCGTTCCAGCAGGTCCATCCGGCGCGCTGACCGCGCCCGCGCGTCAGCCCGTCATCGGACGGCCAGGAGACCGGCCGGCCGAGCGGCGGGACCGCTCAGCAGCCGAGGCCACCGCCGTGCGCGTCGATCTCGCGGCGGGCAGCCTCGCAGGCCGCCGTGCCGTGCGTCGGGTCCACGGCGACCAGCCGGGCCACGACGGTGCGCAACAGCCGGATGAACTCGACCCGTTCCGCGGGGACCAGACCGGCCAGCACGTGCTGGTCGACAAGATGGCGCTTCTGCTCGGTGGCCGCGTGGAGCCGCTCGCCCTCCTCGGTCGCCGTGATGATGCGGGCCCGCCGATCGGCCGGGTCGGGCTGGCGCTGCACGAGGCCGTCCCGCTCCAGTTCGTCGACGAGGCGGACCATCACCGTGCGGTCGATGCCGAACCGACGGGCGACCTCGATCTGGTTGCGCGCCTCACCCTCGACCGCGGCGCCGAGGACGAACAGCGCGCGCAGACCGCCGCTCAGGGATCCGACGGCGGCCGAGGACGCGGCGACGTAGCCGTACTGCACCTGGCCCAGCAGCCAGCCGAGGTCGCACCCGAGGCCCTCGGGCAACCCCTCACACTCGGCGCCACCTTCCGTGGCGGCCTCGGCGTCGCTCACCGGACCAGCGTACGCCGACTGATCAGCACGTTTCTCCACTGCGTCAAATTAGGTGCTTCGACAGACAATCTTATTCGAGATAGTCTCCACCGAGACCTTACCTTCAGGCAAGGTTCCCATTGGATGATCAGGCCATCGGAGGACCGGTCATGAGCCACCTGCTGCACGTCGACGCAAGCCTCGCCCGCGAGGGCTCCACGTCCCGGAACCTGGGCGGCGCCTTCGTGGCGGAATGGCGGGCCGCCCACCCGGACGGCACCATCACCTACCGCGACCTGGCCCTCACGCCGCCCCCGCATCTGGACTGGGAGACCATCACGGCGGCGGCCATCCCGTCCCAGGGGCACACCCCCGCCCAGGCCGAGTCCGTCAAGGCGCGCGAGGAGCTGGTGGGCGAGCTGGAGGCCGCCGACGAGCTCCTGCTGTCGGTACCGATGTACAACTTCTCGGTGCCCTCGGCGTTCAAGGCGTGGGTCGACCAGGTGATCATCGTGGGTCGCACCCTGCGGCAGCCGCCGGAGGCCTCGGTCCTCACCGGCAAGCGCGCCACCGTCATCGCGACCCAGGGCGGCTCGTACGCGGCCGGCACTCCCCGGGAGGGCTGGGACCACCAGCTGCCCTTCGTCGCGCACGTCCTGGAGGCGCTCGGGGCCACCGACGTGGAGCTGATCAGGGTCGAGCTGACGCTCGCACCGGTCAACCCCGCGCTGGCCTCGTTCGCCGACCTGCACGCGAGCAGCCTCGCCGCAGGCGAGGCCGCCGTGCGGGCCCGCGCCGGTCTGACAGGCGCCACGGTCTGACAGGCGCCACGGATCTGACAGGCGCCACGGATCTGACGCCGGCGCCGCCCCGGGCGGGGCCGGCGCCTCACTCCTCCAGCCGCACCCGGCCCGGCAGCGCCTGCTCGGCGTCGTCGAGCAGGGTGGCGTAACCCACGGTGTCGATCGGGCGGGCCCGCATCACGTAGGCATCCCCGCCGGACGGCTGGTAGTAGCCCCGGCGCAGCCCGATGTCGACGAAGCCGAGCCGGCTGTAGAGGACCCGGGCGGCGTGGTTGTCCGTCCGTACCTCGAGTCCACAGGAGCGGGCGCCGGCCTGGCGGGCGCGGCGCAGCAGGGCGATCATCAGCCGGGCGCCGACGCCCCGGCCCCACATCGCCGGGACGACGCCGACGGTCTGGATGTACGCGCCGTCGTCGCCGATCGCCAGTCCGGCGTAGCCGACGATCGCGTCGAGGTCGTGGGCCGGGCGGCCGTGCGGCCGGGACAGCGCCGTGAGGTAGCAGCGTTGGTCACCCTGGGCGAGCTCGGACCAGAACAGCTCCGCGCTCCACGGGTCGGCCGTGAACACGCTCGGCTCGAGTGCCGCGATGGTCGCGATATGCCACCAGCGCGTCGGCACGAGCACCAGATCCGGGTCCGGGTCGGGGGCCCGGTCACCCGGCGGGACAGCCGGTGCCTGTTGGTCTGATCGGAACGATCTCACGCCCTGACCGGCTTGGGCGCGTGCGGTTCGGTCGCATCCGGACGACGCAGGTACAGCGGCACCAGCGGATGCGGCGGCCGGCCGGCCAGCAGATCCGCGCCGGCGAGGCCCACGAGGAGCTCCGGGCGCGGGTACCCCGCCTCAGGAGCGCTCAGCCCGCCGTCCGAGGCCGGCACCGCAACGCTGGTGAACTCCGCGAACGCGGCCGGATACAACGCGAGCCCGGGGCCGGCGACGCCGGTGACACCGCGGTCGCGCAGCGCGGCGGCGACCTCCGCCGGCCGCCCGACTGCCGGTTCCCCCACCCGCACGCCGTCGTCGTAGCACGCCCAGTAGACCTCGCGGCGGCGGGCATCGGTGACGACGGCGACCGCGCCGGTCGTCGCCGCGCCGATCCCGTCGAGCGAGCAGACGCCGTACACCGGGATCTCCAACGCGTCGGCGAAGGCCGCGGCCGTCACCATGCCGACCCGCAGGCCGGTGAAGGGCCCTGGCCCGGCACCCACGACGACCGCGGCCAGGTCCGACGGGCGGGCCCCCGCATCGTCGAGCACCGTGCGCATCGACGGGGCGAGCAGCTCCCCGTGCCGGCGGGCGTCGACGGTGACCACGCTGCCCCGCGGCCAGACGTGCACCCCGGGCGCGGCGGGTTCGTCCCGCCCCGGGACAGCCCCCGCGGTGGACTCCCGCGGCGCGCGGTCGGACTCCGTCAGCTCGGCGAGCGCCACAGCACAGGCGGCCGTGGCGGTGTCAAGGGCCAGCACCAGCACCAGCACAGACTACGGACCACCGCGACGCCCACGACGAGCACCCATCCCGCAACGTCCCGAAACGCCCGGCCACAGACCCGAAACACCCGGCCGCGGCAGCGGCCCGGCCGGTTCAGCCGGGTGGCAGCTCCCGCAGCCGGCGGGCCCACTGCGGGCCCGAGGGGACCAGCCGAAGGGTCCTGACCTCGCCCGACTCGGCTGCGGTCGGCCGCACGACGGCGATCTCCAGATGCTCCGGGGCGAGACCTCCGACCAGGCCGGCACCCCATTCGACGACGGTCACCGAACTGTCGGCGTCGGCGTCGAGGTCGAGGTCGTCCACCTCGGCGATCCCCCCGAGCCGGTAGGCGTCCACGTGCACGAGCGGGATCCGGCCCTGCGGATAGACCCGGGCGAGCACGAACGTCGGTGAGGTGACCGTCTCGCGCACCCCGAGACCCGCGGCGATGCCCTGCGCGAGCACGGTCTTGCCCGCGCCGAGCGGGCCGGAGAGCACGACGAGGTCGCCGGGACGCAGCAGCGCGGCCAGGCTGGCGCCGAACTCCCGCATCCGTTCGGCCGTGGGAATCACGACCTGGTCACGCCGCGCGGCGTGCACGTTCATGTGTCCTCACCCTGCCGTCCCAATGACCTGCCGTCCCAGCGACCTGCCGTCCCAGCGACCTGCCGTCCCAGCGACCTGCCGTCCCAGCGACCTGCCGTCCCAGCGACCTGCCGGCGTCGCGCGGTGTCCGCGCCCGACGCCGGCTGCTGGCGCCGGGCGGGCGCTGCCCGCCCGTCCCCATTGTCGCCGCAGCGCCGAACCACCGCGGGTTGCCTACGCCGCGGAACCGTCGGCGTCCTCCATCCGGCTGGGCGGCCCGACGCCGTCCCGGGTGGTCTGGAGGCCGGCCTCCGAGCGCGGCCGGGGCAGCGGGACCTCGGCAACGGCGCGACCGACCAGCCGGCGGATGGCGGCGTTCACCACGTCCGGCCGCTCCAGCATGATCGCGTGGCCGGCGCCCTCCTCGACGACGAGTTCGGCTTCGGGCAGCGCGGCGGCGATCACCCGGCTGTGCCCGACCGGCGTCATCACGTCCGCGTCGCCGACGACGATGACCGTGGGCGTGGTGGCGAGGTGACCGACGGCATCCAGTCGGTTGTTGTCCAGCAGGGTGGGCAGGAACGCGGCGATCACGTCGACCGGGGTGTCCGAGACCAGTGTCTCCAGGAAGCTGACGATCGACGGCGGCACGTCGGTTCCCCCGAACGCGATCCGGCGCGTCACCTCCCAGGAGGCGTCGCTGCCCCGTCCGCGGACCCGTTCCAGCACCCCGGAGGCGTGCCGCATGCCGACGGCGACCCCGGGCACCACGCGGCGCACCACGGCGCTGAGCAGGGCCGGCACGCCGAGCGTGGCCCGCGCGAGTTCCGAGGCGCTGGTCGAGAGCAGGGCGACACCGATCACGCGCTCGCCGAACAGGTCGGGATGCGCGTCGGCGAGCCCGAGGATCGCCATGCCGCCCATCGAGTGCCCGACGAGGACGATCGGGCCGTCCGGCACCCGCTCGCGGATCACCCGGTCGAGGTCGTCGGCCAGCATGTCGATGGTGCAGTTGCCGGCGGCGGACGGCCCGGAGCGTCCGTGCGCCCGCAGGTCGAAGAAGACCATCCGGCCGAGGTCCGCCAGGTCCCGCTGCTGCAGGATCCAGTTCTCGGCGCGCACGCAGAACCCGTGCACGAACACCAGGGTCAGTGACGCGTCCGCCGGGCCGGTCTCCTCGACGTGCAGCGGCACGCCGTCGGCCGCGATCACCGTGCTGACCCGGCCGCCGATCGGGCCGAGCGGGCCCGGTGCCGCCGCGTCCGCCGCGCCTCGGCGGCGGCGGATCGCCCTGCGTTCGGCGAGCATCCCGACGGCGAGTGCGGCCCCGGCCACCCCAACCGAACCCGTGACGGCCCGCACCGCCCGGGAACCCGCCATCGCGCCGACCGATTTCGCCATCGCCGCCTCCGTCCGTCCGGTAGCACCCGGCTCGTCCGGGCTGCCCTGACCTGATGATGCACCGCGGCGATGTCAGAGGCGGACGGCTTGGCCCCCGCCCGCGACCATGTGCCGGGCGGCGACGGGTCGGCCGCGGCATACGCACGGTGCCGGGACGGCCCCGACGGGGATCCGGTCAGACCGGCCCCGCCGGGACCCGGGGGGGGGGGGGGGGGCCCCCCCCGCCCCGGCGCGGGGCGGGGG
>NZ_JALKFX010000265.1 GCF_023243045.1 Frankia sp. AgB32
CGCGCCCGCGTGGCCGCACCGGCGGGCGGGCGAATGGGTGGGCGCCGCGGTGGGCGGCCGGGGCGCCCCACCGGCGGGGGGCGGCGGCGCGGACGCCGCCGACCAGACCGGGCCTGGAACACTGTTCTAGTTCTCGACGCTAGCCAGCGCCCATCCCACCCGCAACCGACCGGTCCCGAGACCGGCGCCCGCGCGCTCCGACCGCCGCGGACCTACTTCGGTGGGAAGCGCACGCCGCCGTCGAGGCGGATGTTCTCGCCGTTGATGTAGGAGTTGCGGATCAGCGACTCCACCAGCAGGGCGAACTCCTCCGGCTTGCCCAGGCGCTTGGGGAACTGGATGGCGTCGATCAGGCGCTCCTTGAGCTTGTCCGGGGCGCTGAGCATCAGCGGCGTGCCCATGGTGCCGGGCGCGATCGCGTTCACCCGGATGCCCAGCGGCGCGAGGTCGCGGGCCAGCGGCAGGCTCATGCCGAGGATGGCGGCCTTGGCGGTGCCGTAGGCGACCTGGCCGGCCTGGCCCTCGTAGCCGGCAATGGACGCGGTGTTGATGATGACGCCGCGCTCGCCGTCCTCGGTCGGCTCGTTGTGCGCCATCGCCGCGGCGGCGAGCCGGGTGACGTTGAACGTCCCGGTCGCGTTCATCTCCAGGGTCTTGACGAACGACTCCTTGTCGGTCGGAGAGCCGTCGCGGCCGACCGTGCGCCCGGTGGGCAGGCCGCCGCCGGCGACGTTCACCACGATCGACAGGACGCCGAGGGACTGCCCGGCGCTGATCGCGGCCAGCACGACGTCGTCGTCGTTCGTGTCGCCGCTGACCGCCACGGCGCCTTTGCCGATGCCGTCGGCGATCTCCTTCGTGCGACCCTCGTGAATGTCGAGGACCACCACCTTCACCCCGATGTCCGCCAGATGACGAACTACCGCGCTGCCGAGCCCGCCGGCACCGCCGGTGACGATCGCCGAGCGTCCTGTCAGATCCACTTGCGTCCTCCTGACCCGATGGGATCAACGTCCTGGCTGCGCCGTCGTCGGGGTCCAGCGAGCGCACGGCTGCTGACGGCGGGTCGAGGCATCGGGCTGGCCGGACGGCGCCGCGCCTCGACCGAAGGCGATCCAGGGGTGTCAACCCCCGACATCGGGGACCTTAGCCGCTGGTGTCGTCGTGGGCCATCGAACGCGGGGCGCCCCGCCGACCCGACGGGTTGGGGGATCCTGGCATCGCGGCACCCACGGCCGCGCGAGATCCCGAACCCCGCGTGAGCCCCGCACACGCATGACCCAACTGCCGCATGACCCAACTGCTGGAGGCACCCCTTGTACCCCGGGACCCACGCGGCGTCGACGCCGGACAAGCCGGCCCTGGTCATGGCCCGAAGCCGCGAGGTCATCACCTACCGCGAACTGGCGGAGCGCTCGGCGCGCCTCGCGCGGCTGCTGCACGACCGGGGCCTGCGGCCCGGGGACGTCGTCGCCCTGCTGGCGGAGAACCACCCCCGCTACCTCGAGGTGATGTGGGCGGCGATGCGCTCGGGGCTGTACCTGACGGCGATCAACCGGTACGGCACGGCCGAGGAGGTCGCCTACATCCTGCGGGACGCCGGCGCCGCAGCGCTGGTGACGACCGCAGCGCTCGCCCCCGTCGCCGCCGCCGCGGTCGAGGGCGTTCCCGACTGCGCGACCCGGCTGGTCATCGGCGCCGTGGACGCGCCGGACCGGGCCGGCGCCCACGAACCTGGGACGCACGAACCCGGAACGCGCGAGCCCGAGGCCCAGGGGTTCGGGTACTACGGCTTCGAGTCCTACGAGGGCGCGGTCGCCGGGTATCCGGGCGGCCCGTCGGCGCACCAGCCGCGCGGCGACATCATGCTCTACTCCTCCGGGACGACCGGGCGTCCCAAGGGGATCCGCCGGCCGCTGCCCGGCGTCGCGGTCACCGAGGCGCTGACCTCGCTCACCGCGACCCAGTACCGCGACATCGGCGGTCTGGACCAGGACTCCGTCTACCTCGGCCCGGCGCCGCTCTACCACTCGGCGCCGTTGCGCTGGGCCCGCGGCGCGCAGGAACTCGGCGCCACCGTCGTGATCATGGAGCGGTTCGACGCCCGGGAGATGCTCGCGGTCATCGAACGCGAGCGGGTCACCCACCTGCAGGCGGTGCCGACCATGTTCGTCCGGCTGCTGCGGCTGCCGGCGGGCGTCCGCGCCGCCTACGACCTGTCCAGCCTGCGCCACGTCCTGCACGCCGGCGCGCCCTGCCCGGTGCCGGTGAAGCAGCAGATGATCGACTGGCTCGGCCCGATCGTGACCGAGTACTACTCGTGCACCGAGGGCGTCGGCATGACGGTGATCTCCGCGACGGAGTGGCTGACCCACCGCGGCTCCGTCGGCCGGCCCTACCTCGGCGTCCCACGCATCTGCGGCCCGGACGGCGCGGAGCTGCCCACCGGCGAGACCGGCTCGATCTACTTCGAGCGGGAGGACACCGTCTTCGAGTACCACCGCGACCCGGAGAAGACCCTCGCGGTGCGCCACCCCGAGCACGACACCTGGCTCACCCTCGGCGACCTGGGACATCTCGACGCCGACGGCTACCTCTACCTCACCGACCGGGCCGCGTTCACGATCATCTCCGGCGGGGTGAACATCTACCCCGCGGAGATCGAGGCGTGCCTCGCCGTGCACCCCGACGTGGCCGACGCGGCGGTGTTCGGCCTGCCGGACCCGGAGATGGGCGAGTACGTGCACGCCGTCGTGCAGCCGGCCGACGGGATCGCGCCGTCACCGGAGTTCGCCGCGGCGCTGCGGGCTCACGTCCGCCGGCACCTCGCCGGCCCGAAGGTGCCCCGGGTCGTCGACTTCCGGTCGCAGCTGCCGCGACTGCCCACCGGCAAGCTGTACAAGGTCCCGCTGCGCCAGGAGTACCTCGACCGGGCCGCCGCGGGCGGCGATCGCGGTCGCTAGTGCCTGGCTGCCCGCGGTGAGAGGATGACGTACAGACAGCCCGACCCCTCGGCACCCCTGGCAACTCGGCACCGCTGCACCGGAGGATCTGTGAGCGCGCGCGTTCCCCTCGTCGACTACCTCGTCCTGGCCGGCGACCCGCATCTCACGGCGCACGAGTGCACCGCCTGCGGGGCCCGCTTCTTCGACCGCCGCAACGCCTGCGCCGCCTGCGAGGGCGAACAGTTCCGCCAGGTCGACGTGCCGACTGACGGTGAGCTGCGGGCGTTCACGATCGTCTCGTTCGCCGCCCCGGGGGTGCCGGTGCCGTTCGTGGCCGGTGTCGTCGACTGCGGCGGGACCAGCGTGCGGGCCAACGTGGTGAACACCCCCGCCGACCCGGAGCACGTGCGGGTCGGCATGAAGCTGCGGCTGACGACCGTGCCCGTCGGCGTCGACGCCGACGGTGTCGAGGCGGTCGGCTTCGGGTTCGAGCCGGCAAGCTGACCTGGCGCACAACTGACCTGGCGCACAACGGGAGAGTTTCGATGGCGGAGAACGTGTGGATCGTCGGTATCCACATGACGAAGTTCGGCAAGCACCCGGAGCTGGACACCCTCGACCTGGGTGCGCAGGCGGCGCGGGGTGCGCTGGCCGACGCCGGCCTGCGCATGCGTGACGTCGGCGTGCTGGCGGCGGGCAACCTGATGAAGGCCGCCGCCGGCTTCGGTCAGCAGCTGCAGAAGCAGATCGGCCAGACCGGCATCCCGGTGTTCAACGTCGCGAACGCCTGTGCCACCGGCGCGACCGCGCTGCGAGTGGCGATCATGGCGATCCGGGCCGGGGAGACCGACACCGGCCTCGCCGTCGGCGTGGAGAAGCTCTCCGGCGCCGGCCTGCTCGCCGGCGGCAGCCGCGTCGCGGCCGGCGACACCTGGGCGCCGCAGGGCCGCTTCGGCGCCGTCGCCGCGCTTGACGGCCGGGTCGGCACCGAGACGATGCCCGGGGTGTTCGCCCAGATCGGCATGGAGTACGACCACAAGTACGGTGGCGCCGACTTCGAGCTGTTCGCCCGGATCTCCGAGAAGAACCACGCGCACTCGACGCTGAACCCGCTGGCCTCCTACCAGAAGCGGTTCACCCTCGAACAGATCATGGGCGACGTCATGATCGCCTACCCGAACACCCGGCCGATGTGCTCGGCGAACTGCGACGGCGGCGCCGCGGCGGTGGTCGTCAGCGAGTCCAAGCTGCGCACCTTGTCGCTGGAGCAGCAGCGCCGCGCCGTCAAGATCAGCGCGTCGGTGCTGACCAGCGACCCGTGGCAGGAGGCCTGCCAGGTGCTGCCCGACGTCAACACCCTCACCCGGCGCGCCGCCGAGCAGGCCTACGAGCAGGCCGGTGTCGGCCCCGATGACCTCGACCTCGTCGAGCTGCACGACTGCTTCGCGACCGCCGAGCTCGTCCACTACGACAACCTCAAGCTCTGCCCGCCCGGCGGCGCCGTCGACCTGTTCAAATCCGGCGCCACCTGGCGCGACGGCAGCATGCCGGTGAACGTCTCCGGCGGCCTGGAATCCAAGGGGCATCCGGTGTCCGCGACCGGCATCGCGAACATCTGGGAGGTCGCGACCCACCTGCGCGGCGAGGCCGGCGACCGGCAGATCGCCGGTGCCAGGGTCGGTCTCGCGCACGTCATCGGCCTCGGCAACGCCTGCGGCGTGCACATCCTCGAGAAGGCCGCGGCCTGACCATGTCCAGTGACGTCGTACGGCCCCTGCCCGCGCTGGTTCCCCAGACGGCGCCGTTCTGGACCGGGGGCGCCGACGGCGCCCTGCGGCTGCCCAGGTGCGCCGCCTGCGAGGCGTTCGCGCATCCGAGCGAGACGACCTGCGGGCGCTGCCACGCGCTCGAGCTGACGTACGCGGACGTCGACCCGGCCGGGGTCGTCGTCGGGTTCAGCGTCAACCACCAGCAGTGGCTGCCTGGCATGGCCCCGCCGTATGTCGTGGTCGTCGTCGAGCTCGACGGCGCCCCAGGTGTGCGGCTCACCTCGAACCTGGTCGTCGACGACCCGGCGACGGCCCGGGTCGGGCTCGCCGTCACGGTCGGCTTCGAACATCAGGACGACGTCTGGCTGCCGGTGTTCCGGCCGTCCGGCGAACCGGACCGCCCTGGTCTCGTGACCGAGGCGCGGGTCGTGCCGAGGCCGCCGGCGAGCGAACGGCGCTTCGAGCGGGAGGTCGCGCTGACCGGGCTCGGCATGTCCGCCGTGGGCCGCCGGCTCGGGCGCAGCCCCGCGAGCCTCGCGCTGGAGGCGAGCCTCGCCGCGATCGCCGACGCCGGCCTCGAACCGTCCGACATCGACGGGCTGTCGACCTATCCCGGCTCCGCCCTGCCCGGCGGGATCGGCGAGGGCGGCGTGCCCGCGCTGGAGGAGGCGCTGCGGCTGCGCCCGACGTGGTTCAACGGCGGGATCGACCTGCCGGGCCAGACCGGTTCGGTGGTCGCGGCGATGCTGGCCGTCGCATCCGGGCTGTGCCGGCACGTGCTGTGCGTGCGCACCGTCTGGGAGGCGACGTACACCGACTACCAGCGCCGGGGCCTGGTCGGCGGTGGCGCCGGCCGGCTGCAGGGGGACATCCAGTGGCGGCTGCCGTACGGCGCGGCCTCCGCGGCCACCTGGATCGGCGTCGTCGCCTCGCAGTACCAGCACCGGTTCGGCGTCGGCCGCGACGTGCTCGGCCGGATCGCGGTGAACGCCCGCGCCGGCGCCGCGCGCAACCCCCACGCCGTCTACCGCGACCCGATCACCATGGACGACTACTACGCCGCTCGCATGATCAGCTCGCCGTTCGGCCTGTTCGACTGTGACGTGCCCTGCGACGGCTCGGTCGCGGTCATCGTCTCCGCCGCCGACGCCGCCGCCGATGCCCCGAACGGCGCGGTCCGGGTCGAGGCGGTCGGCACCCAGATCAACGAGCGGGTCTCCTGGGAGCAGGGCACCTTCACCCACGAGCCGCTGGTCCTCGGCCCCGCCGCGCACCTGTGGAGCCGCACCGACCTCACCCCGTCCGACGTCGACGTCGCCCTGCTCTACGACGGGTTCACCTTCAACTGCCTGTCCTGGCTGGAGGCGCTCGGCTTTTGCGGCGTCGGCGAGGCCGCGGACTTCGTCGGCGACGGCACCATGATCGGCCTCGGTGGCAAACTGCCCCTCAACCCGCACGGCGGCCAGCTCTCCGCCGGCCGCCTGCACGGCTACGGCTTCCTGCACGAGGCGATCACCCAGCTGCGCGGCGCCGGCGGCGAACGCCAGGTCCCCGACGCCGAGGTAGCCGTCGTCGCCACCGGCGGCGGCGCCCCCGGCGGCTGCCTGCTCCTCACCACCAACCGCTGACCCGCGGCCAAACGCCTCGCCGGCACGAACCCACCGTGCACTGAGCGGTGCGCCGCGGCGCACCGCTCGGCACGGCGGCCGGTCTCGGACGGGCCAGCGGCAATGGCCGGACTCACCGCCACAAGATCGTGATCGGCAGTCGTATCACCGGGTGTGGCCGACGATGACCGCTGCGACGAGGGCGTGAACGTCACCGCGTGTCGGTGGGGGGTCGGGCTGGCCGGCGAAGAGCAGGTGCCCGGCGCCGACCAGGGCCGGGGCGAGCGCGTGGACGTCGGCGTTCGCGGCGAGGCGGCCCTGCTGGCGTTCGAGGTCCAGGTAGGACGCGAGCGTGGCGGTGGCGTCCGTGAGCACGGGAATGCCGGTCGGCCAGGTCTGGCGCAGCCGGGCACGCAGGCCGTCGCGGGAGATGACGAGGCCGACGATGCCGAGGGCGACCGGGCCGAACAGGTCGGTCAGCGCGGCCGCGAGGTTGTCGACGACGGTGCCGTCCCCGGCGCGTCCCCGCAGGGCGACGGCCTGGGTCTCGAACCGGGCGGCACGGTCGAGGACGAGCTCGGCGAGGAACGTGTCGAAGTCGGTGAAATGACGGTGCAGCACGCCCTTGGCGCAGGCCGCCTCCATGGTCACCGCCCGGCTCGTCAGGCCGTTCGGCCCGGCTCGCAGCAGGACCCGCTCGGCGGCGTCGAACAGCTGGGCGCGCACGTCGCGAAGGGCTACGCCGGTGGGCACTGAGTCTCCTGTCGTCTGCGGATCGTTCGTCGTGGCCACGGCGCGAGTGGGCGCGTGCCCATTTATAGTGGGCGGGTGCCCACTGAGGATGTCACGCCGGCTGCCGTCCGCGAGGCCCAGCCGCATCAGGCTCGTCACATCGCCGAGTCGTTCGGGTCGGATCCCGAGCGCTACGACCGCGCCCGCCCGCGCTATCCCGACGCGATGGTGCGCCGGATCGCGGCCGCGGCGCCGGGGCCCGACCTGCTGGCCGTCGGCTGCGGCACCGGGATCGACGCGCGGCAGTTCCAGGGCGTCGGCTGCCGGGTCCTCGGCATCGACCCCGATCCGCGGATGGCCGCGTTCGCCCGCCGCGGCGGTCTCGACGTCGAAGTCGCCACCTTCGAGGACTGGAACAGCGCGGGCCGGACCTTCGACGGCGTCGTCGCCGGCCAGAGCTGGCACTGGATCGACCCCACCGCGGGCGCGGCCCGCGCGGCCGAGGTGCTGCGGCCCGGCGGCCGGCTGGCCGTGTACTGGAACGTGTTCGACCCCGCGCCGGACATC
>NZ_JALKFX010000266.1 GCF_023243045.1 Frankia sp. AgB32
CGGGGGGCGCGCGCGGGGGGGCGCCCCCCGCCGCCCCCCCCCCCCCCCCCCCCCCCCCCCCCCCCGACGTTTCTGCATTCCTACTTCTGCGACGTGATCTAGCCGGCGATTGCGGTCGGGCCGGCAAGCTCCGCAAACGCCCGACCCGGCCAGCACGTAGAGCCACAAACCCCTTACTCTCCTGGCGGCTCTATCTCTTTGATAGATATCATCATGGCATCTTTAATGATCTTCCGACGTGCCGTTCGGATTTCCACCACGAGCTTCCTCGACTTCGTCGATCCGACACCGAGGATTTTTCCAAGCTTGTCGGCTGGAATTGGACGCCTGTGTTCGAGCCAGTATTTGAAGTCCGCGTCCAAGGCACGCGGTAGGAGTTCGTCGAAATCTTGCGGATCACCGCCGGCGGGAAGGAAATCCGGGTTCTGTGGACCCGCTGTCGACGCACCATCCTCACGCTCCGATTCGGCCGGACTCTCACATTGAAGTGCCGCGTCGTCGCCGCCCCGTCCTGTTGCCTCCGTCGAACTTGTAGTCGTGACTCTCTGGTCGCGGGCCGCGATGTCGCGCATCGCCTGCATGAGGCTCGGGCCCACCTCCGCCCAGCCGATCAGGAGCATCGGGCCGACCGCGTCGAAAGCGTCCTTTCCGTACTCCTTTGCGATGATCGGCTCGGCCACATTCAACGCAAGTGTCACCGCCCTGCAGAACATCAGGAGTATCCGTGCCGATCGGAGCACCTCCTCGGCCACGTCGAAGATCACGAGAATGCGGATGCCGACCAGAAGTCCGATCACGGACAGGTCGACGGCCGGAGCCACGAGAGGCGCCAAGTAGCCAGGAACGCCCAGACGCAGCGCGAGGGTCCACCCGTTGCCGAAGCCGAACAGGAAGGCAAGGCCGACGACCGTGCTCATCACCAGGCCCACAGCGTGGGCTGCTGATGCTGCCGGGGAACGCGCGGGCTTGACCGTGGCGCGCCTCACCATCCTGGCCTTGCATGAAGCAGCCAGGAGATCTGATCCACCGGAGACCGGGAGGGCCGCATGAGGTGTGCGCGACGTGTGCGCGGACCCGTCAACCCGAACGGGTACGGATCGAGATCACCCATCAAGGTTGAGCGCTCCGAGCAGGATGGACTGTTCCAGACGAGCATCATTCGTCACCGTCTGGGATAGCGCCCGTCTTTCTACGGATCAGAAGGTTGGGGGTTCGATTCCCTCCGAGCGCACGCACGGTTGAGACAGGTCAGAGCCCCGCGCCCCCATCCAAGGTGCGGGGCTCTGCCGCTTTCAAGATCTTCAGTGCTGCCGCCAGCGCTGGCAATTCCGACACGGTAATCAGCTGTCCTCGCGGCGGATGCGGAGCAGACCGCGATGCACCACGGTGATGGCATCAGCCAGGTCAGCGAGATCGTGCTGGGCGACGAGGTTTTCGACCGCCGAGATCACCGTGCGGGCTGCCTGGTCGTCAAGGCGGAACACCACGATCCCGCGGTGAGACCCGGGCGGATAGGCACGGACGTTGCCGAAGCCGCGGTCGAGGGTGAACACGATCCGGCCCTCGTCGCTTGCAGCGGCAAGCACTTCGGGGTCCGTCCGTCCCGCAAGCTGCTCACTGAACACGGTGTCAGCGTCGATGTTGAACTTGGCGAGGCGTTCGGCCAGCGAGACCGGTAGGCCCTCGTCGAGCTTGACCTTCACGGGGCCGTGCGGAGCGGTACGAGTTCCTCACGGGCAAGCCGGGCGCCGTAGGCGGCTGCCGCCCGCACTCCCGAGCCGTCGATCGACGGATACTCGGTGACGATCTCCGAGACGGACATGCCGTCCGCCAGACAGTCGAGCACGACGCTGACGGGCACGCGGCTCCCTCGGATGCACGCCTGTCCGTGACCGACAGCCGGATCGGCGACGATCAGCGCGAGAAGGTCAGCTTCCATGAACACCAGTATGCCCGCATGACGGGTCGAGATCGGTCTACCTGCTGGCCGCGGCCAACCGAGATCGATCGATCGCGCTGGTCGCCCGGTCGCAGCGGTGACAGCCAAAGCGACAGCCGAGCAAGCGGACAACCTTGGACGACGGCGGACATCAGGGAATGACAGTTCCGGCGCCTGCGTACTTGGCGGACATTCGCGGACGTCACCAGAATATCCAGATCTGACTACGGATCAGAAGGTTGGGGGTTCGATTCCCTCCGAGCGCACTGTGTTTGACCTGTGGTTTTGACACTCTGTGACCTCCTGGTTCGATAGCTGGTGTGCGCGGGGTGTGCGCGGGCTTCGGGCTGCGGGGGACGAGCCGGGCGGCTCCCTCCGCAGCGCCCCGGGCCCGTTCGTCGAGGACCGAGGTGTACAGGTCCGCGGTCACCTCGTGCGAAGAGTGGCCGAGAGTCTCCTGGATGACCTTCAGGTCCGCTCCGCCGCCATGCATGAGGGTGGCGGCCACATGCCGGCCGTCGCGGGAGGCCGGGCACTGGCTCGGCATCGGCCTCACCGCGGTCATACACCTGATCGGACGCATGTGATCACTATTAGTGGAGGGCTACCCGCGGTGGCGGCACGGCGCGGTGATGCCGGCGGCTACCTCGCGGCCGTCGAACGCGCGGCCCGTGGCCACGCCGCTCCCGCCGCCGACACCATCGCGATCACCTCCGCACCAGAGGACGCCGAACTCCTCGGCCGGCGTCCCTGCTCGTCGTAGCCCCACACGGTCTGGTAGATCAGATCCGCGTACCAGGCGCTGTCCGCGTACGGGTCAGCGTCGTAGTAGGCACCGTCCGTGCGCCGGTCCGCGCCGATGCAGTTCCAGTCCGCGCCGACCAGGCCGGGTGGGCGGTTCTCGGGCCTCGTCATCACGGCAACGACCCGCTCCATCTGATCGGCTCGCATGTGACGGCCGAACGGCGTCCCACGGTGGCTCGCGTGCTGGACCCACCGCCCGTCGACCTCGAAGATGATCCGGGCAGGGGCGTGCCAGAAGTCGGCGGCCCCGTAGACCCGGAACGAACCCGGCACCACCGTCAGCCCCGGCCTCCACAGCAGCCCGACGTGAAACCGCTGCCGGCCCGCCGCGATGGCGGCCCGGCCCGGCTCGTAGGCACAGTCCATCCCGCTGTCATCAGCCAACGTCCGCAGCCGTGCCGCCGCCGTTTCAACGTCCGGGGCGATGATCTCCTGGACCGCGAGGACATCCGCATCCAGACCGCGGATGACTTCCACGACCCGCCCGTACCGCTCCCGCTTGTCCGGGCTGTCAGACTCGAACAGGTGAGGCCGGGAGGTAACCGGCCGGCGCCCACGATTCGCCCCGCCGTAGCTGTGCGCAGAGCCGAAAGGCGATGCTGACCCGGCCGATCACACAGAGGGAGGCGTCGGTGGACAGGCAAGACGTCGTTGCTGTCTTCGTCGCGGTCCTGGTTCCCCTCGTGACGGCCCTGGCCGGCGTGCTAAGCCTGCTTGTCCAGGACTGGCGGCTACGCCGATCACGAGCAGACCGCCGCCGGCTGGCCTTCGAGGACGCCACCCGCCAGGTGGCGTTCACCGTCGAATGGTGGACCGCCCGGCAGCTTCTGCCCACCACACCCGAGACCCTTCAGGACGCGACCGCGGTGGCGCAGGGCTGGCTGGACGAGGCGTCCGCGCGGGTGAGTGCCGCCGAGGTGCAGTCCCCCGTACCCCGCGGCAGGCTCCTACTGCTCTACCGCTTCCAGCACCGGTCCGCGAAGGCCATCCGGATCGGCTTCTTCATCATGCTCGGTGTCATGGCCTTGTCCAGCCTCAGCATCGTGGGCACCGCCCTGGCCGGCGGCACCGACCTCGGCTGGCAGGTGGTCTTTCTCGTCCTGTTCGGGATACTCGCACTGTCCCTGCGTTTCTGGGCCGTCTCCGCCAACTCCACCGGCCAGGACTGATCACCGCTCCCCTCCAGCACGGGTTTCATACCTATCGGCTGCCGACCGACTACCGGCCTCACCTCACCGCGGGGCACGAAACTCATGGCCGCCCGCCACGCCCTGGCCTGCAGGCTCATCGACCGCGAAACCGACTACCTGCGGTTCACCCACGATCCGCGAGTTCCCGCGGACAACAACGGATGCGAACGCGACATCCACATGATCAAACTTCGGCAGAAAGTATCCGGCTGCCTACGCACCCTCACCGGCGCCCGCCAGTTCTGCGCGATCCGAAGCTACCTGTCCACCGCCACCAAACACGGCATTCCGCTGTTCCCCGCCCTCGTCCACCTCGCCGAGGGCCGTCCCTGGATGCCCGCAACCAGCTAAACCAAGATCAAAGCGATACCTGACCAGTTACACACTTACGAACGGCTCGACGAAGCCCGCCGCATGCAATGGCTCGGCGAGGTCTCCGCACTGCAGGAGAGTCTGCGCCACATCGCCGTCAAGAAACAGCACGCCGAGCGCCTCCAGCAGCAGGCGGATCGCCAAGCGGGGGGCGAGGCGCTCAGCTGAAGACCTCACCGGCCGACGCAGGCTAAACAAATGGCTCCGGACGGCTCCCGTAGATCTGATCCAGGAAACCGATTGGAAAGTTCGTGTTTCGTTGGAACGGACTTCCTCGGGTAGCCTCGTACCGGGAGCATCATCGTGCCGCGACACGTTGGGGGCACGTGTGAACAGAAGACCAAAGGTCGTATTGGAGGCAGTCTGATGAAGACCCACCGCCAGTCGTTGCATCGCGCCAACCGTGACGGAGTCCTCCGTCGCGATCCCGATTTTTTCGCGGCGGAAATCGCGGACGTCTCACGCCGGCGGGTCAGGGTGTTTCCCACCAGGTTGATCATCCACGTCCTGCTGCCTTCCATTGCGTTCGCGATCTTCAGCCGAACCCTACTTCTCGAAGAAGAGGAAGAAGGAGCAGGCCTGGTAGGAACCTACGATGGGGAGGACAAGTACCGTCCCGATGACATGCGCCCGAACCAAGTCGCGTATCTCGAATCAATCGAGAAAATGACCGAGCGTTATAGTCGCATGGCTCACTTTCGCCTGCGTAGATACTTTGCCACCTCGGCCGGGGCAATCGCTTGCGCGTCCGCGGTGCCGGTTGTGGTTGCCGCTCGGTTTCCCGGCTGGATCGCGGCGGCGCTAGGCGCACTGGCTGCACTCGCGCAGGGCATTCAGCAGATCTTGCAAGACCAGCGTCTGGGTGCCGAGAGCCATGCGATTGCCGTCGAGATGTCGACAGCACTTCGCCGGTTCCGGTATGAAGCGGAAGAAGTACCGGAACGCGAGAGAGATGCATCATTTCGTACGTTTGTCGACCAGATGGAGGAGATTCAGCACCTTTCTGGGTCCAGAATGTTTGAGTTGATGCGTGAACACAACGCACCTACGAACTCCTCAGTAGTACGCACCGCAGCAGACGGTTCGCCGGAGTAATTCATGGAGTTCCCTCCATCACTGACGCCTATCGCGACTTTTCTCACCTCACCGACAATTCCGAAACCGTATTCTGAGCGAGGACGCGTGAGCGACATCGTGACGTAGTGCGGTGAAGGGTGTTCTCCTCGGCGGGGCAGGAGGCGTTTCTGGAAGGGCACGTCCACGCGTTCTCGGTCCTGGGCGGGCTGCCACGGGGCAAGGTCCGCTACGACAACCTGAAGGCCGCGGTCGCGACGGTGCTCGGTCTGGACCGCAGCCGGGTCGAGACGGCCCGGTGGACGGCGTTCCGGTCGCACTACGGGCTGGAGGCGTTCTACTGCCGGCCCGGGATCGAGGGAGCGCACGAGAAGGGCGGGGTCGAGGGCGATATCGGCTGGTTCCGCCGCAACCATCTGGTCCCGGTGCCCGAGGTCGACTCGCTCGCCGAGCTGAACGCCCTGATCGACCGTTGGGACGCCGCCGCGGACGGCCGGCGGATCGGGTCTCGGGTGCGCACCGTCGCCGACGACTTCGCCACCGAGGCGCCGCTGCTGGCCCCGCTGCCGGACGAGCCGTTCCCGACAGCGCTCGTGGCCACGGTCCGGGTCGATCGCTACGCCCAGATCAGTGTCCGCACGAACCGCTACTCGGTGCCGGCCCGGCTGATCGGCCGGCGGCTGCGGGTCGAGGCCGGCGCCTCCGAGATCGTCGTCTACGACGGCCGGGCCGAGGTCGCCCGCCACGAACGGCTGTCCGGGAAGCTGACCTCACGCCTCGAACTCGATCACTACCTGGAGCTGCTGCTGCGCAAACCCGGCGCGCTGCCCGGAGCGACGGTGCTCGAACAGGCCCGCGCGGCGGGGAAGTTCACCCCGGTCCACGACGCCTGGTGGTCCGCGGCCCGCAAGGCCCACGGCGATCAGGAGGGCACCCGCGCGCTGATCGGGGTGCTGCTGCTCGGCCGGCACCTGCCCGCCGAACACCTCGTCGCGGGCCTCGCCGCGGCGCTACGCGCCGGCGCATTGACCGTCGACGCGGTCGCGTTGGAGGCCCGCAAAGCCGCCGAGGCCGACCAGAACACACCCCTCGACGACACCCCGGCTCCCGCGGGCCCGCAGACCTCGATCAGTTCCACGGCATCGGATCCGGGCCCGACCAGGCGGGCACATCGCCGACAGGCGAGTGGGGTGTGTCGGCTCAGCGAGTCGACCTGTTTCGTATTACGATTGACTGGTAGAGATCCATCGGTCGGCGCGTAAGCATGGCGTGGCCGACGGGGACATCCGCCATGCCGTCGAGGGATATCTCGTTGCCTACTCTCTCGACGACGATGGACCGCCCTGGCGGGAGCTGCGGCTCGGCCCGGCCAGGTCGGGCAACCTGTTGGAGATCGTCGTCCTGCTCCTCGACGACGGCACGGAACTGATCATCCATGCGATGCGGATGCGTCCCAAATATCGGGATCTCCTGCCGTGACCAGGGAGAACATGACGATGACCGCTGACGAGCAGGAGCGCCGCACCCGTCGCGGCGCACCCGTAACCTCCGACATGATCGACGAACTCGCCGCCGATGCTGAAACCGGCTATGACGTTGCCGCTCTGCGTCGACGTGGCGGTAGGCGACCGCTCGGCTCCGCGCCCGGGGACGTCGTCCCCGTCCGGCTCGACCCAGATCTGCGCGCCGCTTTGGCCGCCCGTGCCGACGCCGACCACACCAACGCCAGCGACGTCATCCGCCAGGCGCTGCGCGCGTGGCTTGACGTTGCGTGAACGGTCACCGGTCAGACCTGGCCGCGCCCCCGCGGTGTGCGCAGGGGCCGTGGAGGATCGTCGGTCGTGGGCTGCGATCTGGGTGATCGCGCGTGGGCGAGGGCGGGCCCGCCGGCATCACACCGAAGGTGCTGGGGCCGGACGGAGGATCGGCCCTTGTTGGCGGACAGCATGTAGGTGTGCGTAATCCGTAGCGGCGTCGGTTGGGGATGTTTTGTGTGCGTTGCCGGCACACGTCAGGTTGAGACAGGTCAGAGCCCCGCAGCCGATCACACGGCGCGGGGCTCTGATCTTCACGATGTGCCGGAACCCGCGCTGCTCGGCGGAGGTGAGTGCTGCTCGACCGCCTCCCCGCCTCCGCCGGTCGGACCGCTGATGAACCGCTGTCAGCTGGCGGGGAGTAGCTTCACGAGCGGTGCCAGCTTCTGCTGGTCGATGCAGGCCGGCTTGCCGCCAT
>NZ_JALKFX010000267.1 GCF_023243045.1 Frankia sp. AgB32
CCGGCTCCACCCGCTCGCACCACGCGCAGCATGACCAGATCCCGGAAAGATCAAACTACGCTTCACGGCATTGGGTCCAGGACGATGGCCTGCCAGTGGTTCGTTCCAGGTATTCGGGGCGGGCCCGGCGGTAGCGGCAGGCATCGAGGGCGTTCTGGTAGAGCTCGCGGACGGCCAGCGCGCGGTTCTCGTAGAGCTGCTCGCCCATGAGCAGTTCCTGGACCTTGTCCTCGGCGAGGCGGAACTGCGCGCCGGCAGAGGTGTAGCAGGGGTGGCCGTCGATCTCGGCGGCGCGCACGCCCTCGGCGGTGGCGTGGGTGGGCAGTCCGGCGAGCGCCGGGATCTCCGCGGTGGCCCGGTGCGCCTCGGCGAGCAGGGCGTCGAGGCCCGAGGTGTGGCGTTCGAGGGCGACCTGCAGCGCCGGATGGCGGCACTGGACCGCCAGGGTGCGGGTGGAGCGGCCGCGGCCCTGCCATTCCGCCCGGCGCAGGGCCGTGCGGACCTCGGCGAGGTCCACCGCGTCGGCGACGCCGAGGTGCTCGACGAGGACGGGTGGCAGCGCGGCGAGCTCCAGGGCCATCTTCTGGCCGATCGCGAGCAGGTAGCCGACAAGGCGCTCCCGCAGTGGCATTTCCTCGCTCGTCGCTGGAGCGACCGTCACCAGGTCCTGTAGCGCTCCAGCCCGCCCGGACTGGTTGAGGAACGTGGCCGTCGCGCGCAGCGCTGTGAGGATCTCCGCGATCCGGTCGGGTCGGAACACCTCGGCGGCGAGGCTTTCCTGGCCGTCGCTGGCGGTCAGGCCGGCGAACAGCTCCCTCAGCACGGCCTCCCACCGGGTGGTCACGTCGGACTCGCACCACTTGTGGGCGAGCCACCAGGACACGGACGTGGCGGAGGTCAGGTCGCCGGCGAGTCGGGCCCGTTCGATCCGACGTCCGATGCGGGGGTGCGTGCCGGTGAAGACGTCGAACTCGGCGCGTGCGGCTCGATCACCGGTCAGCAGGTCCGCTGATGTCGGGTGGGCGGGGGTGGCACGGGCGACGATGATCGTCCACACGGTCTGGTGCAGGTAGGGCCCGGCGACGAGCAGCGCCGCCTCGGCCGGGGACAGCTCCTCGGGCCCGGGCGGCAGCTTGCCGACGAGGAACTCCACCCGGCGGGCCATGCGGCGGGCGAGATCGGGGTCGTGCCAGGGATCGTCCGCCGACACCTGGACCGCACTGTCGTAGGCGCGGCCCAGGTGGTCGACCAGGGCACCGGTGGCGGCTCGAAGGGCGGCGGTGACGGGGCTGTCGGCCGTTCGCTCCCAGGCACAGTGCCGATCGGCAGCGGCCGTCCAGGCGTGCGGAGGGGCATCGGTCGCAGTTCCGTCAAGCGACGGGGGGAAGGGATCGAACCGACGGGGATCACAGGGCGAAAGGGGCCGCAGCAGGCAGCCGCGATCCTCCAGTGAAGCGGCCTGGTTTGGAAGTGCCATCGCGCGGTCGAGGGCCGTGTGCAGGTCCGCGAGGGTGCTCGGCAGCGGGCGGGTGGATAGCACGTCGACCAGCGCACGGCTCAGTGAGGGCCGGGTGGCGAGGTCGCGGGGTTCACCCTCGGATACTTCGGCGCCCTCGGCCGGTCCGCGGTAGAGATAGGCGACGTCGACACCCGGCGCGGCGCCGATGCGGCCCGATCCCCATCCCTCGTCCGTGACCAAAGTGCGGACCTCCGGGTCGTATCCGGTGTTGCCGTCGACCAGGACCAGCACCCGTGCGGCGGCGGTGTGCGCGAGCGGCCCGGAGCAGTCGACGGGCACGCACAGATCCCAGAACGGCTGGTAACCGATGGCGGCATCCGCGGGCACGAGGTAATCCCGGCCGGAGTCCGAGCCCGGTCCGGCACCGTGGACGGCATTCCCGGCGAGGAGAACAAGCAGGGTCGCGCCGGGTGCGGCGCCGCTGAGGAAACCATGGACCGCGGCCTTCACCGCGTTCGTGCCCGACCGGGACCGGTCGTGGATCTCCGTGCGGTACCCGATGGATTCCAGGTGCTCCGCCGCGGTGTCGAGCAGGCCCGAGAGCCAGGGCAGCGCGGGAAGCCGTTCATCCTCGTACGAACCGATGCCGACGAGCAGGGCGTGGAATTCGGCCGGTCGATCCGGTGCCGCGGCGGAGGTGTCCCCGCCGGGACCGGGAAACGCCGGTGAGACGGTGGCATGCGCGGGGGCGTTCCGGCCGAAGCCAGCGGGCAGGCCGGGGAAGAGCGGTTCCTCGGCCGGTTTGGCGCGGCCCGCGATCACCTCCTGGACCCTCGCCAGCAGTTCGCCGCGGGCGCCCTGCTCCGGCATACCGAACAGGTCGAACGAGACGACCTGCCCGAGGAGTCCGGGACGGGCGCAGTCCTCGATCCGTACCGGGATGAGCCGCCGGCGGGCGGATGCCGGATCCGCCGCCACCGCTGCCTGCCATTCCTGGGTGCCGAAAGCCGAGTCCAGGTAGGCGGCGGAGAGCACCGCGAGAGTTCGAGTCGAGTCCTGGATGCCGTTCTGCATCGCCTGCGTCCAGTTGGTGCCGGCCACCATGTCCCAGGCCTGCACCAGGACGCGGTAGCCGTCCGTTTCGAGCTGCCAGGCGATCCATTCCGCCCAGGGACGATCCGCCTGCGTGTACGAGACGAAGAAATCCCAGCGATCAGTGGACCCTGCGGTGTCATTCCCCCCGGCGAACACCCACGAAGTATGACAGCAGGCAGTGTCGGGTTCGGAGCGCACGGCGCCCGTATCCGCATGCACGGTTATCGTCGAGCGGTGACCGGACGCGACCCGCTTCTCGACCTGCGGGGCGACGCTGTCGACGGTGGCCCGGGCCGGATCAGGATCCGGATTGAGGCTGTCGACCTTCCGGGACAGGACTGGGGACCGGGCGGCGAACCGGTCCGCCGCCGGAACATCCACGTCGCGGTCCAGCGACGGAACCGTCCCGAGGCACTACTCGATCCCCAGCGCGCCGACGCGGCCAGCGCTGTCTGGACGTTGTGGGCCGCCGCGGCCCGCACGCCGGACGGTCTGGACGTCACCGGTGCCCACATCCAGGGCCGGCCCGGCGGCCGGTTCATCTATCTGACCTGGGGCACGGTCGACGATGCCGGGGCCTTCGCGATGTTCCGCCGGGCGAAGCTGATGTTCGATGCCGTCGGTCCCGCCATCCTCGATGCCGCCAGCCGGTCCGGCCGTCTCACCGCGCGTCTTGGGCTCAGCGACGCCAGGGGAGGTCCGCTCTGCGCGGCGGTGCGGCCACCCCTGATCGCCTGGAGCGCGGGTGGGGACTTCAGCGACACATCGGACTGAGCCCGCCACGGGGCTCGGCCGGGCCACAGCGGTGCGAAACCGGCAGCGGGGCAGGGGTAATCGAGCTCGGCCTGGTCAGACTGGGTTCATGGCTACTGTGTCGCGGCTAGTCCGGGCTCCGGCGTCCCAGGTGTGGGCCGTGCTGGACAACGGCTGGACCTACAGCCGGTGGGTGGTGGGCACGGGCGCGATCCGGGCGGTGGACCCGCAGTTTCCCGAGCCGGGTGCGCGGCTGCACTACCAGATCGGCCGCTGGCCGCTGGTGAAGAAGGGCGTCACGACGAGCCTGCGGCACGACTCGCCGGCGGAGGTCGAGCTGGAGGCGGAGGGCTGGCCGCTCGGCACGGCCCACATCACCCTCGCCGTCTCCGAGCGGGACGGCGGCACCCTTGTCGCGATCACCGAGCATCCGAACCGGGGCCTTGCCCGTACGCTGCACAACCCGGTCCTCGACCGGATGATCTGGCTGCGCAACGTCGAAACCCTGCGCCGTCTCGACAAGGCCGTGCTCGGCCGACCCTGATCGCCGCCGCGGGTCACTCGACGTAGATCCGGGCGTGGGCGGTCCGGGTCACCGCGCGGCGCACCGGTCCCAGCGCGCCGGCGGTGCGCAGCGCCACCCGCGCCGCCATCGCACCCGGCCCACCGTGCACACCGCCGCCGGGGTGCGCCGACATCGACGCCAGGTACAGGCCGGCCACCGGTGTCTCCGGTCGGCCCAGGCCCGGGACGGGGCGGAAGACGAGCTGCTGGTGCAGGCCGGCGGTGCCGCCGCCCAGGGCGCCGCGGTGCAGGGCGGTGTTCGCCGCCTCGATGGCCAGCGGGGACTGGATCTCGCGGCCCACGACCAGGTCACGGAAGCCCGGGGCGTAGCGCTCGATCTTCCGTTCGGCCCGCTCCACCAGCGCGGCGACGTCCGCGGCGGCCCACTGGCCGGTGATGCCCTGGCCGCCGGCGTCGCCGCGCGGCGCCTGCGGCACGTGGAAGTAGGCCCAGGCGCTCTCGGTGCCGGCGGGTGAGCGGGTGGGGTCCGCGGTGGTCATCTGCCCGAGGATGAGAAAGGGATCGGCCGGCACCTGCTGGCAGGCGAGCTGTGCCGACATCAGGGTCAGGTCGTCCATGGTGCCGCCGAGGTGGACGGTGCCGGCGCCGGCGCACCGCGCGTCCGACCAGGGGATCGGCGCGGACAGCGCCCAGTTGATCTTCACGGTCGAGTTGTCCCACTGGAACCGGTCGAGATCGGCCAGCAGCCGGGCGGGCAGCTGGTCGGCGGCGACGAGATGGCGGTAGAGCGTCACGGCGTCGACGTCCGCGATGACCGCGCGCCGCGCCCCCAGCGTCGTCCCGTCGACGAGGCGCACCCCGCGTGCCCGGCCGGCGCGGACGAGCACGTCGGCGACGGCGGCACGGGTGCGTAGCTGCCCGCCGCGGTCGTGCAGCCGGCGCACGAGGGCGGTGGTGAGCTGACCGGCCCCGCCTCGGGGCACGGGAAAGCCGACGTCCTGGCCGAGCATCGCCAGCAGCCAGCCGAACAGCGCCGACCCGGCGGCCTCCGGGGCCAGGTCGGTGTGCAGGGCGTTGCCCGCGAGCAGCAGCCCGGCGCCGTCGCCGGCGAACTCCTCGTCGGCGAAGCGGCGCACCGGCAGCAGCGCGAACCGCGTGAACCGCAGCGTCCCCGCCACCCCCCTCCCGCGAACGAGCCGGGCGCCCGCGCGCACCGGCGGGAACGGCGTCGCCACCAGCGCCTCGACGAGGGGCTCCCGGATCCGCTGCCACCGGTCGGCCTGGGCGTGCCACGCCCCCGCGTCCGCCGGGGCGAACTCGGCGAGCGAGCGAGCCGTGACGTCCAGATCCGTGGACAGCACGGCGCACCGCCCGTCCGGCAGTGGATGGGCGAGTACCTGCGGCGCCCACGCCCAGCGCAGCCCGCTGGCCTCCAGGTCGAGCGCGCGCAGCACCGGCGATGCGGCGGCCAGCGGGTAGAAGGCGCTGAACAGGTCGGTGACATACCCGGGCCGCACCGTCTCGCCCGACCGGCAGGCTCCCCCGGCCTCGTCCGCCGCCTCGCAGACGACGACGTCCCAGCCGGCGTCCGCGAGGATGTTCGCCGCCACCAGCCCGTTGACCCCGGCCCCGATCACCACCGCGTCGGCCGTCCCACCCCGGGGCCGGGCGGGTCCCGGGCGTGCGGCGTGGCCACCGGGCGCGACGTCGGGTCTGTCCATGGCCGCTGCCTACCCACTCCGGTCGGACTGAGTCGCGGGATCGGCGGGGGCTGTGGGATCGGCGGCGGGCAGGGTGAACGTCACGCGGGTGCCGACGGCGTGCTCCGGGTCGAGCGCGATCCGGCCGCCGTGATATTCGACGATCTTCTTGCAGAGGGCGAGACCTATTCCGGTACCGGGATACTCCGCGCGGCTGTGCAGCCGCTGAAAGATGACGAAGATGACGTCACGGTACTGCGGTTCGATGCCGATGCCATTGTCGGTCACGCTGACACGCCATTCATCGCCATCCCGCCGCGCGCTCACGTGGACCGCCGGCCGGCGGTCGGGGTGACGGAACTTGATGGCATTTCCGAGCAGGTTCGTCAGCAGTATTTCCAGATGCGACGGATGCCCGATGACGGACGGCAACGGCTCGTGGGTAAGTTCCGCGTCGGAGTCCTCGTAGGTCGCCGCGACGCGGCCGTAGACCGCTTCCAGATCGACGTTTTCCGGTGGCTGTTCCGCGCGGCCCGCGCGGGAGAAACCAAGCAGATCCTGGATGAGTTTCTGCATGCGCGTGGCGCCGTCAACGATGAAGGCGATGTACTGGTCGGCGCGGTCGTCGAGTTCACCACCGTAACGGCGTTGCAGCAGCTGGCAGAAACTCGTGACCTTACGAAGTGGTTCCTGCAGGTCGTGGGAGGCGACATAGGCGAACTGCTCGAGGTCGGTGTTGGACCGGCGTAGCTCCTCGGCCTGGCGGTCCAGCTCGCGGCGACCCGACTCGGAGGTCTTCAGTGCCTCCGTGAGGCGACTGCGCATCAGCTCGACGCTCAGCGCCACGGTCTGGATGTCCGCCGGTCCGCTGACCCTGATGGGACGGTCGAAGTCGTCGGCGGCGACCCGGCCGGCGTCCTGGGCCAGGCGTCCCAGCGGACCGGACACCGCGCGCCGCAGACCGACGAACACCAGCACCGCGCCAGCCAGGATCACCGCGGCGATCGCCGCGAAGGTCCAGTTCCGCTGGGCGCGGACGTGGCTCAGGTCCGCGCGCGCCTGGCCCCGGGACGTGGCGAGCTCGGCCTGCAACGAGGTGCTCGCGGTGCGCAGCGCGTCGAACGCGGTCTTGCCCGCGCTGGCCCGCGCCGTCGCGAACGACACCGGCCCACCCGCCGGGGCGGCCGCGACCGGGTCCGCGTAGACCTCGTGCCAGTGGGCCGCCCGGGTGAGCACGACGTCGAGGGCGGCCAGCGCGGCGCCCTGTCCCGCCAGCAGCCGACGGAGCTCGCTGACGTCGCGCGCCTGGTCGGTGCCGCCCAGGCGGTAGGGCTCGAGGAACTCGACCCGGCCCGTCATCCCGTAGCCGCGGATACCCGTCTCCTGGTTCACCAGGGCCGCGTCCAGCCGCACCGCGGCGATCAGTGCCGGCGTGCTGCGGTCGACCAGGCGCTGGTTGACCGCCGTGCCGTGCGCCAACAGCCACGCGCCGAGGGCACCCAGCGCGACCAGAACCGTCAGGGTGCCGCCGACTCCCACGGTCAACCAGCGCGACGTCGTCCACCCGGTGGCCGGCGACGGTGCCGGCGCGAGCGGGTGCGTCGCTGGCTCCGGGTGCGTCGCTGGCTCGAGGTCGCCTGATCCGGCCGGTCGCGGCACCCGTCACTCCTGTTCCGCCGGCGCCCGGCTTCTCCGCCCGCGACGGGGTGGCGACGGACCTGGCGCGTCCCTGACTCGCCCCTGCCGGTCGGCCGGGCTCCGGACCTGGACGCGCAGCCAGATCCGCCGCCGCCGTCGTGGCGGGCGTGCCGTGACGATATCCGTATCCGCCGCCGAATCCGCGCCCGCCGGTTCGTCACGGCGGGCCGACGCGGGCGGCGAGTTCACCGACCCGACAGTCTCGCTGCGGCGCCTCGCGGCGGAAACCTGACGCGGCGAGAGCTATCGGTCAGGCATTTGTGGCCATGCGGTGAGGTAAACATTCACCTGGTTTAGTGATCTTGCTGTAGGTGAGGGTTCGTGGGCGTGGTTGTGGGCCGCTCCGGGCGTGG
>NZ_JALKFX010000268.1 GCF_023243045.1 Frankia sp. AgB32
CGCCACGCCGTACCAACCCACCGGCCAGGAGTCGGAGATCAGCCACCCAAGATCGACTTAAGCTTCACGGCATTGCCTCCTGACCCGGCTCGACCCATCCGGGCAGGAGGCCACTGCCACCCTTTCTGAGGAGGACCAGGCCGCGATTGACGCTGACAATGTGGAGCTGGCCGACTTGAAGGAGATGTGGAACGCCCGGGAAATTCCTACACGCGAGTACCGGGAGATGCGCCGAACCGTGGAGGAACGGATCAAGAAGGTGCAGCGAAAGACTGTGGTCCGCCCAACAGCGGAGGTGCTGGCCGGACTGACCGGCCCGCAGGCCCGCGCCGCGTGGGAGGCGCTGGCCGAGGCAAAGGAGAACGACCGGATGAACGCCGTGTTGCGGTTTCTGTTCGCTGCGGTGGTGATCGACGAGTCGCGGGCGCCGCGTGGCAAGTTCGACTACGGCCGTATCCACATCGATCAGAACCCGCTGTGATCACGTTGAAAGGTTCATACGTAATCCCGACGGGGGCCGACCACGCTGATGGTGGTCGGCCCCCGTCGGGGTTGAGGACACAGCGAGTTGGGCCAGGCAGCGGCGCTGCGGCAGTGTTCAGGCCGCGCGGGGCTCTCCCTGCCCGTCGGGCAGGGAGAGCAGCCGGGCCAGGCGTTCGGCTGACCGGCGGCTGATGGTGGTGGTGAACCCGGAACAGACCCGCGCAAGGTGATACGCCCGGTCGGTCGGACCTCCGATGTCCGCGCTGCCGGCCTGCGGCGGCTGGTTCCCACTGTTCGGAGGATCGTCATCCGAGTCGGTGTGGCAGGGGTGGCGGACACAGGACGGATCAACCACGGCACCTCACAGGAATCAGCGGAACTCGACGAATAGACGCTAACCGAACTATCCGTTACCACCAAGACCGCGCTCCACCAGCCATTTTCTCCCGCCCGCATGAGTTATGTGATGCCCAGAAAAGCAGAATTCCTGGCCTGCTTGGGTGGGGGTCACATACGCGGTACGCTGCGCAGACGTATAGCATCGGACCTGCCCGCTAGACAGGCGCACCGGTGGGAAGCCCCTCAGGGAGCGAGCAATCCGGGCAATAAGCCCATACTCGGCACCTATTTGTGACTGAAATCACTCTGATAGGGATTGTGGTCCGAGTCTGCGGGCGGGTTGCGCCGATGACCGTCGCGGCCTGAGTGTCTCGCTGGGATCGATGATCCTGGCACTGTTCAGTCTTTCGCGCTGGCATGGCCGTGACGGACGGTCCATTAAAGGCTGGCGTCCAGTGCGCCGATCGCTCTCCTTGGGCCGGTGATGCGCGGAGTCCTTGTCGAGCGGTATCGCCCAAGCGCGGCGATGACGACCGGTTCACGCCTGTCGCCCGCGCGCTACTCCCGAGATTCGACCGGCGCTGGGCATTCGGCGCCCCTGCCAGTGATCGCTGGCATGCCGTGATCGACCAGCTGGTGATCGCCACAACGAACGTATCCGGCTTGTGAGCTCCACTGCGACAACCAGGGTTGTCGTCATGGGCTGTGACATCTATGGTTGTCGCATGGTAGGTGATGCGATCACCCCCACGCTCGGCGCGCTGGCCGAGGCGAGCGAGCGGGCACGGTCCCTTGAGGCGGAGATTCGAACACTCGCGGCGCAGGCGGCGGCGGAGGGGGCGAGCTATGGCGACATCGGTCGCGCGCTCGGGATCACCCGGCAGGGAGCCCGCAAGCGTTTCCCGCGACTCCTCGACGCCCGGCGCGCCACGACGACCACGCCTGTCGCGTCCGAGCCGGTGGAGGCGATGGGTGGCCCGGTCAGCCGTTCGCCCAGCGAAGGGGACCCCACGGCCCACCATGCGACAACTTTGGTTGTCGATTCGGCGCCGGAGGAGGGTGTAGTCGTGGAGGCGGGCTCCACCCTAGGTGTCGCGGAGGCAGGGCCCGCGCAGCTGCCCACCGAGCCCGTAGCATCGACACCCAAACCCGGGAGTGCGACAACCATGGTTGTCGAGCCGGACCCGGTGGAGATCGGCGCCGGGCCGCCGGAGCGGACCGGCGCGCGTCCCGGCGTCTCCCGGCCGCGCCAGACGCGCTCTCCACGGGCGCGGCCACGCACGCCGCTGTCCGCGTTGGACAGGGCCATCGCCACCGCGGCTGCCGCGACCGAGCACAGCAGATCCACCCTGGAACGGACCGACGGCGGATACCGCGTGATCATCGATGGTGTGGACTGTGGCAGGCTCCGCCCCGTCTACAGGAGCGCCTACACGGACCGACCCAGTGGATGGCTGCCGCTGGCACCCGGGCTCACCCCCGTGTTCCCAGCAGGGCGCAGCTATCGGACCCGCGCCGAGGCCGTCAGCCACCTCGTCTCCGATCTGCGCCACCGGGACACCGAGCGCCGACGAAACAGGCGCGCGGGCACCCACCGCTAACCGTCCGATCCGCTCATCACCGCCTGCGTCGACAACCATGGTTGTCGACGCAGGCTGACACAAGGACTGCCGAGCCTGATCATTCTGGCCAACCATGGCAGATGGCCACCTACTGAAAGTGGCTAACAACGACCGTTTCTCCAGAAGAGGCTGGCTGTCCTCGCGGGATCCCTATCGGGGCTCTCGGCGTGGACCCTATGTCGCCGCTAGGGGAGTGCCGGTGGTTGGGCCACCGGGCTCACCCGGTCAGCAGCGGGGAAGGCGGGCCGTGGGTGGTCAGCGGTGTTCGAGGTAGGTCAGCACGGCCAGGACGCGGCGGTTGTCGGTAGCGCTTGCGGGCAGGTCGAGCTTGCGGAAGACGCTGCCGGTGTGGGTGCCGACGGTGTTGACCGACACGAACAGCCGTTGGGCGATGCCCCGGTCGGAGAGCCCCTGTGCCATTAGTTGCAGGACGGCGCGCTCGCTGGCGGTCAGGCGAGCGAGCGGGTCGTCGCGGCGTCGGGTCGCGAGGAGTTCCGAGACGACGTCGGGATCGACGACGGTGCCGCCGGCGGCGAGGATCCCTAGGGTCTCGCTGAGTTGCCGCGGTGCCAGGATCCGGTCCTTGAGGAGGTAGCCGGCTGCGCGGGCACCGCTGGCCAGCAGCCGGGTGGCGTACTCGGGCACCGGGTTCTGGGTGAGTAGCAGGACCCCCCGGTCGGGCTCCGCGGCCCGTAGCGACAACGCGGCCCGCAGCCCCTCGTCGGTGCGCGTCGGCGGCATCCGGATATCGAGGATCACCGCGTCGGGTTGACCACGCGCGACGGCTGCCGGGATCGCCTGCGCGTCTGTGAGCAGCTCGACGACCTCATGGCCCTCGGCCTCGAGCAGGCGGCGTAGTCCCTCGCGCACGATGACCGAGTCGTCGGCGACGATCACGCGCATGGCAGCTCCGCTCGCAGCTGGGTACCCCCACCTGGTGGGGAGGTGACAGTCAGTCTGCCGCCGGCGGCGGCGACCCTGTCGGCGAGGCCGCGTAGCCCGGTCCCGGCTGAGGCCGACGCGCCGCCGGGACCATCGTCGGCGACCTCGACGACCAGATGGCCCTCGGCGCGGACCGCGGCGACAGCCGTCTGCGAACCGGCGGCGTGCCTGGAGACGTTCTGCAATGCCTCGGCGACCACGTAGTAGGCGGTTGCCTCGAGGATCGGGTCGAGGCGGTCTTCGACGCGGACGTCGAGGGTCACCGGTGCCGGGCAGCGGCGGGCGAGAGCGGCGAGCGCGGGCGCGAGGCCCTGCTCGTCGAGAACAGCGGGCCGGATGCCATGCGCGACGTCGCGCAGCTCGTGGATCGCGTCGCGCACCTGCTCGTCGAGCTCGTCGACGAGGGCGCGCATCGGGCCATCGCCGAGCTGGCCGCGTAGGACGGCTACGGTGAGACCCAAGCCGAACAGGCGTTGCTGCGCGCCGTCGTGCAGGTCGCGTTCGAGGCGGCGGCGCTCGTCGTCGGCGGCGGCGGCGAACCGCTGCCGAGAGGCGTTGACCTCGGCGAGCTGGTGGCGGACCTCGGCGTATAGGCGCGCGTTGTCGAGGGCGAGCCGGGCGGCGCCCGCCGCCGCGTCGAGCAGCTCCTGGCGGTCGGTCAATGTGGGGTCGTGGGCGAGCAGCGCGAACGGTGGATCGCCGAGCGCGGTGACGACCTGGGAGCCATCTGTGGGCAGATGGTAGGGCGTTCCCGTGGTGTCGACGACGGTTCCGTCGGAGGGGAAGACGACCCGCAGGGCAGGATCGCGCAGTACATTGCGTAGCTCAGTCTGGACGGTCGCGGCGGAGACGTGGGCGAGCCGTCCGACCAGGCTGCCGACGGAGGCGAAGGCGAGGCGCTCGGCGACCAGTCCGGCGAAGAACGGGACGACCAGCGCGGCCGCCGCGACCCAGGCGTACGCGTAGTACAAAGCGTCGTCGACGGCGGAGCCCGGCGCAAGGTGCTCGGCGATCTGAAAACCGACGAAGCAGACGACGGCGGCGGCGAACCCGGCGAACACGCCGCCGAGAGTCCGGCGAAGCCTCGGCGCCGCCCGCGCGGCCCGGCGGGCGAGCAGCGCCACCGCCAGGACGGCGAGGACGAGCCACGCGGCCAGGTTCGCGTTCTCCAGATCGAGGTAGAGCCGGCGGCTAGCGATCAGCTGAACGGGACTGTCGTAACACCAGAAAGTGCAGGTCGAGTGGTCGATGGTGCGGGTGACCAGCAGGAGCGGACCGGCGATAGCGGCGAGCCAGAACGCGATGGTGACCACTGCACGGTCCACACCTGCGGAAAGCCTGCCCGAGGGGTAGGACAGCAGCAGCTGCGCGGCGATCGCGACCGGCACGAGATACAGGCCCGCGCCGACGACTGTGAAGACGTCGTATCCGGGAAAGGTCGTTGGCAGCTGAACATCATGGGGAATCTCGATGAGAGACGAATAGCCGAGCGCCACCAGCCAGAGGCCTGTCCGGCTGCCCGGCCGGATCCGCCACAGCACGAGCCCGGCCACCGCGAACCACAGACCAGTGCCGATTCCGGACACCGCGACGGCGGGACCCATCGTGCCGTACCCAAAACCCAGCCATGCGTCTCCCGTGACCGCCACGGCAAGGACGATGCTGTGCGCCGCGAGGGACGCGGCCGATGGCGCCTGCCGCGCACCCCCCACCACAGTGCCAACGATAGCAGCATGATCACATCCGTGGAATTCTCGGCCGCGCTTGCTCCTGACCCAAGGGGGCGCCATCGGCCGCGTCTCATGGTTTCTCCCGAGGCGAACCACAGAAACTCCCGACGCGCCCCCGGCTCGGTACCCGTGACACTTTCCATGCCGCTCGGGAAAAGGGGCGGCCCGATGCCGCTCGCCGTGGCGGTGACAGCCGAAGAACGGAGAGCGATGGCGCGACGTGTGAAACCGCTGGCATGCACACGGCGGGCGGGCCTCGCCACCGGCCTGGTGCTCGCCGCCGCAGCCTGCGGCGGCGTTGGGCAGCCGGCCGGCGCAGGAACCCCGCCGCCGGCGAGCCCCGCAGCCGTTCTGCACCACGGGCAGGTCCCTGCTCCGGAGGGGGACGCCTTCTACGCCCCGCCACTGCCGCTGCCCCACGGCCAGCCCGGCGACATCCTGTGGTCACGCAAGATTGCGTCGACCGGTCAGTTGCCTGGCCTGGGTGTCGAGGTCGTCCAGATGCTGTACCTGTCGACCGACGCACTCGGACGGCCCGACGCTGTGTCGGGCACCGTCATCCTGCCCTCGGCCGCGGCACGGTCGACCGCCCCGGTGGTCGGGTTCGCGACCGGTACCGAGGGGCTGGGGGACACCTGCGCGCCCTCCAGGACGATCGCGGCCGGCACCTTCGACTGGACCGACCACCTCGTCGCGGCCGCCCGCCACGGCTGGGCGGTGGCTGTCACCGACTACGAAGGGCTCGGCACACCAGGGGACCACACGTACAGCGTCGGCCGGTCCGAGGGCCACGCCGTCCTCGACGCGGTCCGCGCGGCCCAGCGCCTGCGCGGCGCCGGTCTGCGCGCCGACACGAAGGTCGCCTTCTGGGGCTACTCGCAGGGCGGCGGCGCGGCCACGTGGGCGGGGCAGCTCGCGCCGGCCTACGCGCCCGAACTGCGCAGCGTCGCCGTCGCGGCCGGCGGGGTACCCGCGGACCTGACCAAGGTCAGCGAAGCGGTCGACGGCAGGCCCTGGGCCGGGGCAGAGCTCATGTCGGCGATCGGCTTCGCCGCCGCCTACCCGGAGCTACGGTTCGACGACGCCGTCCAGCCTGCCTTCCGCCCCGCCGTCCAGCGGCTGCGCACCGAGTGCATCAAGCAGGCCCTGCCCCCATTCGCCGGCAAGCATGTACGCGACATCCTGACTGCGGACCTGCTCCACGCACCGCCCTGGCAGGCCCGCCTGACGCAGAACTCCCTCGGCGCGACGCCGCCCACCGTCCCGATCCTGCTCTACCACGGCACAGCCGACACGGTCGTCGCGTTCGACCAGGCCGAAGCCCTGGCGCGCCGGTACTGCGCCGAGGGAGTGGACGTGACGTGGCGGCCGTACGCCGGCGAGGTTCACGGCGACGCGTGGAACCACATCGACACAGTGACCTCCTACCTCACTGACCGCTTCGCCGGCACGCCCGCGACCCCCTCATGTCTCCGCGAAGTTCCGACTGAGAAGCCCTGACGCGCCGCCGAATCCCCTGCAGGACCCAACCCGAGCAGCTCGATGACCCATGATCACTTGCCTACGCCAATGCCTCCACGGCGCCGCCGCCCAGGGCACCCAGCGGCTGTCGGCACTCGAAGGCTCCCACGGCCCGACCATCATCCACCTCGCCGACCGCGCAGCCACCTCCCTCGAACCCTTTACCGACACGACTAGACGCCCAATCACCTGCAGCTGGTCGAGGCAGGCTGGAACCGGAGACAAGACTTCATGACTGAACTGTCCTCAAACCAACAGTGCACCCGCCCAACCCACCACCGCATCTGCGGCCAAGTGAGGTGCCCCTTTTCTCCCGGACAGCGGTCCCTACTAGAATTAGGGGCAGCACGGAAGGGGTAATAGTTGACGCAGAAGCGCAAGAGATACTCGCCCGAGTTCAAGGACGAGGCGGTGAAGATGGTGATCGAGACATCTCGTCCGATCGCAGACGTCGCGCGTGAACTCGGCATCCTCGAGGGAACACTCGGGGTCTGGGTCGCCGCCTACCGGCGTGCCCACGCCGGCGAGGCACCGTCACCGGCCGCCGAGGACAACACGCGAATACGCGAACTCGAACGGCAGAACCGTGAGCTGCTCATGGAGAACAGCTTCTTGAAAAAGCCGGTGTGCCACGAACGCTGAAGGTTGCTTGCTAGCTGAGTGATCGACAGCGGTGCTGTACGAAAGATGGAGGATTGCA
>NZ_JALKFX010000269.1 GCF_023243045.1 Frankia sp. AgB32
CCCCGGGGCGGCGCGGGGCGGCGGGGGCGGCCGCGGCGGGGGGGGGCCCCCCGGTCCCGCCCGTCCCCCTCCCCCGCGGCGCCCGCGTCGCGACGTCGGGCGGGGCCCGACCGATGGCAGGACAGATGCCCACCGCACGCCACATCGCCATGATCGGCTGCACGACGCCCAGCCACGTCCACCCCTCGCTCGGCGTCATCGCCGAGCTGGTCCGCCGCGGCCACCGGGTCGGTTATGCCATCGGCGACCGACTCGCCGGCCTCGTCGCGCCCACCGGCGTCGAACCGGTGACCTTCGCGTCGACGCTGCCGGCCGAGGACGACGAGTGGCCGGACAACCCCATCGCCGAACTCGACACCCACATGTTCCTGAACGAGGGGATCGCCAGCCTGCCGCGGCTGCTCGACCACTTCACCGCCGATCCCCCCGACCTGGTGATCCACGACATCGCCGCGCTGGCCGGGCCGGTACTCGGCGCCCGCCTCGGCGTGCCCACGGTGCTGCTGTCCCCGACGTGGATGCCCTGGGAGGGGTTCGAGGCGGAGAACGCCCCCATGCTCCGGCCGCCGCGCACCTCGCCGGCCGGGCTCGGCTACCACGCGGCGTACGGCGACTGGCTGCGCGGGCAGGGCATCGACCGCGATGCGTGGGAGTGGATGACGGCGGCGGTCCCGGCGGTCTGCCTGATCCCGTCGGTCCTGCAGCCGCAGTTGCACCGGGTCCGGCCGACGGTGCGTTTCGTCGGCCCGTGCCTGGATCCGGCCCGGCTGGCCGCGCAGAGCTGGGCGCCGCCACCGAACCGCCGCCGGGTGCTGCTGATCTCGCTGGGCACCGTGTTCAACGACCGGCCGGACATCTACCGGGCCGCGGCTGCGGCGTTCGCCGAGACCGACTGGCATGTGGTGATGGCCGTCGGGCGCCGCGTTGATCCCGCCGGGCTCGGTCCGCTGCCGGTCAACGTCGAGGCGCATCGCAGCGTGCCGCAGCTCGGCGTGCTGGCCCGGGCGTCGGCGTTCGTCACCCACGCCGGCATGGGCAGCTGCGTCGAGGCGGCGTGGTTCGGTGTGCCGACCGTGGCGATCCCGCTGGCCGCCGAGCAGTTCGGCAACGCCGCGATCCTCTCCGCCCTGGGAATCAGCCGCCAGCTGCTCGCCCAGCAGGTCGATCCGCGGCTGCTGCGGGCCGAGGTCGAGGCGGTCGCGACCTCCCCGCACATCGCCCAGCGGCTCGCTCTGGTGCGGGCGGCGCTGCGCTCCCAGGGTGGCATCGCCGACGCGGCCGACGCGGTCGCGGCGCACCTGCCCTGAGCCAGCCACCACCACCGCAACCACCCCATCACCCACTCACCCACCACCCGCGGCGTCCGAGGTGCGCAACCACCGGCGGGGCGAGAGGCTGCCGTCCATGGCGAACACGCGCGGCAGCCGATCAACTACGGGAGGCCCGGAACGTCCTCGGGCCGAGGACACCGCCCGGGCCGGTGCGGACGAGGCACCGTCCGCCGACGACTGGGACATCGTGACCGGCGTCGGCGTCACCGCCCTGGGTGTCGCCTCCGCGCGGGCGATCGAGACCCACCGGCCGGACGCCCTCATCAACGACCCGTACGCCGAGGCGTTCGTGCACGCCGCCGACCTGCCGCGGCAGCTGCCGACGAACCTGCAGGAACTGGCCGGCATGCCGATTCCCGGGGAGTGGCTGCTGATGTCCCGGTACATGGGCGTGCGCACGAGGTTCTTCGACGAGTACTTCGCCGGCGCGATCGCGGCGGGTATCCGCCAGGGCGTCCTGCTCGCCGCCGGCCTGGACACCCGGGCGTTCCGACTGGACTGGCCCGCCGACAGCGTCGTGTTCGAGATCGACCAGCCGCGGGTGCTGTCGTTCAAGCTGGCCGTCCTCGGCGCGCAGGGCGCCAGGCCGGCCGCGCGGCACCGGCTCGTGCCCGTCGACCTGCGCCGGGACTGGGCCGCGCCGCTGCACGCCGCCGGACACGACCCGGCTCAGCGCACCGCGTGGCTCGCCGAGGGCCTGCTGGCCTACCTCGACGCCGCGGCCGAGCAACGCCTGCTCGACACGATCAGCACCCTGTCCGCGCCGGGCAGCCAGGTCGCCGTCGAGGACTTCGGCCAGGTCGAGCGCCTGCTCTCCGCCGGCGACCTGGATGTCGCCCGCCAGCTCTGGGGCATCGACCTGCATTCCCTCGTCCATGACGAACCGGGCCGCGACGCCGCCGCCGCGCTGCGCCGGCTGGGCTGGGACGTCCGCACCGAGCGGTCGCTGGCGACCGCGCAACGGTACGGCCATCCCGTCGACCCGTCGATCGCCGGCACCTTCGAGGCGAGCCGCTTCGTCACCGGGGAACGCCGCACCGACCAGCTCAGGGCGTGACGAGGATCCGCCCGTTGACGGCGATGGCCGTCAGGTCGTGGAACGCCTCGTTGACCCGGTCGAGGGGGACATCCGGTGGGGGGAGGTGTGATGCGCCGTCCGCGCGGTTCAGGCCGTCGCCTCGGCGGGCAGCAGCCGGCGCGCGATCTTGCCGGTGGGCAGGCGCGGGAGTTCGGCCAGGAAGACCACCGAGCGCGGGGCCTTGTAATGGGCGATGCGCTCCCGCACGAACGCGGTCAGCTCGGCGGCGAGAGCGCCGGGGTCGACCGGCTCCGTCTGCGGCTGGACGACGGCGCGCACCGACTCGCCCATCTCCGCGTCGGCCACGCCGATCACCACCACGTCGGCGACGGCCGGATGCGCGATGAGGACGTCCTCGATCTCGCGCGGGTAGATGTTCACCCCACCCGAGATGATCATGTTGGAGACGCGGTCGGTCAGGTACAGGTAGCCGTCCTCGTCGACCCAGCCCACCTCGCCGAAGGTGCCCCACCCCCGGTCGTCGAAGGCCTCGGCGGTCCGGCCGGCGCCGCCGGTGTACTCGAACGTCGCGGCGCCCTCGAAGAAGACCCGGCCCTCGGCACGCGGCCCCAGCTCGGCGCCGTCATCGCCGACGATGTGCACCGGGCCGAGCATCGACCTGCCGACCGAGCCCGGATGCTCGAGCCACTCCCGCGGGCCGATGGTGCAGAACCCGACGCCCTCGCTGCCGGAGTAGTACTCGTGGACGATCGGCCCCAGCCAGTCCAGCACGGCCCGCTTGACCTCGACCGGGCACGGCGCGGCGGCGTGCACGAGGGTCCGCAGGCTGGACAGGTCGAACCCGGTGCGCACCTCGTCCGGCAACTTCAGCAACCGGACGAGGTGGGTCGGCACGACCTGGGCGAGGGTGACGCGGTGCCGCTCGATCTCGCCGAGGAACTCGACCGGATCGAACCGTTCGGTGACCACGACCGTGCCGCCGAGGCGGTGCACCGCGGTCGCCCAGCCCAGCGGGGCGGCGTGGTACAGCGGCGCGGGGCTGAGGTACCGGGTCGACTCGTCCCCGCCGTAGAGGGCCCGCATCATCGCGGTGAACGGGGTGGGTTCGCCGAGCGGGGCGCCGACGCGGGTCTGGCGGATCCCCTTCGGTCGGCCCGTCGTGCCCGACGAGTAGAACATCCAGGCGCCCTCGCACTCGTCGTCGAGCGGCGTCGAGGGCTGGGCGGCGAGAGTCCGCTCGTAGGGGTCGAAACCGTCGATGGGGCCGCCGACGGCCAGGCGCACCCGCAGGGCCGGCGCGTCGAGGCCGACGACCACGTCGGCTCGCGGCGCGGACGCGACGAGAACGGCCGCGCCGCAGTCGGCGACGATGTACGCGGCCTCCGCGACGGTCAGGTGCCAGTTGATCGGCGTGACGACCAGGCCGGCCCGCAGGGCACCCCAGACGACCTCGAAGTACTCCGTCCGGTTCTCCATCAGGACGGCGAGGTGGTCGCCGATCCCGAGGCCGGCGGACCGCAGGGCGTGCGCGAGCTGGTTGGAGCGTGCCTCGAGCTCCCCGTAGGTGACGACCTGCTCGCCGAGGATCACCGCCGGCCGCCGCGGTGCCGAGGCGGCGAACCGCGCCGGATGCTCGATGTCTGCCATGCTGGCTCCTCCGGGCTTCAGATGGGCTGGGACCGGCCGGCGCGGACCGCCGGCCGCTGTCCGCTCAGGCCGTCGCTCCGCTGGCGATGTCACCCAGGCTCACGCCGACCTGGCGCTCGAAGCGACCCTGGTCGAAGCTGCGGATCGACACGTCGTGGTCGGCCGAGGCCGCCCGCAGCGCGCCGACGGTCGACTTCTCCCGCGGCAGGTGCGAGAACGGGTCGAACTGGTACCAGCGCAGCGCGTTCTCGTAGGTGATCTTGTTGATCTCGTCGTCGGGGAGACCGGCGGTGACCCGCTCCAGCTCCTCGGCAGCGCTCGGCCACGAGGAGTCCGAGTGCGGGTAGTCGCACTCCCAGGCGATGTTGTCGATGCCGATGTCGTGGCGCAGCTTCACGCCCACCGGGTCGGCGATGAAGCAGGTCAGGAACCGCTCGCGGAAGACCTCACTCGGCAGCTTGCCGCCGAAGTTCTGGCCGGTCCACAGGTGGTGCATGTCGTAGGTCCGGTCGAGGCGGTCCAGGAAGTACGGGATCCAGCCGGTGCCGCCCTCGGACAGCGCGATGCGCACGTCCGGAAACTCCTTGATGATCCGCGACCAGACAAGGTCGGCGGCCGCCTGGCAGATGTTCATCGGCTGCAGGGTGATCATCACGTCGATCGGGGCGTCCGGTGCGGTGATCGAGAGCTTCCCGGACGAGCCGAGGTGGATCGACATGACCACGCCGGTCTCCGACAGGGCGCGCCACAGCGGGTCCCAGGAGGCGTCGTGGAAGCTCGGGTAGCCCAGCGTCGCCGGGTTCTCGGTGAAGGTCAGCGAGTGGCAGCCCTTGGCCGCGACGCGGCGGACCTCGGCGGCGCAGAGCTCCGCGTCCCACAGGATCGGCAGCGCCATCGGGATGAAGCGGCCCGGGTACGCGCCGGCCCACTCCTCGAGGTGCCAGTCGTTGTAGGCCTGCAACACGGAGAGCGCGAGGTCCTTGTCGTCCGCCGCGGCGAACAGCCGGCCGGAGAAGCCGGGGAACGACGGGAAGCACATGGAGCCGAGCACACCGCCGGCGTTCATGGCCTTGACCCGCTCGTGGACGTCGTAACAGCCCGGGCGCATCTCCTCGAACGAGGTCGGCTCGACGCCGTACTCCTCCCTTGGGCGGCCGGCGACCGCGTTGAGCCCGACGTTCGGGATGATCGTGCCGTTGAACGTCCAGACATCGCTGCCGTCGTCGGTCTTGATGACCGTGGGCGCCTGGTCGGCGAACTTCGCCGGCAGCCGTCCGTCGAACACGGTCGGCGGCTCGACGAGATGGTCGTCGACGCTGACAAGGATCATGTCTTCAGCCTTCACGGCACCCTCTTCCCAAATGTTACGTAGCGCACTGTGCCGCGCCACACCCTATCGTCTGCCTATTTGAGAGCCGAACGATTGATGATTGCGGAGAGTGACACATACACTGCTCTTCGTGGCGTCGGGCGGGCAGGGGCCGTGCGAGGACCTTGCCCATGGATTGCGCGGCAACCGCTCGAGCAGTTCGAGGCGCTCCGGGTACCTGTGCCGGGCGAGCCCGTCGGCCCGGCAGTGTTCGACCAGGTCGGCGAGGGGTCGTCGGCGAGGACCACCGCGTCCGGACGGCTGCGGGCCGCCTCCTCCAGCAGGCTCCAGAACCCCACCCGATCACTCCTCGGTGGCTCCCGCGGCGGGCCGGGGCCCTCGACAGGACAAATACTCGCATGATCGCGTCTGGCGCGCTCGCGACCGAACCCAGCGCCCCACGTACCCCGATAGATGTATAGATGGAATGTCGAGGCAGACCCCAGTGGACACCGTCCCTGCTGGCCACGACCGCCGCGGAGTGTCCTCCCGGCACGGGGAGGGGCGGGACCAGATGGACAGGTACAGCTGGGCCGAGCCGGTCGTCGAGGAGGTCCACCCCGGGATCCACCGCATCCCCCTGCCGCTGCCCAACGACGGCCTGCGCGCGGTGAACGTCTACGCCATCGAGCAGCCGGGCGGCCTGGTCCTCGTCGACGCCGGCTGGTCGGTGCCCGAGTCCGAACGCCAGCTCGAAATGCTGCTCGGCCAGCTCGGCGCCGGTCTCGGCGACGTGAAGCGCTTCCTCGTCACCCACGTCCACCGCGACCACTACACCCAGGCCGTGGCGCTGCGCCGCCGCTTCGGCGCGACGATCGCCCTGGGCCGCGGCGAGCAGCCCGCCCTGGAACGGCTCCTCAACACCGGCGCGCTGCCCGCCCGCGAACACCGCGCCCGTGGCCTGCGCCAGCTCGGCGCCGCCGCGCTCGCCGACGAGCTGGAGCAGCGCATCCAGGACAACCCGGACAGCCCCGGTGTCTGGGAGATGCCCGACGAGTGGATCGACGGCGAGGTCGACGTCCCCCTCGCCACCACCACCCTGCGCGCCCTGCCGACCCCCGGCCACACCCCTGGCCACGTGGTCTTCCACGACCCCGCCGAACGCCTGCTGTTCGCCGGCGACCACGTCCTGCCGACCATCACCCCGTCGATCGGCCTCACCACCGACCCGGGCCCGCTCCCCCTCGGCGCGTTCCTCACCTCGCTGCGGATGGTCCGCACGATGCCCGACGCCCGGCTCCTACCGGCCCACGGCCCGGTGACCGACAGCGTCCACGCCCGCGTCGACGAACTCCTCGAACACCACGCGGAACGCCTCGACGCCGCGGTGGCCGCAGTGACCGCCGGCGCCGACACCGCCTACCAGGTCGCCCGTGCCCTGCCCTGGACCCGCCGCGCCCGGCCCTTCGACGACCTCGACGTCTTCAACCGCATGCTCGCCACCAGCGAAACCGCCGCCCACCTCGACCTGCTCGTCGCCCAGGGCCGCCTCCGGGAGCAACGCATCGACGACGTCATCCACGTAGCCGAAGCCTGACCGGGGGCCTGCGAGCATCGCGTTCGCCAGATAGTCGTCGAAGGTGCGGCCATCGGCGAGCCCCGGGCGAGCTCGGCCGCGTCCCAGAGGTGTTTGCGCGGGTCAGGCGGCATAGAGGGGCTGCCTGGTCCGCAGGACCTGGTCGCGAAGGTAGGGGTTGTCAACTGCCGCAGCTTGAGTATGCGATATAATGCGTAAGTGAACTTGAAGCAGTGGGCTGAGCGTGAGG
>NZ_JALKFX010000270.1 GCF_023243045.1 Frankia sp. AgB32
CCCGCGCGGCCGAGGTGCTGCGGCCCGGCGGCCGGCTGGCCGTGTACTGGAACGTGTTCGACCCCGCGCCGGACATCGCCGAGTCGTTCCGCGCGGTCCATGAGCGGGAGCTGCCCGACCTGCCGCGCAACCCGTGGGCGCGGTCCGCCGTTGACGCCTGTCAGGGTGTGGTCGACCGCGTCGCGGGCGGCATCCGGGACTGCGGCGGATTCGGTGAACCGGAACAGTGGCGCTTTGACTGGACGCGCGAATACACCCGGGACGAGTGGCTGGAGCAGATGTCGACCTCGGGAGACGCGAATGTGCTCCCGACCGAGCAGCTGGCGCGGCTGCTTGCCGGTCTCGGCGCGGTGATCGACGAGATGGGCGGACGGTTCACGATGCGCTACGCGGCGATGGTCCTCACCGCGCGGGCGGTCGGCGCCTCCTGACCCTCGCCGCGGTGCTGGGCTGCCGGACCGGGCGCGCTGGACCGACGGCGGTGTCGGGCCGGCGCCGATGCGAGAATGGCAGCCTGTTGATGCTGCGTGCCGTGAATCTGAGACGACCGGCCGGCGGCTGCCGCCCGGCAGCTTCGGCGAGAACTTCACCACGTCCGGGCTGGACGTCACCGGCGCGCGCATCGGCGAGCGATGGGCGATCGGCAGCGCCGTGTTCGAGGTGAGCGCGCCACGGGTGCCCTGCCGGGTGTTCGCCGCCTTCTGGGACGTGCCGGACCTCGTCGCCCGCGTCATCCACCGCGGCCAACCAGGCGCCTACCTGCGGGTGCTCACCGAAGGCGAGGTGGCCGCCGACAACCCGATCACGATCGTCCACCGACCCGACCACGACATCACCGTCGGCCACGCGCTGCGCGCCCTGACCACCGAGCCGCACCTGCTGCCCGACCTGATGGCGGTCGTCGACGTCCTGCCCGAGGACGTTCGTGCCACTGTCCCGCGGCGCACCGCCACGCCCACCGTGCCCGTCCGTCGTCGGGTGGAACCGCGTGCCACCGCCGAACCGCGCCCCACCGCCGAACCGCGCGAGGAACGCTATTCGCAGGCGATGCCGTCGCCGTCGCGGTCCAGGTGGCTGGCGTATCCGGGATCACCGCGGTGCAGCGGTGCCACTCCGGCACTGCGGGCGGCGGCGCAGTTGGCGTAGACGGGTTCGTTCGCGGGAGCCGGGTTCACCGCGGGTTGCCCCGCGGCCGGCTGGCCGGCGGGGGCAGGGTTGGCGGCCGGCGGGTTCGCGGGTGCCTGGGCAGCCGTCGGCGGGTTGGTCGGTGCCGGCGGGTTGGTCGGTGCCGGCGGGTTGGCGGACGTCGGCGCCGAACGGGCGCCGGGCGCGGCCACCGGCGCTCGGGAGCTGAGTGGGGTCGGCGCGGCGCTCGTGGCGGCCGCGCGTACGTCGGCCGGTGCGGTGCTGGGAGCCGGCGCCGTGCTGAGGGCTGGCGTGGCCAGTGCCGCGGCGATCTCCGCGGTGGCGCTCGCGCTTGCCGGCGCGGTGCCGACGGCGTCCCCGGCAGGCCCGCAGCCGGCGAGCAGGCCGGCGGCCAGCACGGTGGCGCTGACTCCGGCTGCCGAACAAAGGCCCCTTCGAGCCATCCGAAACATGATATGCATACCCCCCGGTCTGCGTTGGCGGCAGCATACCGGACGCCTGATCGGCATTCGGAATGACCCGTCCGGAATGCGCGGACCGCGGCTGGCGGTGCTCGGCGGCCGCCGCCGCCGTGTTCTGGCAGGCGCTCACCGGTGCCTCCGTTCGGGCGGGCGCGGAGGGACGGGACGCAATTCCACGGCGGTCGACCGTGCGTCCGGGGCCCGGCGGCAGTTGGGTTCACGGTCCGCCGGGAGACCGCGATCCGAGTGCTGAACTGGACGGATATCCAGTGGTGGCGCGGCAGGTCCCGGGTTGGCCGGACCGACCCCATCCTGGTTCACCGGAATACGCGGACAGCGCAGGTGAGAGTCGTCCGGCATATTCTTGACAGCGATATCCCGCGGTCATCCCTGACAATGATGAGATCGGTGGTGAGGCCCTGTCTGGTCGGGTGCGCGAACCCGTGGTCGAGGCATATCAAGGCCGGATCGGAGATGGTCGTCGCTGCGGCTGGAAGATCTGCCGGAAATGTGCCGGGCGAGGTCGGGAAACGGGTGGAGCGGGTGAGGTGGCTCGAGCGGAGCCTCGCGGCGCGGCGGAGCGAACCCGACCGCCAGGCCGATCCGCCCCGGCTCGCCCGGTGCGCGCGGGCAGTCCCGCTGCCGGCACGCGCGTCGATCGTGATCGCGAATCGCCGATCAAGCCCGCGATAAGGGTAGATGTGCTGTTTGCCCAGTTCGGGCCCGTTGACAGCACCCTGATCGGAACCGCATACTCCGATCGCCTGTGTGATGAAGCCGGTGAGATTCCGGCACGGTCGCGCCGCTGTGACCGGCCCCGTCCGACCCGCGCTGTGCGGTCGGATGGTGCCTGGGAGTCAGACCTGAACGCAGGACGCCCGTAACCGGGACGCACGATCCCTCAGGAGGCTCCGCATGACCACGCCAGTGGCCCAGACCGACAATCGGTCCATCACTTTCCCGCTGACCGCCCGCCGGGCGGCACTCGGGCTCACCGCGCTGCTGTCGCTGCTGCTGCTGTATTTCATCGGCGTCGACCAGGGCGCGACGTCGTTGTTCGGCTCGGATACCCATATCCACGAGTTCGTGCACGACGCGCGTCACTTCCTCGGTTTCCCCTGCCACTGAGCGGGGGCCGCGAGGTGGAGTTCCGATACATCTACCGCGGCCTGGGAGTAGGTGTTCTCGGCGGGCTGCTGGCGTTCGTCTTCGCCCGCATCTTCGCCGAGCCCTTCATCCAGGACGCGATCGACTACGAGTCCGGCCGGGACGAGGCGCAGTCCGCGCTCGACGCGGCCGCCGGTCACCACGCCGGCCACGAGGGCGCCGAGGTCTTCAGCCGGTCCGTGCAGAGCAACGTCGGCATCGGCGTCGGCATGGCCGTGTTCGGCCTGGCGATCGGTGGGCTGTTCGTCGTCGCCTACCTGGTGGTCTCCCGGCGTTACCCGGACGTCCGGCCGCGCGTGCTGGCCTGCCTGCTTGCCGCGGCCGGGTTCGTCTCGCTCTACCTGGTGCCGTTCGCGAAGTATCCGGCCAACCCGCCGGCCGTCGGCCACGAGGAGACGATCGGGGCGCGCAGCGCCCTGTACGTGACGATGGTGGCCGTGTCGGTCATCGCGATGGGGCTCGCGATGGTGACCGGCCGCTGGCTCGCCGGCCGGGTCGGCACCTGGAACGCCAGCCTGCTCGCCGCGGCGGTCTTCCTGGTGCTGGTCGCCGTCGCGATGGGCCTGCTGCCCGCGTTCGGGCACCTGGCCTCGAACAAGGCCGAGTACGGGAACTTCGCCACCGAGACGCCGCAGCCCTTGCAGGCGCCCGACGGGCGGATCGTCTACCCGGGCTTCCCCGCGGACGTGCTGTTCAAGTTCCGGTTCTACTCGGTGATCAGCCAGCTGATCCTCTGGTCGACGATCGCCCTCGGCTTCGGCGCGCTCGCCGAGCGGCTCGCCGCCGCCCCGGCGCGTCGTGCCGGCGCGGCACTCGCCGAGCCGGCGGCCACCGAGCCCACGCCGACCCCGGCGGGCTGAGCGGGGTCGCGTCTCCTGCGCGGTGACTCGCCGTCGCCACGGTCGGATCAGACTCCGGTCGTGGCGGCGGCACGCGCCGTCCCTGACGGCACGGCCAGGGTGTTCCTGACCGCAGCTCATCGCCCGTCGGGTGGCCCGAGCTCGGCCGTATCCGCCGCTGCGCCCGCGCGGAGCTCAACCGCCGCAGCGCCGCGGGCCGGCCCCTCGACGCGCCCGACTTCACCTGCCTCGCAGCCTGGGACCACCTGCGAGCCACCCATCTGAACCTGCCCCCCCGACCCCCTCGACCGCACCGGGACCGGCTTCCACCACGGCTAGTCCATCAGTCAGCAACCAGTGCGAACAATTTCCACAAGCTGAGTGGCTGTAGCGGCGTTCACCTCGAATCGCTGGGTGGCATTGTTGATGATGGTGGTGTCGTCCTTGCCGGAAGCGATCTCCTGGCACATATTGGCGACCGCTTGTTGCACCTTCGCGTCGGTCCACCCGGCCAGCGCCGGGAACCGCGAGCGAATCGCTGACGCGTCCACGCTGGGCGCGCCAGGTGCGACTGTGGGTGCTGTGGTTGGCGTGGTGGTGGATGGTTCGGTCTCGGAGCTACAGCCGAACAGGCACGCGATCGCCAGCGTGCCAATGATGATGGTCTTCACGGTCGGGCAGTGTAGACACCTACCCACAATGATCCGTATCGGGCATACCCGGCCGCCGCTCGGCGGTGAGGATGACCGTGGGTGGCTGGCGCCGGCCTCGTTGATCGTTGGCGACAGGCTTCGTGGTCCTTCTGTATGGACAAATCCGATGGGCAACCGTACAGAAGAACCACGGCGACTCCTCCAGCGTGCAGACGTCGGACAAGACGGCCAGACGGACCGTTGCTTTCGGTGACGGTGCTTCGGGCGAAAGCCGCTGGCAGCGCACCAGCGCACCAGCGCGGTCAGCCGGACGCGGTGCCGGCGAGGAGGCCGACCAGGGCCGTCACCGCCATCGCCGCGCAGCCGCCGAGGACGACCCGCAGCGTCGGGCGGGCGAGCGCGGTGCCCGCCGTGCGCGCGGCCAGCGCGCCGGCCACGGCGAGGCCGAGGACGGTGACGCCGACGACGCCGACGATCCGCGGCCAGCCCGCCGGTGCCGCCAGGCCGACGAAGGGCACCAGGGCGCCGACGGTGAAGCTGGCCGCCGAGGCGGCGCAGGCCTGCAGCGGCCGGGCCTGGTTGATCTCGTTGTGGCCCAGCTCGTCCCGCATGTGCGCGGCCAGGGCGTCGCGTTCGGTGAATGCCCGGGCGACCTGCTCGGCGAGGTCGCGGGGCAGGCCGCGCCGTTCGTAGATGCCGGTGAGTTCGGCGAACTCGGCGGCCGGGGTCGCCGCCAGCTCGGCCTGTTCGAGGGCGCGGTCGGCCCGCTCCACGTCCGCCTGCGCGCTGACGGAGACGTACTCGCCGACGGCCATCGACAGCGCGCCGGCGGTGAGCCCGGCGACGCCGGCGGTAAGGATCGCGCCACCCGACGCGCCGCTCGCCGCCACTCCGACGACGAGACTCGACGTGGAGACCAGGCCGTCGTTCGAGCCGAGCACGGCGGCGCGCAGCCAGCCGGCCCGTTGGGCCGCGTGCCGTTCCCGGTGCCGCAGTCGCGTTCGCGCCGTCATGAGGGCAGTACAGCACGGTCTGATCGGAGCTGTCTGCCGCGCGGCGCCCGGGAGTGCGGTCAGCCCTCCGGCGGGGTCGTGGCCGCGTCGACGAGGATCGTCGCGGCCGCCAGGGCGTCGGCGGGGGGTCTACTTGACGGGCGCGAACTTCGGCACCCGCTGGGGGACCGGTGCCGAACACGACGACGCCGGCCGGATCCTCGACCGGTTCGCGGCCGAGCAGCGCGCGGTCGCCCTCGGCGGCGCCCCGGAGTCCTTCCGCACCTACCTGCCGGTCGCCTGACCCGGCCGCTCGCCGGCGCCGGCCAGCCGGTCAGTGGGTCAGCGGGCCGGTGGGATGCCCGCCCACGGGTCGGGGCCGAAGACCTCGTAGCGGATGTGCTCCGGGGGGATGCCGCGGGCCAGCAGGCCGGCGCGCACGTCCCGCATGAACGGGAGGGGTCCGCACAGGTAGGCCCGGGCGCCGTCGGGCAGCGGGAGGGCGTCGACGTCGATCAGACCGTGGTGGCGGGTCTCGCGGGCCGCCACCTCGCCTGCGGCGATACCGGTCGCGGCGGCCTCGGGCGCCGGGTCGTACCAGGTGTGCAGGCGGAAGTCGCGCAGCAGGGCGCCGAGGTCGAGCAGCTCCGAGCGCAGGGCGTGCTGCTGCGGGCAGCGGTCGGCGTGCGCGGCGACGACGGTGCGTTCCGGGCGCAGCCGGGCGATGTGGCCGAGCATGGCGATCATCGGCGTGACGCCGATTCCCGCGCTGACGAGCAACAGCGGCGTGGTCCCGGGCGCCAGGGTCACGTCGCCGGCCGGCGGGCTGATGTCGAGCACGTCGCCGACGTTGACCCGCTCGTGCAGATGGGAGGAGACGGCGCCCGCGGGGGCGTCGCCGACGGCGGGGACCCGGCGCACGGTGATCCGCAGGCTGCCGGTGCCCGGCGCCCTCGACAGGCTGTACTGACGGGCCTGCCGGTCGCCGCCGGGCAGGTCGACGGCGACCGTCACGTACTGGCCGGCCAGGTAGCCCGGCAGCGGGTCGGGCCCGACGGGCACGAGGTCGAACGAGACGACCTCCGGGGTCGCCACCGTGCGGGCGGTGACCCGCCACGGGCGCCAGGGGTGGCCGGGGTCCGCGCCGATGCGCTGGTAGACCCGCGCCTCCTCGGCGATGAGCGCGGTGGCGAACAGCCAGTACGCCTCGTCCCACGCGTCGTGCACCGCCGGGGTCATCGCGTCGCCGAGGACCTCGCCCATGGCGGCCAGCAGGTGCGCGCCGACGACGGGATACTGGCCGGGTCCGACCCCGAGGGACGCGTGCCGGTGGGCGATGCGCCGCAGGATCGGGTCGACGGGCGGGCCGGGTTCGCCGAGCAGGTGCCCGGCG
>NZ_JALKFX010000271.1 GCF_023243045.1 Frankia sp. AgB32
GGTCGGGCGGCCGCGGACGAGGACGGTCCGCAGCTCCTCACTCGTCTTGATCAGGAACGGCCGGTAGGGGTCGCGGGGGCCCCCCCCCCGGGCCCCCCCCCCCCCGGGGGGGGCGGGCGGGGGGGCCGGCCCGCGCCGCGCTGCCGCCCGCCGGACCCGCCCCGACGACGACGACGTCGAAGGTGCTCATCGAAGCGTCTTCCAGACCCATCTCACTCCGTGCGACTCAGACCGTGCAACTCGGACTTCCTGCACCTCAGACTCCGTGCAGCTCAGACGCCCCTGTTACCCAGGCACCCTGCCACCAGGACGGGCCCTGCGCAGGTCGGACCACGCCGCGTGGCCGCTCAGCGCAGCGTCAGGCTACGGCCGACCAGGCCGGCCCGGATCCGGCGCTCGGACGCACTCAGCGGCGCCGTGTCGGCCAACGCGTCGCGATATGCCTTCCGCAGCGCGGCGGCCGGCTCCTCGCAGCGGTCCGCGGGTGTGTCCGCGGCCAGGTCCCAGACGGGGACGACGAGGCCGTCCGCCCGGAAGAACCCGACGAACCGCGAGCCGTCACCCACCGTCAGCCGCTCGCTGACGGCCAGCCGGGCGAGCACGTCGAGCAGCGCCTCCTCCGAGGCGGCGATGTCGGCGTCGGCCCAGGTGCCCGCACCAGCGTCCGAGGTGGACCCGGCCGGCGCGGGCGCCGCGTCGACCTCGGCGGGCGCGGCGGGCGCGGCGAGCGGCAATGCCCAGCGCAGGTGCCAGCGGTCCCCGGGATGGCACCAGTAGGCGGCCGGCACGGATTCCAGCCGGCTGGTCGGCACCACGGTGGAGTTGGCCCGCTCCAGCATGGCCGCCACCTCCTGACCGGGCCCGCCGTCATCGTCCGACGGCGGCAGCCACCAGTCGAAACCGGCGTGCACGCTGATCTCCAACGGCGCCGGGTCAAGCAGGTCGACGAGCCCCGGCAGGCCGGTGAGCCCGTCGTAGCGTTGCTCGACGAGCGGCGGCGACGACACGACCGGTGCGTCGATCACGGTGCCCGGCTCGGCGTCGAGGGCGGCCAGCAGCGCCCCCGCGATGTCCCGGGACGCGTCCAGACCGGGCACCGCGACCTGCATGGCGACCAGGATCTCGCCGGAGTCCCGGACGAGTGCCGGGGCGGCCTGCGGCAGCATCGTGGCGAGCGTGATCCGCCGGTCGGCGTGCTCGGGGTGCGCCGCGAGGTGGTCGGCCGAGAGCCGCAGGGCCGCCGTGGCACTCGGCACCAGCTCGCGCAGGGCGACGAGATCGGGCTCGTCCCGGCGCCCGACGAAGGGCCGCAGCACCGGGGCCGGCCGGCGGCGCTCGCCGTGACACGCCTTGTAACGGCGCCCTGAGCCGCACGGGCAGGGCTCGCGCGGCCCGACGACGGGGATCGGCCCGTCCGGGGCCGGCTGCGCGGAGGTTCGGCGGCGCCCGCCGGCGGAACCGGACGCGGCGAGTTGGGCGGTGCGGGCGCCCGGGCGCTGGGGGGCGGGTCGGCGTGCGATCGCGGGCTCCTGAGTAGCTGGGACGGCAAGGTAGCTGGGACGGCAAGGTAGCTGGGACGGCGTGAACCGGCGGATGGCCTTGATCCGGCAGTAAGGCGATCCGGCAGTAAGGCTAGGCCATTGCCGCCGAACGTCGCGGATGCCGGGCGGTCGCGGACGCGTGGCGCACCCTGGCCGGGCCACCCGCCGCCGAGGGGTACCCGCCGCCGCAGTCGGCGAACCTTCCGGCCCTGGCAGCACAGAAGGAGCGCGGCGCCAGGGAAGAATGCCAGGGATAACCCGCACACACACCGCGTGTTGTCCCACTACCGCGACACTGCGGTCACGTGGCTGGTCCCGTGCGGGCACGATGATGGTGGCGCGGCCGACCGGCCACGCCACCGCGCGGCTCCGCCCGGAAAGCAGCGGTGGTCCGTCCGGGAATTCAACGGCGGTCCGCCCTGTCCGCGTACAGGGCGAGGCAGCGGGCAGGTGGAGACAATGGGGGGTCGGTGGCAAAGGTCGTGGTCGCCGGCGGTGGAATTGCGGGAATTGCCTGCGCCTGTGTGCTTCAGGCGGAGGGAATCTCGGTGCGGGTCCAGGACCGGGGCCGGGCGATCGGTGGCCGGATGTCCTCCCGTTGGATCGACGGCCGCATCGTCGATGCCGGGGCGTCCTACTTCACCGTCAGTTCACCGGAATTCGCCGAGGTGGTCCAGGACTGGTCGGCCCGGGGGATGGCCCGGGCCTGGACCCGCCGGCTGGATGTGATCCGCGGCCCGGCGGCCGGCCTGACCGTGGGCGAGGCCGGCCCGCTGCGCTACTCGGCGCCCCGCGGCCTGCGCTCGCTGGTCGCGGACCTGGCCTCCCGCTCCGGCATCACGGTCCTGCAGTCATCGCCGATCAACCGGATCACCCCGGGGCTGGCCGTCGACGGGGAGCGGGTGGACGCCGCGGTGCTGGCCATGCCGGACCCACAGGCAGCGCGCCACCTGGACGACACCTTCGTGGCGGAACGCGCCCTTGTCGCCGACCGTCCGTGGGCTCCGGCGCTCGCCCTGCTGGCCGGTTGGAAGCACCGCTGGTGGGCACCGATGGACGGCGCGTTCGTGCACGACGACGACACCCTCGCGTGGATCGCCGACGACGGCCGCCGCCGCGGCGACCAGGCCCCGGTGCTGGTCGCCCATTCGACCGCCGAGTTCGCCCGCCCCTACCTGGCGGAGCCCGCGGCGGCCGGCGGCCGGCTGGTCGAGGCCCTGCGCCGACTGCTGGCGATCCCGGAGGCACCGCACTGGGTGCACGTTCAGCGCTGGATGTTCGCGCGGCCGGAGCAGCCGCACGACGAGCGGTACTTCCTGTCCGACAACGGCATTGGCCTGGCCGGCGACGGCTGGGGCGAACCGAAGATCGAGACTGCCTGGCTGTCCGGCACGGCCCTCGGCCGAGCCCTCGTCGATCGCCTTCGCTGATCAGCCAGCCACCATGTGACGAAGGCAGACAAATGTCGGTCGAGCTCGTTCGATTGGAGTCGCCGGAGGCGGGTACATCTGCCGTCATGGAGATCAAACTAAGCCTGGCGTTGCCCCGCGACGAGATCTCCATTCCGGTCGTTCGACGAATATGCGCGCAATCACTAAAAGTCCTCGGGGTCACCCAAGAATGCATCAATGATGTTGAGCTTGCGTTGACCGAGGCAAGCGCCAATGTTCTTCTTCACGCGCAGGACGGCGACGAGTACGAGGTTTCGGTCGGCGTGGACAACGAGGTCGCGGTCATCGAGGTGAGCGACCACGGCGGCGGTTTCGGTGCCGAGTTCGATCCCGACGCTCTGATCGGCGCCGCCAGCGATGGCACACCCACGGAAGGCGTCCCCGAGCAGGGGCGCGGGATCTTCCTCATGCGCGCCCTCATGGACCAGGTCCAGTTCCACCGCGTGGACGGGCCGTACCGGGGCACCCGGGTGCACCTGGAGAAGACGTTGGTCTGGGAGGACAGCGCGCCGGGCGCGCGGCTCAGCCGGCCGCGTTCCGCGCTTGGCCCGTGGGGCGTCGAGCCGGCCCGGGCCGACGCCGACGGCGCGCCGGTCGGTCCTCCGTGAAGAGCCGCCGCCGACCTGGCACCGTCGCCCGGACCAAGCCGCTACCCTGATCCCAGGCAGACGGCGACAGCACCGGACGGTGCCGGAGGTGCGGGTGAGTGCCGGGATGAGCGCGATGGACGGCGGCGCGGCGACGGCGACCCCCCGGGTCGGGGTCGTGACGTTTCCGGGCTCCCTGGACGATCGGGACGCAGCCCTCGCGGTGCGCGCCGCGGGCGCGGAGCCCGTCGCGCTCTGGCACGGGGACGACGATCTCGCCGGGGTTGACGCGGTGGTCCTACCTGGCGGCTTCTCCTACGGCGACTACCTGCGGGCCGGCGCGATCGCCCGGTTCTCCCCGATGGTCGCGACCATCGTCGCGGCGGCCGCCGACGGGCTGCCCGTCCTGGGCATCTGCAACGGCTTCCAGGTACTCTGCGAGGCCGGGCTGCTGCCGGGCGCGCTGACCCGCAACGTCGGACTGCACTTCGTCTGCCGGGACCAGCGCCTGCGGGTCGAGACCGCGACCACCGCCTGGACCCGGGACTACCAGCGCGGGGACGAAATCGTCATTCCGATCAAGCACGGCGAGGGCCGCTACGTGGCCAGCCCCGACGTCCTCGCCGAACTCGCCGCCGAGGACCGGGTCGTGCTGCGCTACGTGGGCGGCAACCCGAACGGCTCGGCCGTGGACATCGCCAGCGTGTGCGACGCGCGGCGCACCGTCGTCGGCCTCATGCCCCATCCGGAGCATGCGGTCGACGGGCTGACCGGCGCCGGCGTCGACGGGCTGCCGATGTTCACCTCCGTGCTCTCAGGCCTGCTCAGCAACGTCTGACCCGGCCAGGCCGGCCACCGGCTCGCGGTCGGCATCCGCGGCCACCGACCGACGCAGCGCCGCGTGCAGGCCCGCGGGCGTGAGCACGCCGACGACCACGCCCCCGGCGTACACGTCGAGGCTGTCGCGGTCCTGCGCCAGCAGCGCGGCGAGCGCCTCCCGCAGGGACGCACCCTCCTGGACACCCGCCGGCGGGTGCCCGGCCGCGGCGCCGTCGCTTGCCGCCGCCGCGCCGGCGGGCGGGTCCAGATCGTCGCGCAGCAGCGGCGTCACGGCGAGGCGGCGCAGCGCCCGGTCCGACCCGGCGAAGCCGGCCACGAAGTCGGTCGCGGGTCGGCCGAGGATCCGCGCGGGCGGGTCGATCTGCTCCAGCGAGCCGCCCTGGCGGAACACCGCGATCCGATCCCCGAGCCGAATCGCCTCGTCGAGGTCGTGGGTGACGAACACGATCGTCTTGCGGATCTCCCGCTGCAGCCGCAGGAACTCGGCCTGCAGCCGGTCGCGGGCGATCGGGTCGATCGCCGAGAACGGCTCGTCCATCAGCAGCACCGGCGGGTCCGCCGCCAGCGCCCGGGCCACGCCGACCCGCTGCTGCTGACCGCCGGAGAGCTCGTGCGGATAACGCCGGCCCAGCGTGGCCGGCTCCAGCCCGACCAGTTCCAGGAGCTCGTCGACCCGGGACCGGATCCGCCCCTTGTCCCAACCGAGCAGCCGCGGCACCGTGCCGACGTTGGCCCGCACGGTCAGGTGCGGAAACAGCCCGATCTGCTGGATGACGTAACCGATCCGCCGCCGCAGCCGCACCGGGTCGGTGCGGGTGACGTCCTCCCCGGCCACCAGAATCCGCCCACTTGTCGGCTCGACCAGCCGATTGATCATCTTCATCGTCGTGGTCTTGCCACAGCCGGACGGGCCCACCAGACACAGCAGCTCCCCGGCCGGCACGTCGAAGCTCAGGTCACCGACGGCGACCGTGCCGTCCGGGTAACGCTTGCCGACACCCACCAGCGAGATCATCGGATCCGCCGAGGTCACGGGGCTCACGACGGGCTGCGCGGCCATGGGCATGCGTCCTCTCGACCGGTTACGGTGCTTCGGTGGCCATCGTCGCGTCCGGTAACTGTCTCGAACGGAACGCCTGGATCTGCGGAGACTACGTCCGGACGCGTTCCGACGAACTGTGGACGGCGTCACGCGAGCACATCCTGCTGACCGTGAGCGCGGTCGCGATCGGGCTGGTCATCGCGGTGCCGCTGGTACTGCTGGCGCGGCGCTTCCGGGTCGCCGTGGCCTGGATCGGCGGGCTGACGAGCGTGCTGTACACGGTGCCGTCGTTGGCGTTCTTCGCGCTGCTGCTGCCGGTCACCGGGCTGTCGACGACGACGGTGCGCATCGGTCTGGTGGTCTACACCCTGGTCATCCTGTTCCGAGGGCTGCTCGCCGGGCTCGACGCGGTCCCGGCCGCGGCGCGCGAGGCCGCCCGCGGCATGGGCTACGGCCCGGCCCGGCTGCTGCTCACCGTGGAACTGCCGCTCGCCCTGCCGGCGATCATGGCCGCGATCCGGGTGGCCACCGTGTCGACGGTCGCGATGGTCACCGTCGGGGCGACCATCGGCCACGGCGGCCTCGGCAACCTCATCTACGACGGCCTGGGCAGCTCGTTCAAGGCGGAGGTGCTGACCGCCTCGGTGTTGTGCGTGGCGCTGGCCGTGGTCGCCGACCTGCTCCTCGCCGGCCTGGAACGGCTGCTGACCCCGTGGCGCCACGGCCGGCGCGGCCGGCGGGCCGCGCGCGACGGCGCGCCACCGGGACAGACCTCCGTCGCCGCGCCGAAGCCCCGGCAGAGCGCCGCATGAGCACCCTGACCGGCGCGATCGACTGGCTCACCACCGGCTCGAACTGGCGGGGCAGCGAGGGGTTGTCAACTGCCGCAGCTTGAGTATGCGATATAATGCGTAAGTGAACTTGAAGCAGTGGGCTGAGCGTGA
>NZ_JALKFX010000272.1 GCF_023243045.1 Frankia sp. AgB32
CACACCCGAACCCTACGGACCGATCAACCACGCGACACCAACGCTCCGGCGCTACCAGATCACCGAACAGCCCCAGCACGCCGCAAGAGCAAAAACAAACGATCTGACCAGTTACGATTTGGCAACATCGGCCTATGGCTCAGCCTCAACTCATTGCCGCCCTCGGAAGCTCTTACGCAGCCGGTCCTGGCATCGAGCCGGTGGACAACGCCGCCGCGATGCGGTCCGCCCACAACTACGCCCACCTGCTCGCCGCACGGCTCGACGCACGGCTCGTGGACCTGTCCGTCTCGGGCGCGACCACCGAGACGATCCTGGACAGCGCGCAGACGACGATGACGGGTGCGCGATTCGCGCCGCAGATCGACGGCCTCCCCGCCGACACCGACATCATCACCGTCACGGCCGGTGGCAACGACCTTCAGTTCGCCGGCTCGATGCTCGCCGCGGCCTGGCACAGTCACGACCCGCACAGCCCGTGGGCGCAGATGCTGAACGAGATGGTGGCCAACGGCATCCCGACCCTGACCGACGCCGACGTCGAACGGGCCGCCGACGGTCTGGCCCGCATCGTGAGCGAGTCGCGCCGACGTGCCCCCCAGGCCCGGGTGATTCTCGTGGACTACCTGACCGCCCTCGGGGACCGCACGCGCCCGGGCGTCGATGTGCCCTTCCCCGCCGAGGACCTGGTCGCGCTGCTGCGCATCCAGACAGCGCTGCGGGACGCCCACAGGCGGGCCGCGGAACGCTCCGGCGCCGAGCTGCTGGCAGCCTCCGCACTCGGCGAAGGGCACGAGCTAGGCGCTCAGGAGCCCTGGGTCTTCAACTTCGCGCCGGAGCCGGAACGCACAGCGGCCTCGTTTCACCCGAACCTGGCGGGAATGACCGCGATCGCAGGCACTCTGGCGGAGCTGCTCGACCAAGGCGACCGGCCGCAATGAAAATCAGAGGTCGATGTCCGCCCAGCCTGGATAACGCTCGCCGAGCTGGTGGGCGTGGGCGACGAATGACAGCGTGAGCGGCCGGTCGTCCTGGGTGCCCCAGACGAGGCCGAACTCGCGGCGCGCTCCGGCGTCTGCCAGCGGCAGATTCACCGTGCGTGCGTGCGCTGTCGAGTCCGCGGGCACGAGGGCCATGCCGAGTCCGGCGGACACGTAGTTCGCGATCGTGAGGAGGTCACTGGCCTCCATCGTTATCCGCGGCGCGATGCCGGCCGCCGCCCACAGCGCATCGGTGACCTGCCGGGTATGGAAGCGATGGTCGAGGGCGAGGAAGGCCTCGTCGCCCACCTCGCGCAACGCGACCGCGCCGCGGTCCGCCAGCTGGTGCGTGGACGGCACCATGAGCACGATCGCCTGGTGGCCCAGGTGGAGCCAGCCGAATCGCCCGGGCGGGTGCGGTGCGGTCACGGCGAGGTCGATCTGTCGCGCGTCGATGCCGTCGAGTACCGCCGCGGTGGAGGCCTCCCGGTGCCCGATCAGGACACCCGGATGCGCCCGTAGAAAAGACGAGACGAGCTCGCCCACGACCGGCGGGCCGAGCGACCGCAGGAAGGCGATCGTGATCGCCGGCGCGCGCGGTTCGCCGCGCACCCGGCGCACGGCGGTCTCCATCACGAGGAGGGCCTCCTCGGCCGCAACGGTCAACAGGTTGCCTTCGGGTGTGAGGCGGATGCCCCGGCCCTCCGCTTCCACCAGTCGGACGCCGAGGGCGTCCTCCCAGCGCCGCACCGCGCGGCTGAGCGTCGGCTGGCTCGTGGCTGCCCGCGCGGCCGCCCGCGTGATGGAGCGCTCCACGCCGAGCGCGGCGAGCTGAGCGAGCTCGGGCACGAGCGAGGCAGCCCCCGTCTTCTCATTCACCACTGCATGAATCTACCCCGCCCGGGCTCGCCACCATGGCGCCCCTCGCCGCATAACTGTGCACAGAGCATGTAACGCGCTGCCCGTCTGGAGAGGAGAGGCAATGACCACCGAGAACCGGACGTGGACCTCGCGCCGCGACCGAAAGCGGTCGCGACTGGCCGCCGCGTCGTCTCTCGCGTCAGGCCGCGTCGTCCCCACCGACTCAGTAGTCGATCTGCTGCAAGCGGTGATCGACCCTGGCGACCGGGTCGCGCTGGAGGGAGACAACCAAAAGCAGGCGGACTTTCTCGCCCGGGCGCTCGCCCAGGTTGATCCGGGCCGTGTACACAACCTGCACCTGCTGCTGTCGTCCATCTCGCGCCCTGAGCATCTCGACGTCTTCGAGAGGGGCGTGGCGCGCCGGATCGACTTCGCGTACGCGGGCCGCCAGGCGGCGCGGGTCCCGGCACTCATCGCCGACGGGACGCTGGAGGTCGGCGCGATCCACACCTACCTCGAGCTCTACGCCCGAATGTTCCTGGACCTCGCCCCCGACGTGGCCCTCGTCGCCGCCGAGGCCGCGGACAGCGCCGGCAACCTCTACACCGGCCCCAACACGGAGGAGACGCCAGCCATCGTCGAGGCCACCGCCTTCCGGGACGGCGTCGTGGTCGCCCAGGTCAACCGGCTGGCCGGCGACGGTGAACTGCCGCGGGTCGACATCCCCGGTGACCGGGTCGACTTCGTGATCGTGGCCGATCGGCCGTTCGCCATCGAGCCGCTCTTCACCCGCGACCCACGCAAGATCACAGACGTGCACGTGCTGCTGGCCATGCTCACGATCCGCGGGGTCTACGAGCGGCACGAGGTCGCCTCGGTCAACCACGGCATTGGCTACGACACCGCCGCGATCGAGCTGCTGCTGCCGACCTACGGCCAGCGGCTCGGCCTCAAGGGCAAGATCGCGCGACACTTCGCCCTCAATCCCCACCCCACCCTCATCCCCGCCATCGAAAGCGGCTGGGTGGACACGATCATCTCCTTCGGCGGTGAGCTCGGCATGGAGCGCTATACCGCCGCACGTCCCGACGTGTTCGCCACCGGACGCGACGGCAGCCTGCACTCCAACCGGATGGCCGCCCAGACCGCCGGGCTGTACGCCACCGACATGTTCATCGGATCCACCCTGCAGGTGGACGCCGAGGGCAACTCCTCCACGGTGACCTCTAACCGTCTGACCGGCTTCGGCGGAGCCCCCAACCTGGGCAGCGACGCCCGCGGCCGCCGGCACCCCTCCCCCGCCTGGCTCAGCCTCGCTGAGGGCACCGGCCGCCTCGGCGTGCGACGCGGGCACAAGCTCGTCGTCCAGATCGCGGAGAGCTACGGGAAGGGCGGCATCCCCAAGTACGTCGAGACGCTCGACGCCGTCGCCTTCGGCCAGAGAGCGGGCATGCCCCTGACGCCCGTGATGATCTACGGCGACGACGTCACCCACCTGATCAGCGAGGAAGGTGTCGCCTATCTCTATCGGGCACGCGACCTGGACGAACGCCGCCAGGCGATCGCCGCGTTGGCCGGACCAGGCCCACAGGGAACAAGCTCGACGTCCGCCGAGCGCGAGCGGCTGCGTCGCGACGGGGTGCTGGCCACGCCGGAGGATCTCGGCGTGCGGCGCGCCGACGCCGACCGGTCCCTGCTGGCGGCCCGCAGCATCGAGGACCTCGTGGCGTGGTCGGGCGGCCTTTACGATCCGCCGGCCCGCTTCCGGAGCAGGCAATGACACTTCTCCCGCCCCTCGGCTCACCCCAGGTAGGGCGCGCACGAGCCGGCTACCGCGTCGGGGCGCGGCCGAGGCCCGCGCCGGCTTCCCACACGCGGCGGCCGCCCTCGACACTGACCGCCGGCCGCGCCCGCGGCCGCAGCGAGGACATCGCCTGCCTCGACGCCTGCTGATGACGATGCGCGGCTTGGAGGACGCCTGACTTCTCAGCCGCGGCGGACCGCAAAGCCCTGTCGCTCGGGCGAACCCGCGCAGCGGCTGTGCTTCGGCACAAAGGCACGGGCGGCCGCGGGCGTCGAAGCGCTGCGTCGTCTCGACCGCCGGCCGAGCGCGCTCGGCGCCTCCCCGGGAGGCAGCGTCGGCATGCTCGCGCTAGCCCTCTTCCTGGCCTCAGCCCGGCCCTCGCCGGTCAGTCTGGCTACGTCCGCGATTCCCCCGTGGGGCTAACCCAGGGCGCCAGTCTGGATGGCGGCGACGGCGCCACCATCGACGAGCAGGTCGATGCCGGAAATGAAGCCGGCGGCGGGGCTGAGCAGAAACTCGGTCGCGGCGGCGATGTCGGCGGGCGTGCCGAGCCGCTTGGCGTTGGACGCGTCGATCATCATGCGCATGACGACGCCGTTGTCGCCGGCGAGCTCGGCCGCGCCCATCGGCGTTGCGATCACACCGGGGCTGATGGAATTGATCCGCGCACCGCGGGCACCCCAGGCGGTGCTGGCGGCCTGGACCCGGAGTTGGTTGGCGCGCTTGGCGAAGCCGTACGCCTGGCCGCCGTCGGGGAACTGGTCAGCCCTGGCAGCCGGGAGCGACAGCAGTTCGGCGGCTGGCGTCGTCGCGAGCTGCCGGGCGACGTCCGGCGCTGGCGGGGCGGTGAAATGACCGGCCATGCTGGAGATCACCACGCCGGCGCCGCCCGGCGCGACGACCTCGGCGAACTCGTCCAGCACCATCGCGACACCCAGCAGGTCGACCGCGAGGACCGCCGCCACCGACGCCTGCACAGGCGACAGCCCGGCGGTGTGCACCACCGACCGCACCGCCCCCAACGAACCCGCCTGCTTGGCCAACGCCGCCACCGACTCGCGGGACGACACATCGACCACGGCGACGGCGACGGCGTACCCCTCAGCCTCCAGCTGCCCCGCGACCGACCGCAGGCCCGCTTCGTTGACATCCGCGATCAGAAGCTGCCTGCCGGCCCCGATCCGGCGGGCGATCGCCTGGCCCATCCCGCCGATGCCGATCACTACCGCTACATCGTGTTCCATGTGCCTTCTTCCTCACAGGACAACTCGCGGACACCCGCCGTCTAATCTTCAAGCGTCGGTTAGCCGACGTGTGTCGGTTAGTATCGTGACAACATGGCCGACCGGCAAGCCCCCAATCAGCTCGACCGCCGATCCCGTCGGTCACGCGCCGCACTCGAGGCCGCCTTGCTTGAACTCATCGCCGCACAGGACCTGGCCCAGATCACGATCTCGGACGTCACCAAGCGAGCCGACGTCAACCGGTCGACGTTCTACGACCACTACACCGACGTCCACGACCTCGCCGCCGCTGCCTGCACCACGATGTTCGACGAACTGATCTCCGCCTCACCGGTGCTGCTGCCCGAGGACTCACCCGCCGACTACCGCCGTGGCCGCGAGGCCCTGACCGGAGTGCTCGCGCACATCGGCCAACGCGCCCGCCTTTACCGCGCCCTCCTCGGTGACGACGGCAGCGCCCGCGTCATCAATCACCTTCACCAGAGGCTGACCGTCGCCGTCCACGTCAACCTCACCGAACCCGACCTCGACACCCATGCCCAGGACCCCTCCCAGATCCCCGACAACCCGGCAGCCGCGGTCCTCGCCGGCTCCCTGCTCGGCCTCGTCCTCGACTGGCTACGGCGCGGCTGCCCCGAGACACCCGAGCAACTCATCGCGACAGTCTGGCCGGGGACTGCTTCAAGATCGGTGTTTCCGGCCCGACACGCCGGGCTCAGGGTCCGGCGGGATGGGCACTGTGAGTGATGACATCGGGTGATATGGCCCCTCGGAAGCAAGATCGGGATGCGGGGCGGCAGCTGTCGCCGGAGCAGGCCGCCGCGGCGGCGATGGTCGCGGACGCGAAGGCGCGTGGGCTGGCGCTGACGGACCCGGATGGCCTGTTGAAGCTGTTCACGAAGAACGTGCTCGAGGCGGCTTTGGCCGAGGAGATGACCGAACACCTGGGTCACGAGAAGAACCGGGCGCCTGCGGAGCGGGAATCAGCCAACGTCCGCAACGGTGGCCGGACGAAGACGGTCATCTCCGAGGTGGCTGGTGATGTGGAGATCACGGTTCCGCGTGACCGGGAAGGCACGTTTGACCCGCAGATCGTGAAGAAACGGCAGCGCCGCCTCTCGGGTATCGACGAGATCGTGCTCTCGCTCTATGCGAAAGGACTGACGACTGGGGAGATCTCGGCGCATTTCGAGGAGATCTACGGGGCGGCGGTATCTCGGGAGACGGTCTCCCGGATCACCGACACGGTCCTCGCGGAGATGAATGAATGGGCCAGCCGTCCACTTGATCGCGGGCGGTTTCCAGTCGTCGTCGCGAATTAGCGGCTGTGCGGGCGGCGTGTCCACTGGCGGGTGAGGTAGAGCGGGCTTTTGTCTCCGAGGCAGAGCCGAGGGCGTTCGTTGAGTTCGTCCGTGGCGGGGCCTGGGTGGCGGATCGAGGCGGGTTCGTCGGGTTTCTTGACGCGGTAGCTGGTGTGTCGGGCGCGT
>NZ_JALKFX010000015.1 GCF_023243045.1 Frankia sp. AgB32
GGCGTTCCCGGAGGCGGAGCGCCCGGCGGCGGAACACCCGGCGGCGGAGTCCCGGGCGGAGGCACACCCGGCGGCGGAACACCCGGCGGCGGAACACCCGGCGGCGGCACCCCTGGTGGCGGTGTCCCCGGTGGCGGTGTCCCCGGTGGCGGCACGCCCGGCGGGGGCGTTCCCGGAGGCGGAGCGCCCGGCGGCGGAACACCCGGCGGCGGAGTCCCGGGCGGAGGCACACCCGGCGGCGGCACGCCTGGGGGCGGCTCGCCCGGTGGCGGAACACCCGGCGGCGGCTCGCCCGGAGGCGGCTCGCCCGGTGGGATTCCGACGGCGACACCTGCCGGCCCCGGGGCCGTTCCAGCTCAGCCGCATTACACGGGTTGATGTTGTCCCATCCGATGGTCGCGGCCTTCCGCCGGGTCACCCCGGCCGGCGGAAGGCACGCGCAGGTGCTTTTCGCGGTCCGTGATTGCCTGCGTCGTCCAAGTGATACAGGAGCCGGCAGGCGGACCACCGCGGGCCTCATCCTGGCTGCCGTGACCGCCGCCCTGGTCTCCGGCTGCGGCGGTCACGGCGACGGCAGCCGAAGCGCGGACACGAAGCTGACGCCCCAGGTGCGCAACCGGCTGGCGGCCGTGGCCGGCCTGGGCCAGGGCACGAGCGTCATCGTGACCGCGTCCGTCGCCACCGTGGACATCTACGACTCGCCCACGGACTCCAAGCCCTCGTCCACGATGGCCAGCCCGAACGAGAACGGCGTCAGCCGGGTGTTCCTGGTGCAGGCGAAGATGCCGGGCTGGTGGCAGGTGCTGCTGCCGGTCCAGCCCAACGGGCGTACCGGCTGGGTGCGCGCCGACCAGGTCAAGGCCAGTGAGACGCCGTACCGGATCGTGGTCTCCCGCGGCCGCCATCTGCTCCAGCTGTACAACGACGGCGCGCAGGTCGCCCAGGTGCCGGTCGCCATCGGCACGTCCGACACGCCTACGCCGGGCGGCAGGTTCTATCTGACGGAGCTGCTGCGACCGCCGGACCCGAGCGGCATCTATGGGCCGTACGCCTTCGGGCTGAGCGGCTACTCGACGTCGATGACCTCCTTCGACGGTCACCAGCCGGTGATCGGTATCCACGGCACGAACGATCCGACCCTGCTGGGGCAGGACGTCAGCCATGGCTGCATCCGGCTGAGCAACGACGCGATCACCCACCTGGCCGAGACCGTCCCGCTCGGCACCCCGGTCGACATCGTCGTCTGAGCCGCCAGGTCGTCTGAGCCGCCAGGTCGTCTGAGCCGCCAGCAAGCAGCTCGAAGGTGCGTCAGCGGCGCGCCGCGGGCGGGCGGCGGGTCCGGGCGAGAAACATCTCCTCCCAGACGAACGGCGTCACCGGCTGGTGGTGGGTGCCGGTCGCGTCGACGAACCGGTCCATCGGTGCGATGACGGCGTCGACGTTGGGCAGGTGGAAGGTCGCGATGGACGCTCTGGTCGCGGTGGGATCGGTCGCGGCGACCACCCGGTGCCGGGCCGACGGCCCATGGTCGTTCGTTCACCTGGTCATCAGGTCGCCGATGTTGATGACCGGGGCGGCCGGGTCCACCGGCACCGCGAGCCAGGCTCCATCGAGGTCCTGGACCTGCAGACCGGGGTGGTCACCGCGCTGGTGCAGCAGGGTCAGCATGCCCGGGTCGGTGTGCTCCGGGAACGTCAGGTCCGGCGCCTCGGCGCGATCACCTTCGGCCTCCTCGGCCGCCGCCGGGACGCCGGGCGGGGACCGCCGGGCCGGACAGGTGTTCACGGCGAAACAGGTGAGCGCCGCCGCCCGCAGGCCGGCGATCTCCTCGGGCCACCCGTTCGGCGCGCCGACGGGGACGTGGCGCGCCGCGCGTGCCCTGCCCTCCACAGCACACGCGGGCGCGACCACCTCCGGCGGAGCCCGTCACTTCTCCGCCGGGCTTCGAGCGGGAGATCCCTGCCCACTGGCTCCCTGCCCTGGAACAAGGGTCGCCAATCACCATGGGTCGGATCCATTGGACGCGACAACCAGTCTGTCGGATTTCCGACACGCGCCGCGCTTGCGCCGGAGCATCGAACCCGCCGCCGCAGGTAGTCCGGTCCCCGCGGCCCGCGAGTCAGCCCGGATAGGCGGGCGGCCGCAGGATCAACCTACCGGCCCTGCCTCGCGGCCTCGTAGCGGGCCAGCGCCGCCCGCCGCCGGGCCGCGTGATCGACGACCGGCGTCGGATATCCCCGCGGTGGGCCGTCCGGCAGCGTCCACGGCTCGTGCACCTTCGCCTTCGGCACGTCGCGCAGCTCCGGTATCCAGCGGCGCACGTAGGTCCCGTCCGGATCGTAGGAGCGGCCCTGCGAGGTCGGGTTGAACACCCGGAAGTAGGGTGCGGCGTCGGTACCGGTGCCCGCGGTCCACTGCCAGCCGTGGTTGTTCGACGCCAGATCGCCGTCGACCAGGAGATCGAGGAACCACCGCGCCCCGTGCGTCCAGTGCACGTGCAGGTCCTTGCACACGAACGAAGCCTCGATCATGCGGACGCGGTTGGGCATCCACCCTTCGGCGAGCAGGTGGCGCATGCCGGCGTCGACGATCGGAACGCCGGTGTTGCCCCACTTCCAGGCATCGAACTCGGGCCCTGGCTCGTCGTAGTGCATCGCGGCCAGCGCATCGGTCAGGTCCTCCCGGGCCGAGGCCGGGTTGGCGGCGAGGACGTCGGCGTAGAACTCCCGCCAGGCCAGCTCGGAGCGGAACTTCTCAACATCCTTCGCGGCTGGACGGCCGTTCGCGGCCGGGCGCGTCTCGCCGGCGACCCTGGCGAGCCCGGCCAGCACCGTCCGCGGGTGCACGCAGCCGTACTTCAGGTAGGTCGACAGCCTGGAGGTGGTGTTCTCCCCGGGGATGTCGCGCCGGTCGGCATAGCCGTGCAGCGGGCCGTCCAGGAACTCGGCGAGCCGCTCGCGACCCGCCGCCTCACCGGCGGGCGGCAGGTCGACGGCACCGATGTCCGGATCAGCGGGGATGCCGACCGAGTCCGCCCGCGCCCAGCGGACGCCACGCGGCTCGGGTAGCGGGTCGCGCCACCCGTGCGCGGTCCAGGACCGGTAGAACGGCGTGAAGACCCGGAACGGAGTCCCCGCGGCCGTGTGCAGCCGGCCGGGGGCGACGGCGTAGGGCGACCCGGTCCGGACCAGACCGCGGCCGTCGGCGCGCAGCGCGTCCTCGACCGCGTCGTCCCGGCGTCTTCCGTAGGGGCCGTAGTCCGCGCCGATGTGCACCTCGGCAGCCGCCACGTCGCGGGCCACCGCCGGGACGACCTGCGCCGGGTCGCCCTCCCGCACGCACAGCCGGCCGGCCAGCCGCTCGTCCAGCTCACGCAGGCAGCGGTAGAGGAAGGCGACCCGGACCGCGCCCGCCGGCCGACGAAGCGCGTCATCCAGGACGAACAGGACGAGCACCTCGTCCGCGTCCCGGGCCGCCGCGGACAGCGCCGGGTTGTCGCCGAGCCGTAGATCCCGCCGTAGCCAGCAGACCGACACCGTCATGCAGGCTGACGGTAGCCGGACCGCACGCCGCCGCCTGGTACACCCTGGCCGGCGGAAACACCGAACCGGCAGCGATTGCTCAAAGTAACGATCTGATAACCGAGGGTTTATAGTCGCCTCGTGCAGGTCACCGCCGCCGTCGCGTGGGACCGGGGCCTCTCGGCCGCCTGGTCACACATCGCCGAGACCAGCCCGAAGGTCGGCGTCCTCATCGCCATCTGCGTTGTCGGCGCCGGGCTGGTCCAGGCCGCGACCCGCCTGCTCGCGGCCCTCGCGGCGCGGGTCGGGGTGGATCGCGCGCTCGACCGCAGCGGCCTGCCGGCGCTGCTGCGCCGGCCCGCCGCGGACCTGCGGACGGGCGCGCTACGGGTCCTGGCCGGCCTCGGCCACCTGGCCGTGCTGCGGGTCGCGGTCGGCGTGTTCGGGCCGAGCGCCGCCGAAACCACGGTCACCGAGCTGCTGGCCCTCCTGCTCCACACCATGGTGGCGGGCGCCATCATCATGTTCGGCGTCAGCCTGGCCCGGCTCGCCCGCACCTTCGTCCGCGAGGCGCTGCGCGACCTCGGCTACGCCCGGGCCGCCGCCGACACGGTTGCCGCGGTGCTCCTGATCGCCTTCGGCAAGGCCGGACTGGACGAGGTCGGTCTCGCCACCTCGGTCACCACTCCCCTGTTGTGGGCCATCCTCGCCACCGTCGGCGGCGTCGTCGTGGTCGGGGTGGGCGGCGGTCTCATCCGGCCGATGCAGGCGCGTTGGGACGAGATCCTCACGCACGCCGAGAACTCCGCGGCCCAGGCCCGGCACGCCTGGCTTGGCCGCGGTCCCGCCGCTGGCGATCACGGGCGCCAGGCCGACGACGCGCCGGCCGGTCCGACCGACCCGGACGTGCCGGTCGAATCGATGCCAACCGGACCGTCGGGACCACCGGTCGCGGCCCCGGGACCAGTCCCGGCACCGGCCGCCGCCCCGCCCGCCCCGCCCGCGCCGCCCGCCCCGCCCGCGCCACCCCGCCAACCCGAATCCGCGCCGGCCAGGGAGTCCGCGGTCAAACCGACTGCGCTGGAGCCGGTCTCGGGATCCGTCGTCCCGCCAGGGCCAGCCGGCCCGCTGCCGCCTGCCCCTCGGCCCCCGACGCACGGACCCCCATGACCCACGCCGCCCACCCGCCTCTACCGTCTGGGGGAGGTACCAGTGGGTGCGCGTTAGGCGAACTACGGCGCGTTCGGCCCTCGGGTGGGGCACTCTGGGAGAGGTCCGGTTGTCTCAGGCCGGCTCTCAACCTGATCCACCCACACCGCCTGATCCCGGAAACCCGGCACAGCCAGGAGACCCGCCCGATCGATCTCCCCACGACCGATCTTCGCGGCAGCGGCCTCATCAACGTCACGAGTGGCGAGCGGAGGGACATCTCGGTGGACGAGCTCTCGGACATGGAGCGTTCCCGGCTGCTCCTCGGCTGGCTGGCGGCACGACGCGCGGTGGACAACTGTCTGTCCGACCTGCTCGCCGCCGGGCCCGCGGGAGAACGGCGGGTTCGCGAATCGCTCGCGCTGGTGGACGACCTGGAGAGTCGCGCCCAGGAGGCGTTCGACCGCTACCGCACGGCCGCGGAAAGCACCCCGCCGCCGGCAGCCCGCCCGGCGGGCCGCTGGGCTCCGCCGCCCGTGGCCGCGACGTCGACGGAGCGCCCGCGACTCAATGTGGTCCGCGCCCCGGAGGGCGATCTGGCCCGCAGCAGTTCCAACACGAAGAGTAATCACCGGCACCGGTAGCGCCCGCGAGCGGGTCAGCGGGCCACAATGGCCACCGTGCCAGCCGTTCGCCGCCACCGCGTCGTCGCGCTCTGGCTCCTCACCGTCCTGGTTCCCGCGCTACTGGCCATTACTGGCTGTGGTGTGGCGAACGGGTCCCGCCGGGGCCAAGTGGTCCCCGAGCCGACAACGACGGCCGGGCCGGACGCGTTCGAGCGCGCTGGGCGCGGCCTGCCGATCCGGCTCACGCTGCCGCCGCCGAGCACCCCCAAGCCCTACCCGCTGATCGTCGCGCTGCACAGCCTGTACTACGACGGCACCGATCCGAAGGCGAACTGGGACCTCGACGGACTCGCCCGCACCGAGGGCCTCGCCGTCGTCTATCCCGACGGGATCGGCAAGTCGTGGAACGCGGGCACCTGCTGCGGCGCCGCCGAGGCCGGCCACGTCGACGACGTCGGCTACCTGCGCTCGCTCATCGCGCACGTCAGCGAGAACTACCCGATCGACCGCAACCGGGTCAGCCTGGTCGGGCTGTCCAACGGCGGCATGCTCGCCTACCGGTACGCCTGCGAGCACGGCGACGAACTCGCCGGCATCGCCGTGGTCGCCGGCAGCCGCGAGGTGGCGCAGTGCCAGCCAGCCGCCCCGGTCACGCTGGTCGTCGTCCACGGCGGCGCGGACGGCCACGTGCCCTACGGCGGCACCCCGTGGTCGCCCGTGCTGAACACGGCGATCACTCCCGTCGAGGAGAGCATGGCGACGTTCCGCGCGGTGGACCGCTGCCCGGTGCCCTCCCAGCCCGCGGACTTCGTCCCGACGGACCGGTACGGCATGCCGTGGCACGCCGCGACGCCGACCCCGGTCCCCGACGGCGTGCCCGCCGCTCCCGCCGGCCCGGTCACGTACCCGCTGACCACCACCCAGCTCACCGACCCGCCGGCGGACACCGCGCCGGTCGCCGTGCGCGCGGAGACGCAGTGCGCCTCCTCCGCCCGGGTGGTGCAGTTCCTGCTGCCCTGGATGGCACACGGCTGGCCGCCCGCAACCGGCACGTACTCCTTCGCCACCAGCGGAGTGATCTGGAACCTGCTCGCGACCGCGCGCTCGGCGCGACCGGGACCGCGGCTCTGACTCGAACTCGCGGCGCCCGTCAACTGCTGGCGCTGACGACTGGCGGTGACGGAGAGGTCGTCAGGCCGCCGGCGAGAACGAGGTGCGCAGGGCGCCCATGAGGCTGTTGATGGAAGCTGCGGCGCTCGTGGCTCCGCGGACGATGAGCACGTAGACCGCACCGCTCACCGAGACCGTCCGCATCGCGTAGGACACCGGCTGGCCCTCCCGGGTGTAGGAGCCGGTGAGCTCCTGGGTCGGTTGGCCGCTGCTGTCCGTGGTCGCGCTGATCGGGTTCTTCGTCAGTCCGGACACCCCGGCGAACTCACCGGCCTGCACCTTCGCCAGGGCCGCGTTGGCATCCGATCCCGCGACGCGGGCAACGCCGATCATCGTCGGCCCGAAGTCCGACGCCGTCCCGGGTTCGCCGTAGAAGATGCCGGTGTTGTCCCGGCGCTGCTTCCACACCGGCGGGTGGGAGAAAGTGGCCTTCTGTACCGCGTCGGTGGAGGCGACCCAGTCCGCGGGGACGGCGACCTGGCCCGCGGCCGGGGTGGCGGCGCTCTGGGCCCCGCCGGCGGCGGTGCCGCCGGTGGCGGCCACCGTTGGACTGGCCGGCGCGGACGGGGTGGCCGCGCCGCCCGACGTCGCGGTGTGCCCGCTCGGCCGGATCTTCTCCCACACCACGCCCGCCCCGACCCCGACGCCGAGGGCGACGGCCAGCACGACGAGGGCGACTCCGAGACGACGCAGGAAGGACATGGAGTCGGCGTCGCCCGCCGCCGTCGCCCGGTCGGCACGCCCGCCGTAACCCCGGCTGTCCACCAGGTCGTCGTCCCGGTCGTCGGCGTCATCGACCATGTCCACCGCGGACGTCGGCCGGCCGCGCTCCATGGCCGCCGTCAGTGGTCCGCCCGCGCGACGCGGCACGGGGCCACGACCGGTACCGGCCGGCGGCGCCCCCGGACGTCGCCCGCCGGTGTTGTCGAAGGGCTCGGGGGATCGGTTCGCGCGCCGTCCCGGGCCGGTGGGCCCGTCGATCCGATCCCGCTGCGCCGGTCCGCCCGGCCGCTGTCCGAGATCCGCGCCGCCGGGCCGGCCGGCACCGCCGAATCTGCCCGACCCGTCGGAAAGGCCGGGATCGGTGCCATCACCGTCACCGCGGCCCGGCGCGCCCCGGCCGCCCCGCCGACGGAGCATGCCTGTCTCGTCAGGGGCCGGTGCCACCCCCGAACGGCCGCCTGCTCCCGTGGGTCCCCGGCCGGGAACGCCCGTCCCCGCGCGTCCCGCCCGCGCGGGGGCACCCGGCGCGCCGGTGCCCCCGGTCCGATCAGCTCGGGGGCCGGTGCGAGGGCCGGTCTCCGGCTGGTCGGGTCGGCCGCCCCGGCGGGGACCGGTGGGCGCCACCCGGCCGCCCTGCCGGGCGCCGCCGCGGTCCGCCGGGTTCGCCCGACCTGGGAGACTCGGGTCGCCGGGCCCAGCGGGCGGGCGGCGGCGGTCGGCGCCGGCCGCCGGATAGGGCTGTCCCTCGGGTGGCCCATACCTCGCGTTCGGTCCGGGCCGGGCGGCCGTCGCCCCGGCGGGACCGGCGGGACCGGCGGGACCGGTGGGACCGGTGGGCGCGGGACGGCCGGCGGGACCGGTGGGCGCGGGACGGCCGGCGGGACCGGTGGGCGCGGGACGGCCGGCGGGATCGCCCGGCAGTCCGCCCGTGCGGGCCGAGGCCGGGCCGGTGGGCCGTCGGCCGCCCGCCGGCGGCACCAGGGCTCTGCGCACCGACGTCGGCGCGCCGGCCGCCGGTGGCCCGGCAGCTCTGGCGCCGGCCGGGGCTGGCCCCGGACCCGACCGGCCCGGCAGCCCCTGGGGGCTGCTCGGCGGGGGGCTCGGCGGCTGCCACTGCGGGTCAGGACCGTATCCCCGGTCGTAGGGGTCGTAAGGGTCGCCGGCCGGGCCTCGGCCGCCCGCCGCGGCCTCGTACGAGCCGGTCACCGACGGATCGCGGCCGCCGGGATCCGGGCCGTACCGCCAGTCGGGCTCGGCGGTCCCGGGGTCGCTCGAACCGAAGGGGTACTGCTCCGGCCGGCCGTTCGGCGGGTAGGGGGCGCCGGCTCGAAACGCGTCATCGGGGTCCGCGCCGCGATAGCCGGACTGCCGGGGATCTTCGTCCCAATGGGACCGTCGCGCACCGTCCGTCACCAGACGACCTCCGATCCCGAGCCCTGAACGCGTCCATTCGTCCCACCGGTGTACCACGGATTTGCCGGGACGTTGCGCGCACCTGGTTGACAACAGCCCATCAGGGACATAAGAGCCTGGCCGGACAGCACTGACGTGCACCGATATCCTCCCATCACACACCAGCACCTCAAGGGGGGGCACACTCGGTGAAGGGCTTCAAGCAGTTCCTCATGCGGGGGAACGTGGTCGATCTGGCCGTGGCCGTGGTCGTCGGCACCGCGTTCACGGCAGTGGTCACGTCGCTCGTGAACAACATCTTCACGCCGCTGATCGCCGCGATCTTCGGAAAGCCGGACTTCTCCGCGCTGACATTCAAGATCAATGGAAGCGTCTTCCGTTACGGCGCGTTCATCAACAGCCTGATCGCGTTCGTCTCCGTGGCCACGGTGATCTACTTCGTCGTCGTGCTCCCGCTGAAGACCCTCAACGACCGGCGCGCACGGGGCCAGGTGCCGCCCGAGGAGGAACCGGTGCTGACGGACGAGGCCCGCCTGCTCATCGAGATTCGTGATCTACTGGCAGGGCAACGGTCCGGCTCCTGACCGGCCGACCCCGGAACGACCGTTCGGCTGAGTGGGCGCGGGTCCACTCAGCCGAACGTTGGTTGGCATTCAGGAATCGCTCAGGCTAGCAAGGGAAAGTGCCTACCATGACACCGCGTCCACCCTTCAGCGACAGCGCCGATGACGCCCCGCTGGGTGGCGGCCGGGAGGGGTCCGGCGCCGGGCACGACTCGCCGTCCCCCTGGGCCCCACCCACCGACAGCGCGTTCGGGTCCAGGGCCGAACAGTCCCCGCCGGGCGGCCCCGTCAGTCCTCAGTCCGATCGGCCCGCCGGGTCGCCGCTCGCCGGCCCGCCAGCGCCCTACGGCGGATCGCAGCCGGGCCATCCACCGACCCGCCCGACGCCCCAGCCCCCGTACGGCACCGGCCCGAGCGGCCCGGGCCAGCCCAGCCCATGGGGAGGCCCGTCCGGCCCGGGGGTCTCCCCTCCCGGCGCGGGTGGTCCCGGCGGTATCGGCCCCTCCTATGGACCCCCGACCGGGGCGCAGCCGTGGCCCGGTCGGTGGAACACCCCCGACGGTGGCCTCCCACCGACCGGCCACGAGGCCCTCAGCGGCGCACGGTCCCCGGCCGGCGGCGGCACGGTGGCCCTGCGGCGGCGGCGGGTGGCGGCCGCCGGGCTGGCGATCGCCCTGGTGTCGGCCGGAATCGGCGGTGGAGTGGGTGCTCTCGTCGCCGGTGGCGACAACGGCAGCACGGTGGTGACCACCGCCGGCCTGGAACGCACCACCTCCACCGCGGGCGGAACCTCGCCGGCGGCGGCCGACACCGTGTCGGCGGCGGCGAAGAAGATCCTACCGAGCGTGGTGACCATCTCCGAGGAGTCCAGCAGCGAGTCCGGCACCGGCTCCGGGATGATCATTCGGTCGGACGGACACATCCTGACCAACAACCACGTCGTCTCCGGCGCCTCGGGCGGCGGTTCGCTGACCGTCACCCTCCAGGACGGCCGCACCTTCGACGCGCAGGTCGTCGGGACAGACCCGAGCTCCGACCTGGCCGTCGTCAAGATCAACGCGTCCGGACTGACGGCGGCGACGTTCGGCAACTCCGACTCGCTGAACATCGGTGAACTGGTGGTCGCGGTCGGCAGCCCGCTCGGCCTGAACGGCACGGTGACCTCCGGCATCGTCAGCGCGCTGCACCGTCCGGTGCGCACCGGCGACGCGACCGTCCAGGACCAGCAGAACACCGTCCTCGACGCGATCCAGACCGACGCGCCGATCAACCCCGGCAACTCCGGCGGCCCGCTGGTCAACAGCCGCGGCGAGATCATCGGAGTGAACAGCGCGATCGCGACGGTCGGCGGTGGCGGTAGCAGCCCGTTCGGCGGCACCCAGCAGTCCGGCAACATCGGCGTTGGCTTCGCGATCCCCGGGGACTACGCCGAGTCGGTCGCGACCCAGCTGATCACCTCCGGCAAGGCCACCCATCCCTACCTGGGCGTCTCCGCGTCAACCGCCAACGAGAACGCCCGCTCGACGGCGTCCAGCGGCACCGGCGCGCAGATTCGCTCCATGGTCTCCGGCGGGCCCGCGGAGAGCGCCGGCCTGCGCGCCGGCGATGTGATCACGAAGTTGGGGGATCGCGCCGTCAACGACGTCGACTCCCTGATCGCCGCGGTGCGCTCGCACGCCATCGGAGACGAGGTCGAGGTGACGTACACCCGCAACGGCCAGACCAGCACCGTGAAGGCCAGGCTCGCCCTGCAACCGCCGACGTCCTGATCGGCGGCCGTCGTACCGGATTCGCCGCCGACACGCCGATCGCCAGGCAATCGTGGCGCCATCCGATGCGCAGCCACGAATAGCCGTGGTCGCGTGGAAGGCTGGTTCCGCCCGATCTGCTCCATAGTTACGCACGCGCCCGCTGACGGACTATTCATCCGCTACCCTTATGACTAGTTCGTCAGCGACACAGCACATCTGTCGATGCGCGGCGTTCCGTCACAAATCGGCCAGACAACGGCAAATGACGGATGATCCCGGCTTCATTTCCTAGTCAAGTGACACCGGCTGTCGAATCGACGACAACAAATTCCTCACAACGTTCACCCCCTAGCGTGGACGGGCTCCTAGCATTGGCTCCACGACCCCGATCCGGGCCCGCCGCTAGTCCTCGGGAGAAGCGAAACTATGGACGACGACGCGGATCTCGTGGCCCGGGTTCGCCGTGGTGATCGACAGGCGTTCGACGACCTCTACGATCTTTACGCCGACGATGTCTTCTCCATGTGTCTGCTGATCCTCGGTGATCCGACGGTCGCGCGCGCGGCCGCCGGCACGGCGTTCGCCCTGGTCGCACGCACCCGTCTCAACCCGTTGAGCAACCCGGCCGGGCTGCGTTCCTGGCTGCTCGAACTCGCCCGCGGCAGCGCCCTGGCCTGGTCGGGATCCCCCCAGGCCCGCAGCATTCCGGTGCCGCACGGCGTGCCGCCCGAAGAGCTGCTGGTCGGTTCGGTGGCCCCGGCGCCGGCAAGCCTGCGGGTTGGCCTCGCCCGCACCTTCGATCGCGCCGCCGCCGTCGCCGAGGCCGCCGCCAGCCGGCGGGCCGCCATGTCCGCCGCCGCGACCACGCCTTCCGCCGCGCCGCCCGCGACCACGCCGGAACCGACGCCGAAGATCATCCTGGTCAAGGCAACGGCGGGCCACCCGGTTGTCCCCGGCGCCCCCGCATCCCGCGATGCCCCAGGTCACGGTTCTGCGGGTGACGAACGCCCCGACGCGCCGACGCGGGTAGCCGCCGCCGCGGTGCGTGCGCTGCCCCTGCTGCGGATGGATGCCGATGGTGGCGACGGCCAGGTGGCCGCCGAGGACGGTCGGGTCGCCATGGTGTGGCGCGGCCGGCCGGCGCTGGCGGCCGCAGCGGCGATGATCGTGGCCGCGGCGGGGCTGACCGCGGCGATGAACTGGCCGTCCTCGGATCCTCAGCTCATGTCGGAGTCCGGAGTGGCGATCGTCCAACCGGCGCCCTCCGAGGCCGTGGCGCGGCCATCGACCGCGCCGGCCGCCCCGAGTGGCCGTGATCTGGCCACGCAGCCCGTCGCCCCGACGGTGGCCGGTGCGTTCACCAGCCGAGCCACTGCGCCCGGCGGGCGAACGCCCAGACAACCGCGGCTCGTCGAGCCGATCGCCCGGGACGTCCGCCCGTCCGTGATCGGGAAGGCGGCCAGCGGCCCGCGGCCAACACCGCCGGTGTCGCCGACAGGCCCGACCCAGCGCGCCGTCGTGCCCTCCGGAACGCCGGCGACGACGGCGCCGGCCTCGACACCCGTCGTTCCCTCGACGTCGATCCCGCCCGTCTCGTCCGCGCCGGCCACCCAGACGCCCGGCCCGACCGCACCGGCCCCGCCGACGGTCACCGCACCGACGACCAACGTGCCCGCCCCGACCAGCAGGGCTCCGCTGCCGACGGCGCCGACGACGCACGCGGCCCCTGCCACCCGGTCGGCCACCTCGACGCAGACGACGGCTCCTGCGACGGTCGGCGGCAGCATCACTGCTCCCACCGAATCCGGCACGTCTACGGTTCCGGGCGCCCTGCTGTCCCCGCAGTTCGTCTAGCCGGTCCCGCAGGTCGTCCAGCCGGCCGCGGACCGGGCCGGGCCGTCAGTGGACTGTGTAGAACAGCGTCGTCACGTACTGGTCGAAGTCGTTGAGCCGTAGGGTCAGCCGCAGCTGCCACTTCCCGGCCAGCGGAAGCTGGAGCCGGTCGCTGTGGGCATGGCCGGTCTCGGCCAGGTCCAGCGGCACCTGGAACGGCCCGAGGTCGGCGCTCGGCAGGGACAACTCCGCGCTCGCCGCCACGAGTTTCTGCGGCTTGCCGGTCGGCGCCCACGCACGCACGTCGAGGGACTCCGCGCCGACCCGGGTCGGGGTGACCTTCGCCTTCACCGTCATCGGCCCGGCGAAGGCCGTCCCGCTGAACGGCGGAGCGTAGCTGGTCCGGCCGGGAACCATGTTCACCAGGGTCGCGGTGAGCCCGAGGACCACGGCGCCGGCCGTGAGCTCGGCGACGACGCCGCGCCGCAGTCCGGCGAGCGCCGCCGGGCCCGGCGCCGCGGCGGCGACGTCGTTCTTCCGGTAGCGCCGCCGCACCCATCGTTGGGCCAGGCCGCCGACCGCGAGCATCCCCAGGAAGAACCAGGTCTTGTAGAGGAGCATCCGGCCGTAGCCGGTATCGACGACGGCCGGCAGGGAACCGATCTCCCGCCAGCTCTGGAGGAGTCCGCTCAGCACGATCGCGATCACCGCGCCGACGGCGAACCTCGACCATCGCGGCAGCACCACGGCCAGCTCGGCTGCCGATGCCTGCCGAAGGAGCAGCACGGCGATGACCGCCAGACCCCCGATCCACACGGACATGGCGAGCACATGCACCGTCAGGCTGAGGACGGCCAGTCCGACCAGATCACCGGTGCTCCCATGACCGATCGCGGCCAGGGTCACGGCGATCGCGAGGCCGAGGGCGGCCAGCTCCCCCCGATGCCACGGGTCGGGTGCCCCGACGCGCACGGCCCTGCGCAGCAGCGGCGCGGCGAGGCAGAGCGCCAGCAGGCGGATCAGCAGCAGATGACCGAACCGGTCCTCGATCGTCGTCGACATGATCGACCAGCGGACGATCCCGCTCAGGCCGATGCCGGCGGCGTAGGGGCCCTGCAGCAGGAGCTGGGCGATCGCGGACACCGCCGTGGTCAGCCACCCCACGGCCAGCAGGCGCCCCGCGCCCCGCACCCGAAATCCCTGCGGCCAGATCAGGGTGAGGAACACGCAGGCGCCCAGCAGCAGCCCGATTCCCGCGTAGCCCGCGAACCGCGCGGCGCCGAACAGCAGGCCCACCGTCTGCGAACCGGAGGTGTCGCCCTCGGCGTGGGCCGCCCCGGCCTGGGGCGGCCCTCCGACACCGAAGGCGAAGGCACCCGACACCGGGTGGCTGTCGGCGGAGATGACCCGCCAGCTGACGACGTAGGTCCCGGTCGGCAGGCCGGCCTTGAGCGCGACGGTTGCCTGGGACGCTTTCGCGCCCGGCCGCGCATGCCCGTCGTCCACCCGCGCGCCCGCGCCGTCGAGGACCCGAATCGAGTCGTCCGACACTCTGATCGACTCGCTGTAGCTGAGTACCACCCGGGAGGGGGCGGCCCGCAGCGCTTCGCCGTCGACCGGCTCGGTGCCGGTCAGCAGCGCGTGCGCGGACGCCGGTGCCACGCCCAGACCGAGGCCGATCGAGGTGGTGGCCATGGCGACGAACGCCACGACCACCACCAGGACTCTTCTCACGATGCCTATGCCCGTCTCACGATGCCTATGCCCGCCGTCGCGTCCGGGTCAGCCCGAACCCACCGACGAGCAGGCCCAGCGCTCCGACGACGATGCCGACGGTGCCCAGGGTGCGGGCCGTTCCGTCGTCACTGTCCGACTTCGCCGCGGCCTGCGGCGCGCCAGCGGTCGCGGGCGTGGATCCCGCGGTGGACGCCGGGACGGCGCCGGCCGTTGCCGCGCTCAGCGTGACCGTGGGCGCCGGGTGTTCGGGCTCGGCGGCACCAGCCTGCGGAACATCGACCCACCGGACCACGTCTCCGTTGGAGTAGTTCTGCAGCGTCTTGAAGGTGATGGCGTCAGCCTGCTCGGGCAGCGGCCCGGCGGAGACGGTGAACGTGTCGAACTCACCGGGTTTGATGCCCGGGCTGCCCGGGTCCGCCGTCCAGGTGATTCTGGTGACCACCTCGTCCACCGCACCGTCATCCGTGGTCAGTGGCTTCGACGGCTTCGCCTTGGTGACCTTGTACGTCCAGCCCGCCTTGGGCTGGACCGACACCGAGGCAATCGGATTGTCCACCGGAAGCTGAACGTCGAGGCCGGTGGTCGAGGCGTTGTCCTCCTCGGTCGGCACCTTGAACATCAGCGTGGCATAGCTGCCCGCGGCAGCCGTCGACGGCTGCACGGTGACATGCGCCGAAGCCGGCAGAACAGTTGCCACCACGGTGACCCCCGTGGCTGCCGCCAGAATCCCGGCGCGCAGAAACACCCGAGCCATGTAGATCCCCTCGCAATTTTCGAGATCAGAATTCCCGCGATCAGAACTTTCGATCCGCGGAACCTGAAAATGGCGCTGACCAGTGCACCGGAGGGGGTTGGCGGACGAGCGTCAGTGCGCCACGCAGGGGCTACCGCAAGCCACCGCCCGACCGATCTCCGGTGAGACCGGTGGTGGGCCACGGCGGCGGGCCGAGCGCCCGATCGGCCGCGTGTGCGCGCGCGGCGGACGGCGCCCCGACTCGACCCGGAACGCGGACGGCGCCACGGGAACGGACCACTCGGTTACCGGAAGAAACAACCGGACGAGGATCGTCATGGGCTGCAGCCGGACTACGGACCACAGGAGACGTTCGGCCCGTCGCAGCGAGAGCGCCACGGCCACGGCCGCCACGGCGTGGGCAACCAACGTCGGACGGTCCACCGCGCACCGAAAACACGCCATGTGCGCGTGCGGCTCCGCCAGCAGAAAGGTCACATGGAGCGTGAACTGCGCCGCGACGACCGCGCTCAGCACGGCCGCCAGCCCGCGCTCACGCCCGCCCAGACCGAACGCGAGCCGGGCGAGCAGAAGGAAGGAAACCGCCGTGACGCACAGCCCCGGACTGGCCGCCCCGCCCGCGACATGCGCGACCACAGCCAGGCAGACGGACGAGGCGGAGAAGGTGGCAGCTCGCCCGAGGCGAGCCGTGCCTCCGTTCACCGACCAGTCCGTGCCCACGGGCGCAAGCTTGCCACGCCAGGTCGGGAGACCGCCACAACCTCCACGCACAGTCGGCAATCCGTCAGCCGACCCCATCGACCGGTACGACAGCGAACAGGGGCCAGTATCGGACGAGCGACCGTCCTGCACGGGTAGCGTCGGCATCCACCGACCTCGGTGCCCAGAGCCGAAGAAGGGCTGACTCACTGTGCGCGTTGTCATCGCCGAGGACTCGGTACTGTTGCGGGAAGGCCTGCGCCGCCTTCTCACCGACGCCGGCTGCGAGGTCGTCGCCTCCGTCGGGGACGGAGCCACCTTCGTCGATGCCGTGCTGGAACACCGCCCGGATGTCTCCGTCGTGGACGTCCGCATGCCGCCCTCCCATCGGGACGAGGGTCTGCGGGCCGCCATCCGGGCCCGTTCCGAGGTCACCGGATCTCCCGTTCTGGTCCTCAGCCAGTATGTCGAGAAGCAGTACGCGGCCGAACTTCTCGCCGATGGCGCCGGCGCGGTCGGATATCTCCTGAAGGATCGCGTCGCCGACGTGCGGGAGTTCATCGATGCGGTTCGTCGAGTCGCCGCCGGCGGCACCGTCATGGATCCGGAGGTGGTCGCGCAGCTACTCGTCCGGAATCGACGAGACGATCCGATGGCCACCCTGACCCCGCGGGAACGCGAAGTTCTCACCCTCATGGCGGAGGGACGCTCGAACACCGCGATCGCGGCCCACCTGGTCGTGAGCAGCGGGGCGGTGGAGAAGCACATCTCCAACGTTTTCAACAAGCTCTGCCTGGAACCAAGCACGACCGATCACCGTCGAGTCCTGGCCGTGCTGGCCTATCTGCGTAGCTGACGCCGCCTGCGGCGGTGGTGCGGGACACGCTGATCAGGCGGGACACAGGGGCGGATGCACGCAGCACGGCGGGATCCCCGTAGGCTCCCGTTTCTGTGAGCCCCATTCTCGCGACCGGACGAGCTGGGAACCTGATCAGGTCACTTCTGATCATCCTTGCACTCGTCCTGGGGATGCGTACGGCTTACCTTCTGTGGTTCTTCCATACCCCGGCCTGGACCTCACGGCCGCACGAGATTCGGTACTGCAGCACCTGGTACGAGCGAGTCCGTCAGCCCGAGATCACCTCCGGCGAGGCGGTGAAGACAGCCGGTGGACAGCTCAAAACAGTCCGGCGGTCACCCGTCTTCAGGCCGATCACGGCCTACCGGCCGACGTCCACCTGCCCGCGATATCTCTTCGCGAAGGTGGGGAAGGACGCCTACGTGACCTACCTGGAGACGGAGGACTGAGCCGAATCGCTCAGCGTGGGTCCCAGCAGGACGTGCACCCGGGCGTGAATCGAGGTGCGCTGCTGCAGAGCGGCCCGGACGGCGCGGTGCAGCCCGTCCTCCAGGTAGAGAGCGCCGGCCCATTCGACCACGTGCGGGAAGAGGTCCCCGTAGAAGGTCGAGTCCTCGTCCAGCAACACGTCGAGCGCGAGTACACGTTTGGTCGTGACGAGCTGGTCGAGCCGGACCTGGCGGGGTGGTATGGCAGCCCAGTCCCGCTGACCAAGGCCATGGTCGGGGTACGGGCGACCGTCTCCAACCGTCTTGAAGATCACCGGCACCTCCTCCTCGAGGGCGACACTTCCGTCGACCAGGACAGCCTAGGATCCCTGCCCCGCCCATAAGACCCCGGTCGGCCCAGAGCGGGAACCGACGTGGACACCAGGACTACACCGGGTGCTGGACGGCCGACTCAGGCCACCTGTCGCTTGACCTCTCCTTGCCGACCGACTTAAGTAAACCTAACTTGATGTCGAGGAGGTCGCCGTGAAATCGCCCGCCCACCAGGAGCACATGATCGAGATGGCTCAGCGCGCCCGGACGGTGCTGGCCAGCGGCCGCACGGCGCTGCTGACCCTGCCCCGCGAGCAGGCCCGGGGGTGGGTGGGAGTGATCGACGACGGTGGTGAGCCGATGGTGGTGGCGAACGCCGAGGGACCCGTCGTGCGGGCCGCGCACAAGGGCCGGCGAAGCTGGGTCGACGTTCCCGGGCACTTCGGCGAGCGGCTGATCCTCGCCGGCTCGCTGCGGCTGGTACCCGGCAGCACGGACCAGATCCTGCGCCGCCTCGCCGATCCGGGCCGCACGGTCGACACGATCGACGGTTCGATCGATGGCCTTTCCGTGCTGGCGGTGTCGGTGGACGACGTCATGCTGTGCTTTCCCCCGGCGGGCGCGGACTGCCGGCCGGGGCGGTGGTCGACGGCCGCGGTGGGCCGCCGGATCGACCTGACGGCGTACGCGCTCGCCGAGCCGGACCTCATCAGCGCCTACGCGCCCGAGCTGATCGAGCATCTGAACTCCCGGCACGCCGACCAGATGCGCCTGCTCGCCAGCACCGGCCCCGCGCCGGCATGCGCGACCAGGGACCTGGCGGGTGCGCAGGTCAGCGGCCTGGATCGCGGCGGCCTGGACCTGTGGCGAGTGACGACCCAGGGCGCCGAGAAGATTCGGATCGCCTTCGAGCAGCCACTCACCGAGCCTCGTTCACTCGGCCAGGAACTGCGCCGACTGCTCACCCAGAGCGGCGGGTGACGCGTCGGGCAACCACCTGGAGTGATCAGACCGACCCCATTTGACACCGGGATCGAAAATCGTTTTCAATTAGTCCATGTCGAAGCCAACCGGGCCGCCCGCGATTGTCTTCGACCACGCCACCATTGCCTACGGTCGAACGGCCGCGCTCGAGCGGGTGCACGGCACGGTGCGCGCCGGCGAGATCGTCGCCCTGGTGGGGCCGAACGGCGCCGGTAAGTCGACCCTCATCAAGGCCGTCCTCGGCCTGGTACCTGTCGCGTCGGGTTCCGTCACCGTGCTGGATCGCCGGCCCGCCGAGGCCCGCCGACAGGTCGCGTACGTGCCGCAGGCGGACACCCTCGACCCGGACTTCCCGGTTTCCGTGGCTCAGGTCGTGCTGATGGGCCGCTACCGACGCGTCGGTTGGCTGCGGCCGCCCGGGCGGGTGGATCGGGAGGCGGCCGCCGCGGCGCTCGCGGCGGTCGGGTTGGAGCATCGGGCGGCGGATCGCTTCGGTCTGCTCTCGGGTGGGCAGCGCCAGCGCGTCCTGTTGGCGCGGGCGATCGCGGCGCAGCCGGCGGTCCTCATGCTCGACGAACCGTTCAACGGGGTCGACGCGGTCTCCCAGGAGGCGCTGCTCGGCGCGATCCGCAACCTCACCGCACGCGGCGCGGCGGTCGTCGTGTCCACGCACGACCTGGGTCTCGCGCAGGTGAGCTGCGACGGCGTGTGCCTGCTCAACCGGCGCCAGTTCGGCTTCGGACCGCCGGATGACGTGCTCACGCCCGACACGCTGCGGGCGGCCTACGGCGGCGCCGCGCTCGAACTCGGTGATCGTGGGCTGATCCTCGCGCACTCATGATCGAGACTCTGTTCGCGCCGTTCAGTCGGCCCTACCTGGCACGGGCGCTCGTCGAGGCGGTGCTCCTCGGCGCGCTCTGCGGCGCCGTCGGGGTCTACGTGCTGCTGCGCCGGCTCGCCTTCCTCACGGACGCGATCACGCACACGGTGTTTCCCGGCGTCGTGGTCGGGTTCCTGGTTTCCGGGCGCGCCGGGATCGTGCCGGGCGCGCTCGTCTGCGCGGTCATCGCCGCGGGGCTGTTCACCGCGATCGCGGCAACGCGGCGGGTCAACGAGGATGCGGCGCTGGCGGTGCTGCTCACCGCGTTCTTCGGAATCGGCGTCGTCCTGGTGTCCCGCCAGCGTTCCTACACCGCGGACCTCACCGCGTTCCTGTTCGGCCACATCCTGACCGTCGACACGACCGACATCGTGGTCACCGCCGTGGTGGCCGTGCTGGCCTGCGTCGTGCTGGTCGGGTTGGGCAAGGAGCTGCTCCTGCGCGCCTTCGATCCCGAGGGAGCTCGCGCCGCGGGTTATCGCATCACGGCACTCGACCTGGTCGGCAACATGCTCATCGCGTTGGTGGTCGTCGCGGCGGTGCAGGCCGTCGGCACCGTGCTCGTCATCGCGATGCTCGTGGTGCCGGCGGCGACCGCCCGGCTGCTGTCCGACCGGCTCGGGGTCATCCTCGCGGTGGCGACCGGGCTGGGCATGCTCGGCGCCTGGCTCGGGCTCGCCGTGAGCTTCGAGGCCTCGCGGGGCTACGGCGTCCGACTCGCCGCCGGCGCCACGATCGTCCTCGTGCTCGTCGCCTGCTACGCCCTCGTGACGCTGGGGCAGAGCATCCGGCGAGTGGCCACGCGGGCGGCCCGATGACCCGGCTGTCGTCCCCGCCGAGCCGGATGCCGCGATGACGCTCGTCAGCTCGCTCGGCGACGGGTACGTGCGGCGAGCCCTGATCGAGGTCGTGCTGGTCGGACTGCTCTGCGGCGCGGTCGGCGTCCAGGTCGTGCTGCGCCGGCTGAGCTTCCTGACCTCGGCGCTGACCCACGCGACGTTCCCCGGCGTGGTCATCGCCTCGCTGCTCGGGCTGGGGCTCGTTCTCGGCGCAGGGCTGTTCGGCCTGCTGGTGGTGGCCGTGGTCGCGGTGTTGACCGGGCCGCGGGGAGCCGAGCGCGGCCGGGAGAGCAGCAGCGTGACAGCCGTGGTGCTGTCCGGGGGCTTCGCGCTGGGGATGGCGTTGCTCTCGACGCAGGACGGGTTCAGCCGGGATCTCACCGCGTTCCTCGTCGGCTCGGTCCTCACCGTCCAGCCCGGCGACATCCTGGTGAGCGCGGTGACCACCGTGGCCGTGCTGGGAATTCTGGCCGCGCTGCGCAAGGAACTGCTGCTGGGCGCGTTCGACCCGGACGCGCTGGCCGCCGCGGGCTACCCGGCCCGGCGCCTCGACCTGGTCCTGCTGCTGGCGATCGAGGCGACGGTCGTGACGTCGTTGCCCGCGGTCGGCACGATCATGGCGGTGGCGCTGATCGCCGGACCGGCGGCGACGGCTCGGCTCTGGTGCTCGCGGACCGCGACGATGACCGCGCTGGCGATGGCGATCGGCGTCGCCTCGGGGGTCATCGGTCTCGCCGTCAGCGAGCAGTGGAACGTCGCCGCAGGTGGCGCGATCGTGCTGACCGTGGCGACGTTCTTCGTGGTCTCCCTGACGGTGCGGTCACTCCCCCGAGGTGAATCGGTCGCACCGGCGCTGGCCCGGCGAAAATCCGCTGGACGCGCCACCTACTCTGGGTAGATGGAGTTCTCCCAGTCCGACAAGCTCGCCGGCGTCTGCTACGACGTCCGTGGGCCTGTCCTCGACGAGGCGACGCGGCTGGAAGCCGCCGGGTCGCACATCCTCAAGCTGAACATCGGCAACCCCGCGCCGTTCGGCTTCTCCGCACCGCCGGAGGTACTCGAGGCCGTCGCGGCAAATCTGGTGGGCGCACAGGGATACAGCGACTCCAAGGGACTGATCGCGGCGCGCGAGGCGGTCGCGCGCTACCACACCCGCAAGGGCATCGGCGGGATCACGCCGGACAGCGTCTATCTCGGCAACGGCGTCTCCGAGATGATCTCGATGGCGTTGCAGGCGCTGTTGAACAACGGCGACGAGGTGCTGCTGCCCGCGCCGGACTATCCCCTGTGGACGGCCGTGGTGAGCCTGTGCGGCGGCCGACCGGTCCACTACCTGTGCGACGAGTCCGCCGGCTGGGCGCCGGACATGGCCGACATCGCCCGCAAGATCACCCCGCGGACGCGGGCGATCGTCGTGATCAACCCGAACAACCCGACCGGCGCCGTCTACGACCGGCAGACCCTCGAGGACATCGTCGAGGTCGCCCGGCGCCATCACCTGATGGTCCTCTCGGACGAGATCTACGACCGGATCCTCTTCGACGACGCCGAGCACGTCTCGACCGCGTCGCTGGCCCCGGACCTGGTCTGCGTGACGTTCAACGGGCTGTCGAAGGCGTACCGGCTGGCCGGGTTCCGCGCCGGCTGGATGGTGCTGTCCGGTCCGCGCGAGCACGCCTCGTCGTACATCGAGGGACTGACCATCCTGGCGAACATGCGGCTGTGCGCGAACGTCCCCGGTCAGTTCGCCACCCTGGCCGCGCTGGCCGAGGACGGCGGCGCCGGCGACCTCGTGCTGCCCGGCGGCCGGCTGCGGGAACAGCGGGACACGGTGGTGCGGCTGCTCAACGGCATTCCCGGCGTGAGCTGCGTGGCGCCGCGCGGCGCGCTGTACGCGTTCCCGCGGCTCGATCCGGACATGTACCCCATCACGGACGACGAGCGGTTCGTCTTCGACCTGCTCGCGGCCGAGAAGATCCTGCTGGTCCAGGGCACGGGCTTCAACTGGCCGCGCCCCGACCACGTGCGGATCGTGACCCTGCCGTCGGTCGAGGACCTTACCGACGCCATCGGCCGGATCGACCGGTTCCTGACGCACTACAAGCAGAACTAGTCCGATCAGCACCATCGACGAGGTTGTCCACAGGGAATCGACCCTCTGTGGACAACCTGTGGACAAGTCGCGGCGCGACCTGACCGTCGCCCTCCTGCTCGCCGCCGCGGTCGGCGCCGTGGAGATCGCCCTGCACGCCCGGATCGGCCGGCCGCTCTGGTACGACGAGCTGTGGCGGCCCCACTTCGCCGGGGAGCCGTGGGCGACGTTCTGGCCGGAGCTGCGCGCGGCGAACACCCCCTCGTCGCTCGGGTCGATCGCCCTGACCCGGGCAACCGGTGACCTGCTCGGCTGGCACGCCTGGTCGCTGCGGCTGACCGCCGCCGTGCTGTGGCTGCCGGTACTCGCCGCGGCGAGCTTCCTGACCGCCCGGCGCTTCACCGGCGCGGTGACGGCCGCGGGCGCCGCCATCGCCGTCGCGCTCAGCGCCACGGTGGTCGACTCGGGCACGCAGCTCAAGCCGTACGTTCTCGAAGCCGTCGTCACGCTGGCCGTGGTCGCCCTGTGGACGGCGACCGGCGCACCCCTGCGCAACCGGACGGCCGCCGGCGCGTTGGCGCTGTTCTCGACGCCCGCGGTGTTCCTGCTGGTCCCGCTGGCCGTCGGCGATCTGGTGCGGCGCCGGCGGGCCGCCTGGCAGGCGGCGCCCGCGCTGCTGCTCGCCGGCACGCACGCGACGCTGTTCATCGCGCACCAGTCCAGCCAGCGGGCGAGCCGGTTCTGGGACCGGCAGTTCCTCGCCGGCCGGGGCGTCCTCGGCGGTCTGCGCTTCACGGCCGACCAGACGCGCGCGATCCTCGGGGGCGCGCCCCCCGGCATCGACCGCTACGACCCGAACCTGGCGCACTCCCTCACCGAAGGCCACCGGTCGCTGACGGTGCTCCTCGGCCTCGCGACCACGATCGCCGTGATCGTCGGCGCCCGGACGCTGGCCCGCCGGCCGGACGGCGCGCCCCTGCTGATCGCGCTCGGTGGGGCGGAACTGGTCATCCTGGCGGCGAGCGGCGCTCGGTACTGGCCGTTCGGTGCCTGCCGGACGAACCTCTTCCTGGTCCCGCTGCTGGCGATCGTCGCGGCGACCGGCGCCGGCGAACTCGTTGCCGCGGTCGGGCGCGGCCGCGGCGCCTGGTCGGCGCGGGGGGGCCGGGGGGGGGGGGCGGGGGGGGGGGGGGGGGGGGGCGGGGGGGCGGCCCGCGGCGCCCTGGTCGGCGCCGCGAGTGCGCTCTGCCTCGTCGGCCTGGTCGCGACGCCACTCAGCGCGGCGGGCGGACTCGGCCCACTGTGGGGCCAGCGTCACGAGGTGCGCCCCATCGAGAACCTGGTCGCCGCCACGGCCACCGCACGCGGCTGGTACCGGCCGGGCGACGCCGTGGTCGTCGGCGGTCGGCTCGCCCGGGCCGGCTGGCTTTACGGCACCGAGCTCAGCGACGACACCGAGCTCAGCGACGACACCGGGCCCCGCGCCGACACCGGGCCCCGCGCCGACACCAGCGCGACGAACGGCGCACGAATACCCAGCTCGGCGACGACCTTCCTGACCGTGGTCGGCCGCGGCGACGCGGCCCGGGCCGTGGCGGCACGCCGGCAGCAGCCGCGGGCCGCCCTGCTGTTCGTTCTCGCCTACGACCGGCGCGGCACCTCGACAGAGCTGTCCGCCCTGCGCCGGATCGGCTGGTGCCCGCACGCGACCCGGGCGTTCCCACTCACCGGCACCCTGTACGACCTGGGCCGCTGCGCGGACCCGCCGCAGCCGGCCGCCGCCGAGCTCGTCCCAGCGAGCACGCGGGCTCGGCGATAGAAGCGCGACCACAGCCCAATCCGCACGCCAAGATGCGAAAATGGAACGACTGACGCCGGGTCCGCGCTGACTCGAAGGCGATGACTCGACGGCGACGGCACCGAGGCCACGTCTCGGATCACAGTACGGACGGGGTGAAGGGAGTGCCGGTGAGCATCGCGGGAAACGGCACCAGGCCCACCGACCGCCGCGGGGCGCCGGGCCGGGGCACAACCGTGCGGGCCACCCGCCAGGGCGACGCCGTGTGCGCGGCCCTCGCCGAGACCGATGCGTTCACCAGCGCCCAGGATCTGCACGCGCGGCTGCGCGCGCAGGGCACCGCGGTCGGGCTCACCACCGTCTACCGGCACCTGCAGGTGCTGGTGGATCGCGGCGAGGTCGACATGATCCGCCGCGACGACGGCGAGACCGTCTACCGGCGCTGCGCCACCGAGGCCCACCATCACCATCTGGTCTGCCGGGCCTGCGGGCGGACGGTGGAGATCGCCGGCCCGGAGATCGAGGCCTGGACGACCTCGGTCGCCGAGGCCGAGGGCTTCGTCGACGTCGCCCACACCGTGGAGATCTACGGCACCTGCGCGGACTGCGCGGCCCCGGTCGCGTCCTAGGCCGCCGCGCCCGACCGGCGGCGGTCCCGGCTCTCAGCCAACCGGCGTCGCGGCGAGGCCGGTGCAGCCGCGCAGGGCGTTCCACCCGGCCAGCGCCTGCCCGGCGGCGGCGCCGGTCAACGGTCGCGGCGCCCCGCCGACGATCCGCGCGGGCACCCAGGTCGCGTCGGTCGTCGCCCGGCCGGCCACGGTCAGCCGCAGCACCCCGGACTCGGTGTTGGGCCCGCTTCCCGAGGCGTAGAAGACGAAGTTCCCCAAGCCGTAGTCGACGTAGACGCCGCTGTCCGCCCAGCCCGCCCCGAGCAGGGCGTGCGCGTGGCTGCCGACGACGACGTCCGCGCCGGCCGCGGCCAGCAGCGGGACGATGGAGCGTTGCGCCTCACTGGGGCACTGCTGCTGTTCGACGCCCCAGTGCAGGAAGACGATGACCGTGTCCGCTCCCGACCGGGCCGCCCGCACGGCCGCGACGAGCTTGTCGACCTGTTTCGCCGACGCCAGCCCCGGCTTGCCCGGACCCGCCGTCCAGGCGGCGGCCAGCTCGTCGTCAAGGACCTGGGTCGCCCCGATGACGGCGATCCGCTGGCCCTTCACAATCGTCCGGTAGGGAGTGAAGGCACTGGTGTCGTCCAGGCCGATTCCGATCACCGGGTAGTGGGCGGCGGCGGCGCTTCGCAGCGAGTCCCGCAGACCCACCTCGCCGTAGTCCATGCCGTGGTTGTTCGCCATGGTCACGACATCGATGCCGGCCGCGCGCAGCGCCGTGAACGCGGTGGCCGGCGCGCGGAAGGTGTACTCCTTCGTGGCTGGCGTCCCGCCGTCGGTGACGGCGGTCTCCAGGTTCGCGATCGCCAGGTCGGCGGCGGACAGCGTCGTCGAGATCGGGCCGATCGCCGTGGTCGGATCTGCGGCCAGTCGCTGCCCGGGCGCCCCGGCGAAGTGGATGTCCCCACCGAACGCGATCGTCACCGGCTGTCCCGTCGCGCGGCGCGGGCCGGCACCGACCGGCGCGGCCGTCGCGCGGATCTCGCTCGCCGCGGCGCCGTCAGCGGGCCGGGTGGTGCTGGCCGCGGACGGGGCGGCCGCCTTGGTGTCGCCGTAGGGAACCGCGCAGGCGACCAGCATCGCGAGCAGGACGACAGTGACCCCGAGCGCGCCGCCCGCCGCGGTCGACCGCGGGCGCACCCGCCAGCGCGACCACGCCCGCCACACCAGCCAGCCCCGCCACGACAGGCAGGCCCGTCGCCACGTCGATGCCCGCCAGCGCGGCGTGCTCCCCCGGTCCCACCCCATGCTGCGTTTCTCCGTCCGGCGGCCCGGAGCGTCAAGCCGCGCCGGGCCGCGTCCATCGTCGGACCCGGCTGCCGCCCGGCCGGCCGCCACCGCCCCACGGCCAGCCGCCACTGTCGCACGACCTGGCCGGCCATGACCGCTCGATCCGCGACCTCACCAGGCGCACGGCGGCACCGTCACTGGGCGGCACCGTCACCCGGCGGCACCGTCACTGGGCGGCACCGTCACCCGGCGGCACCGTCACTGGGCGGCACCGTCACCCGGCGGGCGGTGGCTTCGTCAGACGGCGAGCAGAGCCGGTGCGAGTTCGCGCCACTGACGGCGCGGGAGCCCGCGGCGGTCGAAGTCCAGCACCTGCACGGCCACCTGGTCTGCGCCGGCGTCGAGATGTTCCTTGACCCGGCCGAGCAGCACGTCCGCGTCGCCCCACGGGACGATGGTGTCGACCAGCCGATCGGAGCCGCCGTCGGCGAAGTCGTCGTCGGCGAACCCGAACCGGCGCAGGTTGCTCGTGTAGTTCGGCAGCCGCAGGTACGAGCCGGTGTGCCGCCGCGCCAGCTCCCGTGCCTCGGTCGGGTCGGCGTGCAGCACGAACGCCTGCTCGGGGACGAGCAGCTTGTCCGGACCGAGGATCTCCCGGGCGACGGCGGTGTGCTCCGCCGGGACGAAGTAGGTGTGGGCGCCGTCCGCGCGGTCCCGGGCGAGCCCGAGCATCTTCGGCCCGAGCGCGGCGAGGACCCGCGGCGGCGTCCCCACCGGCGGGACCGCGCGGTACTGCTCGGCCGCCATCCGGTCCATCTCGTCGAGATACGCGGCCATCTGGGCCAGCGGGCGGGAGTAGGCGGCGCCGCGGATGTGCATCAGCTCGGCGTGCGAGACGCCGAGCCCGAGCAGGAAGCGGTCGGGGAACGCCTCGGCGAGGGCGAGCTGCGCGGCGGTCATCGTCAGCGGGTTGCGCGCGAGGATCTGCGCGATACCGGTCGCGATCGTGATGCGCGAGGTCGCCGCGAGCGCGAGGCTCACGGTGACCAGCACCTCCCGGCCCTTGACCTCACCGGTCCACAGCGTCGGGTAGCCGAGGTCGTCCAGCTCGGCGATCGCCTCGCGGACGACGCCGGCGGGCGAGAAGTCGAACTGCCCGCTCCAGACACCGACCTTCCCGATGTCGCGGCGGACCGGCGGTCGGGTCACGTCCTGCTCACTCATCACGGCGACACCGTACCGAGGCGCCCTTCGCCGGGTGTCGTCGTACTCCCGGCGGTCACCTGTGTGGCGTTCCTCGCCGGACACGATGCCCCGCAGATTCCAGATCGGGTTGCGAGCAGCCACCCAGGGTCTATCGTTGCCGAGTGTGACGGAGGTCATGCAGCTACTCACCCCGGGCGGTCAACGGATCACCGTCGCTTCCCAGGCCATGTCGCCCGGACCGAGCCCGGGTGGCGAGTCATGGCCGGCGTCGCCGCACGGGCCCGGCGGCGGGGGCACGGGCGCGACCGGCGGCGACGTGGCCGGCGCCACCGGCGAGCTGACCGTCGCGGACATCGACCTGCCGGCGCAGATAGCCGACCTCACCGACGACGACCTGGTCGGCCTCTACCGGGACATGATGCTGGTCCGCCGGCTGGACGAGGAGGCCACCAGCCTGCAGCGGCAGGGCGAGCTCGGCCTGTGGGCGAGCCTGCGCGGCCAGGAGGCGGCGCAGGTCGGCTCCGGGCGGGCGCTGGGCCCGCAGGACATGGCCTTCCCCTCGTATCGCGAGCACGGGGTGGCCTGGTGCCGGGGCGTCGACCCGGCGGCGATCCTGGCCATCTTCCGGGGGAACAGCCTCGGCGGCTGGGATCCCGCCGAGCACGGCTTCGCGCTCTACTCGATCGTCGTCGGTGCGCAGACGCTGCACGCCACCGGGTACGCGATGGGCATGGCCCGGGACGGCTCGCCCGGCGCGGCCATCGTCTACTTCGGCGACGGCGCGTCCAGCGAGGGCGACGTGAACGAGGCCTTCGGCTGGGCCAGCGTGTTCCGAACGCCGCTGGTGTTCTTCTGCCAGAACAACCAGTGGGCCATCTCGGAGCCGGCCAGCAGGCAGAGCCGCACCGAGATCTTCCACCGGGCCACCGGGTTCGGCTTTCCCAGCCTGCGGGTGGACGGCAACGACGTGCTGGCCTGCCTGGCCGTGACAAGGTGGGCGCTGGCGACCGCCCGCGCCGGGCGCGGCCCGGTGCTGGTCGAGGCGGTGACCTATCGGATGGGCGCGCACACGACCGCCGACGACCCGACCCGCTACCGCTCGACCAGCGAGCTCGACTCCTGGCGCCGCCGCGATCCGATCGACCGGCTACGGGCCCACCTCGTCGCGGGCGGCCTGCTCGACGAGGACCGGGAACGGCGCCTCGCGATCGAGGCCGACGCGCTCGCCCACGACCTGCGGACCCGATGTCGGTCGATGCCCGACCCGGAACCTGCGAGTCTGTTCGACCATGTGCAGGTCACCGACACCGGGCTGGTGTCGGTGCAGCGTTCGGCGTTCACGACGGCGCCCGGCGATGGCGGCGCGCCGGAGGACGCCGCCGCCCGGCGCAAGCGCGACGGGCCGTACGTGCCGGGTGATCTCGACAGGGAGAGTGGACTGGTGACGGGCGAGACGCGACGGGTTTCCGGGGAGGCGTGGTGACCAGCGGGGCAGTCATCACCGGCGGGCAGCGGGCGAACGCGGACGACGGGCCCACGGCGCCGACGCCGATCACGATGGCCAAGGCGCTCAACCTCGGCCTGCGCGCGGCGATGGCGGCCGATCCGAAGGTGCTCGTGATGGGCGAGGACGTCGGCATCCTCGGCGGGGTGTTCCGGGTGACCGACGGGTTGCAGCAGGAGTTCGGCGAGCCCCGGGTCATCGACACGCCGCTCGCCGAGTCCGCGATCGTCGGGACGGCGATCGGCCTGGCCATGCGCGGCTACCGGCCGGTGTGCGAGATCCAGTTCGACGGCTTCGTCTACCCCGCGTTCGACCAGATCGTCAGCCAGCTCGCGAAGCTGCACTACCGGTCGGCGGGCCGGATCCGGCTGCCGGTGACGATCCGGATCCCGTTCGGCGGCGGCATCGGCGCGGTCGAGCACCACAGTGAGTCCCCGGAGGCGTACTTCTGCCACACGGCGGGCCTGAAGGTCGTCGCCTGCTCGAACCCGGCCGACGCCCATCTCATGATCCAGCAGGCGATCCGCTCCGACGATCCGGTGATCTTCCTGGAGCCCAAGCGCCGGTACTGGGAGAAGGCCGTCGTCGACCCCCGGTCGCTGACCGAGCTGCCCGCGGCGGACACGACCGAGCTGCACCGCAGCGTGGTGGCCCGCGCGGGCACCGACGCGACCCTGGTCGGCTACGGCCCCACCGTGCGGACCTGCCTGGACGCCGCCGAGGTCAGCGCCGCGGACGACAGCCGCTCGCTGGAGGTCATCGACCTGCGCTCGCTGTCCCCGCTCGACCTGACGCCGGTGCTGGACTCGGTGCGGCGCACCGGCCGGCTCGTCGTGGTGCACGAGGCGCCGTCGAACGTGTCGCTGTCCGCGGAGGTCGCGGCCCGGGTCACCGAGGAGGCGTTCTACTCGCTGGAGGCGCCGGTGCTGCGCGTGACCGGCTACGACACGCCGTACCCGCCGGCCCGGCTGGAGGACCACTACCTGCCGGACGTCGACCGGATCCTCGACGCCGTCGACCGGTCCTTCGGCTTCTGATCAGACCGCCACCGATTTTCCGAACGGGGGTACCTCCCTTGACGTCCTCCCCCGTCTGAAGGCGGGGGATTCCAACTCCTACACACCCACCAGAAGGGGAGGTGTGGAATGTTGAGGTTCGCGGTTCACCGGCACCGGCAGCCCGGCGCCTCCCCGCGCGGTCACGGCCCGTCCGGCCGCGATATTCATAGCCGCGTTCACGTCAGCGTTGGCCGTGTGCCCGCAGGCGACGCACCGGAACCGCGCTTGACTCTCACGCGATCCGGCGGCCCCATGCCCGCAGGCCGAGCAACGCCGACTCGTCAAGGCGGCCGGGATTTCCTCGACCTGGCCGGGGGATTTCTGCTCCAACCGTTGGACGAGCTGTCCCCAACCGGCGGCGAGGATCGCCCGGTTCAGCCCGGCTTTCTGCCGCACATTCCGGCCTGGCGCCTCGACCGTGCCACGGGCCGAGCGGGTCATGTTCTTCACCCGCAGATCCTCGACGCGGATCACGTCGAACCGCCGGGCGAGGTCGGTGCTGGTTCTCTCCACCCAGTCCTTCCGCCGGCCCACTCCCCGGGCTTTCACCCGGGCGATCCGCGCCCGCCGGACGCTGCCCCGTTGCGCGCGGGCGAGACGGCGTTGCCACCGCAGCAGCCGGGCCTGCTCAGGCGATCGCGGACCCGGACAGGACAGCAGGTCCCCGGTCGACAAGGCCGCGGACACGGCCACACCCCGGTCGACCCCGACGACCTCACCGGTACCCGGCGCGAGAATCGGCTCGGGCACGGCGGCGAACCCCACCTGCCAGCGGCCGGCGCGATCCACGGTGATCCGGTAGGACTTCGCGTCGGGCACCGTGCGGGAACGACGGAACCGAACCCAGCCGACTTCCGGGATGCGGACTTCGGACCAGCGGCGGTTGATCTGCCGCACATCCGAGGGTTTCACCGCGACGATCCGGAACCCTTCGCCCCGGCCGCGTTTCCGGAACCTGGGCTTCCGATGAGTACCCCGAAAGAAGTTGGCCATGGCGGTGGAAAAATCCCGCAGCGCCTGCTGTTGAACAATGACGCTGCCCGTGGCGAGCCAATCGAACGCGCGCCGGGCCTCGGTCAACTGCCGGTTCTGCTCAATATAGCTCGGCGCGGGTCCGCGACGAGGGTTCCACCAGGACTGCTGTTCGGCGGCAAGGTTCCACACGTACCGTGCATGTCCGCAGTGCTCGGCCATCACCATCGCCTGATCGGCGGTCGGATAAAGCCGGTAGCGGGACATGGTCCGATTCTATCGGAAGGGATTTCCCGATGAGTTCCAGCGTGGGACGCCGATTCCTCCCCGGCCTGAAGGCCGGGGCATCCACGGCGCAAACCCGATGACGCAGCGACAGTTCCGGCTTCCCGACCTCGGTGAGGGACTCACCGACGCCGACGTGGTCCGCTGGCTCGTCGAGGTCGGCGACGCCGTGACGGTGAACCAGCCGCTCGTGGAGGTGGAGACGGCCAAGGCGGTCGTCGAGATCCCGAGCCCCTTCGCCGGCGTGCTGGTCGCCCGGCACGCCGAGGAGAGCACCACGCTGGGCGTCGGCGAGCCGCTGTTGACGATCCGCACCGCCGAGCCCGAGCCCGCGGACAGCGCGCCGAGCGCGGCGGGCGCCGGCCACCCCGATCTGCGCCCGTCCGACTCCGGGCCGGGCGGCGTCGACGCCCGCTCCGACGAGGGCGAACGGACCCCGGTTCTGGTCGGCTACGGGCCGCGGTCGAATCGGCCGCTGCGCCGCGGCGCCCGCCGCCGTCCCGTCCCGCCCGCCCAGCCGACCCCCGCGGTCGAGCGATCCATCCCCGCCGACCAGGACGGCGTCACCAGGCTGTCCGGCACCACCAGCCCGGCGCGGGCGCGGCTGGGCGCCGCGGTGCTCGCCAAGCCGCCTGTCCGCAAGCTGGCCCGCGATCTGGGGGTTGATCTCGCCGGCCTCGTCGGCAGCGGGCCCAACGGCACGATCAGCCGGGCGGACGTCGAGGCGGCCACCCGCACGGCGGCCCGGGCCGTGCCGGTCGCGAGCCCGCCCGCCTGGTCGCCGGCCGGCCCGGCGCTCCCGGGCGCGGCACCCACCGGCGCCCCGGCCCCGGCGTCGGGCACCGCCCCCGGGGCAGGCACCCCGCTGGTCGGCGCGATCCCGGCGGACGCGACGTTCGCGGCGGACACCGGCAGCTGGCGGATACCGGTCGTCGGCGTCCGGCGGATGATGGCGCAGGCCATGGTCGCCAGCGTCTCGGCGGCGCCGCATGTCACCGAGTTCCTCAGCGCCGACATGACCGCCACGATGGACGGCCGCAAACGGATCATGGAGCTGCCGGACTTCGCCGGGGTGCGGGTGACGCCGCTACTGTTCGTGGCCCGGGCCCTGCTGGTGGCCGTGCGCCGGCACCCGATGATCAATTCACGCTGGGTCGAGGACGGTGCTGGCGGGCGTCCGGAGATCGAGGTGCCCGGCCGGGTGAACCTGGGCATCGCGGTGGCGGGCCCACGGGGGCTCGTGGTGCCGCACATCCCGGACGCCGACCGGCTGGACCTCGTCGGCCTGGCGCGGGCGCTGGCGGCGCTGACGGCGGACGCCCGCGCGGACCGGCTCGACCCGGCGCGGCTGCGCGGCGCGACCATCACGATCACCAACGTGGGCGCGCTCGGCGTCGACATCGGCGCGCCGATTCTCAATCCGCCCGAGGCGGCGATTCTCGCCCTGGGTTCGGTCCGGCCGATGCCCTGGATACACGAGGGTCAGGTGACGGCACGTACGGTGGCACAGCTCGCGCTGTCCTTCGACCACCGGATCGTGGACGGGCAGCTCGGCGCCGCGGTGCTGGCCGACATCGGCGCCATGCTGACCGATCCCACCGTCGCGCTCGCCTGGTCGTGATCGACTCATCGGATACACCAGGTCGCCACAAAGCACGCGAGTGGGGCACACAACGGCGCACCGGGGGTTGCCTGGTACGGTTGCGCCTCTGACCGGATTCCGGCACAAAGAGGTGGAACCATGACGCGAGTGGAGGCACTTCAGGCCGCGGACGAGTTCGTCGCCAAGGTGCTGACCTCCGCCAACTCCAGCGGCCGGTTCACCGGCACGCTGAACCTGGCTGAGCGGGTGGATCTCACCCTCCGGGTGGCCCGGTTCCTCCTTGAGGGGCAGTCGTCCTCGGAGTCCGACGATCTTCTGAAGCGGGACATGCGCAACGAGCTCGACCAGGCGTTCCCGCCCCTGCGGACCTCATGACGTCGCCCGGCTGATCTCCCGCGCAACGGGCGGGGGATCCAGCCGGGCGGCGACCCGCGCGGTCCTGACACGCGGAGATGGTCAGTGTGGTTGCGGGGGCTCATGCCTCACGAACGCGGCGCGCCGCGCTGCTCCGCGTCCCCGACGTGCACGACCCGACGCGGCTCGGGGTCGACCTCCGGGTGGCGCCGCGAGTTGATCCGCTCGTCCTCCTCGTGGGTGAGGTCGGGCTGGCGGCGGCGCGGTGCCTCGTAGGGCATCGACGGGTCGACGAGGACGGTGTCGTCGATCGCCACCGGCGTGGGCGAGCCGGTCTCGACCGACTCCTCGACCATCTTCCGGCGCCACTGGTCCCGGTAGAGGGTGATGCCCAGGCCGGCAAGGCTGACGAGCATCAGGATCACGCCGACGGTGTCCAGGCTGATGCCGGAGGGACTGGAATTCACGGCAAAGGTGAGTACGGCGCCAAGGGTGAAGAACGCGAGACTCAACGGGATACCCATGGCGCCCCTCTACCCGCGAGTCCGGCCAATACAACCACTCCATGCAGCGAAAACCACGGACCGCGCGAATCGTCGCGCGGTCCGTGGCTGTCCAGCCGCGGGCGCCCCTCGGGACGCCTCGCCCGGACGGTTCAGAAGGCTTCTTCCGGCACTTCCATGAGCCCGAGCCCGGTGGACTCGACGATGCCGCGACGCGCCTTCAGGTCCGGCAGCACGTTCGCCGCGAACCACCGGGCGGCGGCGACCTTGCCCTGGTAGAAGGCGGTGTCCCGGTCGCTGGGGGACCCGTCGGTGAGGGCCCGGTTGGCCACCTCGGCGCCGCGCAGCAGCAGCCAGCCGACGATCAGGTCGCCGAGGCTGATCAGCAGGGTGGTGGTGTTCAGCCCGACCCGGTAGACCTGCTCGGGGCTCTCCGCGGCGCTGGTGAGGTAGCCGACCATCGCGGCGACGATGCCCTGGGTGTCGTCGAGGGCGGCGCCGAGCGCCTCCCGCTCGTGCTGGAGCGCGCCGTTGCCGGCCTCCGCCTTGACGAAGTTCTGGATCTCGCCGAGCACGGCGGTCAGCGCCTGACCCTTGTCCCGGACGATCTTCCGGAAGAACAGGTCCTGCCCCTGGATCGACGTGGTCCCCTCGTACAGGGTGTCGATCTTGGCGTCGCGGATGTACTGCTCGATCGGATAGTCCTGCAGGTACCCGGAGCCACCGAAGATCTGGAGCGAGGACGCGAGCAGCTCGTAGGAGCGTTCGGAGCCGACCCCCTTGACGATCGGCAGCAGCAGGTCGTTGATCCGCACGGCGAGGTCGTCGGTCTCGCCGCGGGCCTCCGCCTGCGCCACCCGGTCCTGGAAGGTCGCGGTGTAGAGGATGAGCGAGCGCATGCCCTCCACGTAGGACTTCTGCGCCATGAGCATCCGGCGAACGTCCGGGTGGTGGATGATCGTCACTCGCGGCGCGGTCTTGTCGGTCGAGCGGGGCAGCTCGGCCCCCTGCACGCGGGTGCGGGCGAAGTCCAGCGCGTTGAGGTAGCCGGTGGACAGGGTGGCGATCGCCTTGGTGCCGACCATCATCCGGGCGTGCTCGATGACCTGGAACATCTGGGCGATGCCCTCGTGCACGTCGCCGACGAGCCAGCCGACCGCCGGGGCCCGCTCGCCGAAGCGCAGCTCGCAGGTGGTGGAGGCCTTCAGGCCCATCTTCTTCTCGACGTTCGTGACGTACACGCCGTTGCGCTCGCCGGGCGCGCCGGTCTGCGGGTCGGGCATGAACTTCGGCACGACGAACATCGACAGACCCTTGGTGCCCGGGCCGTGGCCCTGCGGGCGGGCCAGCACGAGATGCATGATGTTCTCCGGCACGTCCCAGTCGGCGCTGGTGATGAACCGCTTCACGCCCTCGATGTGCCAGGTCCCGTCGGGCTGCTCCACCGCGTGGGCCCGGCCGGCGCCGACGTCGGAGCCCGCGTCCGGTTCGGTGAGGACCATCGTCGCGCCCCACTGCCGCTCGATCGCGAACCGGGCGATCGTGCGCTGCCACTCCGTGCCCATCCGGTGCAGGATCCCGGCGAAGGTCGGCCCGGCCATGTAGAGGAAGACCGCCGGGTTGGCGCCGAGCAGCAGCTCGGAGCCGGCCCAGGCGACCGTCGGCGAGGCACCGAGCCCGCCCACCTCGGTGGGGACGAACAGGCGCCACCACTCTCCGTCCAGAATTGCCTGGTAGGAGCGCTTGAACGAGTCGGGCAGCGTCACCGAGCCGGTCTTCGGATCGAAGGTCGGCGGGTTGCGGTCGGCGTCGGCGAACGACTCCGCCACCGGCCCGGAGGCCAGGTGTTCCAGCTCGGTCAGCGCCTGGCGCGCGGTGTCCACATCCATGTCCTCGAACGGTGCGGTGCCTAGCGTGGCACCGACGTCGAAGAGCTCGAAGAGGTTGAACTCCAGATCGCGAAGGTTGCTCCGGTAGTGCCCCATGGGACGGCTCCTTTCGGGAGCACCGGCGGCACACAAGGGCCGAGGCCGGCTTGCTACTCGTGAGTACGTAGTTCCCATGCTACCCACGAGTAACCCGCTGACAAGTGGGACGATGCGTTGATTGCCGCCGCGAATCGACCGAACTGCCGGACCCCGGCCGGATGGCCGGCCGCGACATGTCCGGCGCGTCTACTCTTGCCACCATGCGTGACGAGGCAACCCAGGAAGTCCGACTTGCGGTCGTGATGACCGGCGGAGCCAGCCTCGCCGTGTGGATGGGCGGGGTGGCCACCGAGATCAACCTCGCCGCCGGGGCCCGGGACGACCCCAGCGCCGGCGGCCCCGCGGACCCCACCGACGCGGCCGTCGCCGCCCGGTACGCCCGCCTGCTCGCGATCCTCGACGTGGAGATCGCGGTGGACGTCCTCGCCGGGACGTCCGCGGGCGGGATCAACGCCGCCATGCTCGGCTTCGCGAGCGCCCGGCGCGCCGACCTCTCGCCCCTGCGCGACCTGTGGCTCTCCCTCGGCTCACTGGACGCGATGATGCGCACCCCCGACGACCGGACCTTCCCCTCCCTGCTGCGGGGCGACGCCGTCGTGCTGCCCGCGCTGCACACCGCGCTCGCGGCGGTGGCCGCGACCGCCCCACCGCAGCACCGCCACGCCACCCGCCCGACGTCGATGTTCGTGACGACGACGATCCAGCGCGGCGAGGTCGTCGAACACACCGACTCCCTCGGCGGCACGATGTACGACGTTGACTACCGCGGACTGTTCGTCTTCGGCACGCCCGACCTCGTCGACCCCGGGGCCATCCCCCGCCTGGCGCTCGCGGCCCGGGCCAGCTCCGCCTTCCCCGGGGCGTTCGAACCCGCCTACGTACCCGTCGGCCACCCGGTGGACGACGCCCATCCGGACATGGCCGCCTACGTCAACAGCGGCCGTTCCTTCCACGCCTCGGACGGCGGGATCCTGGTGAACCGGCCGATCGGACCGGCGCTCGCCGCCATCTTCGACCGGCCGGCCGAACGCCAGGTCCGCCGGGTGCTCACCTACGTCGTCCCGTCCGCGCGCCCGGCACAGCTACTTCCTCAGCAGCCGACACCCAGCCCGCCGAAGGCCGGGTCGCCGGACCCGCTACCAGCCCCGCCGTCGGTGACCGCCACCCTGCTCGGGGCGCTGGACGCGGCGCTCAACCAGTCCATCGGCACGGACCTGGCCGCGTTGCGCGCACACAACGACGCCGTCCGCGGCACCCGTACCGCCCGGCGCCGCCTGCTCCGGCTCGCGCCGGCCGGCACCGCCCGCCTCGCCGACGACGCCGTCTACCGCGCCTACCGGCGGATCATGGCCGAGCAGGTCGCGACGCCGGTCGTCGAGGCACTGCTGCGCGTCCTCACCGACCGCGCCGACCTGCCCCGCCCGCCCGACGCCGACGTGATCCGCGGCGACGCGGCCGGCCGCGTCGGCATCACCAACGCGGCAACGGCCGCCGCCCTGGCGACCCTGCCCGACCACCTGCCCGGTGCCGCGGACCTCGGCGAGCTGTGGAAGCTGGGCCAGCCAGCCCTGGACGCCGTCAAGGGCGTCCTCATATCCATGATCAACGAGGGTTACGTGCTGTGCGCGGTGCCGGCGGCACGGGCCCGGCTGGCCCGGCTGCTCGCCGCCGTGCACAGCGCGGCCGGACCGGCGGGAGCCCCCGACTCCGCCTCCCTCTACACCTCCTCGCCCCGGCCAGGTGTGTTCACGACCGTCACCGCGACCCTCGCCTCGATGCCCGGCGCGCCGACGCTCGACGTCGCCGCCGAGGCGACCCGCCGATGGTTGCGCGTCGATCCGGCCGGTGGGCACGGCTCCCAACGACTGGCCGACGCCTGGAGCGCGCTGCGCGACGCCGCGGTGGACGTCCGCGCCGAACTCGCCGCCCTCCTGCGGGACGGGAACCCGCCCGCCGGCTCGCCGATCGGACCCGGGCTGGTCCAGCCGGTGGGTCTCAGCGTGCGCCAGCGCCGGGAGCTCGCCGCGCGCGTTCTCACCGACTTCGTCGCCTACCTGCCCACGTCCGGCGACCAGGCCGTGATCGCGCTGCTCGACCTGCATCTCGTCGAACGGGAGAGCGGCGGTGCGGCGCCGGACCAGCCGGTCGAACTCGTCCAGCTCAGCGCGGACCTCCCGACCGCCCTCGACCCGCGGCGCCGACTGGCCGAGGACAAGCTCACCGGGCTCGCGCTCGGAAACTTCGCGGCGTTCGCCAAATCGTCCTGGCGCGCCAACGACTGGATGTGGGGACGCCTCGACGGTGCCGGTTGGCTCGTGCGGATCCTGCTCGACCCGCGCCGGCTCGTTCTGCGGCGTGACCTCGCCGTATCCCCCGACGCGCTGGCCGAGCCGACCACCTCCGGGCCGGTCGACCAGGCCGACGCGGACCGGTCCGACGAGCGGGCGTTCGCCCGCCGAGGTTGGCTGTCCGGGCTGGTGAGCGACCTGGCCGAGGTGGCGGGGACGCCGGCGCCGCAGGAGGTCCTCGCCGAGCTGGACTTCCTCACCGATCCGGATGCGCCGGTGCCACCGAGCCTGCCGCAGTCCGCCACCTGGGTCGCCGCCGGCCTGCAGCGCGACATCGCCGGCAAGGAACTCGTCGAGCTCGCCCGGGCGGTCCGCGCGGACAACGCCAGCGGCCTCGACCCGCGGCCCACCGCCGGTTTCCTCACCGCCGTCGAGCGCGCCCTCGCCGCACCGCCCACCGCTACCACCATCTCCATCTCCGGCACCGGCACCGGCACCGGCACCGCGCCGCCGGCCGAGCCGCTCTCGACCGGGAAAAAGCCTGCCGGAACGCTGCCGCGAGCGGCGGTGGACGAGGTGATGCGGGCCTGCGAGGTGCCGGGAGAACGCATCACCGATCCGGCGCAGGGGCCGATCCTGGTGACCTCGCTCGCCCAGATCGTCGCCGTGGCAACGGCGTGGGCCGCGTCGTCACGGTTCCTGCCAAGGCCGGCGTGGCCGGCGGCGTTCCTGGCCCGGGTGGCGGCCCGAGTGGGATTCGAGCTGGTGCGGGACGTGGCGCACCGACGTCGCCGGGTGATGATTGCGTTCGGCGCGGCGCTGGTGGGGCTGGGTATCGCGGGTGGCCTGATCTTCTCCGGCGCGCTGGGCGCCCTGGGCATCGCGCTGGGGTTGCTCGGACTTCTGGTGCTGGGGGTGCCGAGCTGGCGCCGGCTGCCGGGCGGTCTGGCCGTCGCGGCGGCGGGCCTTCTTGTCGTGATCGCGGCCGCGGGCGTCATCCCGGTCCTGCACGACCGGCTGTTCGACTGGCTGCGGGACGACGTCGTGCCCTACCTCGACCGCCATCCGTGGGCGTGGGCGACCGTGTTCGCCCTGCTCGTCGCGCCCGGCGTGTGGTCGCTGGCCGAGGCCGTCACGACCCGTCGCGCCCGCCGCCGCGGCTGATCTCTCCTCGGCCCCGGCGTCAGGACACGTCCGACCAGCTCAGCGCGCCGTTCGGGTCACGCAGGCAGGACAGCGGCCGACCGCTCGGATCACGCACGAGCCGCCCCATGTCGGCCTGCTGGCACGTGCCGCCTACCTGCGGCGATGCCTGCGTCGCCACCGGCGGCTGGGTGGCCCACCGGCCGAGCCCCCCGGCGGAGACTCCGCTGGTGTCGGGGATGCAGAACAGCGTCAGGCCGTTGACGGCCGGTGCGGGGCCCGTGTTCTGATCCGGCGCGCACGCCTCGCCGACGAAGACCGCGGAGGGCAGCGCGGTGGGCACGCCCGCCGCGCCACCGGCTTCGGGCGCCGCGGCGGCAGGGGTGGGGGTGGCCGCGCGAGGTGGCGCGGTGCCACCGGTCCCTGACCCCGAGGCCGACGACCCCGAGGCCGACAACGCAGGAGCCGACGACCCGGAACCAGATGATCCGGAGCCGGACGCGGCGACGCCGGGACCGCTGGCGACGGAGCCGTCCGGCGCCGTGGGCGGCGCACCGGTGGGTGTCGCGGTGGGCTGCGCGGTCCCGGCGGTCGGAGCGGCCGGGCCGGACGCGGCGCTACCGGGCGCGATGGCCTCGTCCGCCGGACCGCCGGACCGCGAGCAGCCGGCCGACAGGACCCCCAGCAGACCGACCGCGACCGCGGCCAGCGCCACCCGGCTGATCGCGCCTACGGGTGTCTGCCGAAGGCACTGCGGGCGGACACGGGCGGACCCGTGGCGTCCGGGTGCGTGCGCACCGCACACGGCGTACCTCCCGTCGCAGGTCGGGAGCCGAGTCATACCCCGATTCGGGCCGCTCGACCTGGACCCCCACCTCAGCTTAGGGAGCGTCTCCCGCGCACCGGGGCGACTTTCCGGGAACCGTGCCCATCAGAGCCATGAACCCACGCCAGGCCACGGGCATGCCACACAGAGCGAGCGAAGGGAGCGCCGCCCACCTGGCAGTCCGCGGCGCGCGGCTGGCTGCCCAGCCGCGCATGTCCGCCGGCACCGGTGACCGTTGGTGACTCCCGTCCGGGCGCGGCCAGGTCACCCGACCAGATCCGCGGCGCCGACGGCGGCGCGATCCGCCGGCCCGGTGGAGTAGCGGGAGTCGACGGGGCGCAGCGAACCGTCGACCGCCATCTCCAGGGCGACCTCGTCCAACGGCACCGCGGCCCGCGCGGACAGCGGCGGGGCCGGCGGCTGGGTGCCGAGCTCGACCCAGCCGACCAGCTCCTCGCCGTCGGCCAGCCCGAATGCCGCCCGCACCGGCGCGCTGTCCAGCAGGGGCACCGACTTCCAGGCCGACGCGACGCCGAGCGCGTGCGCGGCCAGGCAGATGTTCTGCGCCGCCGCGGCGGCCGAGGCATCCTGCTCGGCGACGGGCACCCTCGCCGCGACCCGCGCGGCGATGACGGCGATGAGCGCCGGCGAGCGGGTCGCCTTCCCCGCGGCCTTGCGCACGACCGCTTCCGGAAGAGTGCCGACGGCTTCGGCCGCCTCGGTGATCGCCGCGGCGAGGGCGGCGCGCGCCTCGCCGCGCACGACGACGAACCGCCAGGGCCGCAGCATCTTGTGGTCGGGCGCGGTGGTGGCGGCGCCGAGGATCACGGCGAGCTGTTCCGTCGTCGGACCGGGTTCGACCAGCCGGGTCGCGGTACGGCGCGTCAGGAGGCAGGTGAGGGCGTCCATCCGGACTCCGTTCTCGGCAAATTCGATCTTCGAAGCGAGTCTGATGTTCACGGCAGTTCGATGTTCACGGCGAGTTTGATGTTCACGGCGAGTTTGATGTCCACGGCGAGTTTGATGTCCACGGCGGGTTTGATGAGGAACCCTCATCATGAGGTGGGTATACCTAAGATGATGCCACCATCACCATGGACGAGACGGACGAGGAGGCGTCCCGGATGCCCCGACCGGACACCGGCGACGAGGTCGTGAACCTGTTGCTCGCGGCCGGCCACCGCGTGCGGTCGGCTGTGGACGAGACGCTGCGCACCAGCGTCGGGCTGACCCTGCGGCGGTTCAAGGTGCTGCAACTGATCGCGGACACGGGGCCGTGCCGCCTGCGGGATCTCGCCGACGCCGTCGCGGTCGCCCCGCGGACGATGACCGAGACCGTGGACGGCCTGGAGGCCGACGGCCTGGTCGCCCGCCGCTCCCACCCCACCGACCGGCGTGCCGTCCTGCTCGCGCTCACCAGAGCCGGCCAGCAGACCGTGCTCGAAGGGCAGCGGCGGCGGACCGAGACGGTAGCCACGTTCACCCGGCATCTGAGCCCGCAGCAGCGCGCCCGGCTCGTCGAACTGCTGACCTCGATCAGCGACGCGCACACGGTCCGCTAGGGCGTGGTAGCCCGCGGGTGGGCAGTGGCCGCAGGCAGGTTACCGTGGAAGGTGTCCCGTTCGGACCATCCGCCGGGAGGTTCCCGTCACCGCCGTCGTGCACGTCGACCGCCTGGCCAAACGATACGGGTCCCACCACGCCGTCCGGGACGCCTCGTTCCGCGTGCACGCGGGGACGATCACCGGGTTCCTGGGGCCGAACGGATCCGGCAAGACGACGACGTTGCGCGCCCTGCTGGGCCTCGTGCGGCCGACCTCCGGGCAGGCTCACGTGTTCGGCCGGCGCTACCGCGATCTCGATCATCCCGCGCGGCGCGTCGGCGCGGCGCTGGGCAACGCGTCCCACCCCGGTCGCACGGCTCGTGACCATCTGCTGGCGCTGGCGCGCCCGCTGGGCGTCGGTCGCAACCGGGTCGAGGATGTGCTCGCGACCGTCGGTCTCGACGCCGCCGGGGACCGCGTGACCGGCGGTTTCTCCCTGGGCATGCGCGGGCGACTGGCGCTTGCGACCGCGTTGCTCGGCGACCCGGAGTTACTCGTCCTGGACGAGCCCAACAGCGGCCTGGACCCCGAGGGCATCCACTGGCTGCGCTCGTTCCTGCGGGGGTGGGCGGCGCAGGGCCGCACCGCGCTGCTGTCCAGTCACGTGCTCGCCGAGGTGGCCCAGACGGTCGACCACGTCGTCATCATCAACCAGGGCCGGGTCGTCCTCGACGCGCCCGCGGCGGAGCTCGGCGCGGCGCACGGCTGGGTCGAGGTCCGCTCCCACGACGCGGCGCGGCTCGCGCCCCTGCTCGCCGCCGAGGGCCTGGCGCCGCGCCGCCGCGGCGCGGACGGGTTGGCCCTGCCCGGCGGCGCTGCCGAACTGGTGGGCCAGGTCGCCGCCCGCCACGGCATCGCCCTGCTCGAACTGCACACCCACAGCCCGGACCTGGAAGAGGTCTTCTTCGCCCGTACCCGCCCGCCGACGGACGACGAGCCGATGCACGACGAGCCGATGCACGACGAGCCGGAGAGCGTGGCGTCGGCCCGGCCGCTGCCCGCGGGAACGAGCGGGCGGGGCACCGGCGGGCGCCGCCAGCGATGAGCGGGCAGCAGGCCGGGGTCGCCACCCTCGCGCGCACCGAGCTGTTCAAGATCGCGAGCAGTCGCCGGCAGGCGGTCGCCCTGCTGGCGGTGCTCGTCCTGCATGTGCCGCCGATGCTGTGGGGCGGGCAGGACGCCGACGCGAGCTGGAACGGGCTGCGGTCGCGCTCAGGGCTGTTCGTCGCCTACGCCGTGATGGCGCTCGGGATCCTGATCGTCGCCCAGGAGTACCGGTACAGCACGGCCGCGCTGGCATTCCTGGCCGTGCCGGGCCGCCGTCCCGTCACCGTGGCCCAGAGTCTTGTCGTCGCCGCCGTCGGCCTCACGATCAGTTCGGTGCTGTTCGCCGCGTGGCTCACCGTCGGGGTGCTGCGCTACGGCGCCGCCGGCATGCATCTGGACCGGCCGGGCCAGGTCGTCGCCGCCTGGGCCGTCGTCGTGGTCACGGTGTGCTCGGCGGGCGTGCTCGGTGTCGGCGTCGGCACGATCCTGCGCGGGTCGACGGCCGCGCTGCTCGCCCTCGGCTGCTGCGGCGCGCTGGAACCGCTGCTGGACGTGACCCGTTTCCGCGGTCCGGTCACCGCTCCGCTCGGCGTGCTGGCCTGGCCGACCTCCGAGCTGGAGATGCCCTCCCTGGTCAGCGCGGTGTGTTGGGGGGCACTGGCCCTGCTCGGGGCCCTGCTCGGCGTGGGACGGGATGTCCCGTCATGATCGAGGCATCGCTCCCGGAGGGCGGCGGCATCCGCGGCAGACGGTTCGCGGGCGCCCTACGACACACCGAGGACTGGATCGTGGCTTCCCAGGACCGGAACGTGGCATCAATGTGGGACGGATCACCTACGACGCGTCGGGTCGACGCATCACCCACCGCGCCAGGCCGAGATCGGCCTACCATCCGGCACATGGTGCCGTGCCCGACATGCGCGGAGGAGAATCCGGAGCGGGCGCGCTTCTGCTCTGGCTGTGGCAACCCCCTGCCCACGTCCGGCAGCGGTGCGCGCAAGACCGTGACAATCATGTTCGTCGACATCGCGCGGTCGACGGACATCGGCGAGAAGATCGACTCGGAACCGCTGCAGCAGGTCATGTGGCAGTTCTTCACCACCGTGCGCGAGGTGATCTACAACCACGGCGGCTCGGTGGAGAAGTTCATCGGCGACGCCGTCTTCGCCGTGTTCGGCATCCCGATCCTGCACGAGGACGACGCGCTGCGGGCGGTGCGCTCGGCGCTGGACATCCGCGCCGCGATGGAGGCCCTCAACGCCGACCTGCAGCAGCGGTGGGACCTGCGGCTACGGGTCCGGATCGGGATCAACACCGGCGAGGTCACCGTCGCCGGCGGCGGCGTCACCGGCGACGCGGTGAACGTCGCCTCCCGGCTGGAGAGCGCCGCCCCACCCGACGAGATCCTCATCGGCGACAGCACCTACCGCTTCATCCGCCCCAGCGTGACGGTCAGCCCGGTCGGCCCGCTCGTCGTGCAGGGCAAGCGGGACCCGCTGCGGGTGCACCAGCTCACCGGCCTGGTCGACCCGACGGCGGGGCCGGGCAGCCGCGCGCCGGTCCTCGGCTACACCGCCCCGGTCATCGGCCGCAACCGCGAGCGCCGCCGGCTCCAGGACGCCTTCGAGGCCGTGGTCGAGGAGCGCACCTGCCACCTTTTCACTGTGTTCGGCTCGGCGGGCATCGGCAAGTCCCGGATGGTCGGTGAGTTCTGCGCGTCCCTGACCAGCCGGGCCACCGTGCTCTCCGGCCGCTGCCTGTCCTACGGGGAGGGCATCGCCTACTGGCCGCTGATGGAGATGGTGCGCCAGGCGACCGGGCTGTCGGCGGACGAGAGTGCGCCGGACGGCCGGCGCCGGCTGCGTGAACTGCTCGACGGCGTCGAGCAGGCCGCCGAGATCGTGGAGGCGCTCGCTCCGCTGGTCGGCCTCGGCGGCGCCGCGGCCGGCCCGCAGGAGAGCTTCTGGGCGGTGCGCTCGTTCTTCCAGGCCCTCGCCGTGCGCCGGCCGCTGATCCTCTGGTTCGACGACGTGCACTGGGCCGAGCAGACGTTGCTCGACATGATCGAGAACATCGCCGACTGGTCCCGCGACGCGCCGATCATGCTGCTCTGCCTGGCCCGCCAGGAGCTGCTGGAAGATCAGCACCACTGGGGCGGCGGCAAGTTCAACGCCACCTCGATGCTGCTCGCGCCGCTGACCGAGGCCCGCTGCCAGCGGCTGATCCGCAGCCTGATGGGCTCCGACGACCTCGACCCGGCGCTGGTCGACCGCATCACCACCTCGGCGGCCGGCAACCCGTTGTTCGTCGAGCAGATGGTGGCCGCCCTCGTGGACGACGGCCTGCTGCGCCGCGAGGGCAACCGCTGGCTGGCCACCGGCAGCCTGCGCAACGTCACCGTGCCGCCGACGATCTCCTCCCTGCTGGCGGCCCGTCTCGACCGGCTCGAACCGGCCGAGCGCCGGGTGCTGGAACGGGCTGCGGTCGTCGGCGAACGGTTCTACCTGGACGCCGTCATCGACCTGTCCGACCCGGCGGAACGGCCGCTGGTCGTCGCGCACTGCCTGAGCCTGGTGCGCAAGGAACTGGTCCACCCCGACCGCTCCGACCTGCCCGGGGTGGAGGCCTTCCGGTTCCTGCACATCCTGCTGCGGGACTGTGCCTACGAGTCGACGTCCAAGCGGCGCCGGGCCGACCTGCACCAGCAGTTCGCCCACTGGTTGCAGGCCCGGCTCATCGGCGGCCCGGGTGAACATGACGAGCTGGTCGGCTACCACCTCGAGCAGGCGTTCCGGTACCGCGTGGAGATCGGCCTGCGCGGGCCGGAGACGATCGAGCTGGGCCGGGCGGCGGCGACGTGTCTCATCGAGGCGGCCGACCGGATCCGCCAGGGTGACGAGAGCGGCGCCGCGCACCTGCTCAAGCGAGCGATCACGCTGCTGCCCGAGACCGACCCGCTGCGCCTGCGGGCCGAGATCGACATCGGCTGGGCGCTGTTCACCTTCTTCGGGCAGTTCTCCAACGCCGAGCTGGTCCTACGGCGCGTCACCGAGCGGGCGCGCCGCGCCGGCGAGGACGGGCTACGAGCGCATGCCAGGCTCGCCCACCTGCGCGTCCTGTCCTCCACCGATCCGGAGGGCCTGGTCGCCACCACCCTGTCGGAGGCGGCGGCGTCGCTGGCCATGTTCGTCCGCTCCGGGGATGACGTCGGCGCCGCGCTGGCCTGCCGCAGCCAGGCGAGCGCCTATTGGGTCGCGGGCCAGATCACGGCGGCCGAGCGGGCCATGGAGAGCGCCGTGCACCACGCCGAGGAGTCGGGCGTGCCGCGTTCCGCGCAGTCGTTGCGGCGCGAACTCACGCTGCTGGTGAGCCTCGGCCCGCGGCCGGTCACCGCCAGCCTCACCCGGGCCAGCGAGGCCCTGGAAGCCGCCGGAGACGACCGGGCGCTGCGCCGCGCACTGCTTGCCCAGCTCGCCGTGCTCACCGCGATGTCGGGCGATCTGGAGGCCGCCCGCATCCACCTCAAGACCGCGGAGGAGATCGTCCACGACCTGCGGGGCCTGCGGGTCGACCCGCATCACGGCGGGTTCGTGGTCGCCCGGGTCGCGCTGCTCGCCGACGAGCTGCCCGTGGCCGAGCGCGAGCTGCGCCGTAGCTGCCGGTCGCTGTCCCGGATGGGCGAGCGGGCGCTGTTCGCCAACCGGGCGGCCGCCCTCGCCGACGTGCTCGTCCGACTCGGCAAGCTGGACGACGCCGGCAAGTGGGTCACCCGCTGCCGGGACGCCGCGGCCGCCGACCAGTTGCCGGCCCAGGCCGGCTGGTGCGGGGTGCATGCCCGGATGCTGTCCCTGCGCGGCCGGGACGCCGAGGCACTGCGGTTCGCCGACACCGCCGTCGACCTCACCGGGCGCACCGACGACGTGGACGGCCAGGGGCTGGCCCTGCTCGCCCGGGCCGAGGTGCTGTACCGCTCGGGGCGCAAGGACGACGCCGCCGAGAGCCTGGAGGCCGGCGTCGACCGCTACCTGCGCCGCGGCAACGTCGCCGCGGCGAACCTCGGCCGGCGGCTGTTCGAGACCCTCGACGCGGGTCCGCCGGCCGCCGGCTGACCCAGCTCACCCCAGCAGGCCGCGCAGCCTGGCCTGCTCCTGCAACCAGAGCAGCTCCTGGGCCCACAGGCGGAGCCGTTCCACCGCGACGAGCTGCAGGGAGAGCGCCTCGGCGACCGGCGGCCGGCTGAGCGCCTCGATCCCGCCCGGCGACCACTGCCAGCCGGCCTCCTCCTCGCAGACCCGCCGGTAGGCGGCGCGCCGCAGGGCGATCTCGGCGAGGGCGTAGTCGACCTGCTCGGCGAGCAGGCGGATCCGCGCCAGCAGATCCGCGTCCGCCACCGACGGACGGCCGCCGTAGGCGGGAAAAGATACGGGCCGCACAGACATGTTGGTGGAAGCGTACGAGCGTGGCGTCCCCGGGAACAGTGGCGGGGATAGCCATAACGGTGACGCGGCCCCGGTTCGGACGGCTACCCGCCGCGGGTGAGATGGCTGCGCGGAGGTGATCCCACGCGGCGGAGGGGAAGGTCTACCGTGCGGCGCGAGCGGCGGCGCCGCCGACGATGTTGGACGCCGGCCTGGGGGTTCATCGGTGAGTCTCACGCCACCCGTTCTGTTGATCGTGCTCGGCTTTCCGCTCCTCGTCATGGCAGGAATGTTGATGATGAGTGGAGTCGAGCGGAAGCTGACCGATTCCCGTGCGGCGGTGGCCAGATCCGACGGGGAACCGGCCGTCGACGGCCCGGGCAGCGGCGAGCGGGAGGCGACGGCCCGGCCGGCCGAGCAACCCGCGGACGGGCGGACCACTCGGCCGACACTTTTGGGCCCTTTTGCGACACATGACGCGGCGACGATACCGCTGCGGTTTCGCTACCGAGCGTGACCATCGCCGCCGAGGCGATGCCGGCCGCGGCCGCCCCGCCGTCCTTCACCGCGACGATGCCGCTGGCCGCCGCGGCGCCGAGGGCCGAGCCCGGGACGGGCCGGCCTGGGCTGGCCGGGCCGGGGACGGCGGCACCCACACGTCCGCTCGCCGGCCAGCCGTCGCTGACGACCTGACCCGGCGCGCGGCCCACACCCCGACCCGCCCAAGCCCGACCCGCCCAAGCCCGACCCGCCCAGCCGGACCAGTATCCGCCGGGGCGGGCCAGCGCCAGGGTCAGCCGTTGCGGGTGGTGTCGCTGACCCGCAGGCGACCGTCGAGGCCGGTGTCCCGCAGCAGGGCCGTGAAGGCCGGGGTCGCCGAGGAGATCCGCAGCTCGGAGTGGACGCGGCGCAGCAGCAGGTCGGCGCGCAGCAGGGCGGCGAGCCCCGGAATGTCGATCGACCGCAGGCCCGCCACGTCCACCGTCACCGTTCCGCCGCCCCGGCCGAGCAGCTCGCCGACCTGCTCGCGGAACCTCAGCCTGCCGGCGGTGTCGAGCTCACCGGCCAGCTCGATGAGCACGTCCTCACCCGAGCGCCGGACGGACATGGTGAGGGCTCCGGCGTCGACCCGCATCGTGCCCGCCCCCCGAGGTCCTCGTCGCCGCACGGGGCCGACCCCCCTTACTTACGGAGAGTAACATGACGAGGTCGGCCCGCCGCCTTTCTCGGCCGTCGCTCAGCCGTTACGCAGCCGCCTGATCAGCGTGTTCGTCGAGCTGTCGTGCCCCAGCGCCGAGCCGGCCGGCGCGGTCAGCTCCGGCACGATCCGGCCGGCGAGCACCTTGCCGAGCTCCACTCCCCACTGGTCGAAGCTGTTGATGCCCCAGACCGTCCCCTGGGTGAAGACCTTGTGCTCGTAAAGGGCGATGAGCTGCCCGAGAGTGAACGGGCTCAGTCGGGACGCGAGCAGGGTGTTGGTCGGCCGGTTACCCGGGAAGGTGCGGTGCGGGACGAGCCAGGGCTCGACGCCCTCCGCGGCGACCTGTTCGGCGGACTTGCCGAAAGCGAGCGCCTCGGTCTGGGCGAGGAAGTTGGCCATCAGCAGGGCGTGCTGGTCCGGCCCGTCGGCCGCGCCGACACCCGGGTGGTTCGGCTCGACGAATCCGATGAAATCGGCGGGCACGACCGAGGTGCCCTGATGCAGCAGCTGGTAGTAGGCGTGCTGTCCGTTCGTGCCGGGAGTACCCCACACGACCGGGCCGGAATCCGTCCGCAGCGGCCGGCCGGCGAGATCGACCCGTTTGCCGTTGCTCTCCATGTCGAGCTGCTGCAGGTAGGCCGGAAAACGGCCGAGGTACTGGCTGTATGGCAGCACGGCATGGGTGTCGTACCCGAGGAAGTCGCGATACCACACCCCGATCAGCCCGAGCAGGACGGGCAGGTTCCGCTCGAACGGCGCGGTGCGGAAGTGGGTGTCCACCGCGCGGAACCCGTCGAGGAACTCCCGGAAGTGCGCCGGCCCGATCGAGATCAGCACCGACAGGCCGATCGCCGAGTCCACCGAGTACCGACCGCCGACCCAGTCCCAGAACCCGAACATGTTCTCGGTGTCGATACCGAACTCGGCGACCTTCTCGGCATTCGTCGACACCGCCACGAAATGGCGGGCGACCGCGTCCTCACCGAGCGTGGCCGTCAGCCAGGCGCGCGCGGCCCGGGCGTTCGCGAGCGTCTCCAGCGTGGTGAACGTCTTGGACGCGACGATGAACAGCGTCCGCGCCGGGTCGAGATCCGCGGTCGCCTCCCAGATGTCGGTGGGGTCGACGTTGCTGACGAACCGACCCTCGATGCCCCGGTCGGCGTAGTCGCGCAGCGCGTCGTACACCATCGCCGGCCCCAGATCGGAACCACCGATGCCGATGTTGACCACCGTGGTGATCCGTTCCCCGGTGGCACCGCGCCACTGGCCGGAACGCACCCGCTCGGCGAAGGCCGACATCCGGTCGAGCACCTGGTGCACCTCGGGCACCACGTTCTCGCCGTCGACCTCGATCCGGGCGTCGGCCGCCGCCCGCAGCGCCACGTGCAGGACCGGCCGGTCCTCCGTCACGTTGATGCGCTCGCCGGTGAACATGGCCTCGATCCGCCCGGCCAGCCCGGCGCGGCGCGCCAGCGCGACGAGAAGGTCGACCGTCTGTCCGGTCAGCAGATTCTTGGAGTAGTCGAGATAGAGCCCGTCGGCTTCAGCGGTGAACGTCTCACCGCGGGTGGGATCGGCGTCGAACAGTCCTTGCAACGACACCGCCGACATCTCGCCGAGATGAGCGGTCAGCGCCGCCCATTCCGGCGTCGTGGTGATGTCCGGCGCGGCGGCCGGGGCAGTGGGCTCGCTTGTCGACATGACGTGGGACACCCTTCCTCACAAGGTTCAGCACGTTCCGCCACGACAACTATCGCCGGCCGGGGTTCATCGCCATCCGTGCCGAAGCAGCGTCTTCCGTGGCCTGCGGCACGTCAGTTCGAGCTCCCGGTGCGTCATCTACGGCTGTGGCGGTGCCGACGCTCGTCGACCATCGCAAGCATGCCCATGTCGCCGATCCGACGTCGGGAGGCGCCCCCGGACGGGCGCCGGAATGGGAAGGTCGAGGTCGTAGGATCGCCAGGAACCCGGCGAACGTGTCAATGCTGGCCAGGACGCTCCGGTCGGGACGGGACAGCGGTGCGCCCAGTGGCCGACGGCGTTAGCGGACGGATCTGAACCTTGCTGATTGACAGATCACTGGTGGAGGCGGCGCTCCCGGGTTACTCCGTCGAGGGCGACCTGGGCCGGGGTGGGTACGGCCTCGTCCTGGCCGGTCAGCACCGGCTCATCGGCCGCAAGGTGGCCATCAAGATCCTTCTCGACACCTCCGACGACCCCGAGCTGCGCGCCCGCTTCCTGTCCGAGGCGCGGGTCCTGGCCGAGCTCGACCATCCGCACATCGTCCGCATCCACGACTACGTCGAGCACGAGGGCACCTGCCTGCTCGTGATGGAGCTGCTCTCCGGCGGGACCCTCAAGCAGCGCATCAGCAGCGGCCCGCTGTCGCCGGAGACGACGGTCTCCGTCGGGCTGGCGGCCGCGGCGGCGCTGTCCACCGCGCATGCCCAGGGCGTGCTGCACCGCGACGTCAAGCCGGACAACATCATGTTCGACGGCGGCGGCCTGCTGAAGGTGACCGACTTCGGCATTGCCAAGATCTTCGACGGGGCGGAGACGACGGCGAGCGCGATCCTCGGCACGCCGCGCTACATGGCCCCCGAGCAGATCATGGGCGTCCGGCTGTTCCCGTCGACGGACCTCTACGCCCTCGCCGGCGTGCTCTACGAGATGATCGCCGGCCGGCCGCTGTTCGGCCGCCAGATGGCCGTCCAGCCGCTCACCCACCACCATCTGACGATCATGCCGGAGCCGCTGACCACGGTCCCGCCGCCGGTCTCGATGGTGATCATGCGGGCCCTGGCGAAGGACCCGAACGCCCGCTTCGCCGACGCGAACGACTTCGCGCTGGAGCTCGGCCGCGCCGCCAGCCGGGCCTTCGGCCCGAACTGGCTGTCCCGTTCCGAGGTCAAGCTCCGGGTGGACGACGAGATCCGCGACGCCGCGCTGGGCGTGTCGACGACCCCCCGGCCCGCCCCCGGCGGACCGGGGGGATATCCGGGCTCGGGCCCGCGCCCCGCGGGGTACCCGGGCACGCCAGGGGCCTTCGGCGGACCTGGCGGCGGACGCCCGGGCGGCGTCGGACCGGGCGGGATGGGCCCGGGGGGGATGGGGCCGGGGGGGATGGGCCCGGGGGGGATGGGCCCGGGGGGGATGGGCCCGGGGGGAGCTGGCCCGAGTGGGCCTGGGCGCCCGGGCGGACCTGGCGTCGGCTACCCGCCCGCCGGCTACCCGGGGCGTCCCGGCCAGGCCATCCCCGGCACGGCGGCGCCCGGCGGGCAGTCCACGCCAGGGCAGGCCGGGCCGGGACCAACCGGGCCAGGACCGACCGCGCCGGGTGACGCCGGATTCACCAACGCGCCGACGGCGCGTGGCGGTCCGGGCCAGCAGCCGGGCGGTTGGAACGCGCATCAACCCGGCTCGACCCCACCGTCCCGCACCCCGCCACCCCGGCCGCTCGGCGGCGGCTACGGACCCGGCGGGCCTGCCGGCGCCGGAACGCCCGCCGGTGGGCCGTACGGTCCGCCGCCGCGCGGGTCGGCGCACTCCGCGCACCGGGGCGGGCCTGGTCAGGGCGGCGGTACGGGCCTCAGTCGGAAACAGACGACATGGCTCATCGCTGGGACGGCGTTCGTCTTCATCGCGGCGATCACTGTCGGCATCGTGCTGGCGGTGGCGAACTCCGGCGGCGGGGGCGACGGCGGATCAGGCGGCCGCCCGGCGGTGACGGCCAAGGCGTACGTGGGCCCGGCGCTGACGGTGCAGGGGCTCAGCCCGTACAGCCTGTCGATCCAGCCGGACGGCGCGCTGCTGGTGTCCAGCCTGGCGACCGACCGCGTCCAGAAGATCACCCCGGCCGGGGTTGCGAGCGACTTCGCCGGGACCGGCGCGGGCGGGATCAGTGGGGACGGCGGCCCGGCCACCTCCGCCCAGCTTGACGGCCCCGGCTCGACCGTGCGCGACAAGGCCGGCGACGTCTTCATCGGGGACGCGAAGAACAACCGCATCCGCAAGGTCACGCCGGCCGGCGTGATCACGACGGTCGTCGGCACCGGCACCGCCGGCTACGGCGGCGACGGCGGCCCGGCCACCGCCGCACAGATCAACAGCGCCGAGAAGGTCGTCGTCGGGCCCGACGGCAGCCTCTTCCTCTCCGACTACGAGAACCACCGCATCCGCAAGGTCGACCCGAACGGCATCATCAGCACGTACGTCGGGACCGGTGTCGCCGGCTACACCGGCGCGAACGGGCCGGCCACCCAGGCGAAGATCAACGGTCCGAACGACCTCGCCATGGGCTCCGACGGCACGCTCTACTTCGCCGACCTCGGCAGCGACACCATCCAGAAGGTCACCCCGGACGGCATCATCAGCACGATCGCCGGCACCGGCGACGGCGGCTACTCCGGCGACGGCGGACCGGCCACGGCCGCCAAGCTCAACGTGCCCTCGGTGTCGCTCGGACCCGACGGCAAGACCTTCTACATCGCCGACTACCGCAACAACCGGATCCGCAAGATCGACCCGAACGGCATCATCACCACGATCGCCGGCACGGGTGTCGAGGGCTCCTCCGGTGACGGCGGCCCAGCGACCGCCGCCCAGTTCAAGAACCCGAGCTCGGTGGTCGCCGACGGCAGCGGCTCGATCTACATCTCGGACAACGGCAACGACCGGGTCCGCCGCATCGACCCGAACGGCACTGTTTCGACCATCGCCCAGCCGGGCTGAGCCCCGCGATGAGGGAACAGATCGACGTCGGCCGGGTGTCCGCCGCCCTGCCCGGCTACGAACTGGGCGCCGAACTCGGCCGCGGCGGCTTCGGCGTGGTGCTCGCCGGTCGACACCGGCTCATCGACCGCCCGGTCGCCGTCAAGGTGCTGCTGGACCCGACCGAGGGCGGCGACGTCGGTGACTCCGACGGCGGCCTGCGGACCCGTTTCCTCGGCGAGGCCAGGGTCCTGGCCGGCCTGGACCATCCCCATGTCGTGCGCATCTACGACTACGTGGAGTCCGACGGTCTGTGCCTGCTGGTGATGGAGCAGCTCACCGGCGGCAGCCTGCGCGGGCGCGGGCGGACGCTGAGCGCCCCGGCCTCGGCGGGCGCGATCGGGGTGGCCGCCGCGGTGGCGCTGGCCGCGGCCCACAGCCACGGCGTGCTGCACCGCGACATCAAGCCCGACAACCTGCTGTTCACCGAGGACGGCACCCCCAAGGTCGCCGACTTCGGCATCGCCAAGATCGTGGAGGCGACCGCGGCGACGACGACCGGCCTGGTCGGCACTCCTCGATACATGGCCCCGGAGCAGATCACCGGCGGCCGCCTCGGCCCGGGCACCGATCTGTACGCGCTGGGTGTCGTCCTCTACGAACTGCTCGCGGGTCGCTCACCGTTCCCTCCGGACCTTCCCGTCGCGGCGCTGCTGCACCACCACCTGTCCGTGGCGCCCCTCCCGCTGTCCGAGGCGCCTCACCCCGTGGCCAAGGTGATCATCTCGGCGATGGCGAAGGAACCGGGCTGGCGGCCGCCGACCGCTCTCGATTTCGCGGTCCGGCTCGCCGCCGCGACCACCGCGTCGATCGGTCCGGGCTGGCTGAACGCGAGCCGCGTGCCCGTCCGACTGCCCGACGAGGTACTCGCCGCAGCCGGCCACCAGCCAGGCACCGGGCCCAGCTCCTACGACCCGGGCCAGGGGACGCCCTCCGGGCCAGGTCAGCGATTCCCGTCCGGCCCCGGTCAGTGGACCCCGTCCGGACCGGGCCAGCAATTCCCGTCCGGCCCCGGTCAGCAGACCCCGTCCGGACCGGGCCAGCAGATCATGCCCGACGCCACGGTGCCGAACGGATCCCGCTGGTCAGGCCCCGATGCCGGGCCGAATGCGCCGGCACCGAATGCCCCGGCCTGGAACGCCGCCGCCCCGCCGGCCCCGGGCGGGCCGACCCGCGTCGATCATCGGGCGCCGGACCATCGGCCCCCGGACCAGTGGCATCCGGGCGGGCCGGCGCCCATCCCGCGGACGGCGCTCGGACCGCCCTCGCCGACCGCCCGCGCGGGGCGTCGTCACCGGCCCGACAACCGCCGCCGGCTTGTGATCGCCGCGGTGGCGGCGGTCGCGGTGCTGGCCCTCACCGTCGGGCTGCTCATCGGCCTCGGCGGGATCGGCGGCGGAGGCGATGACAAGCGCCTCGCCGCCTACGGCGGTGCGGCGGTCACGTACTCCGGGCTGGAGGACGCCCACGCGCTGGCCCTCGCCGCCAACGGCACGCTCTACGTCACCGATCCGGGCACCGAGGTCGGACAGGGCCAGGTCATCCAGTTCACCGCCGAAGGGAAGGCCACCCGCCTCGGCGGCAGCGGCCCCCACCCGACGCCGTCGGTCGAGCCCTCGCCGTCACCGACTCCGGTCCTCGGCGACCACGGCCCGTCGCTGGCCGCCGAACTCCAGCAGCCGGTCGGGGTCGCGGTCGGTCCCGATGGCGCGATCTACCTGGCCGAGACCGACGCGGGCCGCATCCGCCGGATCGGCACCGACGGGATCATCACCACCATCGCCGGCACGGGGCGCGACTCCTCCACCGGTTCGGTCGCCGACAAGGGCGACGCCACCAGGGCGTACCTCGACGACCCCTACGCCGTCGCGGTGGACGGCAAGGGCGTCGTCTACGTCACCGAGGGCTACCGGGTCCGGCGGATCGAGAACGGACAGATCAGCACGGTCGCCGGCCGGCAGGACGAGTCGGGGTCAGCCGGCGACGGCGGCCCGGCCGTCAACGCCACCCTGTCCGACCCCAGCGGCCTGGCCCTGGCCCACGACGGCACCCTCTACGTCGCCGATGCCGGCAGTGACACTGTGCGGCGGATCGACCGTTCGGGCGTCATCAGCCTGGTCGCCGGCAAGCAGGGCACGGAGGGACGTCGCGGTGACGGCGGCCCCGCCACCGCGGCCCAGCTGTACAACCCCCGGGGCCTGGCGCTCGGCCCGGACGGCTCGCTGTACATCGCGGACGCCGGCAACAACGTCATCCGCCGGGCCGACGCGAAGGGTGTGATCAACACCGTCGCCGGCTCGGGCACCTACTCGTCCGAGCAGGATGCCAGGACGCTGGCGACCCAGGTTCCGCTCAGCACTCCGTCCGGGGTGGTCGTCGATCCGTCCGGGGCGCTCTACATCGCGTCCGCCGGGGACGGAACGATCCGGCGGGTGGAGACGGACGGTTTCCTGACGACCGTGCTGACCCCGCCCGAATCCTGAGGTCCGCCGAGTCCTGACACACCCGGCGGGGACCCGGATGGCATACGTTCGCGGGAGGATTCCGCGCCGCGCGACACCGGGTGCGGCGCCGGATTCCGCCCGGAAGGCTCGGCTGGGAGGACTCATGCGCGGTCCGGACAGGCGGTCCCTGCTGCGGGCCGCCGGTGCCGGCGGGCTGTCCCTGGCGGGGCTCGCGGCCGGCGGCGGCCTGCTCGGCGGCTGCGACGACTCCGGCGGCGGACCGGGCCCGCGCGACGCCACCGCGAGCGACGCCGACTGGGCCGCGCTGGAGGGCAGGCTGGCGGGCCCGCTGCTGCGGCCGGGCAACCCCGACTACGCCGACGCCAGTCAGCTGTTCGATCCGGCGTTCGACTCGATCCGGCCGCAGGCGGTCGCGCGCGCGACGTCACCGGCGGATGTGGCGGCGTGCGTCGACTTCGCCCGGCGCAGCGGGCTGCCACTGGCCGCCCGGGCGGGTGGCCACAGCTACGGCGGCTACTCCACGACGACCGGCCTCGTCGTCGACGTGACGCCGATGGCCGCGGTGACCGTCGTCGGTGGCGGCCTCGCGCGGATCGGCGCGGGAGCGCTGCTGGTCGACGTCTACGACCGCCTCGGTCAGGCCGACCTGGCCCTGCCGGCGGGTTCCTGCCCGACCGTGGGCATCGCCGGGCTGGCCCTCGGGGGCGGTATCGGCGTGCTCGGCCGCCGCTACGGCCTGACCTGTGATCGGATGGTCTCCGCCGACGTCGTGCTCGCCTCGGGCGAGACCGTGCACACCGACGCCGAGCACGAACCGGACCTGTTCTGGGCGCTGCGCGGCGCCGGCGGCGGCAACGTCGGCATCGTCACGTCGTTCACCTTCGCCACCCACCGGGCGACGCCGCTGGCGCTGTTCACCCTCCACTGGCCGTGGGCGGCGGCCGCCGACGTGGTCGCCGGCTGGCAGAAATGGATCTCCGAGCCGGGCGGCGCGCCGGACACCGTCTGGTCCACGTGCGTCGTCTCCTCCGCGCCGGCGAGCGGGGTCGGCGGCACGCCGGTGCTGCGGGTCAGTGGCGTGCTCTCCGGCAGCGCCGACGACGCCGCCGTCGCCGGGCTGCGCGCGCAGCTCGCCGCGCTCGTGGACGCCGCCGGGCATCCGCCGTCCAGCACCTCCGTCGTCACCCGCGGGCATCGTGCCGCGATGCTCATCGAAGCGGGTTGCGCCGGCCGGAGCGTGGCGTCCTGCCATCTCAGCGGTCGCACGCCGGGGGGCACGCTGAACCGGGTCGCCCAGCGGGCCGCGTCGGCCTTCCTGCTGGAGCCGATGCCGGCCCGCGGCATCGAGGCGATGCTCGCCGCGATCGAGCGGCGTCAGCGCACCGCCGACGCGGGCTCCGGCGTGGTCATCCTGGATTCCTGGGGCGGGGAGATCAACCGGGTCGCGCCGGGTGACACGGCGTTCGTCCATCGGGGGGCGATCGCGAGCGCCCAGTACGTCGCCGGGTACTCCATCGGCGCGAGCGCGGCGGTGAAAGCGGCCAACCAGGGCTGGTTGCGGTCCACCATCGCCGCGACAGCCCCCTACGTCTCCCGGTCGGCCTACCAGAACTACATCGATCCGGAACTGGCCGGCTGGGCGCAGGCCTACTACGGGACGAATCTCGATCGGCTACGACAGGTCAAGCGAGCCTACGACCCGACCAGTGTCTTCCGGTTCGCGCAGGGCCTGACGCCCGCCTGACGCCCGCCTGACATCCGTCAGGACCCGGCGGGACGGGCCAGGGTCCGCGGCGGGGGCCGACCCCGGGCCGGGAGTCGACGTCACCGGCCCGGGGCGGTCCGCTCCATTAGACGCTCGTTACTCATCCGTTGCCCATTGGCTACCCATGGTCATACCCCTGTCCAATAGGTGTCCCGATCCGCGGCGGGCCTTGTCCGCGGCGGTATTCGGCGGAGCGCCCGACTTCGCCGGCCGTCGACCTTCGGGTTTTCTCCCCCACCGCGGGTGAACGCGAGCTCACACGGCGAGGGTGAGCACGGCCGCATCGGCGGTTCATCTTGCAGGCACTACTTAAGGTGAGTAGACAAATGCTGTCGGTGACGAGCCGGCATTGGGTGTCCGTCCGGCCGTGCCGGTTGGCTGTGCTGCGAGGTTTTACATGAGTCGACTCATCTGGCCGTGGGGTATCGGGCTGTTCATCATCTTCTACGCGGTGACCTCCCCAGGCAGCGCCGCGGACGTCGTTCACAGCGCGGTCGGGGCGCTCGGCGGTGTTGCCAACGGCCTGTCCGACTTCGTCTCCCAGGCAGCGGCCTGACCGGAGACCGGCCTCGTGACCCGTCCGCTAGCGAATCTCCCTGGCCAGCGGGCGGGTCACGGCGACCGTCCCGGTCCAGTCCGAGATATCGGACTCCACGACCCCCCACCGCGCGCCCTTGGCCGCGATGACCTTGCCCTCGCCGATGTACATCCCGACGTGGCCGGGAGCGTCGGCCGTGCCGTCCGAACCAGGCGTGAACAGCAGATCACCCGGCTGCGGGTCGACGCCCGCGACCGCCGGTCCGAACGCGAGCTGGTCCGTGGTGACCCGGGGCAGTTCGATGCCGACGAGCCGGTACGCGGCCTGCACGAGCGACGAGCAGTCCCAGGTGTCCGGCCCTGTCGCGCCCCACACGTACGGCTTGCCGATCTGCGCCTGCACGAACTCGATCACCGGCGCGATCGTGCCCGGCGGGATGTCGACCCCCACCTGCAGGGAGTCGCCGTACACCTGCGACTGAGCGAGGATCGTGCGCACGTAGTTGCGCGTCTCGGTGTAGGGCGGGACGCCCGCGAAGGCGAGCACCGCGCCGGCGCCGGCGTTGTACGCGGCGAGCATCTTCTCCTGCCCGTCGCCCGGCACCGACGCGACGGACGCCGCCACCTCGCAGTCGTACCGGGCCGCGGCGGGGATCGCGTCCGCCGGATTCCACACGTCGCCCCGGCCGTGACCGGCCCAGGTGGCGGGCATGAACTGGGCGATGCCCATGGCGCCGACGGGGGAGGTGGCCCGCGGGTTGAAGCCGGACTCCTGCTGCAACTGGGCGGCCAGCAACGCCGGCGTCACCTCCGCGCAGCCGGCGTCGTTCGCCGCATCAGTGATCATTTTGACGTACTCGGCGGGGATGCCGTCGGAGTTCTGGATCGCCCGGTCGCCCTTGCCGTGATCACCGATGAACGGCCCGGCCACCATGACGATCAGTAGCGAGACCAGCAGGATGATCCCGCCGACGACCACCACCGAACCGACGCCCAGCCACATCAGCCAGCCTGACCGACCAGGCGGAAACCGACGGGCCATCCCCGCCTACCGCCCCGGAGCGTCGCCGGCGGCGTTGGCGAGATCCGCCCCGGCCACCCGCCACGTCCCGTCCAGCTGGCGAAGCATCGTCAGGGCCGGTGTGGACACGGCCACGACCGGCGCCTGGCTTCCCGAGACCGTCTCGCGACGCACGTTCAGTTGGAGCACGACCCGGCCGGTCGCGCTCGTGTCGATCCCGCCGAGCGGGGTGGTCGCGAGGACGGACACCGTCGAGCGGGTGCCCGCGGCCCGCAGGTCCTGCCACGCCTGGCCGTCGGCACCCGCGGCCGGGCCGGCCGTCGCGCCCACGCCCAGGGACGCGGCGAAGTCATCGGTGAGACAGTCCCGAGCCCGGTCCAGGCCGGCCGTCGGCCCGGAATCCGTCCGCGCGTCGAACGACTGCCAGCGGGTGAAGCAGTCGGCCGCGACCGCGGCGGGATCGGTGTGGTCGACCTGGCCGCTCGCCGGCGCGGTCGCGGTGGCGAGCGGCGGTCCGGGAGCCTGGCTCGCCCCGGGCGGCGGCCCCGTCGTCACCGACGGGCTCGGCGAGGACACCTCGGTGACGTGGCCGAACGAGCCGCAGCCGGCCAGCGCGGCCACCAGGGTCAGCCACACCAACGGGCCGAGCACGGCGCCGCGCCGGCCGGCGACGCCGGCTCCAGGTCGGATCGCGATCACGTAGCGCTGCCGCCTACCGCCGGCCGCGTGCCAGGCCGGCCACCGCCGCCGACGTGGTCATTCGCGGCCGTCCAGCCAGTCCCGGACCCGCCCCCGCCGCACCCGCCACTGGTGGCCGACCTTGCGGGCCGGGATCGCTCGCTCCGAGAGCAGTTTCAGGACCGTGCTCTCGGACAGCCGCAACCAGGCGACCAGTTCATCGACGGTGAGCACCTCGTCGTCGTCCGACGGGCGCGCCGCTGGCTGCGCCGCGCCCGGCCCGGTCGCCCCGCCCCCACCGGATGCCGCGCCGGCGGTTGCCGCGCCGGCGGTTGCCGCGCCGGCGGTTGCCGCGCCGGCGGAGGTGCCCGGTGACGCGGCGGGTGGCAGACCGACCGACCTGGCCGCGTTGGCCGAGCTGCCGCGGGGCCGGACGGCCCCGCCGGACGCGGCGCGAGGCGACACCGGGCCGACTGGCGCGGGCCAGCCGGACGCGGGCGGCGCACCCTGCGGGCCGGCCGGACGCCCGACCCGACCGGACGGACGGGGGGAGGACATCGAGAAGCCATCCTGCGCCACCCGACGCTCCCTTCACTGTTTGCTCCGCCGCACGATCAACGTTGCGCCGCTACTCGGCCCCCGGCCACCCCCGCCGACCCCGGTCCCACTCGACTACGCACACCCAGCCAGGCCACCGGTTCGCAGGGGTGACCCGTCCCGCACTCTCACGTTCCGGCTCCGAAAACTACACCGACCCACTTGTCATGGGTAGCCTCAACCAAAGCTTGTCATACTCGAATGGCTCGTGTTACATCGATCCGACCGCAGCCAAAGATAAGTAACCGTAAGTAACCTTAACTGGCACTAGCTAGCCTGAGAGAGCCGGGAGGGCGACGGCGCGTGAGCGATGTGCCACAGGCACCGCACGGTGAGGAAGGTGACGCGCGGCCGGTCTCCCTCATCGGGGCCCGCCTGCCCACCGCGGCCTCCCGTTCCCAGCGGCTGTCCGACCACGAGAACCAGTACGGCCCAGGCGGTGCGCCGGCCAGCGACGACACCGAGTCGTCCCTCTACCCCCGTTCCGGCCGCCGTCGACACCGGCGGCGAGCTGAGTCGGAAGCGCCCGAACCACCCGACGAGGCGTGGCAGAGCGAGGCGTTCCACCTCGATGATGCGACATCCACGAACGAATCGGATGCGGAACGTGCGAGCGCAGCCGAGGTCACGTCCGGGTCACGCGCCGGCGCCGCGGGCGGCGCGAAATCCGACGACGCCGCGGCCCAGAACCCCGCGGGGGGTGGTCGGACCCGGCGGACCGGCCGACCGGCGGCGATCGCGCCGCGCGGCCAGGGAGAATCCGCCCGGCACCGAGCCTCCACGGGCACCGCCGATCAGACGGGCTCCCCGCGTTCGACCCCGGCGGACACCCCACCCACCACCGCGGCGCAGCCCGCTCCGAACACGCAGCGCACTCGGCCGCCGCGCGCGTCCGCCCCGCCCCGCCCCAGCGCAGCCCAACCCACACCAGCCGTCCAGCCCACACCAGCCACACCCGCCACACCGGCGTCCGGCGTGGGCGGCGACGGCGCTTCGCTCCGCGCCACAGAGCCGCCGTCTGACCCTGGCATCACCGTCGGTGACCCATCCAAGGCGATCCAGAAAAGCTCCGCCGACCCCTCGACCGCCGCTGCTCCCCTCGCCGCCACCGAGATCGTCGCGATCGGCGACTCCATCACCGTCACCGGTTCCATCGCGGCGGCCAGCCCGGTCGAACCAACCCAGTCGTCGCGCCCGACGCCGACGGACCCGCTGACCGGACCCGTCTCCTTCCCGCACCTCGAGAAGGACGAGCGCGAGCCGACCCGCGCGCTGCTCCCGAACCAGCCGGAAACGTCGACTCGCGACCAGGACTCGGCGGCGGCCGCCCCGCCCGTCCCCGTCTCGCCGACGCACAGCAGGCTCCCAGCGGTCGCGCCACCGTCGGCCGACCCGCACCCGGCTCCGCCGCTGGCCCCCGACGTCCCGCTGGACCCGCTCGCCCGCCAGACGCCGGCGCCAGGCTCGCCGCTGCCCGCCTCCCGCCCGAGCCCCCCGGTCAGGACGCCCGCGCCCACCGGCAAGCCAGCCGCGATCCGGCCGGACCAGCCGGCTGCCGAGCCGCGGTCATGGCGTGGCGGGCGGGATCTCGAACCGCGCGAGGAAATCCCGGTTCGCCTCTCCGCCCGCGACCGTGCCCGCATCCCGCTCCCGGGGTCCTGGCGGATCGCCGTCACCTCCCTGTTCCCCTACTCGGGGACGACGACGCTGGCCGGGGTGATCGGCCTGACCCTGACCGGGATGCGGGCCCATCCGGTCCTCGCGGTCGACCTCTGGCCGGGCGAGCCCGCCGAACCGGTGGCCACCTCGCCGTCGTCCGCCGACGAGGACGAGCCCAGAGGGGACCCGCTGACGAGCCGCGTCGGTTCGGCGGGAACGACCAACATCGCCGACGTCCTCGCCCATCAGGCGGGTGACGGGGCGGCCACCGAGCTACGTCTGATGATCGCTGGCCAGCGTGGGGGCGGCGCGCGGGACCTCGACGTCCTCCCACTCAGAACGGACGCCGGCCGGTTCGCGCAACCACCACGGCGGGACGGGGCGCCGGCGGAGCCGGATGTGCCGGTCCTCGCCGGCGCGGACCAGCACGTCGCCCCTGGCGGCCTGCGGTCGGTGCTCGGCCTGCTCGCCCACTCGTATCCCCTCGTCCTCGTGGACGCGCCGACCGAGGCGCCGCTGACCGATGTGGCGGTCGCGGCGGCGGACCTCGTCGTCCTCGTCACCCTCGCCACCGCGGCCGACCTCGAAGCCACGATCATGCGGCTGCGGGCGTTCCGCGAGGCGGCCGGCGACGGCCCCGCCGGTGACGGCGCCCCGCCCATCGTCGCGGCGATCGTCGCCCCCCGCCGCGGCCGTCCGTCGCCACGTACCCGGGCCGCCGCGGCCCGGCTCGGCCGGCAGGTGGAGGCGCTGGTACGGATCCCCTACGACCCGCGGCTGGACCCCAGCCGGCACACTCCGGTCCGCATCCCCCGACTACGCCGACGAACTCGCCGCGCCTACCTGCGCCTCACCGCAGCAGCGGTCGAAAACCTGTTCATCCTCGCAAAAGCCGAGGTAGGAGCTTCAGGGAAGACCAGGGAAGGGCCAGCCGGAGCCTCATCCGGCGCCATCCGGCCGATCACGACACGTACCCAGAGCGGCGCGACGAGCGGCCCACCGGCCACTACCAGGGATCACGACGCATCGATCGGCGTATCATTCGGCGACCTACGGTCACCAACGGCACCCTCACGGATCGCCGGACCGGATCGTCCGGGCGAGCCCCGCCCGTGAGAAAGGAACCGCGATGATCCACGACGCCGCCTCCGCCCAGGCGACCGTCTTCCTTGCCGCCGTGCAGGTGAAGCCGGACGACTCGAAGGCGCCTGGCATCAACGCACTGAAAGACCTGGTCAACGGCTTGGCTGCCTATGCCGTGATCGCCGCCGTGGCCGCCGTGCTCCTCGGCGGTATTGCCTGGGCACTCGGCGAACGGATGGGCCTTGAGCGAGCATCCACGGTCGGAAAGAGCGGGGTCATCGCGGGCTTCGGCCTGGCATTCCTCGTCGGCGCCGCCGCCGCCTTCATCAACTTCTTCCTGGTGACCGGCGCAACGGCCACCGCCCCTGCGCCCAACCCGGGTGGCCAGCGCCCGCCGGCCGTCGAACTCACCGTCGCCGTTGACCCCGGCGTGGTCCATGACCCAGCATCCCCCCTGTTCTAACCGGTTCCCCGGGTGCACGCGGGCGGACATTGCGATGATGACCGCACCGTCTTGTGAGGGGAGTGGGCGTTGCCGGGTTATACGGATACCGTAGCCAGACGCCTGATCATGATCATCGCTACCGCCAGCGCGGTTAGCGTGGTCTGCGGAGTGCTGATCGGCCGCTACGCCATCCCAGACAACAGCGCCGCCCCGGGCCCCACCTCCGCCGCGCCAAGTTCCAGCCCTAGCGAGCCCGCGAGCAAGCCGGCACCGTCCGCCACGGCGCTTGTGCCAACCTCTCCTACTCCATCGACATCAACGTCGGGTGACTCTGGAACCACAGAAAGTACAGTCCCGGGAACGCCGACGCGCATCAACCAGTACGGAATACCCATTGGATATCCCCGTACGCAGGCGGGCGCGGTCAGCGCATGCGCAAATTATGACGCGATCAACGGGAAGCTTCAAAACCGCGAGCCAACAACAATTAGAAATATGTACGCATCAATCGCAACACCAGAGGCATCCAAAAAGCTCTCTGATCTAATAATCGAGAACGACAAGAAAAGCGCTAAGACATACGGAGTACCTTCGATTCAAGCCCCGAACTTTGGCTTCATCGGTCGCGCGACCGGATATTCGGTACAGTCTTACACTCAAGACGATGCCAATGTCACCATCTGGGGCGTTCTAGGCTTTGGCATTTACAACAGTACAGATGCAAATCTATCCCCTAAGGAAGGCTGGGCGACAGATACTTGTCGCGTCATCTGGAGCGACGGCGACTGGAAACTTGACGATGCGGGCGATGGTCCCGCGAATCCCGCAATTACCGATCGCGCTGCCGAAGGTTTCAAGGAATTTCTATTGGTCGGAGCTGGGACGTGACCGAGGGCACCGTAGTTCTTGCCGGAAGCTTCAAGGATCTCAATCCACTCAACGCACTTAAGGGTGCGATTGGGTCGAGTGTTGATGCTTACTTCAATTCGATGGGGACGGCGTTCTGCGGGATGGCCGCGGACCTTTCCAGCTCCGTGTTCAGTTTCGCTTCACAGAAGACGGCCATCGATCTCAACGCCGACTACGTCGTTCAGAACTACAACATCGCGTTCGGGATCGCGGTCCTGATCGTCACGGGTCTCTTCCTGTGCGCAGCCATCATGGGCGCGGTACGCGGTGATCCACACGTCTTCACCCGTGCCGCGGCGGCAACCGGTACGGCGATCCTTGGCTCCTTCGTGGCGCTCGCCCTCCTGCAGATGATCCTCACCGCGTCGGACGGGATGGCAGACGCGTTCGGTGACGGGAAACCGCTGGGGTCGACGCTGGTGGCCCAGTTGCGCGCGCTCCCGGAACAGGGCAACTTCGCGCTCGACCTCGTCCTGTCACTTCTCGTGGCAATGTTCTCTTTCGCGCTGTTCGTGGTGCTCTATATCCGCAAGGTCGCCATCATTGTGATGGCCGTCTTCATCCCGTTGTACCTCGCCGGTCAGCCGACGATGTCCACCAGCGCCTGGATCAAGCGCGCTACCGAGATTCTCCTGGCGCTGATCTTCGCCAAGCCCGTCATCTATGCGATCTTCACGCTGGGCGCGGGGATGGCTAGTGATTCCACTGGATCCACGGTGGACCAGACGCTGACGATCCTCAGCGGAACCGTCGTGATGATCGCCGCCGTGTTCGCGCCGTTCGTCCTCATGCATCTGATGGGATTTGCGGACGTTCACCTGATGAGGGCCGTCGGCTCGGCGGGTCGGCGGAGCGCGGCCTCCTTTGGTCAGGGTGCCGGCGCGTTGCTGGGATCGACATCGCGAGACACGTTCCGGGGAATCGGCGCCCGGATGCAGACGCGCAACCGCGGCGTTCTCGGCGACGCCGGCGGTGGCGGCGGCATTGGCGCACAGCCCGGCCTTGCCCGACCTGCCGCCGCCGTGCGTGGCGGACGCGGCGGCGGCTCGCCCATCGGCGCGCCCGCTCGGCCGGGCTCCGCGACCACAGCCGTGCGCGGTGGCACGGCCAGCCGGCCCCGCCCGGCCCGGGTCGGCGCCACTGCCGCCAGCGCCCCCGCGCGGCAACCCAGCCGGACAGCCATCGGGGTCGGCGCGTCCTCCCGAGCCGCGTCGACCACTCGGGTCGCCCCGGCCAGGAACGGCACGTCGGCGCGGTCGGCTCCGGCCATCGCGGCCCGGCCAGCGGCCGCCCCGCCAGCCGCCCCGGCGCGGGTGGCGGCCCCCAAGACACCGCCCTCCCGAACCAACCGGTAGGCAGTGAGCGAAAACCAGGCACGTAGTTGTGCTGACCAGCGGCGGCGGGCGGTTCACGCGCGCCGCCGCCGGGCCAGACGAGCCGACAAGCGGCGAGTGAGGTAGTCAATGGTCGCTGAACGCAGTTACCGGTTCGGACCCCTCGAGCGTGGTGGCGTCATGCTCGGCATGCGCTGGCCGCAGCTCAGTCTGATGATCGGTGTGATGCTCTGCGTCCTTGGCGCATTGCGATCACCCTTGGTAACAGTTCCGATCTGGGTGCTGCTTGCGGTGGCCCTGCTGTTCGTCGCCTTCGTCCGGGTGGAGGATCGTAATCTCGACCAGTGGGTGCCGATCCTGTTCGGCTTCACGATGCAGAAGGTGACGGGCGAAACGGTGTTCCGTGGCGCGTTCTTCCGGCTCGGGTCCGGGGATGACCGGATCAGCCGCACGGTCCTGCCTGGGCCGCTGTCGTCACTGGTGATGCTCTCCGTGCCAGTGGGCGGAAGCCGGTACGTGGCGGTCGTCAAGGACGCGAAGAAGCAGACCTACACGGCTGTCCTCCAGGTGCGGGGCAGCCAGTTCGCGCTGCTGGAGTCCGGCGACCAGCAGGCGCGGGTCGACGCCTGGGGCGAACTGCTCGCCGGGCTCACCTCCGGCGGCGGGCGCCTGTCGCGGATCCAGTGGCTGGAACGCACCCTGCCGGACTCCGGCGACCAGTTGCAACGGCACTGGCGGGTCCGCGGCCACCACGACGACTCGTGGGCCGCCACCGCCTACCAGCAGGTGATCGACGCGGCCGGTCCGGTCGCGCAGCGGCACGAGACGTACCTGTCGTTCCAGTTGCGGGCGAAGGACGCCCGCCGGGCGATCCAGCGGGCCGGCGGCGGCGACCAGGCTGCCTGCGGGGTGCTGCTCGGCGAACTGCGCACGATGGAGGCCGCGCTCGCACGGGCGTCGATCAGCACGGTCGGCTGGCTGCCACCCCGGGCACTGGCCGCGGTCATCCGCACGACCTACGATCCGTACTCGATCGAGATGATCGACGCCCGCGGCGGCGCCAGCACGGACCTCGCCGGCGGTCTGAAGGGGCTCGCTTCCGGTGTCGACCCGGCGATCGCCGGCCCGGTGCGAACCGTCACCGCCTGGGATCACTACCGGACCGACTCCGGCTTCCACACCACCTACTGGATCAACGGCTGGCCCCGGGTTCCCTCTCCCGCCGCGTTCCTCGCTCCCCTGCTGATGGAGACGACCTGCCGGCGGACAGTCTCGCTGATCGTCGAACCGCTGCCCGGCCGCAAGGCCGAGAAGGCGGTGAACCGACGGCGGATGGCGCACCTCGGCGAACAGCAGATGCGCGACAAGGTCGGCAAGGTCACGACGCAGCGGGACGTGGCCGAGGCCGACGAGGTGGAGCGCCGCGAGCAGGAGCTCATCGCCGGTTTCGGCGCGTTCCGCTTCCACGGCTTCGTCACGGTCTCCGCGGACGATCTCGACGGCCTCGCCGACGCGTGCGGCGAGGCGGAGACCCTGGCCTCCCGCAGCCGCCTGGAGATGGTGCGCCTCGTCGGCGAGCAGGACCAGGGCTTCAGCATCGGGGCACTACCGCTCGCGGTCGGCGTCGCATGAGCCCCGGGTACGGCGACGGCCACGACAACGACCGCGTTCTCACCGAGGGATACCCGCTCGCGGAAACCGGCACCGGCTACACCGCCGACAACGCCTACACCGGCGGCGTCGGCTACCAGAACGGCAACGGTCACCACGACGACGTCGACGGCGACGAGGGCGGCAGCGACGGCCCGGTCGGTTACGACGACCAGGAACTCGCGGACGGCTACGACCCGGCCGATGCCGAGTTCGACCCGCCCAGCTATGACGAGGCCGGCTACGACCCGGATGGCTACGAGGCAGCGGCCTACGAGGCCGCCTCGCACGACCCCGGCCGGGACGCCGAGGGATTCGTCGACCTGGGCGGCGGACCGCGGCGCCGGCGCCCGGCCGGCCAGCAGCAACAGCCGCCGCCGGCCGGCCGCCGCGGCCGCCGGGCCGAGCGCACCGCCGCCACCTCGGAGAAAGCCGCGATGCGCCGGGCCCAGGCGGCGCTGCGACGCGGGGCACAACCCCCGAAGCTGCTCGGCTCGTTCGCCGGCCGGGCGTACCACAAGCTGCGGCTGCCGGCGCACATGGAGACGACCGCGCAGATCGCCGGCATCTACCCGTTCGTCGTCGACTCGGGGCTCGACGCCCCGGGGATGTACATCGGCCGGCACGTCTGGTCCGGTAACTCGTTCGACTTCGACGTCTTCGAGCTGTACCGCCAGCAGGTCATCGAGAACCCGAACTTCGCGGTCTTCGGCGCCGTCGGTTCTCGCAAGTCCGCGCTGCTGAAGACCCTGATCTCCCGCGGCTCTGCGTTCGGCTACCAGGCCGCGGTGCCCTGTGACCCGAAGGGCGAGTACACCCGGCTGGCCCGCCGGCTCGGCTGCGAACCGACCTACATCGGCCCGGGCATGGCGACCCGCCTCAACCCGCTGGACGCGCCGCCGCGCCCGCGCGGCATCGCCGACGCCGACTGGGCCCGGGAGGTCAAGCGGGCCCGATCGTCGCTGCTCTCGTCGCTGATCGAGACGGCGAAGGGAGTGCCGCTCACGCCCGCCGAACACACCGCCGTGGACCTCGCCCTCGACGTCGTGACCCGGCAGATCTCCGGCACCTCCCCGGAGCGCTGGGCCACCCCGCTGCTGCCCCATGTCCTGGAGGCGATGACCGACCCCGCGGACGAGGACTGCGTCAACCTGCCGATGACCGCCACCGAGCTGCGCGACGCGTCCCGGGACGCGACCCTGACCCTGCGCCGGCTCACCCACGGCGCGCTCGGCGGTCTCTTCGACGGCCCGACGACGTCCCCGCTGGACTTCGACCGGCCCATCGCGGTGCTCAACCTGGAGCGGGTCCAGGGCAGCGACGAGATGATCGCGCTGATCATGACGTGCGCACAGGCCTGGATGGAAGCCGCGCTGATGCGCCAGGACGGCGTCCAGCGCTACGTCGTCTACGACGAGTGCTGGCGGCTCATGCGCTTCGCCGGGCTGGTGCGGCGGCTGTCCGCGCAGCAGAAGCTCGCCCGCCAGTGGGGCTGCGCGAACGCCATCGTCGCCCACCGCATCTCCGACCTGCTGTCCGCGTCGCCGGACTCGGTGGAGATCGCGAAGGGCCTGCTGGCCGAAACGGCGATCCGCATCCTGTACAAGCAGGCGTCCGACCAGATCTCGGACACCCAGCAGGCACTGGGCCTCACCGATGTCGCCGCCGACCTGCTGCCCCGCCTCGACCCGGGTTTCGCCCTGTGGCTCATCGGCGCCCGGGCGTTCTACGTCGAGCACGTCGTCGGCGACCTGGAGATCCCGGTGGTGCTCAACGGATCGAAGATGCACGGCGAGGTCGACGACACCAACCTGACGCCCGACGACCTCGATCCGGCGGAGCTGGACCCGCCGGATCTCGGTCCCGGACTACTGGCGAGCGGCGGCCTCGGCGGCCTGCCGCCGGACGGGGACCTCGACGGCGAGCCGTTCCCCGGTGACTACGGCTACCCGTCGATCGAGCCCAGCTCCGCCGGCTGACGCAGCCTGGCCGCCGCGCGTTCCGACGCCGGCGGCCAGTCCAGCCCGACCGGGTTGGGCCAGGCGTAGCCGCCGCCGAGAGCGACCCGTTCGGCGAGGCCGTACAGCGTGTCGTACAGCTCGTCGCGCTCGCCCAGGGACAGCTGCCGGTACGGGGCGGCGGCCAGCAGGTCGGTGACGTTCTCGATCTCGGCACGGGCCTGCGCGCCGAGGGCGGTCAGCTCGCCGCCCACGGTCAACCAGCCTCGGTTGGCCAGGCGGCGGGTGGCAGCCGCCCACTCCCGGTCACTCCAGCCACGCGACAGCCGCAGCTGCTCGGCGGGACTGCGCCCCGTCGCCGCCGCGAGGACCAGCGCCTCGCAGGGATCCACCTCGGAGCGGACCAGTGCGACGATGTGCCCGTCGCCGCGATGCTCGCGCAGGGTGGTCAGCGCCTGCCACAGCGCCAGATGCGGCTCGGCGGGGACGGGCAGGGCCGCGTTGGCGGCGGCCAGCGGCCGGCCGGCGGTAACCGCGGCGGCGACCACCCGGCCGGCCAGCTCCGCCGCGCGGCGCACCGCGGAGCCGGTCGTGTCCATCCCCCACAGCTCCCGCAGGATGGCGTCCATCGCGGCGAGCCGGGTGTCGAGCAGCCGCGCCGGAGTGGAGTACGCCCAGACGTCCGGTACGGAACGGGCGATCCGGCGCGGCGCGAAGTTGTAGAAAGCCGAGGTGATCGTCGCCGCGGACGCTGAGCCGAGCGGCGCCGACCTCATTCCGATGTAACCCATCCAGTAGCCGTGGCAGCCCGCCTCCGCCGCGAAGCGGCTCACCCCTGGATGGAAGGCGATGACCGCGTGGATCGGCTCCGCCACCTCCCAGATTCGACGGGCATCGTTCGCGAACGTCGCGCCGAGAGCGCTCCCATCCGCCTGTCTACCGTCGCCCATGTAGTTCCTCCCGACCGTGAGTCAGTTCCAGCCTCCCCGCCGCGAGGGCGGTAAGCCAGGAACTGACGTCACGTTCGGCGGGCGGCCGGGAGCGTCGAGCCCGCCATCGGACCGCTTCCAGCGGGAACGCGTCCGAAACGCGACGGAAACAACGCTCGGACAGTGCCCACTGTGGTGCCGTCGCACCACCCGCGATCGGCGCGTCGTGACAAGCGGCGCGATCCCCCGGGCATGCCCCCGGGGTGTCATCCCGCGCGCCGCCTCCGCGCCGCCGCAATGATTCAGTGCTGGTAGGTAACTCGCAGCACCGCTCGGGCCAGGGTGTGGAAAACCAGGTTGAAGCCGACGACCGCCGGCGACACCTCGTCGTTGATCTCCAGCTTCGGCACGTCGACCGCGTGCACGGTGAACACGTACCGATGCGGCACGTCGCCCTGGGGCGGCGCGGCGCCGCCGTACTCCTTGCCGCCCCAGTCGCTTCGGACGTGGTACGCCCCCGCCGGCAGACCGGCGAACGCACCGCTGCCAGCCCCGGTCGGCAGCTCGGTGACGGAACCGGGAAGGTCGACCAGCGCCCAGTGCCAGAAGCCGCTGCCGGTCGGCGCGTCCGGGTCGTAGCAGGTGACGACGAAGCTCTCGGTCTCGGCCGGCTGACCTGACCAGGCGAGGTGCGGGGAGGTGTTCGCGCCACCGACGCTGTCGTGGACCTGCCCGATCGGCACGACGCCGCCGTCGACGAGGTCCTTGCTCGTCACACTGAACGTGGGGCGGACGGGCAGTACATCATAGGGATCAGGGGGCGTGCCGCGATCAAGCAGAGACATGGGTTGGTCAGTCCTTCCGTTACGCCGCTCGATGACATTCCCGAGACAGTGCCGTCACCTGTCGGCTCTACGCTTCCCGCGATGAACATCACTCCGGATGCGAGGACGAGAAACCGTCGTGAAGCTGGTCACCGCAATCCTGCGCCCCCACCGGGTCGATGACGTGCGCGCCGCGCTGGGCACCTTCGGCATTCATGGTATGACGCTCAGCCAGGTCACCGGGTACGGCACCGAGCTCTGGCGTACCCAGACATACCGCGGACAGCGGTTTCACGACGAGTCGGTCAGTGCTGTCCGCATCGAGTGCGTCGTCGGTGATGCCGACGTCGAGGATGTCATGAACGTGATCCGGAGTTCGGTCGCGTCGTCGTCCAGCGGCGCGGGGAAGATCTGGGTTCTTCCTGTCGAGACCCTCACCCGGGTGCGGACGGGCGAGCGCGGAGCTGACGCCCTGTGAGCCACCACGCCCGGCCGCGCGGACGCGGCTCGCGCCTCATACCGCCCGACGGTGCCGCCGGTCTAGCCACCTAAATTGGGTGAGGCAAAAATCACAATCGGCGAATCCGGCCACGCTACCAGCGATTCTGCGTACTGACCCTGCTTCAGCCAGGCGACACAGGCGCGCTGAACCGATACGTTGGTCGGGTCCCGGCGGGTGTCCCGTCGACTCCCCCCGTATCGGCGTGGAGCCCGCCGGGACCCATTCTGAGCTGGCATTTCCGCCGCCCAATCGGCAATCCCACGGCGCGCCGGCCTCCCGGCCGAGTGGACGCCAGGCTGGCGGGCGCCGCAGGCCCTGAGAGACGACGCCCGGTCGCGCCGAGCAGCCCCAGGCCGAACAGCGCCGAGCTGAGCTGTGCGACGCGCGTGCTCCGGCCGGACGGACTCCCGCGCTGGCACCTTCACCTGAGGCTTCGCGCGACAGCCCGGCGGGGGCGTTCTGCCCCCGCCTCGCGCGCTCGGACGCGCCGCGCTCAGTCGCGGGCGGGGTGGCGCCGCGGGCCCGCGGCGTGGCGACCGCCGCCTCCCCCGCGACGCAGCCGCATCGTGCTGGAGGAGTCGAGCTGCGGCCCGTGCGAGTGGGCGCCCGGCTGGTGTGCCGCCGGGCCGCCGAACTCGTCGACGGCGCCGGCCTCGGCCGCCGACCAGTCGTCCTGCCCGTGCGGCCCGTCCTGGACGTGGGCCGGCGCGCTGGCCGCGACCCCGTGCGGGTTGCCGTCGGCGGCCCGACGGCGCCGGCGGCCGCGGAGGAACTCGATGACCATCGGCAGCACGGACACCAGCACCACCAGGATGAGCATTGCCTCGATGTTGTTGTGAACGAAGTCCACCGAGCCCAGGAAGTAACCCAGGAGGGTGACGCCACAACCCCAGAGCAGGCCCCCGATGACGTTGAACAGGACGAAGGTCCGATAGTCCATTTTGCTTGCCCCGGCAATGACCGGGGTGAAGGTCCGCACGATGGGAACGAACCTGGCGAGCACGATCGACCGCGCGCCGTTCTTCGCGAAGAAAGCGCTTGCCTGCTCGACGTATTCCTGTTTGAACAACCGGGAGTCGGGCCGCCGGAACAGCGCCGGGCCCGCCTTTCGGCCGATGAGATATCCGACCTGATCCCCGGCGACGGCGGCCAGCCCGACAAGGATCATCGCCAACGGCAGCGGCGTCGAGACCTCGTCCCGGGAAATCAGCATGCCCATGGTGAACAGCATCGAGTCACCGGGCAGGAAGAAGCCGACCAGCAGCCCCGACTCCGCGAACACGATCAGCAGGACGATGGCGAGCCCAGCCTTGACCAGGCTGTCGCCACTCAGCAGGTCGCTGGGCCCGAGCGCGAGCGTGCTCGTCGCAAGCGTGGTCACAGTGGTGGGCCTCCGCCGATCTCGGGTTGGCGGGTGGGACACGCATGAGACAACCGCGGCGCCCTCGCGCCACCACACAGCACCCGCCTGAGGACACCGTAAGGGTATCCAGCGCCCGGGCGACGTCGTCCAGCGCCCACGGGTCCATGCGCCAGATCCACAGTTGGTCCACAGATTGAACCCACATCGAGGCCACTTCTCGCGCCCCGATCCGCCCTCGTGACTCCGACTGCACGGCCGTCCGGGTAACCCCCGCCACCAGACACCGCGCGGACACCGGGAGCAGCCCGACGAGGCAGACCGTGCAACAAGCCGCCTACCGCCGGCACCTTCGTGAGGGCCAAAACATAGGCTCATTTAGTGCGTTTACCGTGGACGGCTCAACAGGACGATTTGCCGCCCACCGTGACCCCGCGCCTGCCCTGGCCGTGGCGTCGGGCCAGATCATCCTGCCGACCCGTCGGGACCGGCCACAGCCCGGGGCCGGGGTCCCGGTCGGCCTCGCGGTCCCAGTCGTCGCGGTCCCAGTCGTCGCGGTCGCGGGTGTGCCCGGTAGCGCTGGTACTGCTGATCGGACTGGCCACGCTGACCTCCTGTGGCGGGGGGCATGCGGCGAACGGTGACCAGGCCGGCGACCGGCGATCGCCCGGCGCGCCGGGAGAACTGCTCACCGCCAGTGCGGTCCGCGACGCGCCCACGGGCATCCGCGCCTGGCTGGTCACCTACCGCTCCCGATCAACCGGGAACGGGACCGTCGAGGTGTCCGGGGTCATCCTCGCGCCGCTGCCCGGCGTTCAGGTGCCTGCCGGCGGCCGGAAGGTCGTCTCGTTCGCGCACGGCACGACCGGGATCGCGGACATCTGCGCGCCGTCCCGGTCGACACTGCCGCTCGCCGCCGCGGAGTGGACCTTCCCCCTCGTCCGGGCGGGCTACGTCGTCGCGCTGACCGACTACGCCGGGCTTGGCACTCCGGGCGATCACGCGATCTACGTCTCCGAGCCGGAGGGCCGCGCCGTGCTCGACGCCGCTCGAGCGGCCCGCGCGCTGACCGCCACCGGCGCCGGCCGGGACATCGTCGCATGGGGTTATTCACAGGGCGGCCAGGCGGTGCTCTCGGCCGGCGCGCAGGCCGCCGCGTACGCGCCGGACCTGCGAGTACGCGGGATTGTCGCGACCGCACCGCTGGCAGACCTGCCCGCCTCCCTCACCACGCTGCAGGGCAACCCGGACGGGGTCGGCTATCTCCTGCTGGCAATGATTGGGCTGGCGGACACCGATCCCAGCATCGACCTGACGCGTTATCTGACCCAGACCGGCCGGCGGTTGCTGGCCATCGCGCTCGACAAGTGCGCGATCGACCTGATGACCGCCAGCATCGGCACGTCGATCAGCACCGCCTACACCGCGGATCCACTGGCCGATCCACGATTCGTGTCCGGGTTCGCCCGGCAACGGGACGAGATCCTTCAACGGATGGCCCCGACGCTGCTCCTGCAGGGCGGGCGCGACCTGGTGATCCGCCCGTCGATCACCGATCGTGTGGACAGCCGACTGTGCAGCCGCGGTACGCCGGTGGACTACCGCCGTTATCCCGACGCTGACCACGGCACGATCCTCGCCGCGTCGATGAACGACCTGATGGCCTGGGTGGCCAACCGATTCGCCGCCAAGCCTCCGCCGATCACGACCAACTGTGCGAGCACCCTCGACGTCGGACACTAGCCGGCCGGGCCGGACCCCGCCGACGCCGTAGGTACCGGCAGGCCCGCCGGACACCGGCTGTGGACAACTGCCTTCCTGGTCCGTCTTCGCAGGTCAGATAGGCCCGTGATCGAGCGCCGACGTCGACGGTGCCCACGATCACGGGGGTCGGGGCACGGAACACTCCCCCTGTCTGGGCATCGGGAGGATCCCTCTGCCTGCATCGTCCGTGGATACCGTCATCGTGCTCCGCCGGGTCGGAGCACGATGACCACCGATCCGCCACGGACGGCAGATCCCGACCCGGGGCTGTCCGGCCGACGGTGGACTCAACTGACGGAGCCCACCCGTGGGCTGTGGGCAGCACCACTCGCCCATCCCCCATGGGTCACGTCCCATCGATGCCCATCCAGAGCCTTCGGGCGTGGTCGTAACGGCCCCTGCACGGAGACCGTCAGCTGAGTCGTCGTTATCCACAGGAACGTCTCGTGATCCACAGGAACGTCTCGTGGTCCGCCGCGGGCCGGGACCATGCCCATCGAAGGGCAGTCACCGGCACGCCAGGTCCGGCAGGCGGGCGACGCGCACCGACCTCGCCGGATCGACGAAGCGACCCCTCCGCCGAGCGCAACACACTGCCCACTCAGGGGCACCTGTGGACAACCGCCCGCCCCGGGTGGTCACGGGCATCTGATGGACCATGCCCACCTGGCGGTCAGCCATCCCATCCAGCCGCGGAACGCTCGTCCACCGCCGCCGAGGCAGCGACGCTGCCCAGCGTGCGGTCAGAGTTGCCTCCGTTCACCATCACCTCCGCTGGCCAGTGGATGACCAGCCGAGCCCGCGCCGAGGAGCACCGCGTCCCCGGGACGCGTCCACGGTGCCCATGAGGGTCGCGCGATGGCCGACGGCGGTCGCGAGGTTCGGCCGCGCACCGTTGCCGCATAACGGTGACCGCTGACCAGGTGACCGCTGACCAACGGAGGACGGGGCGGACTGACCGCGTCCACCGCAGGTGGCTCGTCCCTGCCTGCGGTCGTCCGCCTCGGCGGGCGCCCTCCTGCTCCGACGGCACGCTGCCCACCCAGGGGCTGTGGACAGCCGGACCAGTGCAACGAGGGCAGTCCCGCCCGGGCCCGGCGCCCCTGGGCCGGTCCGTGCCAGCCGACATCCGACAGCCGATCCACCGGACGCTGCCCACAGCGACGCTGCGCATCGGCACGCTGCCCACAGGCGCTGGCCGACGGCACGGCCGGCTGCCCACAGCGGCGCTGTCCACAGGCGGGCCGAGATCCTCGACAGGCAGCACGATCGGGGTCATCGCACGCTGCCCACACGATGGGCGCGGGCAGGGCAGCCACCTGTCGCTGCCGTCGCCGTCGGTGGACTCCACTGGTGGATATCGCTCGGGCGACGCTGACCATGCCGCCAGCCCGTCGGAGAGTTGTGACGCGCGTCCGGCGCCGGTGCCCGCGGTTGGTGAACGAGGCGGGCTGCCAGGCCGGTCAGCGCGCCTGTGGACAGCGCTTTCCCGGACTCCCGGGTGTGGGGGTCCGGATGCCTCTGGCGTCGCCACTGTGGACACCGCTCTCCATCGGCCACCCATCGCTGTGGATAACTCCGCCGCGGCCTGTCTTTGCAGGTCAGGACAGGTCTAGGCCGGGCAGCAAGGTCGATGGCGGCTACGCTGCCCGTCGTTCGAGGCACGGGACGCTCTCCATCCAGGTGCACTGTCCATCCAGGTGCACTGTGTGGTTCACCGCGGTCGCGCCACGGATGAGCACCCTGACCGCCCTGCCGGCTGGTCGGACGCGATCGGCGCCGCGATCCACGACGGTGGCTCCCGCACGGTGCCCGTTCAGGCTGGGGACAAGCCACGCCGTCCCGGCAGGGCGACGGTCGTATCCGTCGTCGTTATCCACACCGGCGTCGCGTGCTCCCCCGGACGACGCAGACCATGCCCAAGGAAGGCTGGCGAGCTCGGCGCCCGGCGTTCGGGCCGCGGGCGAGGCGATCTGACCTGGTCGGTATCAGGGATGGACGACCCGACGCCGGCCACGGTGCCCACCCAGGGGCAGCTGTGGACAGCCCCGGTGCTCTGGGTGGTCAGGGATGGCGGATTCAGCGGTGCCCGTCCAAGCGTCAGCGCCCCGCCCGCCAGACGAGCGGCCGCGCGCGACCAGCCGCTGGCCGACGGTGCCCAGCAGGCGGTCAGGGCGGTATCCGCTCACCATCACCAGCACGGGTGAGCGCACCGACACCGAGGAGGAACGGGCAGGAACGGGCAGCGCACCTGTGGATATCGACCCGGACCGGTCAGCGGCAGGGTCAGCCGGGCGAGTCGGTGACCAACTTCAGGGCACCGCCGGACGCTTGTGGTGACCCTGGACGCACCGCGGCGAGGCAGAAGTCGACCAGTCGGCGATGGAACGCGGGGTTGTCCAGGTCCGCGCTGGCGGCGAAGGCGTGCCTGGCCAGCAGCGCGCCCAGGAAGGCGCTCGTCGCCAGGTCGGTGTCGAGATCGGCCCGGGCCTCACCACGGGTCACCGCGTCGTGGAAGGCGTCCTCGATCGCGGCCGCGCAGCGGTCGACCGACTCGCGACGGAAGGCCGCGTACATCGCGGGGAAGCGTGGGAGTTCGGCCATGCACCGGGCGAGGATCGACAGCCGCGGCTCGGTGAACACGGCGTCCACATACGGCGCGAGCTCCAGCAGGTCGGCGTTCAGGCTGCCGGTTCGGGGCGGGACGAGCCCGGCGGCCAGCGTCCCCAGCGCGTTGACGACGAGGTCGTCCCGGGCTGGCCAGCGCATGTAGATCCCGCGCTTCGCGACGCCGGCACGGGCCGCGACGCGGTTCACGCTGAAGCCGTCGACGCCGTGCTCGGCGAGTTCGTCCACCGCCGCGGCAAGCACGCGGGTGTCGATGGTGGCGTCGCGGGGCCGTCCCCGCCGCGGCCTGTCGACCTCGACCTGCTCCGCGTCCTGCTGCGCCATGCGCCAAGGCTAAGCGGGATCGAGGGGACTTGACCGCGAATATTTAAGACACCAATGTGGTTACCTAAATCGCGGCGAGCGCCCGGCCAACCGGCGACGCGGACCACATACATCCAGATCCGTGGAGGGTGACATGGCGAACACGCTGTACTCGGCGACCTCGACCGCCTGGGGCGGCCGCGAGGGTCGGGTTGCCGCCAGCGACAACCGGCTGGACCTGCAGCTCTCCGTGCCGAAGGGGCTCGGCGGCGACGACGGCCCGGGCACGAATCCCGAGCAGCTCTTCGCGACCGGTTACGCAGCGTGTTTCCACAGCGCGCTGAAGCTCGTCGCGAGCGGCAAGAAGATCGACGTCAGCGACTCCGCGGTGTCGGTGACCGTGAACCTCGTCATCAACGATGACGGTTCCCTCGATCTGGCCACCAGGATCGAGGGGCAGATCCCCGGCCTCGAGCCCGCCGCCGGCCAGGAGCTGCTCGACGCGGCCCACGCGGTGTGCCCCTACTCCCGCGCCACCAGGGGGAACATCTCCTCCCAGGTCGTCCTGATCGACAACGACTGACCGCCCACCCGTCGGGCGCATCACCCGTTGGTGGCCCCGGCCGCCGACGGGTGATGACCGGTGCCGGACGGGCGGGTCAAACCGGTCCGAAGCCCGCTTCGCGGCGGCGCGGGTCGGCCGCGGTCGATCGCCTACGCAGGCGATCCAGGTGAAGATCAGGACGCAATGTCCTAATGTTCCCAGTGGCGCCACCCTGGACGTCAAGGGATCAGGACATGGCCCGAACGGACGGAGGGGCGCACTTGCGGATCGCGTTGTTGTCGTACCGGAGCCTGCCCACCTGTGGTGGACAAGGGGTGTACGTTAGACATCTTTCCCGCGAACTGGTCGCCCAGGGGCACCAGGTGCAGGTGCTGAGCGGGCCGCCGTACCCGGATCTCGACGACGGCGTCGGCCTCACCGAGCTACCGAGCCTCGATCTCTACGGCGAGGCCCGCCCGTTCCGCTGGGCCGCCCCGTCCGAGCTGCGCTCGCTGCCCGATCTCGTCGAGTTCGGGATGATGCGCTCCGGGCAGTTCTCCGAACCGCTGTCGTTCAGCCTGCGGGCCTACCAGGCGCTGCGCCCCCGGGCGTCGGGCGGGCGGCCGCCGTTCGACATCGTCCATGACAACCAGGGCCTCGGCTACGGCATGCTCGCGCTGCGCATGGCGATGCGGCCCTACCGGATCCCGGTGGTGTGCACCGTGCACCACCCGATCACCGTCGACCTGCGGCTGAGCCTGGCCGCGGCGACGTCCCTGCGCGCGAAGCTGGGCCTGCGCCGCTGGTACTCGTTCCTGCCGATGCAGGCCAGGGTGGCGCGCGGCCTGGACGGCGTCATCATCCCGTCGGAGAGCTCACGTCGGGGCATCATCGAGGACATGGGCCTGCCGTCGGAGAGCATGCAGACGGTGCCCCTGGGGGTCGATGCCGACATCTTCACCCCCGCGCCCGCCGGCGCGATGCCGGTCCCGGGCCGCATCGTCGTGGTGACCAGCGCCGATGTGCCGCTCAAGGGCCTGGGAGTGCTGCTGGAGGCGCTGGCGTCGCTGCGCGCCGACCGCCCCGCCCACCTCGTCTGCGTCGGCAAGGTCCGCGAGGGCGGCGAGGCGCAGCGCCGGGTCGGCGAGCTGGGCCTGGCCGACGCCGTGACGTTCCGCTCCAACGTGCCGGAGCAGGAGCTGGTCGAGCTGCTGCGATCGGCCGAGGTGGCGGTCGTCCCCTCGCTGTACGAGGGGTTCAGCCTGCCCGCCGTCGAGGAGATGGCCTGCGGGCTCCCGCTGGTCGCGACGACCGCCGGCGCGCTGCCGGAAGTGGCCGGCGAGGACGGCGAGGCGGCGCTGCTCGTGCCGCCGGGTGACCCGGTCGCGCTGGCCCGGGCGATCCGCACGCTGCTCGACGACCCGGCGCTGCGCGCGCGGATGGGCGCCGCGGGCCGCCGTCGGGTGGAGGAACGCTTCTCCTGGCGGGCGGCCAGTGCCGCGACCGCGGCCTGGTACGCCGAACGGATCGCCGCCGTCGGCGGCACGCCGAGCACTCCCCATCCGGACGCCGCCTCGTCGTGGGCGACGAAACTGCCCACCGTCTGGTCCAGCGGCCCGGCGCCGGTGATCTCCCAGGCGGGCTCGGCCCCGGCGACCCGCACGGTGCCGCCCGGCTCGCCGACGCTGGCCGGCTGACCACCGCCGCCATGCTCACCGTCGACTTCGATCTGTTCCCCGTGCCTGCCGGCTGCCGTCTGCTCGATCTCGGCTGCGGCGCCGGTCGGCACTCCTTCGAGGCGTTCCGGCGCGGCGCCGACGTCGTCGCGCTCGACTACTCCCTGGACGAGGTCCGGGGGGTGAACGCGATGCTGTGTGCCATGGCCGAGGAGGGCCAGGCACCGGCGACGGCCAAGGCCGGTGGGGTGCGCGGGGACGCGCTCGCCCTGCCGTTCGCCGACGCGACCTTCGACCGGGTCATCGCCGCGGAGATCCTCGAACACCTGCCGGCCGACACGGCGGCGATGGCGGAGATCGCGCGGGTGGTGCGCCCGGGCGGCTGGGTCGCGGTCACCGTGCCCAACCGCCTGCCGGAACAGCTCTGCTGGAGCCTGTCCACGGCCTACCACACGGTCGAGGGCGGCCATGTGCGCATCTACCGAAAGCCGGAGCTGCGCGAGCGGCTGGCAGCGGTGGGCCTCGAACCGGTGGGTGCCCACTTCGCCCACGCGCTGCATGCCCCGTACTGGTGGCTGCGTTGTCTCGTCGGTGTCCACGACGACGACCATCCGGCGACGCGGCTTTACCACCGCCTGCTGGTCTGGGACATGATGCGCCGGCCGGCTGTCACCCGGCTCGCCGAACGGGCCCTGAACCCGGTGCTCGGCAAGAGCTACGTGCTGTACCTACGGAAACAGGAGGCAACGCGTGCGGTCCGTTGAGTCTGCTCCGGTGCTCACCCCCGAGGCTCTCACCGCGACCGCGACCGCGATCGCCGCTGCGCAGGAACCCGACGGGGCGATCCCGTGGTTCCCCGGCGGGCACACCGACGCCTGGGATCACCTCGAGTGCGCGATGGCCCTCGACCTCGGTGCCCAGACCGACGCCGCCGACGCGGCCTGGGCGTGGCTGCGCCACCACCAGCGGGCGGACGGATCCTGGCCGGCCAAGACCGTGGCCGGCGTGGTCACGGAAGCGCACGCCGAGAGCAACCAGTGCGCCTACGTCGCGGCCGCGGCCTGGCACCGGTGGCTGCTCACCGGCGACCGGGCCTTCGTCGCCGAGATCTGGCCGGCGGTCCGACGGGCCCTCGACTTCGTCGTCGGCCTACAGGCGCCGACCGGACAGATCTGGTGGGCCCGCTCCGCCGAGGGAGACGCCCACCACGAGGCGCTGGTCACCGGCTGCTCCAGCACCCTGCACAGCCTGCGCTGCGGGATGGCGCTCGCCGCCCTCGTCGGTGAGATACCGCCGGTGTGGGAGACGGCGACCGGTGCGCTGGAGCACGCGCTGGTCAGCCACCCCGAGTACTTCGCCGTGCGGGACCGCTGGTCGATGGACTGGTACTACCCGGTGATCGGCGGGGCGCTGCGGGGCGCCGCCGGCCGGGCCCGGCTGTCCGACCACCGCTGGGACCTGTTCGTCCTTGACGGCCTCGGGATCCGCTGCGTGTCGGACGAGCCGTGGGTCACCGGGGCGGAGACCTGCGAACTCGCGATCGCCCTGCACCTGGTCGGCGAGTCGGCTGCGGCGGCCAAGCTGGTCACCGACGTGCAGCATCTGCGGGTGCCGGGCGGCGGCTACTGGACCGGCTGGCAGTTCCGGGACCAGGTGTTCTGGCCGGTCGAGCAGTCGACGTGGACCTCGGCGGCGGTGATCCTCGCCGTGGACACCCTGGCCGGCGGGGTCACCGAACGGCTCTTTCGCGGCGATGACCTGCCGGCTGGCCGCTACCTGCCGGCCGGCGACGGCGGGACGTTCCTGCCCGCGCCGCGGTCGGCGCTGGTGGCCGAGCTGGCGCCGGCGTGCGGCTGCGCGTCAATCGACGCGGCGTAGCAGCCGCAGCGAGCCCACCTGGGACTCCTCCCGAAATCCCTCGTCGAGTGCGCGCAGCACCACGTGGTAGGGCGCCTGGCCGCCATCGGCCGGGTCGGGGAACACGTCGTGGACGGCGAGCTGCCCGCCGGGCCGGACGTGGCGCGCCCAGGCCTCGTAGTCGGCCTGAGCCTGTGCCTCGGTGTGCCCGCCGTCGAGGAACAACATCGCGGCCGGGGTGGACCACCAGCGCCCGACCTGCTCGGAGCGGCCCACCACGGCCGTCACGACGTCCTCGACGCCGGCTGTCTCCAGCGTCCGCCGCAGGTGCGGGAGGGTGTCGAGCCGGCCGGTGCGCGGATCGACGAGCGACGTGTCGTGCCATTCCCAGCCCGGCTGGTTCTCCTCGGACCCACGGTGATGGTCGACGGTGACCACCGCGGCGCCCGCGACGCGCGCCCCGGCGGCGAGATAGACGGTGGACTTTCCGCAGTAGGTGCCGACCTCGCAGATCAACCCGCCGGTCGGCACCCGGCAGGCCGCCTCGTACAGCGCCAGCCCCTCCGGCTCGGGCATGAAACCCGTCGCCTCCTCGGCGATCCGCAGCAGCGCGGTGTCCACCGCAGCCTCCCTCCGCGCCGTATCCGGCGTCGCCCACCAGCCCCGAACAGAAAGCCCCGAACAGCCAGCCGTACCGGGCGATAACAAACCTAGCCGGCTAGCGGCCCAGGGTCGCGGCGAGTTCGGCGCGGCGGGCGAACACCTCGTCGGACCGTTCGTCCATCTCCTTGAGCGCCTTGCGGCGGCCGCGGCTGGACAGCCGGTCGATGTAGAGGCTGCCGCCGAGATGGTCGGTCTCGTGCTGCAGGCAGCGGGCGAAGTAGCCGGTGCCCTCGAGGCGCACCGGCGCGCCGGTCTGGTCCTGGCCGCGGACGACGGCGCGTTCGAGCCGGGCGACCTCCATGTAGGCGCCGGGGACGGACAGGCAGCCCTCGTCGCCCTTCTCCAGCCGGCGGTCGGCGGGGTCCGGGTCCTCCAGCACCGGGTTGGCGAGGTGCCCCACGTGCCGGACGCCGTCCTCGTCGGTGCAGTCGTAGACGAACAGGGCGGCGTCGACGTCGATCTGGTTCGCAGCGAGCCCGACGCCTTCGGCGACGTACATCGTCGTGAACATGTCGTCGATGAGGGCGGCGAGTTCGGGGGTGCCGAACTCCGTCACTGCCCGACAGCGGCGAGCCAGGATCGCCTCGCCGACCACGGTGATGCGCCGGACGGCGCCGCGCCCCACCTCCGGGGAAAGCGTCGGATAGTCGTCGACGGGCTCTCCGAGCAGCCGGACCCGTAGGTCCCGCTTCTCCCCTGCCGCGTCGGACCCTCCGGTACGCGAGGCCATGGCGAGCTTCTCCCTCCATCCGACCGGCGGCACCCCGCTGCGGGACGGCGGCCTGACGCCGGCCGGCCCGCCCACCGCCCGACTCGGCGGACCGAGCCGCCGCCGATGCTGCGACTTGCAGTGGTACGAGCTTGGCAGAAGCCCGAGGTGATCCGCGACGGACCGGCCGCAGCCAGGCGGAATTCGCCCGGTCGGGCGCGGCGGGGACCCGCAACCGTCAGGGTGGGCGGTGCCGCGCCGCGCCGCAGCGCAGCCGCGCCCACCACGCCGCGAACTCCTCCGCCGCACGCCGCTGCCGTTCCTCCCGGCAGGTCCGGCACTGCGTGTCCTCGGCCGGGCGCTGCCCACAGGTGACACAGGTCGGCTCGGCGCCGGCGGCCATCTCGGCGTGCGCCTCCTCGACGGTGCGTCGGCAGTAACACCCGACCGAGTCGGACACGCATGTCACCCAGGGTGACATCGACCCGGATCCGTGGTGATATGACCACTTGTGGCCACACAGCGAACACGGAGGCATGCCGGCATTCGAACACACGACCAGACCGGGGTGCATCGCCTGGCCGGGCCATTCGGAGTTATCCACAGGGGGACGCGCTCGGTTGACGTGCGCCCAGGCGGAGCGTTCAGGCGGCGAGCACGGTGCCCAGGCGAGCCACGGCCGGTGCCGCGTGACGGCGCAGCCGGTCGAGGTCGAGGCCCTCGTCGCCCAGGACGACGAGCAGCCTCGTCTCCCCGACAGCGTGGACGATGACGTGGCCGCCCTGGCACCGGGTGACAACCTCGCGCAGCGCTCCCAGCCCGGCCTCCTGCCCGGTGGAACGGCCCAGGCCCAGCGCCGCCGCGGCCATCGCGGCGAGGACCTCGGGCCGCGCGCTCTCGGAGTCCGACGCGATCAGCAGACCGTCGGCCGAGGCGACGGCGCCGCCGGTGACGCCGGGCACCTCGTCACGCAGGGCGCGCAGCTCGACCAGCACGGCGTCGGTGACTGTGGTTGTGGACATCGAAGCCTCTTCTCAGGTGCCGCGAAGCGGACGGTGGGGACGGTGGGACAGGACGGGTCGCGTGATGTGCGTCAGCCGACGGACCGGCGCGTCCTCACAGATCGAGGGCTCGCGCGATGCCTCGCAGGCTGTGCCGGGCAAGCGCGAGGTTTGCCCGGGACCGGTCCATCGCCAGGTAGAAGAACAGCTGGCTGCCGCCGTGGTGCAGCAGCCGGATCAGGTGGTACTGCCCGTCGAGGGTGATGAGGATGTCCTCGATCTCCTCGGCGATCCCCAGCGCGCCGATCGTGCGCGCCTTGGCCCGCACCACCTCGGTGTTGCCGGCCGAGGCGACCTCGAGATCAAGTTCACGGCCGCCGCCGGCGGAACCCAGCATCATTCCGCTCTCACCATCGACGAGCGAGGCACCAAGAGCACCGTCGATCGTCATTGCTTCCTTGAGTGCGGTCTCGATGTCCATGATGCTCCCCTCGAGCCTTTGACCGGAATACCCAAATGGGGTCGCCGCGCCTTTTTGTATTGGGGCGTGCGGGCGCGGACATATCCTGTAGGTCAGGATGACCGTACCTTTGCACCAACTGATTGTCACTTCGAGGACGCCACCATGACGGATGAGACAGAAATCACGGGGAGTCCCCTTTCTTGCACGACCGGTCCACCCCGGAGGGAGAAGACGGAAACGTCATCCAGGCCCATCGCCGCGGCCGGTCGGGTGGTTCCGGCGGGGGTTGAACTCCTCCTGACCACGATTCGTCGGCAGGCCACCGCGAAATTCACCGGAAGCATTCACGTCCGGGGCACGGCAAGCGGGCGGATCGTCCTTCGCGACGGTCTGATCATCGACGTCGCGACCGCCGCGGCACCGGGCCCGGAGTCGCTGCTGCTGCGTTCTGGTCGCCTCTCCGAGGCGGCGTGGTCCGCGGTCTTCGCCGCGGCCGCGCCCACCGGGCGGTTGCCGGACGCGCTGGTTGAACGCCGCCTGCTGGGCAGCGCAGGCATCCAGGTCCTCACCCGGACAGCGACGATGGACGGCCTGTTCGCGCTGGCCATCGCCCAGGGAACCGCCGTGCGGGCAGGCAACCCGCAGGCTGGGCAGCCGCCGGAGGACGAGGTGGGCGTCGAACCGGCGGACGCCGGCTTCCTGGCACCAGCGCTGCCCGTACGGCCGGGGATCGAGGCCGAGTGGGCCATCCGGGAAACGCTCCGGCGGCTGGCGAACGCCGACCAGTGGCGCGCTGACCTCGGACTGACACCCCACTCCCGGGCTCGGCTCGCCATCCGTCCGCCAGCCTCCTGCGCGGCCCCGGGCCCCACCGCCCTGCTGGCCCACACGAACGGTCGGCGTACCTGCCGGGATCTGGCCTTCGCGGTGGGTCGGGGCCTCTATCCGGTCATGGCGGAACTAGCCCAGCTGATAGGGGCGGGCTGGATAGTTGTGCCACCCCCGCAGGAACGACCCCGGGCCGCCGAGACGGCGCCGGAAGTCTTCGAGAAATCGGATCTGCGCCCTTACGGAGACCGTGCCCGTTCCGGCCGGGCCGCCCCGGAACATGAAATCCTTGGAAAACGGCGATACCAGGTGACGGTCGACAGCCCGTTGCCTCGCCGCAGCACCCAGGGTGACGTACCAAATATCTCCGCGGGCACGGGAGAAAAGTGACGTGCCGGTGTCCGGAGTTGTCCCGCGCGCGGCGCGGACCGCATTGGGATCCAATCCTCGTCGACCAGGGGGATGCCGACGGCGGAACAGAATGGTGACCGGTTTCGACGGCGCCAGCGCGGTGGCCACGGTCGCCGGGACGAGTCCGTGCACCGCCCAGCGACTGATCCTGACGACCGCGGGAGAGGCCGCACATGCCGGGACTACCGGCCCACGGCCACGTCATCACGGAGATAGGGCGAAAACCCTGGTAAACGGGGTGGACCTAGGTGGACTTGAACCACCGGCCTCTTCCTTATCAGGGAAGCGCTCTAACCGACTGAGCTATAGGTCCGGGCAACGAGTGCAACCATACAGCACGGTGGCGCCGGGGTGGGAACCAGCGCCTCCGTTCGCGCTACTGGTCGCTCAGAGTGAGCTCGATGCCCCCGATCATCTCCGCGCAGAGGTTGTAGAGCAGAGTGCCGAGCGTCGCCAGCGCGGTCATCAGGATGACGTTGATCGCGCCGACGAGCAGGCTGATCTCCATTGCCCGGCCAAAGGACAGCCAGGTCCGGACGTTGCTGGCGCTGCTGTCGGTGAGCGTGTCGGCGGCGTCGCTGACGCTGTCGAACACGCCGATCGAGTTCAGCACGAACCAGAGGACGGCGACCGCGACAAGCAGAACGACGAACACGCACAGCGAGAAGGCGAAGCTCAGCCGGGTCACTGTCAGCGGATTGATCTTGGACAGGCGGAGCTTCGCCCGCCGGCCCTGGCCCGGCGGCCGGCTGGAGCCGGACCCCGGCCGGCCGCCGGGCGCGCGGGCCGGAGCCGGTCGCTCCGCCGGGCCGGCGTCGAGCTGGTCGGCGAGGGCGTCCGGAGACGTGCTGGTCACCGGCGGCGGCGCGGCGGTGGCCGCGGGAGCCGGCCCGGTAGGCGGTCGGCTGTAGGCAGCCGTCGCGGTCGGCCCGCGCTGCGGCGCGGACGAGGCCGGCCGCGCCCCGTCAGGGGTGGGCACGCGCTCCGGCGCGGCGCGGTTGCTGTCGGGCTTCGTGGTACGGCTCCTCGTCATGCTGGGCGGACGGACCAGGGAGATCGTGTCGGTCTCCCGTGGCCGTTCGACCGGGGGCTCCGAGCGGGCGTTGGGCAGGCCCGGGGCGAACCGGGCGGTGCCCCCGGCCGGCGTCGCGCTGGGGGATGTCGTCGGCGACGATACGGCGGCCGGACCAAGTTTGCGGGTAGCAGAGCCCACATCGGAGCCACGGGTCCCACCGTCGTCGGTACGAGCCGTCCCGGATGGGGACACCCCCGGCCCCGCGCCGTCCCGGGCGGCGGCACCTGAGCCGGCCCGCTCCCGATCGGCACGGCCGGCGACCCCACCGTTGCGGTCGGCGCGGCCGCGGTCCGGGGAGTTGCGGTCCGGGAGGTTGCGGTCCGGGAGGTTACGCGGGGTCCCCGGCGCTGGAGCTGCGGCGCGGGCTCCACCCGACGCGGGCAGTGCTCCGGCCGACTCCGGGGCACCGCCGCCAGCTCGCCCGATGCGGGTCGGTCCGGACACGGGCCTGGACCCCGAACCGGACGACTTCGACCCGGACGGTCCCGAACCCGAAGAAGCAGAACCGGACGACCGTGCACTGGCGGGAGCTGCCCTGGACGACGCCGAATCCGCAGGTCTCGACGGGGAGGCCGTTGATCCGGCGGCCGTCGAACCGCTGCGCGAAGCGTCCGCCCTGCCCTGTTCCGTCCGTAGGGAGCGGGGCGGGGGATCCGCCTGCTGCCGATCGGAAGGCTCGAAGAAGGGGTTCCTGGCGGACGCCTCGGACCGCTTCGCCCGGTCGGTGCCGCCCGCGCCCGCCGGCTCACCGGCTCCGGGAGAGCCCGCGGCGCCGGGAGCCGACAGCAGCGCCGTGTCCTCGCCGCCGTCCCCGACCTCGCCGGACCGGCGAGGAAGATCGGATGCGGACCCGGATCCAGCCGGCCTGCCCGGCCCGGAGTCGCCGCCCGCCCCGGCGCCACTGCCCGATCCGGCGGGCCCAGTGGGACCGCGCCGGACCGCCGGCCGGTCATCCTGACTGTCGCTCACGGACTACTCCCGGTTCGCTCCTGGGCGGCGTACGCGGGTCGTGCGCACACCCGATGCAGGCTCCACTGCGTCGCCTCGACACCTGTGGCCGGGGGGGGGGGGGGGGGGGCCCCCCCCGCCGCCACGCCGTTGCTGATCGCCTCGACGCCGGTCAGCGCGGTGCAGCCGTTGGCGAACGCGCGCAGCACCAGGACCACGG
>NZ_JALKFX010000273.1 GCF_023243045.1 Frankia sp. AgB32
GCCCCCCTGGCCGCTCACTGGAGCGGCGGGACGCTCGCCCCGGCGTGCACCGCACTCGCCCTGGTCGGCCTCGCCGCCGCGGGGGGGGGGGGGGGCCCCCCCCCCCGACCGGCCCGTTCACCGCGTACCTCGGAGATCGTCCGGGTGTCGGCGTGGGCCGGTCGGGTTGGGCGGGAGTGCGTCCCGGCCGGTCTCGCCGGGTGGAGATGTCAGTCCGCCGCCGTGACGCGCGTCCCCGCGTTCAGGGCCGGTCGGACTGGTTGCGATGGGTGCCGGCTGGCGGCGCGGCAATCGGCCGAAGGGCGTGCCGCGGGTGAGGTGCGCCTCAGCCGAAGGTGGCCTGCCAGGTCGCCGGGCCGACGATGCCGTCGACGGCGAGCCCCCTGGCGGCCTGCAGTGAGCGCGCGGCGGCGGCCGAGCGTGGGCCGTAGTGTCCGTCGACCGCGAGCGGGTAACCGATCTGGCTCATCCGCGACTGCCACGCGCGGACGTCGGCACGGTCCTGCCCGCTCAGGGCGGTTGTGAGGATACGGGTGTAGTTGGGTGTCGACGCGACCGCCGGGGTGACGGTCAGATCGCTGCGCTGTGCCGTGCGTGATGCCTGTACCGCGGTGGGCGCCGAGACGCCGCCCGCGAGTTGGTCGGCGCCCATGCCGCGGCCGCAGACGGGCCACTGGCCGAAGCCGGACCGCTGGGCCAGCCGGAGCGCGGCCTCGTCCTGGACCGCTGGCGGCGCCTCGTGCGGCAGCCCGGAGTATCCCAGGCTGTGCCAGGTGCTGGCGGAGAACTGGAAGGCGCCGTAGTAGCCGTTGCCGGTGTTCGTCGTGTAGTCACCGCCGGACTCGCACTGCCGCAGACCCGCCCAGGTCGTGGCCGCCTCTGCCGGCTGGCTGACGACGAGCGAGCCGCCGACCGCTGCCGCGAGGACCGGCGCAACCATGAGGGCCCGCGCCCGGATACGGGTGCCGGCGCTCCATTGTCGACCACTGGTACGTGCGTCGGACATGTGTTTGTAGTCCTTCCCCACGCCTGCGAGGTGAGCTGTCGGATTCGGACTGGGAACTGCCCGGCCATGCCAGGAATCTCCTGGGGACGTGTGCACGCACCAAAACGCCGTTCGGGCGCTCGTCGCTCATGGCTTCACCCCGAGAGCATCGAATCATTTCGATGCTCGGAGATGGTTCCCCCGTTCCTGCCGCCCGGTCTGTAGAAATCGTCGGTCGGGGGCAGGATTCGGCGTGCCGCCCGACGAATGCCGCACGTTGTCGGCGGCACGGCGAAGACCATAACCACGCCGCTCGGCGAGTCGCCAAGCATTGAATAGGGTGCGTGAAAAAGAGCACACTCGGCGCGCCTGCTTGAGGACGCTGTAAGCGACTGGTATCGCGCGTGCGCGCCCGCTCATCAACCTGGCTGAGTGGTGCGGAGGGGCAATTGTGCCCGCCTGATCACCGAGTTTGCCGATGGTCGAACTCGTGCGGAGAGTGGCGATCCGCACCGAATGTGTCACATGCCCGTGCCGGTCTCCGCTGGGGTTGGCGGCCCGATGTAGGGCAAAGGCCGGATACGTCGGTGGGGGGTCGCGGGGCGTCTTATGTGAGAAGTGCAACGGATGTGGTTGAACGACTCACATTGCTGTGATTCTCTCGCGCTCAGTGCTTGTTCGTGTACACAGGGTGGTAGTCCGGCTTTCCTGTCGAGGCGGAACGGGCCGGATGTCCTCGTCGGGTAGGTGGCGATGGTCATGGGGACACGTCCGGTACCTGCGGGTTGATCCGGCCGAAACCTGCAGGTCACCAGAGTGCGCGCGGGGCGGACCCAAAGTGGACCACTTGGTGAAAAGCAGTGGTCCCCCAGTTGCATGGAGCAACTGGGGGACCTGGAAGGACCGGATGGTACGGGACGTTCCGCGGATCTTTGGTGGGCCGGGCGGAACGGGATGTCCGTTCCGTGTGGTCCGTCATGCGAATGGTCGAGCGTCCCCGGCCGGAATCCGGCGGTCCGCCGGAATCGCCCGGCGCTCCGCCGAAGACGGCGGGAACCGGTCGGCAGTGGTCCGGCGGATGGGCCGAAGGTGCAGAAACCGAGACGCGGCAGGCAGGTTCGGCGTGGCGGTTCGGCGCGCTCCGGACGGCGCCCGGCGGAGACACTCGGTGGAGACGCTCGGCGAAGATGCCCGACTGTCCTCCTCCGGGCGCGGATGGCTCCGATGGGCGACGACCCGGTGTAGTAGACCTGTTATGCGCGGCCGAGTGACCGGTTCGTCGCGCGGAGATCCTCGCAGGCCTGTGCCACCCGAGCCGCCATGTTCGCTTCGGCCAGCTTTCCGTAGGTACGCGGGTCGTAGGCCTTCTTCGACCCGACCTCGTTGTCCACCTTGAGTACGCCGTCATAGTTCTTGAAAGCGTGGTCCACAATGGGGCGAGTAAATGCGTACTGGGTGTCGGTGTCCACGTTCATCTTCACGACGCCGTAGTCCAGGGTTTCCCGGATCTCGCTGAGATCCGAGCCGCTGCCGCCGTGGAAGACGAGGTCGAACGGCTTGGCTCCAGCGGCCAGGCCCAGCTTCTGTGCCACGTGCTCCTGACCCTCGCGGAGGATCGGAGGACGAAGCTTGACGTTGCCGGGCTTGTACACCCCGTGCACGTTGCCGAAGGTGGCGGCCAGCAGGTAGCGCCCCTTCTCGCCGGACCCGAGGACCTCCGCGGTCCGCCACATGTCGCCGGGGGTCGTGTAGAGCTTTTCGTCGATCGCGCCGACGACGCCGTCCTCCTCGCCGCCGACGACGCCGATCTCAACCTCGAGGACGATCTTGGCGGCGGCCGCGTCGGCGAGGAGCTCCTCGGCGATCTTGAGGTTCTCCTCCAGCTCGACGGCCGAGCCGTCCCACATGTGCGACTGGAACAGCGGGTTCCGACCGGCGGCGACCCGCTCGCGCGAGATCGCGATCAGCGGCCGGATGTAGGTGTCGAGCTTGTCGGCCGGGCAGTGGTCGGTGTGCAGCGCGATGTTGACGGGGTACGCCTTCGCGACGTGGTGGGCGAACTCGGCCAGGGCCTCGGCGCCCAGGACCATGTTCTTCACCGTGGAGCCGGACAGGTACTCGGCGCCCCCGGTGGACACCTGCACGATTCCGTCGCTGCCCGCTTCGGCGAATCCGCGCAGGGCGGCGTTCAGGGTCTGCGACGAACTGACGTTGATCGCAGGGTAGGCGAAGGCCTCGGCCTTGGCCCGGTCGAGCATCTCGGCATAGATCTCAGGCGTGGCGATGGGCATCGGTGGGGCTCCTTGTCGAAGCTGTCGGGGCGCCGATCAGCCATTGATGGCGGCGTAGGCCAACCGGAACGGGCCGCAGGCCTGCCGGCTGACTGTCGGTGGGCGAAGGGTATGACGGCGCGCGTCGTTCAGGTGGTCGGATGCGGCGGACGTCGCCGGGGCAATGTGCGCTGGGCTCGTTCGGGCATCGGTCTCGGTCCCGAACGGACTTGCCCCGCGGGCGGTTTACCCGCGGATGTGGCGCGCGCGGCGCCCTTACCCACCGTTCGGAGTGATCATTCGAGCCCTGATGTCGTCCGCCGGTCCGATGGCCGGAACGTGACCCTGCCTCTGGTCCACTCGCCCGTCGCGAACGCCGCGGACGCTCAGGCGGCGGCCCGGCGTCGGGTACGCGTCGGAGGAGCGCGGGGTATAGGGAGCGCGACGCGACGGAGAAGCAAGGAGAGGAGGAAGTAAGGAGAGAGGAGCGCGGCAGCGGCGCAGGGAGAGAGGAGAGCGCCGCCGGGGTTCCAGCGGGACGCGGGACGGGTCGACGGCGCGCCGCTTGGCCCGTGCGGACCAGGTCATGGCCGGTGCGGGTGTGGTCCGTGACCTCGGGAGCTGGTGGGGTGGACGCCGCTGCGGCGAGCGACCCGGCACACTGGACAGGTGGATGTCGGCGGTCTGTCCGGAACGACGCTGTACGCCGTCCTGTTCGCGATGATTTTTATCGAGAGCGGGGTCCTGATCGGGTTCTGGCTTCCCGGGGACACCATCCTGTTCGCCGCCGGCCTCGTCGCCGCGGACGCCGACACGGACGTGTCCATCTATGCCTTGTCCGTCGGTGCCGGTGCCGCCGCCAGTCTCGGCGCGGTGGTGGGCTACTACACCGGCGCGCGGCTGGGCCGGCCATTCCTGGAACGGCGGCACGCCGCTGCCCTCGTCCGCACGGAGGAGTTCTACCGTCGCTTCGGGTCCGTGACGCTGGTTGCCGCCAGGTTCGTCCCGTGGGCGCGCACCTTCGCCCCCGTGCTCGCCGGCGCGGTTGCCATGCCGCGGTCCCGCTTCCTGGTCGCCGCCGTGGCCGGCGCGCTGGTGTGGGGGACCGGGCTGATCCTGCTGGGCTACCTGGCGGCGGGCATCCCTGGCCTGCGCGACGCTGCCGGCTGGCTCGCGGCGGTGGTGGTGGTCGTCTCCGTACTGGCGGGGGCTGGCGGTGAACTGCTCCGTCGGCGCTCCGCTCGCCGGCGGGCCGGCAGCGCGACTCCCGATCCGACACCGCCGACCGCCTTCGAGGGTGAGCCGCCGGCTGTCGCCGGTTCTGCCGATCGCTGACCCGGCCGCGCCTCGCGGTGTCCCCACGGCTGTCGACCGCAGGCCGAGGGTGACGGCCGAGACGTCGATACCAGCGCATCCGGGTAGCAGCGCGCTGTAGACCTCGCTACCCGCCGTTTCTTCGCCGCGCCTCGAGATAACCAAGGGTAGTTGCTTGAATCCCTTTCGTTGTCCTTCCGTGCTCCCCGGGCTGCCCCAGGTACCTGGTTGCCCAGATGGGCGACCAGACGGGTAGTCTCGATCGTGCTGCTACCCGATCACTTCGGGTAGGCCATCTGGATGGGGACGTGGTCGATGCTGACCAGGCCTTGCTAGCCATTCGATCCAGTGGCGAGGTCGGGGGGGCCGACCGAGCGAAGGAATCGATGCGACCCACGCACCCGCGGTCCCGGATTCTCCGGGGCCGGATCTCCTCTCTTCCCCACCCCGCCACCCGCCCGCGCTCCGCCGCGGGCATCCTGCTCGTCCCGTTGCCACTCGCGATCCTGTGCCTGGTCGGCGCGTCCGGATGCAACCCGCAGGTGGGCGCGAGCGGTCAGCCGGCCACAGCCACACAGCCGGCCACAGCCGAATCACCGGCGCATTCGTCTCCGACGGGTCCCGCGACCCCGACTCCGGCCGCTGACCGCGGCGGCCCGGCGTACCCGATGGCGGCGCCGATCACCGCGCCGGGCCCCAGCCCGACATCGGTTCCGTCGTCGGTCGCCGCGGCGGCGCCGCAGGACAGCCCAGGAAGCCCCCCCCACCACGACCCGCCCCCACCGGTCGGCTGGCCGACCACCGCGCCTCCCGCTGCCGCACCCGCTCCCACGACCACGACCCGGGGGCCGGCCGCCTCGCCGGCGGGCAGTCACCCCAACGACGTGGTCGCGAGGACGAACGAGCAGCGGCGAACCGCCGGCTGCCCGGCGCTGACCATCGACCCGGTGCTGACGGCCGTCGCCCAGGCGCACAGCGTCGACATGGCGGTCGCCGCCTACTTCAGCCATGACAGCCCCGACGGCCGCACCCCCTTCGACCGGATCACCGCCGCCGGCTTCGCCTTCTCGGTCGCTGCCGAGAACATCGCGGCCGGTCAGCGCGACCCGGACGCCGTCCTGCCGGCGTGGATGAACAGCCCCGGGCACCGGGCGAATATTCTCAACTGCGCGTTGACCCGGATCGGCGTGGGCGTCGCGACCGGCGGGCCCTACGGCACCTACTGGACGCAGGACTTCGCGACCCCCGCCCGCTGACCTGACAGCCTGACAGCCTGGGCCGCTCCTCGTACCGGCGGTCGGATCGACTCCGGCCGCGGCTCCGGGCCCGTGTCACGGGCGATCCCGTAGGGTCGGGGCATCGTTGCCGTCGGCAAACGGGGACGGCGGACCTGGTGGAGCCGGGGGGGGGGGGGGGGGGGGGCGCCGCCCCCCCCCCCCCCCCGGGGGGCCCCCCGCGCGCGGCCGCCGCGGCGGGCGGCCGCCGCGAGCAGACCCGCGGTCTCCTGGGCGTGGGCGATCGCGGACAGCACGCCGGTGTCGGAGAGCTGCGCGG
>NZ_JALKFX010000274.1 GCF_023243045.1 Frankia sp. AgB32
CGGCGGCGCGGGGGGGGGGGGGGGGGCGGCCGGGGCGGCGCGAGCGCCCGCCGCCCCGCGGGCCGCCGGCGGCCCGCGGGCGCCCGCGGCCACCGGGGTGGCAGCCGCGGTGGGGTGGCCGGACTCGCTGCCCCCGGCGATGATCCCTGCCGACAGGACAATTGCGGCTATAGCCGCCCAGATAGACCGCACGGTGATCAACCGTATGGGTCCGGGCCACCGCGGTACAGGTCGCGACCACCGGCCGGGCCGGCGGCACGAACGGTCCGAGGGTCCCCCGCCGGGGGCGGCGCGCGGCCCGGTCCAGCCGGTACGGCCGGGCCCCCGGCGGCCTGTCCCCCGGCCTGTGCCGCGCCCCCATCAGGTCCATCGCCGCAGGTGACGAGGCTGCGGACAGACCCGTCCCGGCGGGCACGGCCCCGCGACGGCGCCGCGGCGACGCCGCCGCCGGCAGTCCCCCGCGGGTCCCCGGGCGGCCGTGGTCACTCTCGCGAGTCCGACGAAGGTGGTGGCCGCGATGAGTATCGCCCCGGTCGGATCGGCCGGTTCGGGGTACCGGGCGACCGGCCCGTTCGGGCCACGTCCGGCAGCACGGCGACACCGGTGCGCCTGCCCGTGCGTCCGCCGCGGGGTGCCGCCCGTCGCTGCGGCGGCCGAGAGTTCCACACGACCGCGTGACCACCATCGCCGGCCCGGCCGGCGATGGTGGCGGTCGGTGGCGGGACGTCAGGCGGCGGTGGTCGTGACCTGGAGCGTCGGGCGGACCGTGGCCGGCAGCCAGCCCTCGCCGGGGCGGGAGGGCACCTCGCGCCAGCCGAGACCGGGGGTCAGCAGGGTCAGGGCGCCCGTGCCGGCCCGGTGGGCGAACGGGATGCGCTCCTCCCACCGGGCGGTGCCCGCCGGGCCGGGCACCGCGAGGCCCACCACCACCTCGCCCGGCGGCCCCGCGGGGTCCAGGAAGATCTCCCCGCCCGTCGGCTCGTTCGTCGTCAGCCACACCGTCGTCGCCGCCCCCGCCGGGGCGCCGGGCGGCAGCGGGAACGTCCGCGTCACCGACCCGACGCGCACGTACAGCTCGGCCGGTCCCGCCTGGTTGACCGGTCCCGCCTGGTTGACCGGTCCCGCCTGGTTGACCGGTCCCGCCTGGTTGACCGGTCCCGCCTGGGCCGCGCCCGAACTGTCCGGCGCGGCCAGGGCCCGCGGGGCGACGGGCAGCGTGGCGCCCACCCGTAGCTGGACCCGGCGGGCGGCGACCTGGCGCAGGGCCGTGAACGATCCGCGGTAGCTCGCCGACGCTGCCGGGTCCACGATCTCGGCGGGTCGCAGCCGGTAGAGGTCCCGTCCGGGCATCCGGTCGGGCAGCAGCGCCGTGCGCGGGCCGAGGTCCGCCGCGTAGAGCAGCCGGGCCCGCGGGTCCGGGCCGTTGCGCAACGTCTGGTAGGGCACCTGGGTGTAGCGGCTCGGGGTGTCAGGGGTGACGACGACCACGGATGGTCCAGGCAGGTGGTCCGGCAGCAGGGCGGCGAGCAGCGCGTCGTTGTCGTTCACCCGGTGCTGGGCGCGCAGCCTCGGGGGCATCGACGCGACGGTGAGCGTGACCGCGACGACCACCAGGACGCCGGCGGCCACCGGTCGCACCAGGGCGGCCCGCCCCGCCAGCCTCGGCACCGACCACAGCCAGCGGGCGCCCGCCGCGGCGAGGATCAGCACGGGGCTCAGCGCCGCCAGGTGGTAGTGCGGCCCGAGCCCGTCGCGCAGGCCCGGCATGGCGAACGCCGATCCCCACCAGAACAGGTAACCGCCGGCGATCGCGCCGACCATCGCCAGCAACGCCAGGCGCGCCGAACGTCGCACGCGGCCCAGCAGGCCGACCCCGGCCAGCGCGACGAGCAGCGGTCCGCCGAACAGCCAGCCCGGCGCGGCCGCGGCGGTCTCGACCGCGGCGCGCAGGGCGAGCCGGCGACCGAAGCCGAACGTCGGCTCCGAGGGCAGGATGCGGCGCGGGCCGAACCCGAACCGGTCCAGCGGATCAGAGGCGGACAGCGGCATCCGCAGCGGCGAGCCCGTGACCCACCAGCAGTAGGCGACGAGCACGGCGACGAACGGCGCGGCGCCGAGCAGCGCCCAGCCGGCTCGCCGGCCCACCGTCGCCACCTGTCCCCGGCCCTCGCCGTGCGTGCGGAGCAGCGCGTACCCGACGACGACGGCGAGCACGAGGACCGCGTCGAACGGGCGCAGCAGCAGGGCGAAACCGGCGCCCGCGCCGCCCGCGAGCAGGCTGCGGTGGGCGCCGGTGCGCGCCCCGCGCAGCAGCGCCGCGGCGCTGAGCGTCAGTGTCGCCGCGCCGCAGGCGTACGCCAGGGGTAGCGCGGTGTGCAGCCAGACGAGGGGGCTGAGCGCAACGAACGCGGCCGCGAGGACCGCGGTCGCCGGGTCGTCGAACAGCTCGCGGGCCAGCCGGTAGGTGCCGGCGACCCAGCCGGCGGCGACGAGGGCCGGCGCGACGGCCATCGTGGCGAACAGTGCCTGGGACGCGGCGAGCAGCGCCGGCCAGCCCGGCAGGTACTTGGTGAACAGCCGGCCGTCGTGCTCGCCGGTCAGCCAGGGCCGCAGGAACGGCTCCCAGGTGGCGGCGTCGAGGGTGAGGTGGCCGCGCAGCAGCATCCGGGCCTGCAGGACGTAGGCGGCCTCGTCGGCGTCGCCCGATCCGTACCGGTAGAGCGTGGCCTGTAGGACGAGACTCGCCGTGAACGACGCGGCGCAGATGGCCGCGACGAGCCAGCCCGCGCTCCAGCGCGGCCGGGTGATCCGGCGCGCGAGCGGTCCGCCGCCGGCCCGCGGGCGGGCGCGGACCAGGCGGGGCACGGGCAGCGCCCGCTGGGCGGGTACGTACCCGCCGGCGGGTACCGGTGGGCGCGACGGCGTCGCCACCGCGGACTGTTCGCTGGCACGCGCTGTCCGCACCCGCGCTTGTTCGCCGCCGCGCATCCCCGCCCCGTTCCCGACCGAACCGTCCGCGACCAGACCGTCCCGATGTACACCGAGCCGCGGCGTGCACCGCATGCTCACGGTCGGTATGTGCGTCATCAGGGTAGAGGGCGGGATTGGGGGTGTTCACGCCCAGGGGTCCCCGCTGGTGCCGGTTGTCCGGGCCGCCCGCCGCGCCGGCCGAAGGACCGGGGCCGCGGCCGCGGTAGACCGAACCGGCCGGTGCCGAGTACCCCCTGGGGGTATCTGCAGATCGTCGCAGGTGCCCGTCCACGCGGCGACGACCGGGCCGTCTCGGGAAGGGTCAGCCGCCGCGCGGGGCGACCGCGCCGGGGGTCACGGCGACGGAAACGGCGACGGCGACCCGGCCCGGCTTACCCGTCACCGGACGCGGTCGGCGGCGTGGCGAGCGACGGCGGGAGAGCGTCGCCCCAGTGGGCGTTCCTCGCCCACCGGTAGTTCTCCTGGCCGTGGCTGCGGGCGACGACGAGGTCGCGGCGGCCGTCGGCGCCGCACACGGTCAGCCGGACGTGGCCGGAGCGGGCCTGCGGCGCGCGCAGCACGCGGCCGGCGGCGTGCGCGGGGGGCTGGCGGGAGGCGACCAGGTAGGCGTACTTCTCGTCCTCGTGGCCGCGGTCGGCGTCCTTGAGCGCCCGGTGCAGCGCGCTGCGTTCGACGCGGCGGGCGAAATGGCACCAGTCCCCCGCCGGCAGCGGGCAGTCGCCGTCGGCCGGGCACGGGGCGGTGATCGTCGCGCCGGCGGCGAGCAGGGCGCCGCGCGCGGCCAGGATCCTGGCGTACCCGGCCGGGGTGCCCGCATCGATGATCACCAGGTCACCGACGGTGACCTGCCACCACGCCGCGACGGCACGCTCGCGTGCGTCGGCGGGCAGTTCCCCGAGCAGGTAGGCGGCGAGGGTGAGGTCGGCGCGGACCTCGGGGGGGTGCTCGGCGCCGGCGTGGTGCCAGCGGGCCGCGCCCAGCACGGCCGGCGCGCGGTCCCGGGCCAGCCGGCGGCCGGCCTCGATCATCAGTGCCGAGCGTTCGACCAGGTCGACGCGGGAGATCCCCGGGAACGCCGCGAGCGCGGCCCAGGACGCCGGACCGGGCCCGGCGCCGAGGTCGAGCAGGCTCGTGGGGTGCCAGTCCGGCCGGCGCGCGGCGAGTTCGGCCAGCACGGCCTGACTGACGGCGAGGGTGGCGGGCAGCCGGGCGGCGAGATACGCGCGCACGTGGCGTTCGGTGAGCGACGCGTCGGGTGGGGTGGCCCCGCCGCCGCGGTACAGCTCGGAGAGCTCGCGGTAGGCGCGGGCGAGGTCCCGGGTCGGGACGGAGGCGGCCGGGGTGGCGGCCCTGAGCAGGTCGGCGGGGTCGAGGAGGTGCGGTGCGGTCACGCCAGCAGGGTAACCAGGTGGTTCACCGGTGATCGGCCGGTGGCGGGTCGCGGTGGGGCCGGCGCGGTGGGGCCGGCGCGGTGGGGCCGGCGGGGCGCGGCGGGGCGCGGCGGGGCGCGGTGAGGACCTCCTGCGGAGCCCCGACCAGGGATGGGCCCTGCAGGAGGCCGTGCGGGGCGGCCGCCGCGCGCCTATTCGGCGGTCGCGGTCGGTTCGACCGCGGAGGAGCGCCGATGGTCGAACACGAGGCTGGTACGCACCTCGCAGACCTCGGGACGTTCGGTGAGGCGGTCGATGACCAGGCTGTACAGGCCGCCGTTGTCGGGCACCGCGACGTGCAGCAGGAAGTCGAAGTCGCCGGTGGTGGAGAAGATGCTGACGGTTTCGACGAGGCCGCTCGCCCAGGCCCGGAACTCGTCGATCACCTGCCGGGTGGGCGGGCGTACCCGCACCGATACCAGCGCCTGGACAGGGCGGCCGATGGCGGCAAGATCGACCTCGGCGCGAAAGCCGCTGATGATGCCGCGTTCGACCAGGGAACGCACCCGTTGCAGCGAGGTCGATGGCACGACGTGCGTGGCCAGGGCGAGATCTCGGTTGGTGCGCCGGCCATTCTGCTGCAACAGGCGTAACAAGGCGCGATCGAGCTCGTCCAAGCCGGTTTCTCCTTGCCGTCGGGGGGTTGACAGGTCCGCCCCGTGGATTATCCGCATCTATCGGATATCGCGCAACAACTCGGACAGTTGGTATGGATCCGGCATCAGGTACCCGGTGCGACCAGGTGAAACGCCGGCGCTCCGCACTGTGCACAAAAAGCTGTCGGCCGACTCCGAGCCGTTCGCGGGCGCGACGCTCAGTTCGCGGTAACCGTTCCCGCCGAGGGACCGGCGACATCCTGCGCGACCACCAGAGTGACCGTGTCGCCACGGTCGGCGCCACCGCTGGGGGGAAGCTGGTCGAGCACGGTGCCCGGCGCGGCGCCGGCACCGGACCGGAGACGCCGGGCGACGGTGAGCCCCAGCCCGGACAGCGTGCTCTCGGCGTCGCCGACCGGGCGACCCCGCAGATCGGGCACCATCACCGGGTCGGCGACGACGATGATGGTCACCGACGAGCCAGCCGCCACGCGGGAACCCGTCGGCGGCGACACCCCCTCGACGGTGCCCGCCGCGGCGAGGGTCACCCCCGTGTCCGCCTGCCGGCGCACCGTCAGGCCCGCGGCCCGCAGCGTCGCCTCCGCGTCCGCCCCGCGCCGCCCGACCACCGCGGGAACGGTGACGGTCGTGGGGCCGGCGGAGACCGTCAGCGTCACGGTGGCGCCCGCACGCGCCGCGGAGGTGCCCGCGGTGGGATCGACGACCAGGACGGTGCCGCGGGCGCTCGCATCCCCGCGGTAGGCCCGGCGGACGGCGGTGAAACCGGCCGCGCGCACGGCCGCCTCGGCCGCCTCGACGTCGCGCCCGACCACCGTGGGTATCGTCGCGCGGTCGCTGGCCGCCGCCGGGGTCGTCGGGCTCCGCGCGGCCGAGCTCGTGACGGTGGGTCCGGCGGCGGCGTCCGCGCGAGCGGTCCCGGTCGGTCGCGGGCGGGCCGGCGGGGGGGGGGGGGGGCGGCGGCCCGGGG
>NZ_JALKFX010000123.1:0-1739 GCF_023243045.1 Frankia sp. AgB32
AAATACGTGTGGGGCCGCCCTGAAAACAGGGCAGCCCCACACGTATATAAGTCCGGCGGCGTCCTACTCTCCCACACGGTCCCCCATGCAGTACCATCGGCGCTGAAGAGCTTAGCTTCCGGGTTCGGAATGAGACCGGGCGTTTCCCCTTCGCCAAAACCACCGAAACACTGTAACCATACCAACCGAAAACCGGCCGTACAGTCAGAACCGCACAGTGGACGCGTAGCACCTTCGAAGACAAGCCCTCGGCCTATTAGTACCGGTCAGCTCCATGCGTTGCCGCACTTCCACCTCCGGCCTATCAACCCGATCATCTAGTCGGGGGCCTTACCAGGCTACCCTGTGGGAGATCTCATCTTGAAGCAGGCTTCCCGCTTAGATGCTTTCAGCGGTTATCCCTTCCGAACGTAGCCAACCAGCCATGCCCTTGGCAGAACAACTGGCACACCAGAGGTTCGTCCGTCCCGGTCCTCTCGTACTAGGGACAGCCCTTCTCAAATCTCCTGCGCGCGCGGCGGATAGGGACCGAACTGTCTCACGACGTTCTAAACCCAGCTCGCGTACCGCTTTAATGGGCGAACAGCCCAACCCTTGGGACCTACTCCAGCCCCAGGATGCGACGAGCCGACATCGAGGTGCCAAACCTTGCCGTCGATATGGACTCTTGGGCAAGATCAGCCTGTTATCCCCGGGGTACCTTTTATCCGTTGAGCGACGGCGCTTCCACAAGCCACCGCCGGATCACTAGTCCCTGCTTTCGCACCTGCTCGACCTGTCGGTCTCACAGTCAAGCTCCCTTGTGCACTTGCACTCAACACCTGATTGCCAACCAGGCTGAGGGAACCTTTGGGCGCCTCCGTTACTCTTTAGGAGGCAACCGCCCCAGTTAAACTACCCACCAGACACTGTCCCTGATCCGGATCACGGACCGAGGTTAGACATCCAGTACGACCAGAGTGGTATTTCAACAGTGACTCCACCAGAACTGGCGTCCCAGCTTCACAGTCTCCCACCTATCCTACACAAGCCGAACCGAACACCAATATCAAGCTATAGTAAAGGTCCCGGGGTCTTTCCGTCCTGCCGCGCGTAACGAGCATCTTTACTCGTAGTGCAATTTCGCCGAGTCTGTGGTTGAGACAGTGGGAAAGTCGTTACGCCATTCGTGCAGGTCGGAACTTACCCGACAAGGAATTTCGCTACCTTAGGATGGTTATAGTTACCACCGCCGTTTACTGGCGCTTAAGTTCTGAGCTTCGCCCCGAAGAGCTAACCCGTCCCCTTAACGTTCCAGCACCGGGCAGGCGTCACTCCGTATACATCGTCTTACGACTTAGCACGGAGCTATGTTTTTAGTAAACAGTCGCTTTCCCCTGGTCTCTGCGGCCACTCCCCGCTACGGAAGCAAGTCCCTACACGGAGAACGGCCCCCCTTCTCCCGAAGTTACGGGGGCATTTTGCCGAGTTCCTTAACCACAGTTCACTCGAACGCCTTGGTATTCTCTACCTGACCACCTGTGTCGGTTTAGGGTACGGGCGGCTCTGACACTCGCTAGAGGCTTTTCTCGGCAGCATGGGATCATCCACTTCGCCACAATCGGCTCGGCATCAGGTCTCAGACACATGAAACGCGGATTTACCTACGTTCCGTCCTACACCCTTGCCCCAGGACAACCACCGCCTGGGTTGGACTACCCTCCTGCGTCACCCCATCGCTTACCTACTACCAGCCAGGT
>NZ_JALKFX010000123.1:1834-3614 GCF_023243045.1 Frankia sp. AgB32
GGAATCCTGCCCTCACACACACATCTCCGAAAAGACACGCACGCTCAAACAGTTAGCACAACCAGGTTCAGCATGGGCGCGTCAGCGCCGGTACGGGAATATCAACCCGTTGTCCATCGACTACGCCTGTCGGCCTCGCCTTAGGTCCCGACTCACCCTGGGCGGATTAGCCTGCCCCAGGAACCCTTGGTCATTCGGCGGACGGGTTTCTCACCCGTCATTCGCTACTCATGCCTGCATTCTCACTCGTATGGCATCCACGACTGGGTCACCCCGCCGCTTCACACGCCACACGACGCTCCCCTACCCATACACAAACCTGGACGTCCGAAAACGCCTGGAGAACTTGTGTATGCCGCAGCTTCGGCGGTGCGCTTGAGCCCCGCTACATTATCGGCGCGGAATCACTTGACCAGTGAGCTATTACGCACTCTTTCAAGGGTGGCTGCTTCTAAGCCAACCTCCTGGTTGTCTGTGCGACTCCACATCCTTTTCCACTTAGCGCACGCTTAGGGGCCTTAGCTGGCGATCTGGGCTGTTTCCCTCTCGACTACGAAGCTTATCCCCCGCAGTCTCACTGCCGCACTTCACTTACCGGCATTCGGAGTTTGGCTGACTTCAGTAAGCTTGTGGGCCCCCTAGGCCATCCAGTGCTCTACCTCCGGCAAGAAACATGCGACGCTGCACCTAAATGCATTTCGGGGAGAACCAGCTATCACCGAGTTTGATTGGCCTTTCACCCCTATCCACAGCTCATCCCCCAGGTTTTCAACCCTGGTGGGTTCGGTCCTCCACACGGTCTTACCCGCGCTTCAACCTGGCCATGGATAGATCACTCGGCTTCGGGTCTTGGACATGCGACTCAAACGCCCTCTTCGGACTCGCTTTCGCTACGGCTACCCCACAACGGGTTAACCTCGCCACACATCGCAAACTCGCAGGCTCATTCTTCAAAAGGCACGCGGTCACCAGACCGAAGTCCAGCTCCCACGGATTGTAGGCACACGGTTTCAGGTACTATTTCACTCCCCTCCCGGGGTACTTTTCACCTTTCCCTCACGGTACTAGTCCGCTATCGGTCACCAGGAAGTATTTAGGCTTAGCGGGTGGTCCCGCCAGATTCACACGGAATTTCACGGGCTCCGTGCTACTTGGGAAAACATTCAGGAGAAGAACTGTTTTCGGTTACAGGGCTATTACCCTCTATGGCGGTCCATTCGCATGACCTTCACCTAACAGAACTTTTTCTGACTCCTCGACGGAACGGCAGTCCCGTCAGAATGCTCCCACAACCCCACCATCGCAACGCCTGCCGGCTATCACACGACCATGGTTTAGCCTGATCCGCTTTCGCTCGCCACTACTCGCGGAATCACGGTTGTTTTCTCTTCCTGCGGGTAATGAGATGTTTCACTTCCCCGCGTTCCCTCCACATGCCCTATGTGTTCAGGCATGGGTGACAGGATTTAAAGCCCTGCCGGGTTTCCCCATTCGGAAATCCTCGGATCACAGCTCGGTTGGCAGCTCCCCGAGGCATATCGCAGCCTCCCACGTCCTTCATCGGCTCCTGGTGCCAAGGCATCCACCGTGCGCCCTTAATAACTTGGCCACAAAGATGCTCGCGTCCACTGTGCAGTTCTCAACGTACGGACGGAAACCAGCCGCACCAGCAGAACTCACCCTCACACCGAAGGCAGTATCCTGCGACGACCAGCCCGCACCACCCTCACGGAACACCCCCACCCCCCACACAGGAGGACAGGGGCACCCACAAGAAGCG
>NZ_JALKFX010000124.1 GCF_023243045.1 Frankia sp. AgB32
GAGGCGTTGATGCCTGGCAGCAGGGTGGCGGCCAGTCGTTCCGCCTCGGCGGTGGCGCGGGCGAAGATCGCGACAAGCGTCTGCGGTCGGCTGCCAGCATCTGCTGCCACCAGTCCCGGCGCTCGATCGGGATCTCGTCGGGATCTCGTCGGGATCTCCGGCCACCGCCAGGCTGGCGCGCAGCAGCTGGCTGAGGATCTCGAGATCGAGCGCCGTGCCATCGGCGGCGACCGGGAGTTCGAAAGTGCCTCGTCCGGATACTTCTCAGAGGCGTCCTGATGTCTCCGGGTCGCGGACGTCGCCGGTGCCGGCGAGTTCCAGGTCGGACTGCCGGCTGGCCTCGGTGGCTCCCATGCCGCGCCGGCCGGGCAGGGGGTGGGACGACGAGCAGTGGGCCGCGGCGACGGCACGTCTGGTCGCGCGCGGCTGGCTCGACGCCGATGGCGCCGTGACCGATGCCGGCACCGCGGCCTGCGAGAAGATCGAGATCGAGACCGACGAGCGCTGCGCTGAACTGTGGGCGCGGATCGGCGCCACCGCCGCTTGTCGCCTGGCCTCGCTCCTCACGCCCATCACTGACGCGTTCACCGCTGCCGGGACGTACCGCCAACTTGGCTGATCGCAGCCGATCCGGCGTCTCCGACTTACCGCCCCTCCGGATCACCGAGAACTCCGGAGGGTGCCCCGCAGCGTGGTGTTGATGCCCCGGGCTGGCGGGAGGCCACCGCTCCGTTCGGTGCGGCGGGCAGCTACCTCTCGGTGGCTGACATCATCGACCAGTGGAGCCGCCACAAGGTTCCCTGGTCTGGAGCGGAGTGCGTGCCGCCACGTATCCGCGGTCACCTGCCGTCGATGTGGTAAATATCGCATCACGCTCGGTGATGGATGCTGCGGGATGGGTTCGATCGATCACGGAATGCTGTCAAAGTTGATCTACTGGGGCGGGCCGACACGACCAGCGTCTCGGGGCAGATGGCCTCGTCAACGAGCGACAGTGCTGGTCCGGCTGGACGGCTGCGTGGAATTTCTTGCGCACTGTCAAAAACAAGTATCACGGAACGTTATTGCAACTTGTTGCCCTCAGTAATTTCGGCTGTCCGTGTCCGCGTGGGATGTGCGCGTTTCCTTGGTGCCTCCTCCTGAAAAATTTTGTGCCGCTTGTCCGCCCGCGCTAGCCTGGCGCAGGCCGGCCGCCAACAGGAATTTTCTAGCCGCCGGCACCTCGCCCCGGCCGGACGAGCAAAAATGTTTTTGTCCACCTTGCGACGAGTGCTGAGAAATCTCGTCATGAATGCAGGAGAAGCTCTGTGGGTATGCGCATGATGCGTTTGCGAAATGCCGCCAGGTTTTTGTTGGCCGCATCGGTCTTGATCGCCCCGGTGGGCATCGGCGCCCAGGCGGCGCTTGCTAGCGGAACCAGCCCGACAACCAACGGCTGCTACTCGACGTGGGGAAGCACGGGTACCAACGCCCACTGCTTCAACGTCACGGTGACCGGCAACTACCGTAACCACGCCTTCTGCAGCGCCCAGTTCGACAAGGTTAGTTCCGCCCTCTACATGACCCGCGGTTCCACCGTCAACAACTGGGGGCAGCTCAACTGCACCTTCAGCGTCACCAGGTCTCGGGTAGATTTCACAGGCTGATCCGAGGGAGACGTAGGCAGACCGGCCGGGTTGTACGTAACATGTCCGGCCCGGCCGGGCGGTGGAGGAGATGTGTGGTGTCAGAAGAGGTCGTGTCCGTCACCGGGCTGCGGCAGTCGTACGGCGGGCGGACGGCCCTTGCTGATGTGAGTTTTTCCCTTGCCGACGGTGTGATGGGTCTGCTTGGTCCGAACGGCGCTGGCAAGACCACGCTGCTGCGTACCCTGGCGACAATCGCCTCCCCGGCGCGGGGCGAGGTGTGCGTGGCGGGACGTGTGGTCAGGACCGGCCGGGACGCGCGGCTGGCGAGGCGTGCTATCGGCTACCTGCCGCAGGATTTCGGATATCTGCCGGGGTTCTCCGTCTATGACTTCGTTCGTTACGTCGCCTGGCTGCGGGAGGTCCCTCGCGGCGTCGCGCACGACAGCACGCTACGCGCCATTGAAGGAGTCGGCCTGTCGGATCGGATGAGCGACCGCATGCGCACCTTGTCCGGTGGGATGGTGCGGCGTGCGGGTATCGCCAGCGCGATCGTCGGTGATCCAAAGCTGGTGCTCCTGGACGAGCCGACGGTCGGGCTCGACCCCGCTCAGCGTCTCGACTTCCGCTCACTGATCCGCTCGTTGGGGGCCCGTGCGGTCGTGCTGTCCACGCATCTCGTCGAGGATGTGGCCGCGCTCTGCGACACCGTGGTGGTTCTCGACTCCGGGCGTGTGATCTTCACTGGCAGCACCGGTGAGCTCAGCGCGCTGGCCGCGCCGGATGTCCCGGGTGATACGGCGATCGAGCGTGGCTACATGACCGTGCTGCGGGCGGGCGGTGGCCGCGCATGATCTATGTCTACTGTACGGAGCTGCGTCGTTCCGCGCTGCGCTGGTGGCTGCCGGTGCTGGTGGCCATCGATCTCGCGGTGCTCTACGGGCGGGCTCGGTGGTGGATCGGAATCTGGCCCCAGACCAGCGTCGCCGCGCAGATCCCGGCCTTCTACTTCGGCCCTTTCTTCGCGGCCCTCGCGGCCTGGTCGGTCGGCCGTGCCTCGCGGCACGGCACCGACGAGCAGCTCGACGCCGCCGCCCGGCCGAGATGGCAGGCCGAGTCCCTGCAACTGGCGGGCACGGTCACCTACGGCCTGGCCGTCTACCTCGTCGGGATTGTCGCCGCCGCGATCACCTCGACCGGGTCGGCCGGGCCGGGCTTCCTCTGGCCGGGCTATCTCTGTCTCGGAGCGGCGACCATTGTCGGCTGCGCCGCGGCTGGGCACGCGGTCGGCCGCTGGAGCCGGTCCCGTGTCATCGCGCCGATGTTCAGCGCGCTTGTCTGCTTCGTTCTGCTCGGCTCGCTGGGAGACTCACTCGGCCTGATCGTTCTGACCGGGCCGCCCGACGCCCGCGTCGCGGCCTGGCCGCTGGTGACCCGTCTGCTGCTCGCGGCGGGCGCGGCGGTGGTCGCGGTCGCCGTGCCGAGACCCCGGTTCAGGCCCCGAGGCGGGCGGCGCCCGCGCTACGGCCGCGGTCAGGCCTATGCGAGCGCCGCAGCCCTGGCGGTGGTCGTCGGTTGCCTGGCTGCCTATGCGACCGCGGGATCGATCCAGGTCAGCCGCCCGAGCCCCGCGCGCTATCCGTGCACCAACACCACTCCGGCCAGCTGCGTGTGGCCGGACGACCAGAAGTACCTCCCGCAGATGTCAGCCATGATGTCCCGGCTCAACGAGATACCCGCCGGCCTGTTCACCGTCCCGCCCCGGTACTACGAGCGGGGCCTCCGTGCCCCCCGCTACCAGTATGTCGACTTCACCGTTCCCGAAGGCGCCATGTGGGAGGTGGCCACCGGCATCGCCATCCAGATCGTCAACGCGACCTTCCCCAACCCGTGCGCCGCAGCAACCGACGCGGACACCGCCAAACAGATTCACGCCCAGTACGAGCTGGGCACCTGGCTCGAATCCCGCCTGACGGGAGCGCCCCAACCGCCCTCCGTCCACGGCGGCCCTCCCGGCGTCGACATCCAGGCGATCGGCAAGCTCATCTACACCCAGCAGGGCAGCCAGCTGACCTGGGTCAGGCAACGGCTGGCCACACTCCGGAACACCCCCTGTGCGTGAGCATCTCCGAGTCGCCGTCCGCTATGGCAGAACTCACCACGCCGCCAGTTACCTCGCCGGACTCGCGGTTCTGGTACTCGCCGACTTCCTGCTCGGCAGCCGCGCGCTCGTGCTCCCGCTGTCCGACGCCACCATCGCCTTCCGCGCCGAGATTCCAGCTGCCTACGCGGTGCTGGCGGCAGCCACACTGCACAGTCCTATGGCCGACTTCGAGCAGTGCGCGAGCAGGCGCTACCAGCACACACGCGCCGCTCACATCGCCGTCGTCCTGGCTCTTACCGCTGCGACAGAGCTCGTGGCCGAGGCCGCCGCGGCCTCCTGGCCCGCCGGAATCGTCGCGCTGCGCTCAGTCCTTGTCTGGGCAGGTATCGCGCTGGTTTCCGGACGTCTCCTCGGCATGACTCTCAGCTGGGTACTGCCACTCGCGAGCATCCTGCCCCTGACGTACTTCCAACAGAACAGCGACGGCACCGACCGGTGGTGGGACTGGGTGAAGCAGCCACCGGGAGACCTTGCCTGTTGGCTCATCGCCACCGTCAGCCTCGCTCTGGGAGTCCTGCTCAGCCAGCTTGACCAGTGGACACCGCGGCCCTGGGTGCCACGGCGGCTCCGTCGCGTCGGACAAACAAGGAACGGCGGGTGACGGGGGTCGGCGTTGGCGGCGTGTTTTGCCAGCATTCCGGTCGGCGAAACCGTTGCCGGAAGAACACGTGTGGTGAACCTTCTCGTGCCGAGCGGGCAGGTTCAGTTCCTGGACTCCGACGGGTGGAGTGCCCGACCGGTGGGCGGCCGAAGTCCATCGAAGATCACAGTGAGGGCGCGACGTGGTAGGCCCTCGTCCCAGCCCGCCTGGAACGCGTCCTGACGGGCGCTGGCCAACCTCGCCGACCCGCGCGTCCTCGCGGATGGCCCCGGCCCGCCGGCCCGACGTTAGCGGGTCGTCAAGACCTTCGGGTCAGAGCGAGCTTCGTGGTGATCGAGGGTCGTCGTCGACGACCGCGGTGGCGTACCTGCCGGTGCGTGCCGTTCGGCGCCAGGGGCGCGCGAGGCTTTCCTGTTCGCGGTCTACATCGACGGTGGCGATGGCGGAGGTGGCGTCCGGTCCGCACCGGGTCGCCCAGTGACCGTCTGGCCCAACGATTCCGGACGGCGCGGCGGCCGCGTCGGCGGCGACCGTGGCGTAGCTGATCCAGTAGCTGTTGGTGCTGGCATGCGCCTGTGTCTGCAGGCCGAAGACGGTGCCGTTGTCCATGGTGGAAAGCAGTACGCAGTGAACGTCGGCTTGCTCGTACTCGGCGAACAGCTCCGGATACTGGCTTTCCATGCCGAGCGCGCACCCGAAACGCACCTCGTCGACGTCGAAGGTGATCGGACTGGTGCCGGGTGTGTACAAACGGCGGTGTCAGATGATCAGTGCATCAGTCCTGGTAGAAAGGTGATCCACTGATCGGAGGGCTGGGTGCGTGGCGTCGAGTTGACGTTGGAGGAGCGGGAGTCGATCTCCAGGGGCTTGGCTGAGAACCTGTCACACCGGATGATCGCGGTGTGGCTGGACCGGAACCAGTCGGTGATCAGCCGTGAGGTCTCGCGCAACGGCGGCAATGCCGGGTACCGTGCCGCGGACGCGCAGAGGCGTGCCGACGGGCAGCGTCGGCGACCGAAGGCGTTCAAGCTGGAGACGCGCGTCCGGCTCCGCGATGTGGTGGCTG
>NZ_JALKFX010000125.1 GCF_023243045.1 Frankia sp. AgB32
CCAGCCGCCGCCGACGCTCGTCCAGATGCGGCAGCAACACCGCGAGCTTCTCCGCCAGGACCACTTCGGTCCCTTCCACCCCCGGAACCCTACCCCCACAGAGCATGATCAAAAGTCGAAGTTGTTTTCCGGCAGCTCCCTGGGGTCAGGGGGAGGGCCGCGATGGCCGGACCGTCTCGTCAGCCGTCATGCCGCCGAGGAGAATGTTGATCAGGTTCTCGGCGCGCTGGTGGATGGTCGGGTCGCCGCGGTGCAGGGTGTAGAGCAGGATCGCGCTGATGATCGCGTCGACCGCGGCTTCCGGATCGGCGTCGCCGCGGAGCTGACCCTGCTGGACGGCGGCGGCCAGCCGGGTCAGCAGGTACTGTCGGTGCGGTTCGGCCAGCAGAGCGTAGAGCCGGTCCGAGTCGTCGTTGTCGGCCGCGGCGATCGTCATGGCGCGGATCAGCGCCGCGGCCGACGGGTCGGCGAGTTGCCTGATCCGCGAGTGGAACCAGGTGCGCAGGTCAACCGCGATGTCGCCGGTGTCGGCCGGGGGATTGACCGGCGTCGGCTGGAGATAGCCCTCGATGATGGCCTCGGTGACCACTGCCGCCTTCGACGACCACCATTTGTACACGGTCTGCCTGCTGACCCCGGCGCCGGCGGCTATTGCCTCGATGGTGAGCTGATCGTAGGTCCCGTTGACCAGTAACGACCGGGTGCTTTCGAGGATCGCGTGATGCCGCAGAGTGCTCCGCGGCCGACCGCGCTGCTTTCCGGTCGTGGCCGGACCCAGTCGGGACTGTCCACGTGACCTCGTGAACTCGGTGCCCCCGGTTTCCGGCCCGTCAGGCGGAACAGTTGCCTGCGACTGCTCGTCCGCTCTCAAGAAACACCTCCCGTACTGAAGCGGAGGAAGGAGAGGCCGTGCTCCCACCCGAAAGCGTACTGACGGCGCCGACACGGTCTGGCGGGGGAGCGCCGTATGGTGGCGGAGCACGGTCCCGCGCGGGCGGGACGACGCACGAGTACCGCGTCGTCCCGCCCGGCGGGACCGTCCGACCTCGACCTCAGCCGTCGGTGGACTGCGCCATCAACCGCTCCGCCGCGCGGGCCATCGCGTCCATGCACTGCGTCAACGCGTAGGCGGGGTTCAGCTCGAGGGCCTTGGTCGGCTCTTCGTAGACCAGCACATGACCGGCCGGGAAGAAGTAGGCCTCGCCGGCCGTGGCGACCTCGTCCGGGATATCGCTGTCCGGGTAGACCGCGCGGATCGTGCCCGAGAAGATGTAGCCGTAGTGCGGGCACGGACAGACGTTGCCCGGCATGCCGCCGATTCGGTAACTCTCGGTGACGTCCATCGGCGCGTCGACCGTGGTGAGGCCGACCTCCATGTCACCCCACTTCTCGGTCCGGAATGCTTCGCCGGCGAAGGGCCAACGGCCGTTTCCACCGGGCGACAGGTCTTCGGGGCGTGCGTGCGGCATGTCCATACTCCTGATCTGGAACTCGACGGGCCGATCGCCGCGTCGTTCTTGGTGGGTTGGTTGTCGCCCTGTCAGCTGGCTGGCCGGGCACCGGCGCACGATCCTGCCGGTCAGCGCCCAACACGTGGAGAAGGCGGGTGCGCTGGCGGAGAACCGGTACCGCCGGAATTCAGGGATCAGTCCTTGGCGGCGGCCTGGCGGGTCTCCAGGCCGGGTAGGTCGCCGGCGGCGCGCCAGTCCTGAAGGAACTGTATGTAATCGCTGGTCGGGCCGAAGAACGGGATTCCGTGGATTGCCGCCTCGGTCATGTCCAGGCGTCCCTCCGCGTTGAAGTAGCCGGGAGTGCACGTGGCGAGGAACATGGCCTGGGCGCCGAGGTGCGCCATCAGCGTCTGGTACCAGGCCTCCTGCGCTTCGGCGGTGACCTCGAACTGCTCGATGCCGTTCTTCTGGCAGGTCGCGATCAGCGAGGCGGCATGCAGGGCCTGTTCGCTCGAAAGGTGGGCGAAGTTGATCGCGGCGGCGGCCTGAACGGTGTGGAAGATCATCAGGTTCGGGAAGCCCCGGGCGGTCAGCCCGTGCAGGGTCGCCGGTCCGTTGGCCCAGGCATCCGTGAGACTGATGCCGTCACGGCCGTGAATCTCGAAACCGAGGCGGCTGGTGTGCGCGGTGCTCACCTCGAACCCGGACGCGTAGACGATGCAGTCCACCGGATAGGACACGCCGTCGACCACGACGGCGTCCTCGGTGATGCGCTCTACGCCCTTTCCTTCGGTATCGACCAGCTTCACGTTCGGACGGTTGAAAGCCGGCAGATACTCGTCGTGGAAGCAGGGGCGCTTACACATCCGATTGTACCAGGGCTTGAGGGCGGCGGCCGTGGCGGGATCCGTGACGACGTCGTCGATGCGGGCGCGGATCGACTCCATCCCCACCAGGTCGAGCGCTTCCTCGGTGTCGCTGGAGACGCCGAAGGCGTTCGGATTGCGGCCGAAGATCTCGGTCCAGCCGTCGTTGACCAGGTCCTCGCTCTGCTCCTCGCCGGAGACGATGCGGGTGAAGTTCTCCATCCGGGCCCGCTGCCAGCCCGGTTCGAGGGTCTTCGCCCACTCCGGATCGGTCGGCTGGTTGCCGCGGACCCCTACCGCGGACGGCGTCCGCTGGAACACGTAAAGCTGCTGCGACGTCTCGGCGAGCCGGGGGATTACCTGCACCGAGGTCGCCCCGGTACCAATCACGGCCACCCGCTTGTCGGCCAGCCCCGCCATCCGCTCCGTCGGGCTGCCCCCGGTGTAGGAGTAGTCCCAGCGGCTGGTGTGGAAACTGCGGCCCTTGAACGTCTCAATGCCGGGGATTCCAGGAAGCTTCGCCTTGTGGAGAATGCCGCCCGCGATGACGATGAAACGGGCCCGGATACGGTCGCCCCGATTGGTCGTGATCTCCCAGCGGCTGCTGTCGTCCTGCCAGCGAACGCCTTCTACCACCGTCTGGAAGAGGGCGGACGGGTAAAGATTGTACTGGCGGCCGATGCGCTGGCACTGAGCGAAGATCTCCGGTGCCTTGGCGTATTTCTCGGTCGGGATGTAGCCAGTTTCTTCCAGTAGCGGCAGGTAGATGTAGGACTCGGTGTCGCAGGCTGCCCCGGGATAGCGGTTCCAGTACCAGGTGCCGCCGAAGTCCCCTGCCTTGTCGATGATGCGGAGATCGGTGATACCGAACTCCACCAGGCGGGCGGCGGTCACCAGGCCGCCCAGTCCGCCGCCGATCATCGCGACGGTTGTCTCCTCGACCACCGGCTCGCGGTGAAAGTCGGGATCGGCGTAGGGATCGCGGTCGAAATCCGCGAAGATGTCCTTGAAGTCGCGGTACTGGTCGGTGCCGTCCGGTCGTAAGCGCTTTTCCCGCTCGGCGCGGTACTTTTCCTTGATCTCGTCTAAGTAGGGTTGCGACGAATTTTCGTCTGCCTGGACCATCCAGATCCTCTCACCACGGACTGGTAAGCCGTTTACGACGTGGGACTGGATGTGCGTACCTGTTCCTGGTCGAGGAACGTCTCGCATCGAGTGGGCGGTCGGCGCCGATGCCGCCCCGACGGGCCGGGCCGCGGGCGTCGACTGGACCGTCAACGTCGGCCGGGCTGTCAGCGTCGTGCGGCTGGGAGCGGTTCGCTCGGGTCGGGATCGGCCGGTACGAGGGCCCATCGATCTTCCCCTTCGACTCTCGGTCGCAGCTCATGCCCGTTCCGCCTGGTGTGGCGGGCTGGCGGCGTCGAGGCTGGCCCCGGGGTGGGTCGCCCTGCACCGCGTGACCTAGGTAATAGTGGACGCTTAGTACGTTAATTAGCCGATGGTAGACCTGTACATCCCCCGAAGGTGCCAGCAAGTGGTGCGACTGACTCCACGCTCAAGATCCGTCGATCCGCGGGTTGCGCCGCAGGTGTGGCACCTGATTTCCTGGGTCAGCGGCGGTTGGATCAGCCCGCGACGGATCAGTCGTGGGCTGCCCTCGCCGGCCGCCACCGGGGTCTCCGCACCATCTGTCAGTCGTCGGGCCCGCCATCTGCTGAATGAGTCGGGTACAATTCCGCAGCTCTGTTGCGATCTAGGTGCGCCCGGCTGACCTGGGTGTGGTCCGTGACCAGCCCGGCAGGCGAACGGCTTACTGCTGGGTCGCGCCCGGTCAGGCCGACGCGGCCTTGCGTCCGGCGGCGGCGAAGCGGGGCGCGAACAGGGCACTGCCCGGGTCTGCGGCCACCCGCTCGATGGCCCGCTGCCACCGGGCAAGATCGTCAGGGGTGGCCATCCCGGCGGCGACCATCGCGTCCCGGGCGGCCCATGGGCCGCCACCCCCGAGAACAGGGGAGACCACCTCATAGCCGCCGTGCCGGTGGATGACCTCCAGGCCGGCCGCTCGCAGGATCGATCCGAGCTGCGGCCCGAGCGCGAGGGCCTTTCCGGCGCGCGCATGGAACTCGGCGTAGCGCGCGTAGAGGTCGGCGAAGTCGACGTCGACCGGATCGAAGCGCAGCGCGGCGGCGTCGCCGTCCATCACGTACAGGCATCCGCCCGGGCGAAGGAGGGCGATCGCATGCCCGATGATCGCGTTGATCTGCGAGCCCGCGTGGACGAGGACGTGGCGCACCATCACGACGTCGAAACCGGACGGCAGACCGGTGTCGGCCGCGTCCGCGTGGACCCATTCGACGTTGCCAACCCCGGCGCGCCGCCCCAGCTCCTCCGCCGCCGCCAGTGACGGCGCGTCCTGGTCCACCCCCACCACGGCGCCGGCGGCACCGACCAGCCTGGCCATCTCGACCGAGACCGCTCCCGGTCCGCAGCCGAGATCGACGATCCGGGCCCCGGGCCCGATGCCGCACTCGGCCCAGACCTCGGCCTCGGCGCGCACCGCCCGCCGGGCCATCAGCTGGTAGCGCTCGACCTCAGCGTCACTGATCCGTAGCGCGTAGGCCGTAATGCCACTCTCGGAGTTCGATTCATCACTCATGTGGTCAGCTTATGGCCGTTGTTTTCCGGGTCCGAATCCGGCCTGTTGCCACCTCCATTCCCGA
>NZ_JALKFX010000126.1 GCF_023243045.1 Frankia sp. AgB32
CTGGGCTGGGAACCGAAGGTCGGTTTCGAGGAACTGATCGCGATGATGGTCGACTCGGACCTCGTCCTGGAGTCCGATGCGGCCGCCCGCGAGGGCCTGCTCGGGCCGTCCCCGACCGCGACGGCCCTCGCGGGTCCGACCGTCCCAGCGGGCCGCGTCGAGGTGCCGCGGGATCGCACCACCGCCGCGCGGGTCCGGTCGTGACCGCCGCGCCCGCCCAGCGGACCCCGCCGGCGGCCGGTCCGCACGCGGTGGTCGTCGCCGGGGCACGGCCCAACTTCGTCAAGGCGAAACCGGTGCTCGACGCGCTGACCGCGGCGGACTTCCGGGTCTCCTTCGTGCACACCGGCCAGCACTACGACACCGCGATGAGCGGGGTCTTCTTCGCCGAGCTCGGCCTGCGTGAGCCCGATCATCACCTGCGCGCCGGTTCGGGTTCGCACGCGGTGCAGACGTCTGCCGTGATGACCGCGTTCGAGCCGTTGCTGGACACCCTCGTCCCCGACGTCGTGGTCGTCTTCGGTGACGTGAACTCGACGTTGGCGTGCGCGCTGGTCGCCGCGAAGGCGGGGGTGCGCGCCGCGCACGTCGAGGCCGGGCTGCGCAGCGGTGACCGCTCGATGCCGGAGGAGATCAACCGGATCGTCGTCGACCAGCTCTGCGCCGACCTGTTCGCCACCTCCCCGGAGGCCGTGGACCACCTGCTGCGCGAAGGCGCGGCGCCGCACGCCGTGCACCTCGTCGGCAACGTCATGGTCGACACCCTGCTGGCCTGCCGCGACGACGCGCTCGCCCGCCCGGTCCTGGCCGAGCATGGCCTTCGTCCCGGCGGCTACGGACTGGTCACCCTGCACCGGCCGGCGAACGTGGACGACCCGTCGACGCTCGCCGGGCTGCTCGACGCGTTGGGGGAGATCGCGGCCCGCTGCCCGCTGGTGTTCCCGGCCCATCCGCGCACCGCTGCCAAGGTGGCCGACCGACTGCCGCCGGGGATCCGGCTGCTCGCGCCGGTCGGCTACCTCGACTCGATCGCGCTGCAGGCCGGTGCCCGGATCGTGCTCACCGACTCGGGCGGCATCCAGGAGGAGACGACCATCCTCGGCGTCCCCTGCCTGACGCTGCGCGACACCACCGAACGGCCGCTGACCGTCACCGAAGGCACCAACCAGGTCGTCGGCCGGCACCCGGACACCATCATCCGCGCCGCCCTGGCCACCCTGGAGGACCCGCGCCCGCCGCGCCGCCCGCCCCTGTGGGACGGCCACGCGGCCCAACGCATCGCCAGCGTCCTCGCCCGCACCGCCGCACCCGAGCCGACTCCCTTCGGCCAGCGCCCCGCCCCGACCAACCCTCCCGTCCGGCGTCCCGGCGTCCCGCATCGCTAGTCCGCGCAAAGCGGCCTACGAGGGTCTCGAGAATCTCGTCGCCGACCTTGGTCTGGATGGCGCCGCCGACCGTCGCGGCGGCGAGATGGTGTCGGCGGAGAACGATGACCAGGCACTTCTACGGCCAGGCGTCGGTGGATTCCCAGCTCGGCGCGGCACCTAAATCAACATGGACTTCGCCCACCGTCGACAGGACACGATGAGCGCGCTCCATCACTTTATGTAGCTGATACGCAACACTCTGCTCATGTCATCGAACAAGCTTGTGGTGATCGGGCAGGGGTATGTCGGACTTCCGGTGGCGATGCGGGCGGTCACCGCGGGCTGGGACGTGGTCGGCGTCGAGGTGGACGCGGACCGGGCCGCGCGCCTGGCCGCGGGCCAGTCCTACGTCGAGGACATCCCGGCGGGCGAGCTGGTCGCTGCCCTGGACAGCGGCTGCTACCTGCCGACGACCGACTACGCGCGGGCCGCGGGCTTCGACGTCGCCGTCATCACCGTGCCCACCCCGCTGCGCGAGGGCGCCCCGGACCTGTCGTACATCGTCGACGCGGCCCGCAGCCTCGCGCCGCTCGTGCGCCCGGGCGCGACGGTGATCCTGGAGTCGACCACCTACCCGGGGACCACCGAGGAACTGGTCGCGCCGCTGCTCGAGGCCGGTTGCGGGCTCATGGCGGGCGTCGACTTCCACCTCGGCTACTCGCCGGAGCGCATCGACCCCGGCAACCGGACGTGGAACCTCGTCAACACCCCGAAGGTCGTCTCCGGCATGGGGCCGGCCAGCCTGGCGGCGGTCACCGCCTTCTACGACAGCCTCGTCGAGAGCACGGTCCCGGTCGGCTCCACCCGCACCGCGGAGCTCACCAAGCTGCTGGAGAACACCTTCCGGCACGTCAACATCGCGCTGGTCAACGAGCTGGCGATGTTCGCCCACGAGCTCGGCGTCGACGTCTGGGAGGCGATCGACGCGGCGTCGACGAAGCCGTTCGGCTACCTGCGGTTCACGCCCGGACCGGGGGTCGGCGGCCACTGCCTGCCGATCGACCCGTCCTACCTGTCCTGGCGGGTGCGGCGCAGCCTCGGGCGCAGCTTCCGCTTCGTCGAGCTGGCGAACGACGTCAACGACCACATGCCCGACCACGTCGTGCGCCGGGTCACCGAGATGCTCAATGCCCGGCACCGGTCGGTGGCCGGCAGTCGCATCCTGCTGCTGGGGCTGGCATACAAGAAGAACACCGGCGACGCCCGGGAGTCGCCGTCGATGCGGATCGCGGGCCTGCTCGCCGATCTCGGCGCCGAGCTGCGCGCCGCCGACCCGCACGTCGACCCGGCGCAGGTGCCGGCGCGGGTCCGGCTGGTCCCGGCGCTCCCCGCCGAGCTCGCCGCGGCGGACCTCGTCGTCGTGCTCATCGACCACGACGCGTTCGACCGCGACGAGGTGGCCCGGCACGCGCGGCTCGTCCTCGACACCCGCCGCTGGCTGCCCGGCCCGCACGACACCCACCGCGGCGCCTCCGTCGCCGGCGGTGTGGTCCCCGGCGGCGGCGAGACCGGCGGCGGCGCGAGCGGTGCGGACGGGGCGAACCCGCCGGTCGCGGGCTGGGTGCCGGCCCAGACACCGCGGCACGAAGACGCCGGTCTCGCCGTGGAGTCCCTCTGACCGGCCCGTACGCCGACACGCCCGAAACTCATTCAACGAGGCTGATTACTTACGAGTAGTCGAGTCATTGCAGTACCCCTCCCTAGGATGATCGCTGTCGGTCATCATCCAATTACGGAGAGGAGGAATTGATGCGTAGTTCGCTCCGCGTAGCGCCTCGGGTGGGACTGCGTCGGCTCACTGCCGGCGTTGTGTCCGGCGGTGTCCTCGCGGTCACCATGGTCGGCGTGGGTGTGGGGGCGGCCCAGGCCGTCCCCAACCCACTCGCCTACGAGCAGTTCGCCTATGCCACACAGGTCTCGGTGGGCGGCACGTTGACGTCGGGCCCGACGTTCCCGGCCGGCATCTCCTGCACCACCCTGCCGGGCCTGCTGTCCACCGGCGGCGGCGTCGTCGACATCCCGGGTCTGCTGACCGGGACCGCTGTGTTCCAGTCCGCCTCCACCTCGGAGCAGGCGCCGAACAACCGGCAGGTCGCCGTCACCCGCAGCACGGTGGCGTCGGTCAACCTGCTGGGTGGGCTGGTCGCGCTGACCGGTCTCGGCGTCACCTCGACCGCGGTCAACAACGGGACGACCATCAGCTCCAACGGTGCGGTCTCGCTGGGCAGCCTGAGCGTCCTCGGTATCGGCATCCCGCTCGGCTCGATCGGGGCGAACACGGTGATCCCGATCCCGCTGTTGGGCTCGATCACCCTCAACGAGCAGACTCTGCTGCCGACCGGTATTCGCACTGTCGGGGTACACGTGCGGATCACGGCCGGACCGAACGCGGGGCTCGACCTCGTCATCGGCTCGACCCAGTCGAGATTCCTGCCGAAGCCGCCGGTGTTCCTCACCGGGCTGGCCTACTCGAACCTCATCGCGGCGGGCCCGATCAGCGTGAAGCCGCTGATCGCGCAGAGCGTCCCCTGCAACGGGGGGACCTACACGTCGAACCTGGTCGGCATCAGCCTGCCGGGCCTGCTCACGACGGGCGTGATCTCCGCCACGGGGACGGCGGTGCTCGGTAATCCGACCTCGATCGGCAGTTCGCGGCTCAACCTGGCGGGCCTGAACCTGCTCAACGGGTTGATTACCGCAAGCGCGATCACGTCGCAGGCCAACGCGTCCAAGACGACGAACCTGCCGCCCACGCTCAATGCGGCGGGTACGCAGTTCGTCGATCTCACGGTAGCCGGAATTCATCTGCCGGTGTCCGTGGCACCCAACACCTTCATCCCGTTGCCTGGGCTGGGGTACGTGGTGCTGAACCGTCAGGTCCAGACGGCCACCTCGCTCGAGGTGCGGGCCGTCGAGGTCGTGGTGCAGGTCGCGGGTGTGCTGCCGGTCGGGGCGGTCGTCCGGCTGGGGGTCGCGTCGATCGGCGCGACCGACAACGGTGTGCCGCCGGCCTCGGCGCCGCTCGACGCGCACGACTCGCTGGCGCTGTCGATCGGCCATGACGCCGAGCTGTGCGCCAGCTCCCCCGACCCGGCGAAGTGCCTGGCGGTGGGCCCGTCTCTGTGAACCCTGCGGGGTGGGGTTCACCGGGGTGATCCGTGATCGACCGGACAACGTCGTCCGGCGCACGGTTGGGGGGGGGGGGGGGGGGGGCCCCCCCCCCCCGGGGGGGGGGCCCCGCGCGGCCGAGGTGCTGCGGCCCGGCGGCCGGCTGGCCGTGTACTGGAACGTGTTCGACCCCGCGCCGGACATC
>NZ_JALKFX010000127.1 GCF_023243045.1 Frankia sp. AgB32
TGTAGGGCGAAGAGGGTGGGTTGGGTCCAGGCGGTGTGGTGGATGAGGTCGGCGTCGGGGCTGTCGGGGTCGGCGTGCAGGACGGTGAGCAGGGGCCGGTCGAGGTGTTCGTCGAGTGCGGCGGCGGTCTCGTCCAACGCCGCCCGGTAGATCGGGTGGGTGTCGTACAGCTCGTGGCCCATGCGGGGGCGTTGGCTGCCCTGGCCGGAGAACAGGAACGCCACCGGGCCGCCGGTCGCGGTGCCGGTGACAAGGCCGGCGGCCGGCCGGCCCTCAGCGAGGGCGTCCAGCGCGCTCAGCAGCGTCGGCTCGTCGGTCGCGACGGCGACCGCGCGGTGGGCGAACCGGGTCCGCGCCGCCAGCGCCGCCGCCACCTCGGCGACCGGCGTGCCGCCGGTCCCGGGCCGGTCGGAGCGGGCTCGCAGGTGCGCGGCGAGCCGACCGGCGGTGTCGCGCAGCGCCTGCGGTGAGCGCGCGGACAGCGGCACCAGCACGGGGAGAACCGGCGCCACAGCCGGCGCCGCGACCTCGGCGGTGGGCAGCGGCTCGTCCGCCGGGGCCGGCGTCCGCTCCGGCGTCGGGGCCTGCTCCAGGATGATGTGGGCGTTGGTGCCGCTGACACCGAACGCCGACACCCCGGCGCGGCGCGGTTCGCCGGTCTCGGGCCATGGGCGGGACGCGGTGAGCACCTCGACGGCGCCGGCCGTCCAGTCGACCTTCGTCGAGGGCTGGTCGACGTACAGCGTCGGCGGGAGGACGCCCGCGCGGATCGCCTCGACGATTTTGATGAGGCCGGCGGCCCCGGCGGCCGCCTGGGTGTGGCCGAGGTTCGACTTGACCGAGCCGAGGTAGAGCGGCCGGTCCGCGGGCCGGTTGCCGCCGTAGGTAGTGAGCAGCGCGTGCGCCTCGATGGGGTCGCCCAGCGCGGTGCCGGTGCCGTGCGCCTCGACCGCGTCGACCTGCGCCGGGCTCAGCCGGGCGGCGGCGAGCGCCGCGCGGATGACCCGCTGCTGCGACGGCCCGTTCGGCGCGGTCAGGCCGTTGGACGCGCCGTCGGAGTTCACTGCGGTGCCGCGGACCACCGCGAGGATCGGGTGGCCGGCCGCCTGGGCGTCGCGTAGGCGTTCCACCAGCAGCACCCCGGCGCCCTCGGACCAGCTGGTGCCATCGGCGCCGTCGGCGAACGCCTTGGCGCGCCCGTCGGCGGCCAGGCCGCGCTGGCGGGAGAACTCGACGAACGCGGCCGGCGACGACATCACCGTGACCCCGCCGGCCAGCGCCAGGTCCGCCTCGCCGCCGCGCAGCGCCTGCGCGGCGAGGTGCAGCGCGACCAGCGCCGAGGAGCAGGCGGTGTCGACGGTGACCGACGGACCCTCGAACCCGAACGTGTAGGAGATCCGCCCGGACAGGACACTGCCGAGGCTGCCGAGCCCCAGGTAGGCCTCCAGCTCCGGCGGTGCCTGCGTCACGCCCGCGGCGTAGTCCTGGCCGTTCGTCCCGGCGAACACGGCGGTGCGGCTGCCGCGCAGCGTCGTCGGGTCGATGCCGGCCTGCTCGAAGGCCTCCCAGGTCGTCTCCAGCAGCAGCCGCTGCTGCGGGTCGATGGCGAGCGCCTCGCGGGGTGAGATGCCGAAGAACTCGGCGTCGAAGCCGGCGGCGTCCGCCAGGAAACCGCCGTGGCGGGTGTAGGACTTCCCGGCCGCGTCCGGGTCCGGGTCGTAGAGGTCGTCGGCCCAGCCGCGGTCGGTCGGGAACTCGCCGACGGCGTCGCGCCCCTCGGCGACCAGATCCCACAGATCCTGGGCCGAACCGACGCCGCCGGGAAAACGGCAGGCCATGCCGACGACCGCGATCGGCTCGTGCCGGGCCTCCTGAGAGTCCCGCAGCCGCTCCCGCGTCTCGTGCAGTTCGGCGGTCACCCGCCGGAGGAGGTATCGGATCTGGTCGTCACTCATGGTCCACCTGCTTTCTTCGGCTCGGGCGTGTCCGTCGGTGCCGGGTTCAGGAGATGCCGAGGGTGTTGCCGATGAAGTCGATGAGTTCGGCGTCGCTGGCGTCGGACAGTTCCGTGGCGACGCTGTCCGCCACCTCTGCCGGGGGGCTGAACCGGTCGAGGAGGTCCCGCAGCCGGCCGGTCGCCGCCGCGCGGTCCGGGCCGATCACCTCGACGGCGCCGAGCGCGGCCTCGAGCCGGTCGATCTCGGTGAGTACCGCCGAGAGGCCGGTCGGCTCCGCCGGCACCAGTTCGGCGAGCAGATGGTCGGTCAGCGCGGCGACCGTCGGGTAGTCGAACACCAGGCTGACCGGCAGGGTCAGCCGCGTCGCGGCGATCAGACGGTTACGCAGGTTCACCGCGGCCAGCGAGTCGAAGCCCTGGTCACGGAAGCCGCGTTCCACGTCGACCTGCTCCGCCACGGCGATGCCCTGCACCGCGGCGACATGGGCCCGGACGATCGCCAGCAGCGCGTCCCGGCGGGCCGGACCCGCCAGCTCGGCGAGCTGGGCGGCGAGGTCCGGGCCGCTGGCCGCCGCGTCGCCGTCCGCACCGGTCCGCCCGGCGCGGGCGGCCCGTTCCGCGGCGACCGCCGGCAGCTCGTGGACGAGCGGATGCGGCCGGGCCTGGTGGAACGTCCGCCAGTCGGCGTTGACGACCGCGAGGCTGGTCTCGCCGTCGGCGAGTGCGTCGGCCAGGGCCCGTACGGCCGTGTCCGGCGCCATCGCGAGCAGCCCGTACCGGGCGAGGACACGTTGCGCCGCCCCGTCGGCGAGCCCCTCGCCGGCCCACTGCCCCCAGGCGAGGGAGGTGGCGACGAACCCGGCGGCACGCCGGTGGGCGGCGAGGGCATCGAGGTAGGCGTTGCCCGGCGCGTAGTTGCCCTGACCCGACACCCCGGCGGTGCCGGCGATCGAGGAGAACAGCACGAAGGCGTCCAGGTCCGCGTCGAGGGTCAGCTCGTGCAGGTTGCGGGCACCGCCGACCTTCACCCGCAGCACCCGGTCGATCTTCTCCGGCGTCAGCTCCGCGATCAGGCCGTCGTCCAGCACGGCCGCGGTGTGCACGACCGCGTGCAGCGGGACCTGCGCCGGGATGGCGGCGAGGACGTCCGCGAGCGCCGCCTTGTCGGCCACGTCAACCGCGGCGATCGTGACGCGCGTGCCCAGCCCGCGCAGTTCCGCGGCGAGCTCCGCCGCTCCCGGTGCCCGCTCGCCGCGACGGCTGGTCAGCAGCAGGTGCGGCGCGCCGGACCGGGCCAGCCAGCGGGCCACGTGCCCGCCCAGCGCGCCGGTGCCACCGGTGATGAGAACGGTTCCCCGCGGTTCCCAGCCGGCGGACGGCGTCGGCCGGGTCGCGTCGGAGCCTTCCGCTGGACCGCGGCGCCGGGGGCTGCGCGGTGCGGGGACGAGCCGGCGGGCCAGCAGCCCCGCCGGGCGCACGGCCAGCTCCGTCTCGCCGGTCGCACCTCGCAGGGCTGTCGCTGTCAGCTCGGCCGCGCGCGGGTCAAGCTGCTCCGGCAGGTCGACGATCCCGCCCCACCGAGTCGGATGCTCCACTGCGGCGACCGCGGCGAGACCCCACAGCAGCGCGTCGCCCGGCCGCGTCACGACGTCGGCGGCGGCGGTGGACACGGCCCCCGTGGTGCAGACCCATAACGGCACGTCAAGATCGATGTCCTCCAGGGCCTGGAGCAACGCGATGGTCGCGACGGTGCCGACCGGAGTCGCCGAGGCGTCCGGATGCGGCCGCTCGTCGAGGGCGAGCAGGGACAGCACGCCCGTCACCGGCTTCGTGCCACTCTCGGTCGCCGGCGCCGCGGGGTCGTCGAGCAGGCGGCGCAGTTCCCCGGCCAGGCTCGTCCGGTCCTGCGCGGAGGCATCGACGCTCAGCAGCCGGACCTCGGCGCCGGCACCCGCGAGCGCGTCCCGGATGGTGCTGGTCCGTGGGTCGTCGCGGTGCTCGGCGGGCAGGACCACGAGCCAGTCGCCGGGCCGCGTCGAAGGGGCGTCCGCGACCGGGCGCCAGGCGATCCGATGCCGCCAGGAGTCCGCGGTCGACGCGGTGACCCGGTTCTCCCACCAGGACGTCAGCGCCGGCAGCACGCTGGCGAGGGCCGTCTGATCGGTCGGGTCCGAAAGACCCAGCGTGGCGGCCAGCGTCGGCGCGTCGGCCTCCCGGACCGTGTCCCAGAACTCGGCGCCCACCGTGTCCAACGGATCGGCGGCCCGGTCGACCACGGCTGCCGGCGGCTCACTGAGCCAGTAGCGCTGGCGTTGGAAGGGGTAGGTGGGCAGGTCCGGGGCGTGATGGCCGGGACGGGGGGTGAGGGTGGTGTGGGTGGGGGTGTGGCCGTGGGTGTGGAGGGTGGCGAGGGCGGTGGTGAGGGTGTGGGTGGCGGGCTGGGAGGGGCGCAGGGTGGGGAGGACGAGTGGGCTGTTGGTGGGGTCGGTGCTGGTGGGGTTGAGGGTTTGGGTGGTGAGGGTGGTGAGGGTGGTGTCGGGTCCGAGTTCGAGGTAGGTGGTGA
>NZ_JALKFX010000128.1 GCF_023243045.1 Frankia sp. AgB32
GTCAGACCGGGAGCGCCGTCCTGTCGACGACGGCTGCGAGGCAGAGGCTTACTCATGCTTCATGACTCGCAACGGCACCACCGCGAGGATCCGCGGGGCGAGCATCCCGGCGGTGAAGGCGCTCAGACCGGGCAGGCCGAAGATCAGGCCGGTGGTCACCGCCGAGTAGCCCAGGACCTGCTGCAGGTAGAGCGTCATCATGAACACGATCGCGCTGCCGAGCGCGAAGATCCCGAATCCGCCGGCGTTGCCCCAGCCGACCTGGCGCAGCCGCAGGACGGCCGGGGAGGCCAGCGGATGCGGGCTGGTCAGCTCGACCCGCCAGAACACGGCGAGCAGGGCGACGCCCAGGACGATCGCGGCCCACACCAGCGGATCCGACCAGCCGGACGTGCCGCCGCGGGAGATGCCGTAGACGAAGGCCACCAGGCCGGCGGTGACGCTGAGCGCGCCGGGAACGTCGAGCCGCTGCCCGCGCGCCCCGCGACCGCCGGGCACGACCTTCGGCGCGACGACCAGGATGGCCAGCGCGACGGGCACGTTCACGAGGAAGGCCCAGCGCTAGTTCAGGTAGCCGGTGAGCAGGCCGCCGACCAGCGCGCCGACGGTGAACCCCGCCGGCAGCAACGTGCTGTTCAGGCTGAGCGCCCGCTGCCGCACCGGACCCTCCGGGAAGGTGGTGACCAGCAGGGACAGGGCTGCCGGGACGGCGATCGCGGCGGCCAGGCCCTGTCCGACCCGAGCGACCAGCAGCTCGGCGGGATGCTGGGCGAGGCCGCCGGCCAGCGACGAGACGACCAGCAGCACGAGCCCGGTGAGGAACGCGCGCCGACGGCCGGCGAGATCGGCGACCCGGGAGAACAGCAGGGTGAACCCGGCGGACGGCAGCGCGAACGCGGTCGCGATCCACTGCAGGTCCTGTTCGCCGAGGCCGACGCCACGGCCGATGGACGGCAGGGCGACGTTGAGGATCGAGAAGTCGATCGCCAGCATGAACTGGCTGCCCAGCAGAACCACAAGCGCGAGCCGTTGTCGCCCGGTCATCTGCTCGTCCGCGGGTGCGGGCGTGGGCGTGGGGGTGGCCGCGGCGGTGGTGGGCGGGGCCGTGATCCGGGGGGCGGGGTGAGCGCGGGGCGCGGGGCGCGGGCAGCAGCGGACCGGGGTCCGCCCGCCCGGACGGGAGCGCCGGCGAGGCCGGGGCGCAGGACGGCGGGGAGATCTGATCGCTCACGCCTTGCACGATTCTCGCCGCCGGCCGGGTCAGCCATTCCCCTGCTGTGGATAGGCCCGCCGGTAGTGGTCCACGCAGGGTGACCATCCGCGGGAATAACCGCCGCGCCGTGGACGCGTGGGCTGTGGCGAGGCAGGCACTGCCAGGGTCATCCTTGTCCGCCCCGTCGGGGGCCCGCCACGCCGACAACAGGAGACATGACCGAGCTCGGCGAGTTCCTCCGGTCCCGGCGTAGCCTGCTCAGCCCCGCCCAGGTGGGGTTGGACCGGCCCGGCGACCGTCGGCGCGTCCCGGGACTGCGGCGCGAGGAGCTGGCCCAGCTGGCCGGCGTGAGCGTCACCTATTACACCCGGCTGGAGCAGGGCCAGAGCCGCAACGCCTCCGACGCGGTGCTCGACGCGCTGGCCCGCGTCCTGCGGCTCAGCGACGACGAGCAGGTCCACCTGCGCTCGCTGGCCCGCCCGGGTCGGCTGGCGCGGCGCGCGAGCCGGGTGGAGCGGGCCCGGCCCGGCGTCGCGCTGCTGCTGGAGTCCCTGCGCGACGTTCCGGCCCTCGCCATCGGCCGGCGCACCGACGTCCTCGCCTGGAACCGGCTCGGCCACGCGCTGATCGCCAGCCACCTCGACCTCGCCGCGCCGGCCCAGGCCGCGACCCGGCCGAACATGGCCCGGCTGATCCTGCTCGACCCGCACACCCGCGAGCTCTACGTCCACTGGCGGCGCAAGGTCGACGATGTGGTGAGCTATCTGCGGCTGGCCTCCGGACAGCATCCGGACGACACCCAGCTCACCTCGCTGATCGGTGAGCTGTGCGTGAAGAGCGCGGAGTTCGCCGCGACGTGGGCGCGCCACCCGGTCCGTGACTGCGGCGCCACCGTGCGGGACTACCGCCATCCCCTCGTCGGCGAGCTGTCCCTGTCCGAGGAGGTGCTGCGGATGCAGGACGACGCGGGCCTGCGGCTGGTCGTGTTGTCGCCCGAGCCGGGGTCGGCCAGCGCCGAGCGGATGGCGCTGCTCGGCAGCCTGCACGCGCCGGCCCGGGTGGTCCCCGCCGCGGCCAGGCCGGCGCCGGGCTGCGCTGCGCGCACGGACTGACCTCGCGGGCGGGGCGGGGCTACGTCCCGACGTGGCTCTCGGGCAGGCGGGGCCGCGGGTTCTCCCCGAAGACCAGGTAGCGGCCCCGTCCGCCCCGCTTGGCCGCGTACATCGCGACGTCCGCGGCGCGCAGCAGCCCGTCGACGTCGCACAGGTCCGCGCTGGAGAACACCGCGCCGACGCTCACGCCGACCTGGAGAGAACGGTTCGCGACGTCCATCGGCTGGGCCACCTCGGCCACGATGCGCGCGGCGATGCCGCCCAGGGCCTCGTGGGAGGCGATGTTCTCGCACAGGACCGCGAACTCGTCGCCGTACAGTCGCGCGACGGTGTCTCCCGGCCGCACGGCGTCGCGCAGCCGCGCCGCGACCCGCTGCAGGACCTCGTCGCCGGCCTGATGGCCGTACGAGTCGTTGATCGACTTGAAGTCGTCGACGTCGATGAGCAGGACACCGATGTGCTCGCCCCGCGTGCGTGCGGCGGCGTTGGCCGCGGCGAGCCCGTCCAGCAGGTGGACGCGGTTGGGCAGGCCGGTCAGCCCGTCGTGCAGCGCCTGATGGCGGGCGTCGCGCTCGATCTGGAGGCGGGCCGCGGCGGCACCGAGAACGCCGGCGACGGACCGGATGAACGTGATCTCGCGATCGTTGAACGCGCCGCTCCCGATCGGCGCGGACAGCCTGGTGGTCGCACACGCCTTGTCATCGGGCCTCGCGTGGCTCCGGTAGATGGCGAGAACACCGCTCGGGTGTTCGTGCGGCCCGAGGGGCACAGCGACCGCATACGACGGCGCGGTGCCGGTTCCTAACAGCGCCGGGACGGGTTCGGTCGTGACGACCTCCCAGCCGGCCCGCAGGGCCCGCTCGCACAGGTCCGTGGATGCCGGCGGAGTGCCGTGGCACGCTGCCTGCCGCAGCACCGGGCGCTGCGCCGCCTCGCCGACGAGGTCGTGCACAACGACCGCGGTGGCGTTGAGGTGGTGCGCGAGGTCCGCCACCGCCCGTTCCACCAGGAGGGTGGAATCGGGGACGTCGAGGGCGAGCCGGCTCAGGTCGACGACCGTCGCCTGCTCGTCGGCGCGCGCGCTCAGTTCAAGCAGCGCCGTCTCCCGTTCGGTCACGTCGGTGGCGAGCACCACCACCGCACGCGCGCCGTCGCTCGGCTCCGGCGACGGCACCGGCACCATGTGCATGTCGTAGAAGCGGCCGGTGGCCTCGACGACCCGGAAGACGCGTTGCCCGGCCATCGCCGCGGCCACCAGGCGCAGGGCTTCGTGGGACGACCGGAAGGCATCCTCCACCGATGTCCAGCGGGTGCTGGCCGTCGAGTCGACGGAGGCGCCCGCGGAGAACAGCACCCGACCCTGACGGTCGACCAGGTGCAGGGAGACCGGGGTGTGGTCGACCAGCAGGCGCAGATGCTCGTGGGACACCGCCTGCTCGGTGATGTCCTGGAGCTGGCAGACCAGCAGGGGCGCGCCGCCGTCGGGTGCCGCCTCCAGGCACGAGGTGACCAGCAGATGGATGACCTCGCCGTTCGGCCGGGTGAACGCCGAGGTGATCTGGGTGTCGACCGGCTCGCCGTCGAGCATGCGGCGCACCATGGCGCGCAGCTCCTCGCGCCGGTCCGGCGGCGTGACCGCATCCCAGGTCTGGCCGACGATCTGGCCCTCGGGCATGCCCGCCATCCGGGCAGCGGCCCTGTTCACCCGGATGATCCGGTGGCTTCCCGTGTCGATGAGGGCCATGCCGATCTCGAGGCGATCGAACAGATCGCCCGGACTGTTCGGGTGGATCATCGACATCACCCATCCGCCTCAGGATCACGTACGGCCGCGCGTACACACGTCTCGGTCTGCCCGGGCCTGCTCGTCAGCAACTAAGGACGCACAGTGCACCAGGTGGGATCAACCCGACTGCTGTCGCGGAACCGTAGCTTACCTACATTCATCCGGCAATGATGGGATGTCTTCTGTGACACATCCGAATGTAAACATTCACGTGGTTTGGTGATCTTGCTGTGAGTTGCTGGCGGGTCAGCCGGGTGTGGATGTTGTTCGGCGTGC
>NZ_JALKFX010000129.1 GCF_023243045.1 Frankia sp. AgB32
TTTTTATATTTATTTTTTTTTTTTTTTTTTTTTTTTCGCCCCCCCCGGGGGGGGGGGGGGGGGGGGGGGCCCCCCCCCCCCCCACACCGGACCCGCCCGGCGGACCGCAGCCGACCCCACCCACCCCACGCGAACACCGAACCCCACGCCCATCACCCCACGAACAGCACCTCACCGTGGCGAACCCCACTGTTACAGTGAGCACACTTCAGATCGGGGGAAAACGCATGACCGACCAGCACGACCCCTACGGGCCAGGGAACGGACCCTCGTTCCACCCGCAACCCGGCCCCTTCACCCCACCACCCACCGGACCCGGCGGATACCCACCGCCCACCCAGCAACACACCCCCGGCGGCCCCGGTGGATACCCGCCGGCCGGACCCGGCGGCCAGCTCGACGCCTGGGCCGGCAACCAGCCCTACGGCGGCCCCCACCCCTACGGCCCACCGGCGCCCTACGGTCCGATGCCCGTCATCGTGCAGCCGGCCGTGCCCCCGAAATCGGTCGGGGTGGCACTCCTGCTGACCTTCCTGTGGCTCGGCGCCGGCCACCTCTACGCCGGACGCACCACCGCCGGCGTCCTGCTCCTGATCGCCGACCTGTTCCTGTGGATGCTGTCCTTCTTCATCATCACCCTGATCCTCACCGTGCCGGTGTGGCTGATCCTCTGGGTGATCGCCATGGTCACCTCGGCGAGCGCCGTCACCGAGCACAACGCACGCCTGGGCTACCGGGTCTGACCCGTCGACCTCAGCGGCGCCACGGCGACCGCGACGTCGCCCGTGGCGCCGGCTCGGTCGCCGCCCAGATCCGCCGCCACCGCGCCGCCGGCGTCCCCGGAGCACCCCGCAACCGCGCCGACACCGCGGGCGATCCCGCGCCGCCCGCCGCCCGCATCCGCGCCCGCCCCACACCGCGCCCGACCACACCGGCCGGCCCGCCGCGGCGCGCCACCGCACCCGCCGGCGCCACCCCCGCCGCACCGGTCACGCCCACCTCGCCCCCCTGACCCGCGCCACCAGACCCAGCAGCCGCCGGGCCATCACCCGCCGCCGACGCACCCGCCGGCCCCGCCACACCGGCCACCGCCGGGGAGTCCACCGGCGGGGAGTCCACCGGCGTCTGCGCCGCCCGCGGCGAATCCCACCAGCTCGACGCATCCTCCGCGCACAACCGGTCGACCTCCGCGGCCAACCGCGCGCTGAACGTCCGCACATCCTCACCCGCCGCCGGACGCAACGGCCGGCCGAACCGCACCGTCACCGGCGCCCGCCCCGGCACCGGCCACGACCGGCCCCGCGGCATCGCCGCGAACGCCCCCCGCACCCCCACCGGCACCACCGGCACCCCGGCGTTGATCGACAGATACGCCGCGCCGAGCCGGAACCGGCCCCGCGCCCCATCCCGCGACCGCGTCCCCTCCGGGAAAATCACCAGATTCCACCCGTCGCGGAGCAGATTCATCGGCGTCGCCGACGGCGCACCACCACCACGGTCCACCGGCACCGTCGCGAACGCCAACGCACTCGACGCCCCCCGCCACACACTGCCAAAGAAATAGTCCGCCGCCGCCGTCACCGCCGTACGCGCCCGCACCTGCCGCGGCAACACACACAACAACAACGGCGCGTCCAGATGACTACTGTGATTCGACACGATGATCACCGGGGTGTCGCGGACCTCGTCGAACACCTCCGCGCCCCACGCCCGCACCGTCAACGTCGAACGCAGCAGCGGACCCATCGCCCCACCCAGGAACGCCGCCCGCGTCACCCGCGCCGGACCCGACCGCGCCCACCCCGTCGCGAACTCCCGCGACCCCCCCGCCGCGGACCCGGCGCCACCCGGCACACCACCAGCCGCCCGGCCACCCGGACGCCAGCCCCGCGCCATCTCCCGAACACCCACACCGCGCCGCGGCCCACGACCCATCTCCATCACCCCTGCCTGCCGATCCCGTCCACCACGCCAGCCCGCCACCGCGACCTCACCGCACCTGCGCGACCAGCCGCGGCGGACTGTGCACATACGCGATCGACGGGTCACGCCCCACCGACCCCGACACGATCTCCAACGCATCCGCCAACGTCGACGCCGCCCGGAAACCCAGACGCGCACACACCGCCCGATCCCCGCCGACGAACACCACCTCACCCAGATACGCCCGCGCCGGCGCCGTCTCATACCAGCGGTGAAACGGATGCACACCATGCAACGCCAACGACGTCCGATACAGCGACGTGTACCACGGGTCCGTGGCGTACTGCCGCTCGAACTTCGCCTCGATCGTCGCCGGCTCACTGGACTCCGCCAGCACCTCCTCGTAGAAATCGACATACGACGGCTGGTGCAACTGCGAGAACCGCGCCGCCATCGGATGGTAGACGATCATCGCCCCGTTCTCCCGGACGACCGGCACCCCCCGGTAGGCACCGAACACCTCCGACAACGCCGCATGCGCCGCCAACACCGGATCCGCCGGCCCCGAACCGTGATACGGACCGAACGGCGCCGACCCCACCACCAGCACATCCGCCTGCCCGGGCACCTCCACCCGCTGCTGCTCGGACACCCGCGCCCACGCCGCCGCCGACACCGCCGAAATCTCACCCGCCGTCACCGACGTGATCGCATAATCCGCGGCCAACTCCCGCAACGCCCGGCGCCGCACCCGCCCACCCAGCAGATCCATCCCCCGACCCACCCCGACCGCCATCGCCTGATCCGCCAGCGACCACTCCCACTCCCGGCGCGTCAGAAACGGCGACGCCGCCGGCCCCACCGCCGCGTTCACCGTCGCCGCCACCGCGAACACCGGCACCGCCGCGCCCAGCACCGCCCCCAACCGGCCCGCCGCCGACACGCCACCGCCCGCCGCATCCCGCGGACCCCCCGCCGCCGCACCGGGCAGCGCCGCCTCACGCATCACCGCGGCGACGCTGCGCACACCCCGCAACGACGCATACGACGACAGACCCTGCACCAGCCCCGCCGCACCACCCACCCCCGGCGCCTGGACCACCTCCACCGCGACCAGCAGATCCGCCTCGGCGACGACCCGCGCGACGCCCAACGCCTCCCCGGACTCCGCCGTACCCACCTCGACCAGCCCCGCCGGATCCTCCGCGTCATGGCACCGCAGCCGATCCGGCCAGAACGAACGGAACACCCGCTCCCCGACCACACCGGCGACCTCCGCCGCCGACAACCGCCGGTTCAGACCCCCGGCGACCACCAGCGACACCTCGTCCACCCCGGCCGCCGCCGCCAGCGACAACACCTGCTCCAGGATCCGCCCGCGCACATCGCGCCCACGCATCCGCGGCGAAGGCACCGTCACATCCTGCACACTGATCGCCAGGCGCATCCCCGCCCGCAACAACGACGCCAACGGCGCGGCATCCCCCACCGGCGCCGCCAACGCGGCGCCGATCGCGGCCTCCACACCGTCGACCCCACCCCACGGCTGCGGCGGATACACCACCCGCGTACCGAGCGGGAACCGCTCCAGCAGCACCCCGTCGCCGGAATGCACCAGCAGCGGGGGAGTCCGCTCGTCGACCTCGAGCACGAACCCCGGTCTCACCGACACGTTTCCTTCCACATCCGCCGCGCGAAGCCACACCCCACGCGGACCGTCACCGACCCCGACCCCACAGCCGGACCCGTCCCACCCGCCACCGCGCGGCCTCCCGCCGCGCCACCCGCCACAATGCCATCCACGCCACGGCCATCCACGCCACGGCCATCCACGCGATCCGCCGCGATGCCGCCTGCCAGGATGCCACCCGCGTCAATCCCCGCGGACCCGGCGCGACCCGTCACGACGACGCCGCCGGATCAAACGCCACCCGCACCACACCCAGACGACCCGCATCCCACGCATGTGCCACCGCCTCCCGCCACCGACCCAGCGGATACACCGCGCCCACCCACCCCTCCACCCGCCGATCCGCCACCAGCCGCCACGCCCGCCGCAGCACCTCCTCCGCACCCAGCCCACCCCCACCCTGCACACCCACCAACTCCAACCCCCGCGCCCACACCGGCGTCACATCCACCCGACCCGACGGCACCCCCCCCCCCCCCCCCCCCCCCCCCCCCCCCCCCCCCCCCCCCCCCCCCCCCACCCCCCCCCCCCCCCCCCCCCCCCCCCCCCCCCCGGGC
>NZ_JALKFX010000130.1 GCF_023243045.1 Frankia sp. AgB32
GGCGCGCAGGGCGCGCAGGGTCCGCGTGGCTACCAGGGCGCTCAGGGTCCGCGTGGCTACCAGGGCGCCCAGGGCGCCCAGGGTGCGCAGGGTGCGCAGGGTGCGCAGGGTGCTCAGGGTGCTCAGGGTGCTCAGGGCGCGCAGGGCGCGCAGGGCGCGCAGGGTCCGCGTGGCTACCAGGGCGCTCAGGGTCCGCGTGGCTACCAGGGCGCCCAGGGCGCGCAGGGTGCTCAGGGTGCTCAGGGTGCTCAGGGTGCTCAGGGTGCTCAGGGTGCTCAGGGTGCTCAGGGTGCCCAGGGTGCGCAGGGCACTCAGGGTCCGGCTGTCGGCGTCAGCAGCAGGGTGTACACCGTCTCGAACACTGGCGGGACCGCGACGGCGAACTGCATAGATTTCAATCCCAGCACCCCCTTCGCCATCGGCGGAGGCGCCCTCGCGGAGACAGGCGTCCTGACCGCTACGCGGCCCGTGTTCACCGGCAACGGACCGGCGACCGGCTGGCAGGCCCAGCGCACCTCCCAGGGGGAGGGCAACAACATCACCGCTTACGTGATCTGCGCCCCGTAGTCCAGCACGCAGTGTGATCGCGAGCCGAGTCGATCGGCTCGCGACCGTACCGAGTGGCGGTACCCCCGCGCGCGTCCGCGCGGGGGTACCGTCCGTACCGCTCCGGTCACTGCCCCGTCGGCCGATCCGTTCAGCACGTCAGGGGGAGCGGGCGCGCGCGCGGCCTGGTCCGCAGCCCGGTCCGGAAGGAGCTTCGGACCGAGGTACGGGACCTCGCAGCCCGCGAGACAGACCGCTGGCCTGTTTCGACCCGATACATCGGGTGAAACGCATACACCGTCACCGCATCTCCAGCCCTCTGGACAGGTATCAACAATGACGTCACCGACACCCAGATTCTCCGTCTTCACCCCAAGTCACCGGCCGCGCTTTCTGGACGAATGCCTGGCCTCGCTGCGGGCGCAGACCCGTTCCGACTGGGAGTGGATCGTGCTCCTGAACAACGGCGCCCGATGGCGGCCGGATATGCCGGACGACCGGATCAGGGTGGAGATAGCAGACAATCTACGGGGGGTGGGTGCGGCGAAGCGCCGGGCCTGCGAACTCGCCCGCGGTGAGTTCCTGGTCGAGCTGGACCATGACGACCTGCTGGCGAGTGACTGTCTGACGGAGCTGGCGAAGGCGTTCGACGAGAATCCGAGCGCCGTGTTCGTCTACAGCCACGCCGCCCAGATCACGGCGGACGGGGGGCGCGACGAGAGCCGGTTCGACGAGACGTACGGCTGGGTCTTCGAGGATGTGGACGTGGACGGCCGAGATGTCCTCCAGGCCGTCTCGCTGGCGCCCACGCCGCACAACGTCGCCTACATCTGGTACGCCCCCAACCACGTCCGCGCGTTCCGCCGGGAGACGTACGACCAGGTAGGGGGCTACGACGCGGACCGGCTGGTGCTCGACGACCAGGACCTGATGTGCCGGATCTTCCAGGCCGGTGCCTTCCACCATGTCCCGCGTTGCCTGTATCTGCAGCGTGTGCATCCGGACAACACCCAGAGCGACGCCGAGATCAACGCCCACATCCAGCAGGAGACCGTCGCCCTGTACGACCGGTACATAGAGGCCAACGCGCTGGCGTGGGCGTCCCGCAGCGGTCTGCTCGCGCTCGACCTTGGCGCCGCGCACCGCAAACCGACCGGTTATCTGGGGGTCGACCAGCGCGCGGGCAACGGGGTCGACATCGTGGCGACCCTGCCCGAGCGGCTGGATCTCCCGGACAACTCCGTCGGCATCATCCGCGCGGTCGACTTCCTCCAGTATGTTCCGGAGAAGGTGCCCCTGATCAACGAGCTTTACCGCCTGCTGGCCCCGGGCGGCATGCTGCTCACCCAGACTCCCAGCTCGGACGGGCGCGGCGCTTACCAGGACCCGACGCACCTCGCCTATTACAACGAGAACTCGTTCTGGTACTACACCGACGACCAGTACCGGACGTTCGTGCCCGAGATCCGCGCCAGGTTCCAGAGTTCACGGCTGGTCACCTACTTTCCCTCGGAGTGGCACGCGGAGAACAACATCCCGTATGTGGCCGCAAATCTCATCGCTGTCAAGGACGGCGCCGACCGGTGCGGTGGCCCACTGCTGTGCAACACCCGCGAGTCCGTGGCGAGCGAGCCGATCCCGTCGATCCCTTTGGTGCCGACGCAGGCGACGCCCGGCGGATCGGTGGCGCCCGAGCCCGCGGGCCGCTGACGGCGGTGCGGACGGTCGGACCAGGCGAGGAACAAGCCGGGCGCCTGCGGACCTGGGCGGAGAGGATGACGGTGTTCGCGTCACCAGGTTCGTTGATCTAGGAGTCCAGTCATGACGGCACCAGATTCCGTGCTTGAGAATCTTGGCTTTTACACCCTGGCCGGCCAGCCGGCCACCTCCCGTGATCTGCTCGCGGAGGTCAGCCAGGGCGAGGCGCTCGGTCTCGGTACGGCGTTCATCTCCGAGCGCTACAACAAGAAGGAAGCAGCCGTGCTGTCCGGCGCGGCGGCGGCGGCGAGCGAGCGGATCATCGTCCAGACGGCGGCGACGAACCACAACACCCGCCATCCGATGGTGACGGCGGGTTTTGCCCGGACGATGCAGAGCCTCTCCGGTGGTCGCTTCGTGCTGGGCCTCGGCCGGGGTATCCCGGGGTTGCAGGACGCTTTCGGTATCCCGCGGATCACCACCACGCAGTTGGAGGACTTCGCCGGCATCATGCGCCGGCTGTTCCGCGGTGAGGTCATCCTCGGCCATGACGGGCCCGCCGGTTCCTGGCCGGTGCTGCACCTCGACGCGTCGCTCGACGAGCATCTGCCGATGAGCCTGGTGGCGTTCGGGCCGCAGACCCTGAAGCTCGCCGGCCGCTGCTTCGACGAGGTCATCCTCCACACGTTCTTCACCGACGAGACCACGGCGAAGGCCGTGAAGACGGTGAAGGAGGCAGCCGAGCAGGCCGGGCGCGACCCGGCGTCGGTGAAGGTCTGGTCGTGCTTCGCCACCGTGAGCGACCATGTGCCGGCGGACCGGCGGCTGATGAAGCTGGTCGGTCGGCTCGCCACCTACCTGCAGGGGTACGGCGAGCTGCTGGTGCGCACGAACGGCTGGGACACCGAGGTCCTCAAGCGGATCCTGGCGGACCCGATCGTGTCCGGGGTGCGCGGACTGGACATCGTCGGGACGACGGAGCAGCTCGAGCACGTCGCCACGCTCATTCCGCAGGAGTGGCTCGCGCCCTCGGCCACGGGCAGCCCGCGGCAGTGCGTCGACGCCATCCGCAACCAGTTCGACCTCGGCTGCGACGGGGTCATCATGCACGGCGCGACGCCGACCGAACTTGAACCGATCGTCGCGGAGTACCGTCGCGTCGCGCGCTGACGGGTAGCGGCGGGCGGGCGGCCGTGCCGGTCAGCTTCCGGACAGGTGGGGGATTGTCCGGGTGTGCGGGAACGGCGCCCGTCCGCGTCGCGGCGGGAAAACGGCGACGAATGCGTCCGCCGTACGGGTGCCCATTGTCCGCGCTGCCCGCGATCCTTTCGGGTCCGGCAGCCCGACGGTCGCGCCTGTGCGCGGACCACCTCCAGGGCGGTGCCGCACCGCTGGCGTGAGAATAACCAAGCGACTATGATCCGCGACGTTCCAGGTAGCGGGATAATTCATTCCTGCGCTGCGTTCAGTCGACTTCGGCCTGCTCAGGTCCCTGTTTGTCGGGCTCCGCCAGCTCGCGCACGGTCTTCCCGTCGCCCTGCATCGGCTCTCGCCACCGCATTTTTGCGACATTCGCCCCGAAATCGAGCCGTGGACGTATCGGATGGTGGCGGCGACTCCCGGAAGGGTGCCGTGCCGCGGTCGCGATGCGCGTTCGCCGCCGGGAAGCGGCATAACACATCTGGTTCCGGTGGTGTCGACGTTCCCGACCGACCGGGCGCCGGCGTGATCAGTCTCTCTTCGCTGTCGACTGGTTCAGCTGCACACAGTTTTTTCTGGCACCCTCATTCGGATGTAAACATTCACCTGGTTTAGTGATCTTGCTGTAGGTGAGGGTTCGTGGGCGTGGTTGTGGGCCGCTCCGGGCGTGG
>NZ_JALKFX010000016.1:0-85570 GCF_023243045.1 Frankia sp. AgB32
CCCCCCGGGGGGCCCCCCCGGGGGGGGGGGGCCCGGGGGGGGGGCCCCCCCCCCCCCCCCCCGGCCACCGGGGGTTCCCTGGGCGCCGGCCTGCGCGGTGATCGCGGCGGTGGCATCGCCGTCGGCGAGCGGGCGCCACGCCACGCGGTACCGCCAGCCCTCCCCGTTCCCGCCTTCGTCCGGCGGCGCCGTGGGTGCGCCCGCCGTCCCGTCCAAGGCCGACGCCGACCCAGACGCCGGCGCTGGCGCCCCGGTCGGTGCGGGGGCGCTGGCCGGGTCCGGGGTGGCCACCGGCGCGGGCGTGGTCTGCGGATCCAGCCAGTGGCGGCGGCGCTGGAACGGATAGGTCGGCAGGTCGACCAGGTGGGCACGGCGCCCGAGCACCGCGCGCCAGTCGACGGGAACGCCGTGGACGTCGAGCCCGGCGAGGGCGGTGAGCAGGGTGTCGGCCTCGGCCCGCCCGGCCCGCGCCGACGCGAACGCCACCGCCTCCCCGCCGCGGCCCGCCGGCTCCCCCGCCCGTGCGCCAGGAGTCGGGGCGGGCGCGGGCAGGCAGTCGGGCAGCAGGGCGGTGAGGATGGCGTCCGGGCCGAGTTCGACGAACACCTCGGCGCCCTCGGCGTCCAGGCGGCGGGCGGCGTCGAGGAACCGCACGGCGCCGCGGGCCTGGCGCATCCAGTGGTCCGGGTCGCGCAGCGCCGCCGGGTCCGGGGCCGCGGCGGTGAGGGTGGACACGACCGGGATGGCCGGGCGCTGGTAGGTGATCCCGGCGGCGATGCGGCGGAACTCGGTGAGCATGCCGTCCAGGTGTGGGGAGTGGAAGGCGTGGCTGACCGACAGGCGCCGGGTCCGGTGGCCGCGGGCCGCCCAGCCGGCGGCGACCTGTTCGGCCTCCTCGGCGTCCCCGGCGATGACGACGGCGGCGGGCCCGTTGACGGCGGCGATGCCCACCCGGCCGTCGGTCGCCGCCAGCGACGCTGCGACCTCCTCGGCGCCGGCCCGGATCGCGATCATCGCGCCGCCGGGCGGGCAGGCCTGCATGAGGCGGCCGCGGGCGGCGACGAGGGTCACCGCGTCGGCCAGGGACCAGATCCCGGCGACGTGCGCGGCGGTCAGCTCGCCGACGGAGTGCCCGGCGAGCAGCGCCGGGGTGACCCCCCAGGAGGTGATCAGCCGGTACAGGGCGGTGCCGTGGGCGAACAGCGCCGGCTGGGTGTAGCGGGTCTGGTCGAGCAGGGCGGCGTCGGGGGTGCCGGCGGCGGCGAACATGACCTCGCGCAGCGGCCGGTCGAGGTGGGCGTCGAAACGTTCGGAGATCTCGTCGAGGTCGGCGGCGAAGCCCGGGTAGGCGCGGTAGAGGTCGCGGCCCATGCCCGGGCGCTGGCCGCCCTGGCCGGTGAACAGCAGTGCGACCCGGGTCCGCGTGCCGGGCGCGGCGTCGCCCTGGCTGACGCCGGGTGCGGGGTGCCCGCCGGCCAGCGCCGCCAGGGCCGCGCCGAGACGGCGCCCGTGCGGGTCGGTGAGCGCGACCGCCCGGTGTTCGAAGCGGGTCCGGCCGGCGAGGGTGTGGGCGACGTCGACCGGGTCGAGCCGCGGGTGGGCGGCGAGGTGCGCGGCGAGCCGCCCGGCCGCCGCCCGCAGCGCGTCCTCGGTCCGTCCCGACAGCACGATCGGCACCGGCGCCGCGACGAGATCCCGTTCCGTCACGACGCCGGTCGCCGGCCGCGGCTCGGTCCCGGCGGTGCCGCGCGCCTCGGGATCGGTCGGACGGGGCGGCGAGGTGAGGTCGGTGCGGTCCTGAGGGGCGGTGCCGGCGCGGAAGTCGGTGCCGGCGCGGGCGTCGGCGCGGGCGCCGGTGGCGCGCCGCGGTGTCGGCAGGGGCGGTGCGGGCGGGTCGGCGGCGGGCGCTTCCTCGATGATCACGTGGGCGTTCGTGCCGCTCACGCCGAAGGCGGACACCCCCGCGCGGCGTGGGTGCCCGGGGCGGCGCGGCCAGGCGACGTCGGTGACGAGCAGTTCGACGGCGCCGGCCGACCAGTCGACGTGCGGGGACGGCTCGCGCACGTGCAGGGTGCGCGGCAGGGTCTCGTGGCGCAGCGCCTCGACCATCTTGATGATTCCGCAGACCCCGGCGGCGGCCTGGGCGTGCCCGACGTTGGACTTCAGCGATCCCAGCCGCAGCGGCCTGCCCGCCGGCCGGTCCTGGCCGTAGGCGGCGATGACCGCCTGCGCCTCGATCGGGTCACCGAGGGCGGTGCCGGTGCCGTGGGCCTCGACGGCGTCGACGTCGGTGGGGCGCAGGGCGGCGTTGGCCAGCGCCTGGCGGATGAGGCGTTGCTGGGACAGGCCGTTGGGCGCGGTCAGCCCGTTGCTGGCGCCGTCCTGGTTCACGGCGCTGCCGCGCAGCACGGCGTGCACCGGGTGGCCGCGGCGGCGCGCGTCGGAGAGCCGTTCGAGCAGCAGCACGCCGGCACCGTCGGCCCAGCCGGTGCCGTCGGCGTCGGCGGAGAACGCCTTGCACCGCCCGTCGGCGGCCAGGCCCTGCTTGCGGCTGAACTCCACCAGGATGCCGGGGGTCGACATGACCGTGACACCGCCGGCAAGCGCCAGGTCGCATTCGCCGGTGCGCAGTGCCTGGACGGCCAGGTGCACGGCGACGAGCGACGCCGAGCACTGGGTGTCGACGCAGAGCGCCGGTCCTTCGAGGCCGAACGTGTACGCGATCCGCCCGGCGATGACGCCGGAGGCGTTGCCGGTGAGCAGCTGGCCCTGCGCCGCGCTCGGCGCGGTGTGCCACGCCGGGCCGTAGTCCTGCAGCGAGACGCCGGTGTAGACGCCGGCGCGGCTGCCGCGCAGCGCCCGCGGGTCGATGCCGGCCCGTTCGATGGCCTCCCAGGAGATCTCCAGCATGAGGCGCTGCTGGGGGTCCAGGGCCGCGGCCTCGCGGGGGCCGATGCCGAAGAACGCGGCGTCGAACCGGTCGATGCCGGGCAGGAAGCCGCCGTGGCGGGTGTAGGCGGTGCCCGGGTGGGCCGGGTCGGGGTCGTAGAGGCCGTCGAGGTCCCAGCCGCGGTCGTCGGGCAGGCCGGCGACGGCGTCCCGGCCGTCGCGGACGAGTTCCCACAGTGCCTGCGGCGAGTCGACGCCGCCGGGGAGCCGGCAGCCCATCGAGACGATGACGATCGGGTCGTCGGCGACGCGGCGCCGGCCGCGCCCGGTCGCGGGGCCGGCGTTGGCGCCGGGCGCCGGTCCGGTGGGGGCGGGCGGCGCGGCGCGCCCGGGCAGCGCGGCGGGGCCGGCGGAAGCGGCAGGGCCGGCGGGAGCGGCAGGGCCGGCGGGAGCGGCAGGGCCGGCGGGAGCGGCAGGGCCGGCGGGCGGGATGTTCGCGGTGGGGGCGAGCAGGGCGCGGTGCAGGTGCTCGGCGAGCGCCTCGGGGGTCGGCAGGTCGAACAGCAGCGTCGCGGGCAGAGCAAGCCCGGTCCGCGCGGCGAGGTCGACGCGCAGCCGCTCGGCGACGTCGCGGTAGACCCCCAGGGCGCGCCACGGTGCCCGTGGGTCGACGCGGGCCGCCCGGCCCGTCACGGCGGCCACGCGGGCGGCGATCTCGTCGATCAGCAGGTCGCGCCTGGCCGCGGCGGGTGTCGCGGCCAGGCGGGAGCGCCATGCCTGTCCGGGCGCGGCCTCCCCTGGCGCGCCGGTCACGTGGGCTGAGCGGCCCGGGGCTTGGCGCGTATCGCGCATGCGTACTCCCACGGTGCTCGGGAACAGGGCAACGACGGCCGGCGACGGTCGGCGTCCGCATGCGGTCGGGGGCGGCGACCGGGGCGCGGACGTGTCGGGCACGGTGAGATGTCCGTGCCCGCGCAGCGGCGACGCGCCTGCCGCCGGGGTGCAGCACTACTCGGGAGAAACGAAGATGATCATCCTGGCTGCATGGGGGCATCCTGCCCGACGCCGACCGGGGCCGACAAACGCCGGTGGCGCGTCCGTGCCGGCGCCTTTGGGGGGCCGGTGCGCGTCCCCGCAGGTCCCGTGGGGCGTTCCCGGGGGCCGTGTCAGGATGGTCACGCCGGGGCACTCGCGTGGGCATACCCCGCTCGGGCGGTCACCGGCCGCCCTTCGCCCGGCGCCGCCGGGCAGCCGCCGCAGCAAGAAGGAATCCCCGCTTGAGCACCGTCACGCATCTCAACCCGCCCGCGCTGCACTCCTCCCCGGCCTACTCGCAGGCGACGGTCGCGGTCGCCGGCCGCACCCTCTACATCGGTGGGCAGAACGGCACGGACGCCGAGGGCCGGATCAGCGGGGGGATCGCCGAACAGTCCCGCCAGGCGCTGCGCAACGTCCTGACCCTGCTCGCCGCCGCCGGCGCTGGCCCGGAGCAGGTGGCGAAGCTGACCGTCTACCTGGCCGCCGGGGTCGACCCGGCGCAGGCCTACGCCGCGTCCGCGGAGGTCTGGGGTCCGCACCCGAGCGCCGTCACCGTGCTGCTGGTCGCCGCGCTCGGCCGCCCCGAGGCCCTCGTGGAGATCGAGGCCGTCGCCGCGCTGGGCTGAGCGCGGCTGGGCTCAGCCGACGGGGTGGCCGTCCTGCAGGTAGACGGCCCGGTCGTCGCGGCGCGCGGTGAGGCAGGCGGCGACCCGGCGGGCCAGGCGGGGTTCCATGAACGCGGCGAGGCGCCGCGGTGCGACGAACGTCCAGTCGGACAGTTCGTCGGCGGGCAGCCGGATGCCGGCGGCCTGCGCGGGGGTCACCAGGCCGCCGTCGTAGACGACGGTGATGCCCTCGGTGCGTTCCGGTGACGGCGACACCCAGTCCAGCGCGAGCAGCCGGCCCGGGGCGCGGTGCAGGCCGAGTTCCTCAGCGACCTCGCGGCGCGCCGCCGCGTACGGGGACTCGTCCTGTTCGACGACGCCGCCGGGCAGGTCCCAGCCGGGCCGGTAGGTGGGCCGGACCAGCAGCACGTTCGCCCCGTCATCGGCCGCCCCGTCATCGGCCGCCCCGTCATCGGCCTCGCCGGCGCTGGCCGCACGGACCAGGACGCACGCCGCGCTCATCCGCTTGCGGGGCAGCCCCCGCTGCCACCGCAGGCGCGCCGCGGACGACTCCGCCGGGCGCGGGGGCGGCCCGCTCGGCGCGTCCGCGACGGCGCGGTCGGCGGACCCGGACCTGCCGCTGTCAGACACGCACTGATCGTAACCACCGCGGGCGCGGGGCACAGCGGATCCGCGCCGATCAGTGTCCGTCGATGCCGCGCTGGCACAGCACCCGGCGCAGTTCCCGCACGGCGACGTGGTGGCGGGACTTCACCGTTCCCAGCGGCAGGTCGAGCAGGCCGGCGGTCTCGTGCTGGGTGCGGTCGAGGCAGTGCAGCGCGACGAGCGTCTCGCGGTGCGGCGCGGACAGCGTCCGCAGTGCCGGGAGCAGGTCGGCGCGCAGCAGCACGGCGTCGAGGCCGTCGGCCGCGCGGATGTCGGCGACGCGGGTGTCGCCGTCGGGCAGCGGGGCGGTCTCCCCCGGGCGGGCCGCACGGCGGCGGTGCCGGTCGACGGCGAGGTTGCGGGTGACCTGGAACAGCCAGGCGCGGGCGTTGGCGTGGACGGCGAGCCGCTCGCGGTGGCGCCAGGCGCGCAGGAACGTCTCCTGCACCAGATCCTCGGCCTGGCCGGGGTCATCGAGGCTGATTCGCCGGGCGTAGCCGAGCAGGTCCGCGGCATGCTCGTCGAACAGGTTCTGGACGACGCGGTCCGCGGGTTCGCCGGCCCACAGCTGGTCGGGGCCGGCGGTGGGGTTCGCCATCGAGCCGGCCCTCCTCCGCGAGAAGTTCGCCGACCGCCCTGTGCGGGTGGTCGGCCACGCAGCGCCAGCCTAGCGATATGGCCCGAATTCATCTTCTAATGAAGTTTTGTCCATTTCTTAGATGCTAAATGGACATTCAGTGGTCATTGTTCGTTCAGCTGTCGGTGGCCGCGGCCACCTCCGCGGGCAGGTCCGCGGGTTCCAGCCGGCGCAGGTCCTCCGTGGTCGCCACGTCGAGTTCCGCCACCCGCTGGGCCTGGCTCTCCGTCATCTGCTGGAACACCTGGCGGGCGAGGCGGCCGTTGCCGAACCCGCGGTCGCGGGACAGCGCCGCGAAGTAGGCGTCGAGGGCGGCCAGCGTCGGGTCGGGCAGTTCGTACTCGTGGGTCCGGCACTGGGCGGCCACGATCTGGACGAGTTCCGCGCCGCCGTAGTCGTCGAAGGTGATGACCCGGGAGAACCGGGACGCCAGCCCCGGGTTGGACGCGACGAACCGGCCCATCTCCGCCGGATAACCCGCCACGATCACCACGATCCGGTCGCGGTGGTCCTCCATCAGCTTGACCAGCGTCGCGATCGCCTCGGCGCCGAAGTCGTTGCCCAGACCATGCGGCACCAGCGAGTACGCCTCGTCGATGAACAGCACGCCGCCGAGTGCCCGGCGGAACACCGCCTGGGTCTTCGGCGCGGTGTGCCCGACGTACTCGCCCACCATGTCCGAGCGGTCGGCCTCGACCAGGTGGCCGCGTTCGAGCACGCCGAGCGCGGCGAGCAGCCGACCGTAGAGCCGGGCCACCGTCGTCTTGCCCGTCCCGGGATTGCCGGCGAACACCAGGTGCCGGCTCAGCGGCGGCGCGGGCAGACCGGCCTCCTGCCGGCGCCGGACCGTCCGCATGAGCTTGACCTGCGCGCCGACGTCCTGCTTGACCCGCTCCAGGCCGATCAGCTCGGACAGTTCGCCCAGCAGGTCCGCCAGGCTCTCGGCCGGTTGCTCGTCGCCGTGGCCCGCGCCCGACCCGCCCGGTGCCGTTCCTCCCGCCGCGGCCGCCGCGGCCGCCGCGCCCGCCGCGCCCGGCAGGCGCACCTCCCGCACGCCCCGTACCTCGCAGCGCTCGAACCGCGGCTCGGCGTTCTCGGCGAGGCTCAGATCCATGTCGCAGTCCAGGATGCGGCAGCCGACGAGGCGGGGCGCGGCGCCCGCACCCACGTGCACGCCCGGGAACCCGGACCCGGCGATCTCGCAGTCCTCGAACACCCCGCCGCCGCCGTCTCCGACGAACAGGCCGTTCTTCGCCGGGCGCAGCAGCCGGGTCGAGCGGACCGTGGGGTTCGCCCCGGTCCAGACCACCAACGCCGAGGCGCCCGTGTCCGCCACCTCGCACCCGCGGATGCTGGCGCGGGCATCGCGCGCCAGCACCACGCCGGCCGTCCCGGTCCGGGCGACCCGGCAGTCCCGCAGCGTCGCTTCGGCCTGGGCGCCGATCTGCACGCCCGCGCCGGAACCGCCCGTGATCCGGCAGTCGGTGCACTCGGCCGAGGTGCCGGGTGCCACGGTGAGCCCGCAGGCGTTGCCGTCGAGGTCGCAGTCGGCGGCCTCGACCGTCGCCGTGCCGTCCGTCTGGATGCCGGACATCGCGCTGTCACTGATCATGACGGATCGCAGCCGCGCGCGGGCCGCGCCGGCGACGTGCAGGCCATGCTCGGGTGTCCCGCGCAGCCGGGTGTCGCGCAGCTCGCCGTCGGCGTCCGCGCCGAGGTGGACGTTGCTGTAGGCGCTGTCCTCGACGGTGACGCCGGTCAGGACGGCCCGCGCCGAGTCGGTGACGAACACGCCGTTCGCCGCGCTGGCGCGCACCGCGCCCCCGCCAGCGCGCAGCGACGCCTCACCGCGGGCGACCAGCCCGCTGGTGCCCGCCTCGTCGACATCGCAGTTGTCGAGGCGCAGCACGGCGTTGCCGAGCGCGGCGACCCCGGCCTGGGCGCTGCGCCGGATCCGGCACTCGCGCAGCGAGACCCGCGCCGCGCCCTCGGCCAGCAACCCGTCGGCGCCGGCCCGGACGATCTCGCATTGCACGAGACGGACGCCGTCAGGGTCATTGTCGCCGGTCCCGTCCTCCTCCCCGTCGTCGTTCCCGGTTGTCCCGGCGTCGCTCCCGGTCCCGACGTCGATCCCGGCTGTCCCGGCGTCGCTCCCCGTCCCAGCGTCGCTCCCCGTCTCGTCGTCGTTCCCGGTCCTGGCGTCGTTCCCGGTCCTGGCGTCGTCCGGGAGCGCTGTGGCCGGGGGCGCGCCGTGCACGCGGACTCCCTCGGCGCCCGGGTGCAGGAACACGCAGTCGGTCAGCGTGGCGGTGGCTTCCTGCTCGACGAGCAGGCCGCTGCTGGCGGTCCGGCTGATCTCGCAGTCCCGCGCCCGCAACCTCGCGCGGCCGCGCAACCGCACCCCCGGGCCGTCCACCCGGCTCACCCGGCAGTCGGCCAGTTCCAGGCTCGCCTCGCCAGCGACGACCACCCCGCAACCCGCCGCGCTCTCGATGACGCAGTCCGAGAGTGTCGCCGCCGCGGCGCCGAGCAGATGCAGTCCGGCCAGGGCGGCGCCAGCGAGGCGGCAGGTCGAGAGTCGAAGGACGCCGGCGGCGGCCTCGATCCGGCCCCCCACGATGTCGCAGTCGACCAGGTCGACCGTGCCGGCCGCGACGACCAGCACCGCGGCGGCGGGGTCGGCGCCGCTCAGCCCGACGCCGCGCAGGGCGACGTCCGCCCGTACGACCACCGCGGCCGGCCCGGCCAGCCACACCGTCCCCGGCCCGCTCTCGGCGACGAGACGCACCCCGCGGTCGAGAACGACCTGCTCCGCGTAGCGGCCGGGCGCGATCGTCACCACCCCGCCGTCCGGCGCGGCCCGCAGCGCCGCGCCGAGCGTCGGGAACGCCCCCGGCCCGACCCGCACGCCCGGCGCGCCGGCATCCTCCCCCGGCACGGGTACGTCGGACGTGGGCGCCGACCATCCCGCCCCGCCGACACCGCCGCCGTCCGCGACGCCAGCTCCCCCGACGCCGGTTCCCGCGACGCCACTGCCCGGAGTGCCGCTACCCGCGACGGTCCCGGCGACGCGACCGCGCCCCGTTCGCTCCCCGCCCCGCACCCTGCGCATGCTCCTACTTCCGTCCTGCCCGCTCGAATCCCTCGACACCGCATCCGACACCGCATCGAGCTCCGCGTGTGCGTTCAGTCATCGCCGCCCGTACCGGCGATCTCGGGTGGCGCGACGATGTGGCTCGGCGCGGGGGTGCCCTGGCCGACGTCCTTGGGCATCGTGATGTTGTCCTGGGGACGCACGCCGATCGCCTTGAGCAGCAGGAAGGCACCCATCGCCCGTTCGGCGACCCGTTCGATGTAGATCGCGGTGAGGTCGACCAGGCCGCCGCGGTGGAAGTAGCGCCCGGAGCCGGCCAGGTGGGTGATCGTCCGGGCGCCACCGATCGTCGAACTGATGATCAGCGTTCCGGCGCCGCCCCAGGCGCCGGCGAGGGCGGCCTGGCCGCCGTGGAGCGGAATGTAGTCCTTGGGCAGACCGAAGGCGGCCGCGTTCACGGCGTTCGCGACGTACGAGGCGACGAAGTTCACGACGATCGTGCCCTGGAAGTAGTCGTAGGCACTCTGCCGCCAGCGGGGCGGGTTCTCGGTCGAGGCCCAGTCGTTGTCCCAGAACTTGTCGTGGTTGTAGGGGCTGCGGTTCCAGTCCTTGCCGCTGTCGAGGTTGGCCAGGCCGTCCTTGTAACCCTTGGCCACCTTCCACCGGTCGTGGACCACACTGTTGGTGATCTTGAGTGAGGTGCCGACGGCGGAACCGGTCAGCGCCCGGAACCAGTCCTCCTTGTGCAGGTCGCCCTGGTTGAAGGCGAGGGCCAGCCCCACCTGGGCGGTGAAGTCCATCAGGAACTCCTGGGTGAGGTCCAGCGCGGCCTTCTGCAGCGTGCGGCGCAGCGGGCTGACGAACTCCCCGACCAGTCCGTCGATCGCCTTGTACTGCAACCGGTTGGATTCCCGCCACATCCGGTTTTTGCCGCGGAACTCACTGGCGAGGCCCCGGAACTCGAACTCGCGGCCGACGGGGCCGAACCCGCGGTGCTGGATCGACCAGCGGTTCAGCGGGCCGCGTTCCCACACCGTGCCGGACAGGGAACGGAAACGCAGCAGCCGGCCGCCCGCGTCGGTCTCCCGCCACTGCTTGTGGAAGCTCTCGGTCTCCCGGAACAGCCCGGGTTCGGGCTCTGTCCGGGTCCGGAACACCGCGCCGTGGTCGTACTCCCGCCAGGTTCCGTGGCCGATGGGGTCCAGCGGCCCCCGGGGCGTGTCGTAGATGAGCACCCGGCCGCCCGCCGTTTCCCGAAGGACGTTGTTGGTCTGCTCGTCGACGTCGCGCCACGGGGCGCGCCCGGTGCCCGCCGGGGCATGATCCTGCCAGGTGCCGTTCGCGAGCTGGAACTCACGCTTCACCTCACCCCCCTCCCTGGTGCCGTCGATACCGCGGATCTCCGATCTCCAGCTTCCATCCGCCTGCCGCCACGCGGCGAGCGACCTGCCCCGGTCCAGGGCCCGCAGGTCGCGCACCGCGACCTGCGCGTTGCCCATGAGGGTGAAATCGCGGTAGGAATCGTCCCAGGCGCCGGTCCAGCGCTTGTTGCGGCCACTGACGCGGATCCCCGTGTGGGTGCCGTCGTCCCACGTCCACGTGCCGGTGCGGGGGTCGCCCTCGGCGTGCACCGTGATCGGCGCGACGGCGCCGTCCGCCCCCGCGGGGCCGCGCCCCGGCCACTCGTCACGACGATCGATGATCTGCCCCATGGTGTTGCGGGTGATCGTCCGCGCGGGCGCTTCGGCCGGGGCGAACGCCGCGGCCGGCGGCTGGTTCGGGTCGAACCTGGGCCGGTCGGCGGGTCGGACCACGTGGACGATGTTGCCGTGGGTGTCGGTGTAGCGCACGACCCGCCATTCGGCGGCGGCGTCGCCGCCCTGGGTGGCGTCCACCCAGTGCCGGCCGTCGCCGGAGAAGAACCGGGTGCCCGACTGCCCGCCGTTCGTCCAGCGCAGGGTCCGCCCGGCGGGTTGCGGGACTCCACCCGGCGGCAGCGACTCCCAGGTGCGGTGCGCGCCCTTGCCGATCTCCAGGGTGCTGCCGTCGTCGAGTTTGAGCTTCCCCCGGACGAACAGGCCGTCGCGGGTGAAGTCGGAGTACGAGCCGTCGGGGGTGACCGCCCGTACGCCGGAGTGCAGAACGTTGCCGCCCGCGGTCTGCTCGGTCCACCGGAAGACCTGGTAACGGCTGTCGCCGCGGACCAGGCCGGGGTTGGGGAAGTCGACCGCGCCGAGTTTCCTCCCCAGGACCCGGGCGGCGAACCAGTGGGCGCCGGTGAGGGTGTCGGGGTTGCGCCACAGCAGCTGCGGCGGTTTCTGCTCGGCCCAGCGCGTGGTCACCAGATGGTTGCCGTTGTGCAGGACCTCCAGGGAGCCGGTGTCCTTGAGCTGCGGGGAGAACTCCTTGTAGGCGACGGACGGCGCGCCCTGGGTGATCGGGTGCTCGCGGTAGTGCAGGGCGTTCGCGAAGGAGTGGTACACCGAGTTGTACTGCTGGGCGGTGGCCGGGGTGCCGGTCGGGTCGTGGACGTCGAGCCAGGTCTGCCGCATGCGGCTGAACACGCGGACGCCCTCGGCGGCCAGCGTGCCGTCCGCGGTGAACCGGTACCAGCGCCACGAGCCGTCGGCCTGGGCTTCGGCGCGCACCACCCCGTCGGCGGTCGTACGCCCCTTGCGCACGGTGATGTTCAACGGCCAGTGGTGCTGGTCGTCGACCCACATCCGACCCTCGGGGAGGTCCGTGAAGGTGCGCGTGCCCCGCCCCGTCCAGGTGCCGGGCGTGCCGGCGTGGCTGCCCGCCCACGCGTGCCAGTAGCGCCGGCCGCCGGTGGCACGGAAGACCTCCAGCGTGGGTCGCGGATGGCCGGTGCCCGTCCCGAGGGACTCGCGGCTGTAGAACGGTTTGCGGTCGGCGCCGACGAGTTCGACGTCGCCGGTGACCTTCGTCGTGACGCTGCCGCCGCTGTTGTATGCCGCGCGCGGGTTCCCGTCCCGGTCGAGGTTGCCATGGCCGGCCCGCAACCGGCCGGTGCCGTTCGACCGCGTCCACGTTCCGTCCCGTCCCGGTGGTATCTGGCCGTCGCGCGCCGGCTTCGGCCGGTAGGTGACCGACAGGTGGGTGCCGTCGGCGGTGCCGTCGCGGCGCAGCACGGTGATGTGTTCCGAGAGCAGCTTGCCGTTGCTGGCGATCACCCGGTGGTCGCCGTTGTGCGGACCCGGGGCGGTGTCGGTGATCCGGTAGCCGACGCCGGGCTCGACGTCGACCCGCACGCCCGGGACCGCGGCGTTGTTGTGCAGCAGGCGGGCCTGAACGGCGCCGTGGGCGTCCAGCTGGGCGTGGATGAGGTTCGGCCCGGCGGTGCCGTAGGGGCTGGACGTCAGGACGGTCTCCTCGACGATGCGGCCGTCGGGGGTCTGGCGCATCATCTCCCCGGCCGCGTTGGTGAACCGGTAGTCGCCGTTGACGCCGTGGATCGCGGTCCACTCCCGGGGTGCCTCCGCCGGCAGGCCCGCAAGATCATGGCGGGCGGTCCCGGCGAGCAGGTCGATGTGCACCGTGCCGGCGGCGTTCCCGCCGAGGTCGGTGAGGGCGCCGCCGCGGGCGATGAGGGTTCCCCGCGCGTCGAACCGCTGCCAGGACGCGGCCGCCGCGTCGGTGAGCAGATGGTCCCCCGCCGGTGTGCGCTGGTAGGTGAGGCGCCGCGGGTCCTGTCCCGGTGCCTGGCGCAGGTCCGCCCAGCCGCCGTGCGGGTCGATCTCCACCTGGCCGAGCAGGCCGGCCTGCGGGTGGCCGGGCGCGCCCCGCACGTCCAGGCCGAACCGGGTCAGGGTCCCGTCGGCGCCGAACAGCTGCCACGAGCCGTCTGGGGCGGTGATCCGATGCTCCCCGGCCGCCGTCCGCAGATAGTCGACATTGACGTCGCCGTCCGCGCCGTGCAGCACCCCCGTCCCGGCATTCGGGTCGACCTCCAACCGACCCAACGCGAGGTTGTCCGCGCCCCGTACGTCCAAGCCGAACCGGGTCAAGGTGCCGTCCGCGCCGAACTGACGCCACGAGCCGTCCACCGCGGTGATGCGGTGCTCCCCGGCCGCCATCTCCGCGTAGTCGAACCGGGCCTGCTCCCCGCCCGGCCCGTGCAGCACCGCCGAGCTCTCGTTCGGGCTGATCTCCAGCTGTCCCAGCGGTCCCGCTCCCGGGCCGGCGTCGCGGACCGGCAGGCCGAACCGGGTCAGGTCGCCGTCGGCGTCGAACTCGCGCCACGTGCCGTCCCCGGCGGTGATGCGGTGCTCCCCGCCCGGCCCCGCCGCGTGGTCGTAGGTGACCGGTGCCCGTCCGCCCGGGTCGTGCAGCGTCGCCCTGCCCTCGCCCGGACCGATCTCCAGGTGGCCGAGGCGGCCCAGGGAGTCGGTGAGGGTCAGACCGCCGCCGGAGTCGGTGAGGATGCCCTCGGCGTCGTACACGCGGTAACGGCTGGCATCGTCCGGGTCGACGATCCGGAAGCCGCCGGCGGCCTCGGTGACCTCGCCACGGAAGATCACCTCGTCGTCGGCACCGAGGATGTGACCGTGGTGGGTCGCGCTGCCCCACAGCGAACCGCCGGAGGGGGGCTCGACGATGAGGTACAGGTCGTGCGCAAGGTCGCGGCTGACGATGCTCTCGCCGCGACCGGCGAACCCGAACAGGCCGGCCAGGCCGCCCAGCACGGTGTTCATGCCGCCGAGGATGCGGGGCCGGGCGAGCAGGGAACGGCGCAGCTCGTCGAGCTCGGTGTCGTGCAGGTGGGCCGGGTTGAGGCCGAGGGCGTCGAGACGCTCGTCGGCGACGCCGAAACGGGTCTGGGCGTCGGCCAGGGCGGCGGTGGCGTCGAGCTGGGCGGGGGTGGCGGCGTTCTTGGCCCTGCCGAGGACGGAGGCGGGGACCGAGCTGGTGGCGCGCGAGGGCGCACCCGGCCGTGGGTGCAGCCGGTCGTAGGCGTCCTGGGCGTCGGCGAGCTGGTGCAGCGCGATGCGGTACTGCGCCCAGGCCCGTTCGCCCGCCGCCGCGACGGGATCGGCGACCCCGCTGGCCCGCAGCGTGGACAGGAGTTTGTGGTGCAGGGATTCCTTGATCTGCAGGTCCTTGGCGGCCCGTGCGAGCCGCACCCCGGCCGCGGCGGGATCCGGCCCGGCGGAGGCCCGCGTGACCGCGAGCTGTTCCTGGGCGTGGCGGACCTCGCCGTTGCTGCGGGCGAGGTCGTCGAGGGCCGCGTCGAGGCCCTTCGCCTCCGTCGGCCCGGTGTGCGCGGGGCCGCTGGGCGACGGGCCGTCACCCGGCAGTCCGCCGTCGGACGGGCCACCGCGGGAGGGACCGCTGTGGGAGGGCAGGGGCCGGGTTGGCTGGGGGTGCGCGGGCGTCGGGTCGAAGTGGGGCGAGGCTCCCGCGGTATCCAGGCGCGGGCCGGGGCCGTGGCTGCCGGCCAGGGACGGCTCGCCCAGCCGGGCGCTCGCCCCGTCCGGGCCGGCGCTGGGCCGTGCGTGCGTCACCGTGACCTCGCCGCGGGGCGGCTCGGCGAGCAGGTCGAGTGCGCTACGGACCGGCTGGTCGCCCGGCCCGGAGCGCCGCCCGCCGGCGGCGGCGGCCGAACCCGCCGTGGTGTGCTCGCCGGCGCCGGGCCGGTGCGCCCCGACGCCGACCAGTTCGCCGGGACGGCCGCCGGTCGCGGCGCCGAGCGTGCCCTCGGCGCCGCCGGTGAGATGAGTGCCGCGGATCTGTACTCCGCCGGCGCCGATGACCAGCTCGGGGCCGGCCTGCGCCGGCAGGTGCCCCGGGCCGCCGCCTGCCGCCGCCGGCCGGGCCGGGGCCGGCGCGGCAGTGTCGAGCGCGCCCGGCGAGGCGGGGTGGCCGGCACCGGTGAGTTCCGGGCGAGCGGCCGGGAGCGCCGGGGAGCCGGGCTGGACGAGGTGTCCCGGCTGACCGTCGCCGAGGGTCCGCACGGGTGAACGCCCCTCGGCGACGCTCCCAAGGTCCACCGTGCTCCCCGAATGCGCCGTACTCCCCGCGTGCGTCGCGCCACCGGAATGCACCATGCCACCGGGATGCGAGGTGCCGCCCGCATGCACGGTGCCGGCGAGGCTCATGGTGCCGGCGGGGTTCATGGTTCCGCCGACGTGCATGCTGCTGGTGCCGACCATGATGCGGCCGTCGTCGGCCGCGTTGAGGTTGAACGCGACCCGGCCGTCGGAGAGCTGCAGGGCGCTGACGTCGCCGTTCGCCGCCGCGCGCAGTTCCGGCAGCGCGGCCACCGACTGGTCGGTGGCGTGGTGGGCGGCGAGGCGGGCCGGTGAGGTCAGGTCACCGGCGTTCAGTCCCGCGGTCGGGGCGATCCCGCTCAGGGGGTTGCCGTCGCCGAGCGGGTGCAGGCCGGTCGGCGACAGGTTCGCCGCCGTCGACACGCCGTGGGCCAGGGCGGGGCTCGACCCGCCGGGCAGCGTGGTGGCGAGGTTCTCCCCGGCGGTGGTGGGCAGGTGGACGCCGGCCAGCGACGAGCCGGGCAGCACGACCTGCCCGCCGAGGCCGCCGGCCTGCCCCGGGTGGGCGGAGACGCCGGCACCCAGCATGGAGTGGATACCCGAGACCCCCGCGGCGGGCTCAGGCACCAGCAGGCCGGAGTCGGCGTGTGTCATGCCGGGCTCGGGGACGTGCAGGTTGTGCAGGACGCCGTCGGTGACGCGCACCGCACCGCCGGCGGCCTGGAAGATCTTGACCCGGGCGGCGAGCGCCGCGTGGTCGCCGATCCCCAGGCCGCGACCGAGCACGGCGAGCCGGAAGGCGTCGTGCACGCCGAGGGCACCGATCTCCACCCCGTGGAGCGGCAGGAAGATCTTGAGCCATTTCCACTCGCCGAACTCGTTGCTCAGCAGTCGCGGTATCGCCCGCAGCCCGCTGCCGATCCCGCTGACGAGGTCCCGGGCGAGTCCGGGAACGGCCGCCACGCTGGCGGCGAGCGCCTCCGGCAGCCGGCCTCCGGCGGCGGCGATGCTGCCTAGCAGTTCCCCGGTGGCGGCGGGGAACCCCAGCACGGCGCCCTTGAGGGTGACCAGGCCGCGCGACGCGAGGACGTCGGCGACGCTGAATGTTTTGATCTTCCACAGGGAGCCGGAGCGGACGGTGCGGCCGATCGTGGCGGCGATGTCGCCGATGCCGTTGACGATGGTCGTGAGGTTGAGGGTGGTGACCGCGTGCCAGAAGTCGTTGCCGAGCCGGGCGATCGTCTTCCCCGTCGCGCTGACCGCGTCCTTGATGGTGGTCAGGGCGCCGCGGACGATGTTCTTCAGGGTGGCCAGCGCGATGAGCGGTTTCGTGGAGGGCCCGAGCAGGCCGAGCAGGCCGATCACCAGGCCCGCGATGTTCGTCTTGCCCTCGGCGAAGTCGATGACCGCCTTGGTGGCCAGGACCGCGTTCAGGCCGAGGGCGAGCAGGCCGATGGGCCCGCCGACGAACACGGCGACGACCGTGATCGCCAGCACGATCCAGCCGAAGATCTCCCAGAAGACCTCGCAGGCGGACTTCTTCGGGTTCGGTGAGTGGATGAACCCCCGCGCGCCGCGGATGGTCTCGGCGGCGCTCTTCGCGGCCCGCTCCTGGTCGCCGCCGGCGGCCTTGGCGTCGCCGGCGAGGGTGTCTCGGCGCTGGTCGTCGGCGGCCAGGCCGGCCGCCTGGGCGAGCGCGGAATCCGCCCGGGCCTGGGCGTCGCGCATCGCGGAGAGGTAGGAGCGCACGGCCGGCTCGGTCTGGTGGAACGCCTGGCGGACCCCGCCGACGAAGTCCTGGATGGCGGTGTTGACGGTGTCGCGCAGCCAGTCCGCGGTCTTGCCGACGAAGGCCCCCTCGCCGCTCTTGGCGACGACCTGGCGCAGGCCGGTGTCGGCGGCGTCCGCGTGCCCGGCCATGGTGACCATGAAATCGGCGACGCCCGCCAGCGCGTCGGGGTCGCCGGGGGTGGGATCGCCGGGCAGTCCGAGCGGGGACCAGTCGGTCGGTCGTGGCACGCGGCCCTCCTCGTGGCTGCCCGCGGCGGCTCCCGGTGTCCGCGTGCGCGGAAGGTGCCGCTGTCGAGAGCACCTTCGCTCGACGGGTACTGCGCCCCCGTCGGGTACTACGCGCCGACCCGGTCGTCTGGTTCACCGGTGAACCCTGTGGCCCACGGCGCGCGTAGTAGGAGGCAGTGGGCCGTCCCGCCGGCCCGTCGCCGCGGACAGGAGCCGGCATGGTTGATCTCGTGCTCGACTACAACCTGCTGCATGAGCTGGCCGCCAGCATGCAGAGTCTGCGCGGGCAGATCCAGACCGACGTCGAGTCCGTCGGGGGGCGCGCGGTCGTCAGCAGCCAGGGCGAGGTCGGGTCGGACGCGGTGGGCAGCGCGACCCTGTTCGCCGCGCTGAGCGCGTTCTACAGCACCTGCCACAAGCCGTTCAAGGACTCGATGGACAAGCTTGACGAGCTGGCGAAGCTGCTCGACAGCGTGGCCAAGGCCTACTTCGACCTGGACAGCGACATCTTCACCAAGGTCAACGAGGGCCGGGTGCAGGCGCAGATCGCCCAGTGGAAATCCAAGGAAGAAGCCTGGAAGCACTACCAGGAGACCAAGGACCAGGTCATCACCTACAAGTACTACGACGAGAACGGCGTGCTGCGGACCGCGACCATCCCGCTGTGGGGCAAGGACCGACCGCCGCCGCAGGACCCGGGGGCGGCGCCGACCACCCTGGCGGGGCCGGGTGGCACCGGCACCACCACCGCCACGGAGGTCGACGGTGACGGCAGGGTGATCTCCGAGACCAGCAACATCACCTCGCCCAGCGGGCTGAGCTACTCGGAGAAGACGACCTACACCTACCAGGACTTCAACGGCGACGGGACGACCGACACCGTCGACTACACCACCACCGTCACCCACTCGGACGGCAGTAAGGAGGTCATCACGCAGACGACGAACCCCGACCGGACCTACGTGGTGACCAGCACCACCGACGACGGGACGACCTCGACCACGGTCACCCCCAGTGACCACGGGCAGTACCACAGCGTGACGGTTGACCCCGACGGCAACACGACCACCACCTCCGTCGTGCTCATGCCCGACGGCACGGGCACGAAGGTCGTCACCGGCCCGAAGGGAACCGACACCTACACCGGCGATCCCGAGCGTGGCCTGTGGACGTCGACGTCGCACGAGGACCCGCCGTCGGACGACCCCTACACCCCCATCAACGAGTAAGGAGCGGCGCATGGCGGACATCACGATCGACTACGAGCAGGTGAACGGGGTCGCGACGCAGCTCAACGCCGCCGTCGCCGAGACGGTGCCGAAGCTGACCGCGCTGCAGTCGGCGGTGACGGGCCTGCTGACCAACGGCGGTGGCCTGTGGCTGGTGCGGTCCAGCCCGACGCTGCAGCAGCAGTACACCGATTTCAACACCTCGGTCACCAGCGCAGTCAACAACATCACCAGCTTCGCGCACCAGTTCAACAACATCGTCTCGCAGCTGCAGGCGATGGACGCGGCGATCAGCAGCACCTAGCCGGGCGCACCCGGCCGGACAGCAACCTACGGAGGAATCAGCACATGGCGGAGATCGACGTCGACTACGGCCAGGTCCGCGCCGTGGCCGGCCGTCTGACCAGCGAGGGCAGTGAGATCCAGAGCACGCTCACGCTGCTGCAGTCGCGGGTGACCGAACTGCTCACCAGCTCCGGCGGACTGTGGATGACGCAGTCCAGCCCGGTGATGAGCGCCCAGTACGCCGAGTTCAACGCGTCGCTGACCGCGGCGATCCAGAACATCGGCAAGTTCGCGGAGAGCTTCAACATGATCTCCCAGAACCTGCAGACGATGGACGCCTCTCTGGCGAAGCCCTCGGGGTCGGACGCCTGAGGGCTCAGCGCAGCACGGTGTGGGGGATCGTGATGGTGCGCAGCGTCCCGGCCGCGTCGGCGATGTGACCGCGGCCGGGACGCACCCCGGCGCGCAGCAGGCTCGGCGGGATCCTGGTCCCCAGCAGGTCGCCCTCCAGGGAGGACTGCGGCGCGAGCAGCACCCCCTGGCGGGAGCGGCGGGCCTCCCCCAGCCAGCCGCTGATCGACTGGCTCAGCGCCTCGCCGCTGCCCGCGAAGGCCAGCCCGACACCCCGGTCCCGCCCGGCGGAGACGATCTCGCGCAGCGGCGCCTCCAGCGGTGAGGAGAACCCGAGCAGGTCCACGTCGTCGACGAGGACGACCGCCGGTCCCTCGACGGTGAGGTTCGCGTCGAGCCCGGCGAGGGCGACCTGGGGGTGGGCGGCGAGACGGCGCAGCGGTGAGTCCCGCGGGGTGAGCACGACCAGCCTGGTGCCGCCGGCGAGCAGCGACACGGCCAGCGTCGCCAGCGTGTTGCTGCGCCCCGAGCCGGGGGGCCCGGCGATGAGGAACGTGTGGGCGCGCCCGGCGAAGTCGAGCAGCACCGGCGCGGCCGCGTCGCCGCCGACGCCGAGCAGAGCCCGCAGCGGGCCGCGGTCGGCCGGTCCGACCTTTTCGAAGGCGTCGGCGAAGGCCATCGGGGCGGGCAGCGCGGCGATGGGGAACGGCCGCCGCTCGGCGGGCACGTCGCGGTCCCGGCCCGCGGCCCGCACGGCGATCCGGCGCAGCGCCTCGGCCTGCGCCTGGCCGGCCGGGTCGGGGTCGAGCAGCGCGATCTGGATCTCGCCCTGGTCCACCGACCGCCAGCCACGACCCGCCGGGACGTGGGCGGGGATGCGCTGCGGCGGGACGCGGATCGCGGCGTAGTCGCCGCGGTCGCCCATCCGCAGCAGGACGCGGTGGTCGTTCAGCCCGGCGGCGCGGCCCGCGAGCAGGCCCCGGTCGGCGGTGGCGACCAGGTGCATCCCGGCGCCGGTGCCCTCCCGCAGCAGGCTGAGCAGGGCCTCGTAGAGCCGGCCGCCGTCGTGCTCGGGCAGGGTCGCGGCGAGGGAGTCCCAGCCGTCGATGAGGAGCAGCAGATGGGCGGGGGCGCTGCCGGCGGGCATCGCCGCGCGCAGTTCGTCCAGGCCGGCGCAGGAGTACTCGGCGAGCAGGCTCTGGCGGCGGGTGAGTTCCGCGCCGAGACGGTCGCAGAGCCGGCCGAGCCGTTCCAGGTCGGTCCCGCCCACGACGGCGCCGCAGTGCGGCAGGTCGGCGAGCACGGCGAGCGCGCCGCCGGCGGCGTCGATGCCGTAGAGGTGGACCTCGGCGCAGGTGTGCGCGCGGGCCAGCGCGCCGGCGAGGGTGCGCAGCGTCTGGGAGCGCCCGGAGCGCGGCGCGCCGAGGACGTAGAGGTGCCCGAACGTCGCCAGGTCGGCGCACACCGGCTGCTGGTGCTGGCGGTGCGGCAGGTCCACCAGCGCGTACGGCACGCCGCGGGCCACGCTGTCGCGCAGGAGTTCGTCGAGGTCGTCGAGGACCACCCGCGGGCTCAGCGCCGGCAGCCAGGGGCTCGGCTGGGGCTGGTGGGGGGTCCGCCCCGCGGCCTCGCGGACGAGGTCGACGAGCACGTCGAGGTCGGTGGGTCCCAGGTCGCCCCCGGCGGTCGGGTCGTCGTCGTGCGTACCGGCCGGGTCGGGCGTCGCCGGCGGCAGCGCCCGGCCCAGCGCGCTCCACGGCAGCGCCACGGGGCTCACCGGCCCTTTGTCCGCGTCGGTCCCGGCGCCGCCGGTCGTTGCCGGGCCGGCGGTCGTTGCCGAGACGGCGGAGGATACCGGGGGCGGCGCGGTGGGCGGGCGGTGGGGGGCGCCGCAGTAGGCGGTCTGGAACAGCAGCGTGGACCGGTGCGCCACCCGGGCCAGCGCCCGCCCGGGGGTCGCGGCCGGGATGAGGGCCGCGTCCCGGGTGTCGACGACGTCGGTGCTCTCCATCGGGTCGGTCACCCGCAGGGCGATGCGCAGGTTGGTGTTCGCCCGGATGTCGCCGGTCACCACCCCGGCGGGCCGCTGGGTGGCGAGCACCAGGTGGATGCCCAGCGAACGGCCCCGCTGCGCGAGGCTGACCAGGCCCGGGATGAAGTCGGGCACCTCCCGGGCGAGGGTGGCGAACTCGTCGATCACCAGCAGCAGCCGGGGCAGGGCGGGCAGCCCCGGGTCCCGCGAGCGCAGCGCCCGGTAGTGCGTGATGTCCTTCGCCTCGGCCGCCGCGAGCAGCTCCTCGCGTCGGCGCAGCTCCGCGGCCAGTGACTCCAGCGCCCGCACGGCCAGCGCCGGGTCGAGGTCGGTGACCATGCCGAGGGTGTGGGGCAGCCGCGCGCAGCCGCGGAACGCGCTGCCGCCCTTGTAGTCGACCAGGACGAAGACCAGTTCGTCGGGCCGGTTGTGGGCGGCGAGCGCGCCGACGAGGGTCTGTAGCAGCTCCGACTTGCCGGCGCCGGTGGTGCCCGCGACCAGCGCGTGCGGCCCGTCGCGGACGAGGTCGAGCACGACCGGCCCGTCGAAGCCGACGCCGAGGGGGAAGCGGGTCGACGCCGGCTGGGCCGCCCAGGCGGCGACGAGGACGCGGGGATCGGGCGGCCCGGGCACGCCCGGGCCGGTGAGCCCCAGCAGGTCCAGCAGCCGCACCCGGTCGGGCAGCCCGTCCCCGGCGTCGGGGCTGATGTCGCGCAGCGGAGCCAGCGCGCGGGCGACCCGCTCGCACCAGGGCACCGTCACCAGGTCGGGACGCACCCCGGGCACCTCCGGCACGTCGGTCTGGCGCACCGCCAGCACGTCGCCGTCGCAGCGGATGACGGTGGTGCACTCCTCGGGCAGCAGCCGCACCTCGGTGTCCAGGCAGAGCGCGAAGATCCGCACGGCCGGGCCCTCGGTGAGCACCTGGATCATTCCCGGCACGTCGCGCAGCCGCCGGGCTCCGTCCACGAGCACGACCACGTCGGGCTGGGTGAACATCACCGGTCCGAGCGCCGACTCGCGGGCCTGCGCGCGGACCCGGATCTGCGCCTGCAGTTCGGCGACGCGGTGCGCGACGGTCTCGGGGTCGTTGCCGATCGACACCGCGGGCCCACCGGCGCCACCCGCGGCGCCCGGGCGGCTGTGCGGCAGCCAGCGGGTCCATGCCCAGCTCGACCGGCCGCCGCTGTCGGTGAGCACGACGATCCGCAGGTCGCGGGGGCTGTGCAGGACGGCGCACTGGACGAGCAGCCAGCGTCCCAGCGCGTGCGCGTGCGCCCGCGTGCCGGCCACGCCCACCACGCCGCGGGCGGCGACGTCCACCGCGAGGGGTACCTCGGGGACGTTCCACCGCAGCCGATGGTCGTGATCGTCGAGGGCGGGGTCCTCCACCTCGACGAGGGACGGCTGGTCGACGGTGCCGACCCGCAGCAGGAGATGGTCCGGATCGGTGCGCCGGCGTTCCCACAGCCGGTGGCCCGGGCCGGTCGCGGTGAGCCCGACCGCCGCGGGATCGGGGGCGGCCTGGGCGCGGGCCGCGCGTTCGGTGCTGACCACGGCGCCCAGGTCGGCCGCGACCACGGCGCGCCGTGCCCGGTAGCGTGCCGCCTCCGTCCGGTAGCGGCGGCGCCCGCCGCGCCGTTCCTGGTTCCAGTTGGCGAACGCCAGCACCGGGCTGAACAGCATGATGACGACGAAGAACAGCGTGTGGAAGAACCACACGAACGCCAGGCCCAGCAGCATCGGCGCGATCATGAGCAGCAGCGGGATGGGCCTGCGCACGGGCGGCGTCGGCGGCACGGGGAAGCGCTGGCGGGAGGCGAGCAGCGGCGGCACGATCCGCGGCGGCCGGTTGAAGTCAAGGCCCAGCACATCCTCCGACGGCGTGATGGCCGCGTCGGCGGTGAAGCACTCGGCCAGTCGCAGCAGCGCCGGTCCGACGACGAGGTCCGAGCCGTCCGCCCAGGCGGTGGCGCCCGGCGCGGTGGCGCCCAGGGGCGTCCAGCGCGGTGGTTCGGGCGGGTCGGGACGGTCCCGCCGTTCGATGCGCATCGCCGCGTGGTGGGGCTCGGTCAGGCGAAGCTGTGGCGCGCGGGGCTGGGTCGTGCGCACCGAGCCCGGGGCGAGATCGGTCAGCCAGGTGTCCCCGTCGTGCCCGACGTGCAGGACCGCGGCCCGGGCGGGGACGTCGTCGGCGGTGAGCCGGATCGCGCAGCCCACGCCTGCGCCGATGTCGTGCGCGCCGACCCCGACCCGCCAGATCCGCCCGGCGTCGGGTCCGCCGACCACCCGCACCTCGAACCACCTGGCGGGTCCGGCTGCGGGGTCCGACGGCTCGTCCGGCGCGACCGGGTTGTCCAGTCCGATCCGCCGGCCCGTCAGGATGCCGCTGTCACCGACCGTCGCGGCCGGGTCCAGGGGTTCGCCGTCCAGGAAGCAGACCGGGTCCGGCGAGGCGGTCAGGCCCTCGGTGAGCGCCCTGATGGTGGTCGTGGGCCGCAGGCGCACCAGCACGTCACGCGCCCCCGGCCCGGCGCTCCCGCCGCCGGTGCGGCCCGCGCCCGCGGTGGCCTCCCGGGGGTCGGGGTCGGGGTCGGCTTCGACGGTGAGAACGACGTCCGTGGTCACTGGCCCGCCGCCGCGGCTCCCGCCGCGACCTCCACGGCCGGTCGCTCACCCGCAGCGGCGGCCTGCCGGCCCACGCCGCGCACCGGCTCCGGGGCAGCGAGCTCGGCTGCCTCACCGCCGGTGGCCCCGGCCGCCGTGCCCACGCGACGGCGGGCGTCGCCGTCGTCGTCCTGGTCGGCCTGGCCGACCCGGACGCGCTCGCCCGCGGCGGCCACACCCAGGGGTGGCGCGCTCAGGGGTGGCGCGCTTGGGGTCGGCATGGTCGGGGTCGGCATGGTCGGGGTCGGCATGGTCGGGGTCGGCGAGCCTGGGGTGTGCGAACCCAGGGGCGGCGAACTCGCCGACGTCGTCCCGGTGGGCACGGTGCCGGCGTTCGGCGGGGCGGCGTCGTTCCCGCCGGGTCGGCGCCGGGTCCGCACGCGGCGGCGAAGCGCACGGTCCAGGCCGCGTTCGAGGGGGGCGGCGTCCGCGTGGACACCGAGCTCGGGCACCGTGACGTGTCCGATCGGATCGATCTCAAGCCTCCACCGCGTCATCCCGAGCCGGCCGACGGTGAGGATCCGCAGCTCGGGATGCTGTTGGACGAGCCGGCCCAGCCGTGGCAGCTCGTCGTCGTCGATACCGGCACACACCAGCACGGTCAGGCCGCCGGCCGGTACCGTGCCCGTGCCGGTCGCCTGCTCGGGTGACCAGTCCGAGTCCGGCGGGCCGTCGAGCAGATCGAGTGCCTCGGACAACGACGGTCCGCGGTAACCGGGCAGGAGCCCCGCCGTGACCGACAACCGCACCCCACCAGCGGTCGTGAGGCCGGCGGCGAGCTGCGCGGCGATCGCCGCGGCGAGCCGACGGGCCCGCGCGGGCGGCCCCTCGATGGTCCCGACCGCCGGGAGCGCGGCCAGGTCCAGCAGTGCCAGGGCCGCGCCCGCGCCCGCAACGAGCCCCACCACGACAGGACAGTGCCCCTGCCCCTGGCCGGCGGGGTCGACGGCCGCGGAGGTGCCGACGACCGCGGGGTCGACGGGCACCCGCGCCGACCCGGCGGCCCGAATCCGCGCCCGGTTGAAGACAGGTCGCGGGATGCCCGCGCCACGGCCGAGGAGGGTGACCCGGATCGAGTCGGCGCTCACCGCGGCGTGCAGCGGTCGGACGCCCGCCGCGCGAGCGGCCGGCTCGGAAGCGGCCGCCTCGTCCGCCGCCGCGGCGAGCGCGGTGACCGTGTCCCGGGCGAGCGCCGGGTCTGCGAGCAGCGCGGCGACGGCGCGCACGTCCCGGCGGAAGCGGTGTCCGGCGGTGCTCACCAGGGCGAGGTCGCGCAGCCCCAGCGCGAACTGACGGCCCAGGCTCCGGATCGTCCGCCGCCAGCCCCACGTGCGGGAGAACCAGTTCGCGAACACCAGCGCCAGGACACCCGCGACGACGGCGGTGAGAACGAGCAGGACGACGCCGCGGTGGGCCCGCAGGATCTCAGGCACGGACCCACCGCTGGTAGGAACCGTCGTTGCACGGCAGCGTGTAGGCGCTGCCGTCACTGCCGCTGTCGAAGCAACGTTTCGTTCCGACGTTGGTCATACTCACGCTGCTGTAGCCGGCGTCGACCATCTTCCACCACTGGTTGGGCTTGCTCTGGCAGACCCGGCTGTAGGCCTGGCCCTTCGCGTTGCTGTCCAGGCACAGTCCGGTCGACTGGTTCTTCAGCATCACCTGGCCGTAGCCGAAGACCGCCCATCGCTCGCTGAGCCGGCCGTCGCAGGTGCTGGCGTAGATGGTGCTGTCCGCGCCGCTGTCGAGGCAGAAGCCGGTGGCGAGATTGGTGAGGATCGCCACCCCCGACTGCGGCTGCCCGGTCGCCGCGGGCGGCGCGGGTGCCTGGACGGGCGCCTGCGCGGGTGCCGGCGGCGCCGGCGTCATGGACACCTCGGGCACGGTCGTCGCCTTCGGGGCGGAGGCCGGCGGGAGGGCCGCCGGCCGGGCGGGAGTGTTCTCCTGACGGTCCGTGCCGGCGGCCGCTGGCGGGCCGGCGGGCTGACGCGCGGGCGGGACGACGGCGCCCTGACCCGCGCTGCCCGGCCCGGGCGCGGGTGTCGCGGCGACTACCGACGCCGCCGGGTACGTGGCGTCAGGCAGCGCGGAGACCGCGGTGCCGCGCGGTTCGGCCGGGCCCGGTCGCGGGAGCCCGGCGGCGGCGGGGGTGTTCGGCAGGTGTGTCGCCGCCGGACTGTCCGCGGTCAGGGACCAGCCGGCATCCAGGCCGGCGGCGGAACCGAGCCCACCGATCAGCCCGACGGCCACGACCGCGACCAGCGCGCCGAGTGTGCCCCAGGCGCGGCGCGGAAGCCCGGCGCGGGGCCGGCGTCCGGGTGGCGTCCGGCGCCAGGCGGCGAGGAACCGCTCGGCATCGGCGTCGGGCTCCGCGCGACCGCCGACCGCACCCGTGTACCCGCCGCCGGCAGCGCCATCGGCGCCAGGGCCATCGGCGCCAGGGCCATCGCCGCCAGGGCCACCGCCGCCAGGGCCACCGCCGTCACCTGCGTCGCCGCCGCCGGCATCGCTGTCGCTGTCGCCGTATCCGGCGTCGTCGTACTGTTCGCCGCCGGGCCCGTTGCCGCCGCGGCCGTCCGTGACCGTGCCGGGGCCGTCGATCACCGTGCTACCCGCTCCGGCGCTGTCGGTCGCGGCGCCAAGTATCACCGTGCGTGGTCCACTGACGCCATACGGCGGCGCCTCCGGCACACCGGCCACCCCTGCCTCACCTCGCCGCCACCCGCATCCGAACCGACGTAGCACGTCAAACCCGAAAGAATCGCAAATCGCCCGATTGGGCACGTTACCGAGGGCAGACAACCGGGTCGAGTGCGTCACCAACCGTTCACATGTGCGTTGCCGCGCGGCCACCAGCGGCTGGCGCGGCCGGCCCACCCCGTCCGCGCCGCCGGGCCCGCGGCGACCGAACGAAACACGCCCGTACTAGAGTGACGGCATGCTCGCCCGCGGGAGTTCCTGGCGGGCCGCCTGTCCGGCGGCCCCGCTGATGCGCGCGTAGCACCATCCACGAGCACGCGGCCGCCCCTCCGGCGGCCGCCGTGGTCAACTCCCTCCCCGGCGTGGAAGCAGCGGCCCCGGTCAGGCCGGCTGTGTGTCCCGACCCACGAGGACACCGACCATGGACCTGCTCCGCCCCCTGCTCGCCGCCGTCTCGGCCGGCGGCGATCCCGGCCCGTTCGCCCTGCTGCGCCGCAGCGGTGCCGACCATCTCGACGTGCTGCGCGGCGAGCTCGCCGTGGTCGACCGGATCGCGGACATCCCGCTGCCGACCGGGCCCGCCGGGCCGCGCACGCTCGCCGTCATCCCCTTCCGCCAGCTCGCCGAGCAAGGCCTGCCCTGCGTCGACGACGGCGCCCCGCTGGAGTGCCTGCGCGTCACCGACCACGGACATCTGTCGCTCACCGAGGCCCTCGCCGCACTGCCCGCCACCGGCCCCGCCGCCACCGGTGGCCACTTCGACCACGACGACGACAAGTACGCCGAGACCGTCCGCACGGTGCTACGCGAGGAGATCGGCCGCGGCCAGGGCGCGAACTTCGTCCTGCACCGCACCTACACGGCCACCCTCGGCGGGCCGCCGCTGGCCGCCGGGCTCGCCGCGCTGCGCCGCCTGCTGAGAGACGAACCGGGCGCCTACTGGACGTTCCTCGTCCACACCGGCGCCCGCACCCTCGTCGGCGCCACCCCGGAACGCCACGTCAGCGCCGCCGGCGGGACGGTGCGGATGAACCCGATCAGCGGCACCCACCGGCTGGGGCCCACCGGCCCCGACCAGGCCGGGCTGCTGCGTTTCCTCGCCGACGCGAAGGAGACCGACGAGCTGTACATGGTCCTCGACGAGGAGCTGAAGATGATGGCCCGCGTCGCCGGCGGGGGCGGGGGGATCAGCGGGCCGCGGCTGACCCGGATGGCCCATCTCGTGCACACCGAGTACCTCCTCGACGGCCGGGGCGACGCCGACGTGCGGGACATCCTGCGCGCGACGATGTTCGCGCCGACCGTCACCGGCAGTCCGCTGCGCAGCGCGCTGCGGGTGATCGCCCGCCATGAACGGCGCGGCCGGCGCTACTACGCCGGGGTGTGCGCCCTGCTCGGCCGGGACGGCACGGGCCACCAGACCCTCGACGCGCCGATCCTGATCCGCACCGCCGAGCTGACCGCCGACGGCGTGCTGCGCGTCCCGGTCGGCGCGACGCTGGTGCGCCACTCCACCCCGCACGGCGAGGTCGCCGAGACCCACACCAAGGCCGCCGGCATCCTCGCCGCCTTCGGCCTGCGCACCCTGCCCCCCCTCCCCTCCCCCGCCGGCCCCCCGCCCCGCGCCGCCCAGCTCCCGCCGACGACCGCGCCGGCATCGGCGACCACATCAGCGCCGGCATCGGCGTCCGCATCCGTGTCGACGTCCGCATCCGTGTCGGCGTCCGCATCCGTGTCGACGTCGACGTCGGTGGACGCGCGGGCGTTCGCGGCGCTGGCCGGAGCCGCGCCGATCGCCGCCGCGCTCGCCGACCGCAACGCCGCCCTGTCCCCGTTCTGGATCGACCGTCCGGCGCCGCGCTCGGCCGCCGTCGCGGCGCTGAGCGGCCGCTCGGCGCTCGTCGTCGACGCCGAGGACGCCTTCGCCGACATGCTCGCCGAGCTGATGCGCGCGCTCGGCCTGGCCGTCACCGTGCGCCCGTGGGACAACCTCACCAGGCCGGCAGCCGACGGCCGGGCACACCGCCCCGGGCACGCGGCGCCCGCGCACCCATCGACTGGGCGCCCCTCGGCTGAGGACGCGGAGCCCAGGCGCGCGACGCGCGGAGGCGCCACGGCCGCGAAGGCGGAGCCTGGGGACGCGGAGCTGCTGGTCATCGGCCCTGGGCCGGGCGATCCGGGCGCGGCCGACGGTGACGGCGACGCGGGGCCGAAGATGGCGGTGCTGCGCGGGCTGATCGCCGGTCGCCTCGCGGCGGGCCGGCCGCTGCTCGCCGTCTGCCTCGGCCATCAGCTACTCGCCAGCCTGCTCGGACTCGCGCTGCACCGCCGCGACGATCCCTACCAGGGCCTGGCCCGCACCATCGACCTGTTCGGCCAGCCGCGCCGCGTCGGCTTCTACTCGACGTTCACCGCCGTGGCCGGGGCGGACGAGCTGGCCTCGGCGCACGGCCTCGTCCGCCTCGCCCGCGACCCCGCCGACGGCACGGTGCACGCGCTGCGGGCCGCGACGTTCACGGGCCTGCAGTTCCATCCCGAGTCGGTGCTCAGCCGCGACGGGCTGGACATTCTGCGGGACGTACTCGCGGATCTGCTCGCACCCACGCCCGCCGCGCCCACCATCGGATAATCCTTTACGTCCGTCCTGCGCGGGAGTTCGGAGGCGACATGGTCATCATCAGGGCGGCCGGCGCGGCGGATGCCGCCGGCATCCAGGCGGTCTACGCACCGTACGTCACCGGGTCGCCGGCGACGTTCGAGGAGGCGGTGCCCGGCCTCGCCGAGCTGCGCGCACGGATGGCCGCGGCGCCGCGCAAGCCGTGGCTGGTCGCCGAGGCCGACGGCGAGATCGTCGGATACGCCTACGCCAGCGCCCACCATGCGCGGGCGTCCTACCGCTGGTCGGCGGACACGTCGATCTACCTGGCCGCGGCCGTGCACCGCCGCGGCCTGGGCCGGGCGCTCTACGATCGGCTCCTCGCCGAGGTGCGCGCGTTGGGATACCTCAACGTCTACGCGGGCATCACGCTGCCGAACGCCGCCAGCGTCACGCTGCACACCGCGGTCGGTTTCGAGCCGACGGGGGTGTATCGCAACGTGGGGTACCGGCTCGGGGCGTGGCGTGACGTCGCCTACTTCGGGATGGCCCTGGCCAGCCCGCTGCCGCCCGCACCCGCCGAGCCCCGCCCCTGGCGTCCCGGCACCGACCTGCCCGCCGGCGACGCGCACGGCCCGGACGGGGGCGGCGGCGCCACGCGCGACGGCGGGGACACGTAGGACGGGCACGGGGCTGAGCCTCGACGCGGCCCGCCGGGCGGCGGGCGCACCGGCGGGGCAGGGTGACGGTAGGCGGACGGTGGGGGGCGACGGTGGTTCGGACGGTCGGAATGGTGCTGCATCCGCGGCGTGACTCCGCGCGGGCGGTCGCGGCGGTGCTCGACTGGGCGGCGCAGCGCGACGTGACGGTCCTCGGCGTCGCCGGTGAGATCGAACGGCTGCGCTGCGCCGCGGTCGCGGTCGACGCCGCGGAGCTCGCCGTCCGCTCCGAGCTGCTGGTCAGCCTCGGCGGTGACGGCACGATGCTGCGGGCGATGCGCCTGGCCGACCGCGGGCACGCCCCCGTCCTCGGGGTGAACCTGGGCCGGCTCGGATTCCTCGCCGAGGTCGACGTTCCCGAGCTGGCCATGGCGCTGTCCGCGATCGACCGCCACGAGTACACCGTCGAGCCGCGCCTGGCCGTCGACGCCGACCTCGGCGTCGACAACGGCGTCGACAACGGCAGGGGCGCGCACGGCGCCGTCCCGGCGAAGACGTTCGTGGATGGTGGTGAGCGCTTCGGTGCGCGGACGATGAGCGCGTTCAACGACGTCGCCGTCGTGCGGATGCCGGGGCAGGGCGGCAGCGCCGCGGTGGAGCTGCGGGTCGGCGGGCGACCGTTCGTCCGCTACGCCGCGGACGCGGTGGTCGTGTCGACCCCGACGGGCTCCACCGCGTACAGCTTCTCGGCGGGCGGGCCGCTGGTCAGTCCGTCCGTCGAGGCGCTGCTGGTGACGCCGGTGGCGCCGCATTCGGCGTTCAACCGGGGCATGGTGCTGTCCGTGCACGACTCGCTGGCCCTGACCGTGCTGCCGGGCAGCGCCCGGCTCGCCGTCGAGATCGACGGTGCGGTGCACGTTCATCTCGACGCCGGGGCGACGATGACGATGACCTCCCGGCCGGCGGCGGTCGGAGTCGTCCGCCTCGGGCACACGACCTTCTACGAACGCGCCGCCCGCAAGCTGCGCCTGGCCAGCTCCGCCGAGGTCGACGGCCCCGCGCCCGGCCCCGGCACGAACTGAACCGCCACCACCACCACCACCACCGACGGCCGCGCCGGGCGATGCCTGGGAACGGGGCAACCTGTCGCTTTGACCGGGGTCCGCATCCGATTTATCCCTGTCGAAGAGGCAGCAGGCGCCTTTCCCACGCACCAAGCCGGCGCCGGGCAGCCGGCTGCGCCGCCGACTGGCGAGCGCCGGGGCGGCGAGCGGCGAGGCTACGGCGTCAGGAGGTGCCGGAGCCGGGGCCGGCGGCCCAGCGGCGGTCGTCGTCGTCCCACTGTTCGTTGCGGGCGTCGAGGCGGCGGCGCCAGTCGGCTGCCGCGTCGGCGCTGTCGTAGGGGCCGAGACGGCGGTGGCCCGGGGCATCCGGTGGGTTCTCGACCCGCTCGTGGTCGAGGCACCACCAGAAGCCCGTCGGATTCCACGCCGTGCTGTCCGCCGGCCGCCGGCCCCGGCCGGACACCGCCCGCTTCAACGTCGTCCACATACCCGATCACTACCCGCGCAGGGACCTTTCACCACCGGTCTCGCGGCGGCCGTCCACCCGCGCCGGCACCATCGGGCCGGCGGCGGGCGGGAGCCGGCCGTCTAGAAGGCGGCGGCGACCGGGATGACCTGGTCGGCGAGAATTTCCAGCGGGCGCAGCGCCGCCACGCCCGGCACCGAGCCGTGGTAATGGGTGATGCCGAGGTCGGCGAGGCGACGCAGGTCGGTGAGCAGCGTGTCGATGTTCTCGCCGTCGGCGCCGGGGTCGAGCGGGCCGATGACGGTCTTCTCGATCTCGTCGTAGTCACGGCCGACGTCGGCGCAGTGCCCGCGCAGGACATCGAGCTTGTGCTCGATGTCCGGGGCGTTGAACAGGTTGCATGCCTGCGCGAAGCGGGCGACCAGGCGCAGCGTCCTGCGTTCCCCGCTGCCGCCGATCATGATCGGCGGGTGCGGGCGGCGCAGCGCCGCCGGCACGTTGAGGGTGCGTTCGAGCTGGTAGTGACGACCCTTGTACGGGGCGTCGCTGCCGCTCCACATCTGCAGGCAGATCTCCAGGGCCTCCTCCAGGCGCTCGAAGCGTTCCGCCGTCGACGGGAACGGCAGGCCGAGGCCGTGGGCCTCCTGCTCGAACCAGGCGGCGCCGATGCCGAGCCACGCCCGGCCCTCGGAGAGCACGTCCAGCGTGGTGACCGCCTTCGCCAGCAGGCCGGGCTCGCGGTAGACCACGGCGCTGACCCAGGCGAGCAGTTCGATGCGGCTGGTGCGCGCCGCGAGGTAGCCGAGCGTCGTGTAGGCCTCGAGCATGTCGTGCTCGGGCGGGCCGATGCCGCGGATCTGCCAGAGATGGTCCATCACGCTGAGCTTCGCGAAGCCGGCGTCCTCGGCGGCGACGGCGACGCGGGTCAGGTCGGCGGCGAGGGTCGACGGTCCGCCGGGCCAGGTGAAGTCGGAGATGTGCAGGCCGAGGTGCATGGTCGCCCTTCCCGTCAGAGAACGGAGGATCCTCCGATTAGGGACTGTATCGCCATCCGGCCGGCCTGTGGCGGCGCACACCGGCACCGCCGTTCGGGTACCGCCACACGGTCGGCCCCCGAGGAGCACCGGCGGCGCCGGGCGTACAGATCGGGTAGGACGGGACGAGGCGTGGCGCCACCGCTTCGGACGATCACGGTCAGGCAGGACGGCTGGAGGCAGGGCAGATGGCGATGGCGATGGCGATGGCGATGACGCGAGCGGCAGCATGAGCGGGACCTCGGCGATCCGCACGCCCACCGGCCGGCGATGGCCGCCGCCGGAGGCCACCGCGGCGCCGGCGGCGCGCGAGAGCGCCGAGTCGCGGCTGCGGGTCAGCCCGGGCGCGAGCGGCCCGCAGGGGACGCGGGTGTCGATGCGGCTCGGGCCGTGGCTGGCCGGGCCCGGCGGGGAGCCGACCGTGGGCGCGCTCGGCGTACTCGCCGACGATGCCATCGGCCTGGAGATCTACGGGCGCCGCCCGCCGAACACCCATGCGGTGACGGCTGAACTCTCCGTCGACGTGGTGGCCCAGCCGCCGTGGGCGGCACCAGGGCTGGTCGCCGACGCGCGGCTGCACGGCCGGGACGCGACCGGCGGGGTCGCCGGCTGCGAGATCCGCGACGGCGCCGGTCGCCTGGTCGCCCTGGCCACCGGCCGGTTTCGCTGGGTCGAGATCCCGCCGCCGGTCACGGCGCGCGGCAGCGCTCCCCCGCCGGCACGGCTGGCGCCGGGCGCGCACCACTCGCTGCTCGACGCCCTCGGCCTCGCCGGGGTCGGGCCGACGCGCCACGGCGAGCTCGGCCGCCTCGTCCTGCCCGGCGGCAGCGTGTTCGGCGGCCTGGCGGACACGGTGCACGGCGGGGTTCTGCTGTGCCTGAGCGACCTGGTCACCGACGCGCTGGCCGAACCGGGCCGCCCGGAACGCACCACCGGCATCCGGGTGCACTACCTGCGGCCCGCGGAGCTGTCCCAGGCCACGACGGCGACGGCGCTGACCGTGCACCGCGGCCGTTCGGCGGTGCTCTACCGGGTCACGACCGCGGGCCCGTCGGACCGTCCCTGCACCATCGCGACGGTCACCCGCGAACGCGCCGCCCACTGACACCCCGGGTCCGGGTCGGTTCCGGCTTTCCTGTCACCTGACAATCGCGGGGCCGACGCTGGGAAAACCCGCCCGCGGGCCGGTGTGGGTCGTTCTGTACATCAGCCGACAAAGGTCATCATGATGATCGCCGAGCTGCCACAGTTGCCTCACCAGTATATCGGCACGAGTGCGCGGGGGTCACCATGTCACGTCGTTTCGCCATGCCCGTTCCCAGGTTCGGAGTGTTGCTCGCCGCGGTCGCCCTGACCCTCGGGCTGACAGCGGCGACAACGCTGACCGCACCGGCGGCGCACGCCTCGACCTGCGCCAACAATCCGTATCAGGGAACCTGGAAGGCCACCGATCCGAACGGCCATCTCATCGTCGTCGTCCTGGACTTCCCGAACTGCTCGGACTGGAACAGCGTGAAGGTACAGGTGGTCTCGCACGCGTTCCTCGGGCTGCACAGCGGCCCGGACTACTGGGGTTACGCGAGCAGCGTGAAGTGGGAGATCTACGGCACGGCGCTCACCGCCAACTTCCGGTTCTCCGGGCTTACCGAATCGCTGTTCATCACGCCGCCGTCGGCGTACACCGGGCTGCCGGTCGTCGAGACGGAGTACTTCGCCAACGGTAGTCCCTACACGTTCCCCAAGCAGTACCTCGCCCGCGCCTGAGTCGCGTCCCGGGTGGCGGTCCCGATCCGGTTGGCCGGGTCGGGACCGCCGATGGGGCGTTCGCGACGCCGCGGGGAGATGCCCCCGGCGGCGGGTGTGGTTACGCGGCCGGCGCGGTTATGCCCGGACCGCGCGGATGCTTTCGCGCAGGGAGCTCATCGTCGCGGCCAGCGCGGTCGGCTCGTGGCCGCAGTGCGCCATGCAGTTCTCGCAGCGCGGGTCACGACCGCGGCCGTACCGGTCCCAGTCGGTGGTCTCGACCAGTTCCTTGTACGTCCTGGCGTAGCCGTCGGCCATCAGGTAGCAGGGCCGCTGCCAGCCGTACAGCGAGTAGGACGGGATCCCCCACGCCGTGCAGTCGAAGTCCAGCTTGCCCTCGAGGAAGTCCAGGTAGAGCGCCGAGTGGTTGAGCTTCCACCTGCGCCGCCGGCCGTCCGCGAATGCCTTGCGGAACAGCTCCCGGGTCTCCTCGACGCCGAGGAAGGTCGTCTGCCCGGGCGCCTTCTCGTAGGCGTACGCGGGTGAGATCATCATCCCGTCGACGTCGAGTTCGTTGTTGAGGAAGTCCAGCACCTCAATGACGTTCTGCGGGGTGTCGGTGTTGAAGAAAGTGGTGTTCGTGGTGACCCGGAAGCCGCGCCGCTGGGCATCCTTGATGTTGTCGACGACCTGGTTGAACACTCCCTTCTTCGCGACGACCTCGTCGTGGCGCTCCTCCAGGCCGTCGATGTGCACGGCCAGCGAGAGATACGGCGAAGGTGTGAGCTTGTCAATCTTCTTCGGCAGCAGCAGCGCGTTCGTGCACAGGTACACGAACTTCTTGCGCTTCACCAGTCCTTCGACGATCTGCTCGACCTGCGGGTGCATGAGTGGCTCGCCGCCGGCGAGGCAGACGACGGGGGCGCCGCACTCGTCGGCGGCGGCCAGCGCCTGTTCGACGGGCATACGCTGCTTGAGCACATCCGCCGGATGCTGGATCTTCCCACATCCGTCACAGGCGAGATTGCAGGCGAACAACGGCTCCAGCTCGAGAGTGACGGGAAACTTCTCCCGTCGCAGCAGCTTCTGCTTCAGCAGATAGCCGCCGACCCTGATCGCCTGACGTGGCGGAATGGGCATAGTTACCCTCCTGGGAGTTGGTGTGGCTTCGCCGGGTGGGTGGGATGGTGGACTGCTGCCGCCAGTGTAGGTTCACGCCCGGTCAGCTTCGGAATCCGCCGATGGTGAGTTCGCGTACGCATCCGGCATCGGCATCGGGAGCGGCCCGCCCAGGTGGCGAAAGAAACACCCCAGCCGCCCGCGAAACGGGGGCTGACGTCGGCGGGAACACCGCGCGCCGAACCAAAACGTATGCGGGTTTGTTACTCCCTGCACTGTTGTTTTTCTGGTGTCGGCGGCGGTCATCGGCTGGCCTTTTCGACGGACCGTCGATGCGGTGGCCCACCCGGGCCGGTGGGACGGGCGGGCTAGGCTGACGCCATGCGCGTTGTGCTCGCGTCCGCCTCGCCGCGCCGCCACGCGCTGCTGACCCGTCTCGGCGTCGCGTTCGACGTGGACGTCAGCGGGGTCGACGAGTCGCGTCCGGCGGCGACCGACGCGCCCGGGATCGCCGCCGAGCTCGCCGAGCTCAAGGCCCGGGCCGTCGCCGCCCGCCATCCGGGAAGTCTCGTGCTCGGCGGCGACACCCTGGTCGAGGTCGACGGCCGAGTCCTCGGCAAGCCGGCGACGCCGGCCGACGCACTCGCGATGCTGCGCGGCCTGCGGGGCCGCACCCACCGCGTCGTCACCGCCGTCGTCGTGCTCGACACGGCCACCGGCGTGGCCCGCGGCGCGGTGGCCACGACCGCGGTCACCATGCGCGAGGTTCCCGACGCCGAGCTCGCCGCCTACGTCGCGACCGGCGAGGCGATGGACGCCGCCGGCGCCTACGCGATCCAGGGCGGCGCGGCCGGGTTCGTCACCGCCGTCGACGGCGATCTCGACACCGTCATCGGCCTGCCCACCGCCCTGGTCCGCGACCTGCTCACCGCCGCCGGCGCGGCGTTACCCGGTTCCGGCCCCGCGCAGGCACTCTGACCCGCCGCGTCGGGCGGGGGCGCGGGTAGGTCCGGGCCTCGGACTCGTGGCTCGCGGTCCTCAGGCGGGACCGGCCCGGCCGGACAGGATCAGCCGGCGGCGAGGCCCGCGCGCTGGCGCCATCGACCTACGCCGCGCTGCGACCCAGGGCGTTCAGATGGCGAAGTCCTCGCCCTGCCAGACGCCGCCCTTGGGCGGGTGGATGGTGGCGCCGGCGCTGGTCGGTTCGCGGTGGGCGTCGCCGGTGCCGGTGTGCGCGGCGGCCTCCAGGCGGTCGACGCGGGTGAGCAGCGACTGGAGGCTGAGGCCGACGAGGTCGGGCATGCCCTCGTCGTGCGCGGGGCGCGGCCGGCTGCGGGTGATGACCTGGCCGGGGACGCCGACGACGACCGAGCCCGGCGGCACGGCGCGCACGACCACCGCGTTGGCGCCGATGCGGCTGTCGGCGCCGACGGTGAACGCGCCGAGGACCTTCGCGCCGGCGCCGAGCACCACCCGGTCGCCGATGGTCGGGTGGCGCTTGGTGGGTTCGAGGCTGGTGCCGCCGAGGGTGACACCGTGGTAGATCGTCACGTCGTTGCCGACCTCGGCGGTCTCCCCGATGACAACGCCGGTGGCGTGGTCGATGAACACCCCGTCGCCGATGCGGGCCGCGGGGTGGATCTCGACGCCGGTGAGCGTGCGGGCGACGGTCGCACCGACGCGGGCCGGCAGCACCGCCCCCCGCGTCCACAGCCAGTGGTTCACCCGGTACGCCCACAGGGCGTGCACACCCGGGTAGCACAGCGCGACTTCCAGGGTGGACCGGGCGGCGGGATCGCGGTCGCGGGCCGTGCGCAGATCCCGGCGCAGCGTGCGCAGCATGGGGTCAGTCCCCGAGGCCGGCGAACAGCGGGGTGGACAGGTAGCGCTCGCCGAAGTCGGGCAGGACGACGACGATCAGCTTGCCGGTGTTCTCCGGGCGCGCGGCGAGCTGCAGCGCGGCGGCGACCGCCGCGCCGGAGGAGATCCCGACGAGCAGCCCCTCCTCGCGGGCGAGGCGGCGGGCGAGGACGAGCGCGTCCTCGGCGTCGACCTGGACGATCTCGTCGACGATCGCGGTGTCGAGGACCTTCGGGACGAAGCCGGCGCCGATGCCCTGGATGGGATGCGGCCCCTTCGCGCCCCCGGAGAGCACCGGGGAGGCGGCGGGTTCGACGGCGACGAACCGGGCCGACGGGCGGCGCTCCTTGATGACCTCGGCGACGCCGGTGATCGTTCCGCCGGTGCCGACGCCGGCGACGAGGATGTCGATCTGTCCGTCGGTGTCGCGCCAGATCTCCTCGGCGGTGGTCGCCCGGTGGATCGCCGGGTTGGCCGGGTTCTCGAACTGCTGCGGCATGAAGTAGTTCGGGTTGTTCTTCGCGAGCTCCTCGGCCTGCGCGATCGCGCCCCCCATGCCCTCGGGGCCGGGGGTGAGCACGAGCTGCGCGCCGTAGGCCCGCAGCAGCATGCGCCGCTCGACGCTCATCGTCTCCGGCATCGTCAGCACGCACTGGTAACCGCGGGCGGCGCACACCATCGCCAGCGCGATGCCGGTGTTACCGCTGGTCGGCTCGACGATGACCGTGTCCGGACCGAGGACGCCGGCCTGCTCGGCGGCGTCGATGAGCGCGAGGCCAAGGCGGTCCTTCACGCTGTGCGCCGGGTTGAACGACTCCAGCTTCGCGACGACCTGCGCACCGACCCCGTCGGTGACCCGGCGCAGCCGCACCAGCGGTGTGTTCCCGACCAGCGCCGTGATGTCCTCGGCGATCCTCATCGACGTCCTTCTCCTCGCATCGGCGCGCCCGTTTTCGACCCCGGGCAAGGGTATGCCGCGGGTGGAGCGCGCAGCAGGCCATTGGAAAACAGGCACTGTCGGGCCCCGGCCCGTGTGGGGGTACGCGGCGCGGCGGCGTCCCGTGGCAGCCGTCCGCACGCATGCGGGATGCTCCTGGTGGCCGCGGGGCGACCCTGCATCGCCAGGAAGGCCGGTTTCCCTCAGGACGGCTTGTCACCACCACCAGTCGGCGGCGATCAGCTACGGACGTCGGTGTAGGTCGTGACGGGCAACGCGTTGCCCGAGCTCGGCTGAGCCGTGGTCCCCTCCGAGCAGGCCGGCCCCGCCGCTGGCCGTGGCGCAGGTCGGTCAGACCCGCCCCCGGCACACCTCCGAGTGGGCGGCGTCTCGGCTGGTGCCGACGGCGAGATCAGTGGCCCCCGCAGCGAGTCGCCGGTGCAGGACACAATCCGGGCCGCGAACAGTCGGCGCAGCGCGCGGTTCGTGCCCAGTACCGCCCCGGCCGCCGGCGGCGTCTCGTCACCCGCAGCCACGGCTGTCATGTCATGTCAACGATGTCGCGCATCGACGCACGGTACGGCCGGGCAGGCTCGGCGGCGAGCGGGTTTTGCCGTGCGCTCGGGCGGTTCGCCGACGTCAGAGGCCGCCTGGTCGCCGAGGTGTTCGAGTGCTGCCGGTAGGGTGATCTCCGGTAGCGGTCGGGCCGGGCGGCGGCGGAGTTCACATGGGGTGCGGCAGTGGCGCGTGAGGTTATCTCGATCATCAACGTGTGGTGCGACAACACCGGCCGTCATCCGCACGACCGGGTCGCTGCCACGACGAGCGCCGCGCTCGCCTACGACGGCCAGCTCGTCCGCCTCGACCTGTGCAGCGAATGCCGCGACGAGATGACCTCCGTGCTCGGGGAGTACGCCGAGTTCGGCGAGTCGACGTCGCTGGCACGCGGCGCGAAGATCGACACGGCCTGGACGGCGATCGAGGACAACGACGCGGGGAGCGCACCGCCCGAGGCGGAGTCGGCGAAGGCCTCCGCCGCCACCCGCCCGCGGCCCCGGGTGCGGCGCCCGCACCAGTCCGCGTCGACGACCGAGGTCCGCGCCTGGCTGGGCGACCACGCCGACGATCATGGCCTGCCCGTCCCCGCCCGGGGCGCGCGGCTGTCCGCGCAGCACAAGGCCGCCTACGACCGCGGCCACGGCTGGGACGAGATCGACGGCACCTGGCGGCCCACCGACCCGTCGCCGACGGCGCCCACCGACTCCGACAACGCCGACAGCACCGACGACGAGCGCGACCGCGATTAACTGGGCCCGCCAGACGCCTGTTTTTGCGCGAACCTGCAGGTCAGAGCCTCCAAATTTGGAACTCGAAGTCCTCCAGATCCCGAATTCGAGCCGCTCGACTTCCCTAGATCGATTAGACTGCTGGCCATGACCACCCCACTGCACGGGCTGGTGCCCCGGCGGCTGGCACCGATCGTCGCGAGCCGCATGGCGGAGGAGCCCGTGGTGCTCCTGCAGGGTCCTCGGTCGGTGGGGAAGTCCACCCTGCTCCGCAGCCTCGCCGCCGAGCTCGGCGCGGAACTGGTGGACCTCGACGACGTGGCCGTCCGCGACGCCGTGGCCAGGGATCCCGGGTTGTTCGTCTCCGGTGCACGGCCGGTCTGTATCGACGAGTACCAGCACGTTCCGCTCGTGCTCGACGCCATAAAGGCGGAGCTCAACCGCGATGGCCGGCCCGGCCGGTTCGTCCTCACGGGTTCGGCGCGGCACGAGGCGCTGCCCCGCGCCGCCCAGGCGCTCACCGGCCGGTTGCACCGGCTGCCCGTCTACCCGCTGTCGCAGGGCGAGCTGCGCGGGTCCCGTGAGCATCTACTCGACGACCTGTTCACCGAGCCGGCCGCCGCCGTCGCGGCCGCCGCGGGCCGGCCGTCGCGGACGAGCCGGGAGGAGTACATCGATGCCGTCACCGCGGGTGGTTTTCCCTCGGCGCTGGGACGGGCGTCCCTGGCCTCGCGCAACCGCTGGTTCGACGACTATGTGAGCCTCAGCGTCGAACGCGACGTGCGGGACGTGAGCAGGATTCGCCAGGCCGCCTCGCTGCCGGCCCTGCTGGAGCGGCTGGCCGGGCAGACCGCGCAGGTACTCAGGATCGCTCGGGCCGCGTCCAGTGTCCGCCTCGACGAAGGGACCGCGCAGAGCTATGTGCGGCTGCTCGAGGCGGTGTTCCTGCTCTACCGGCTGCCGGCCTGGGGCACCACGCTCACGACCCGCTCGACCGCGTCACCGAAGATTCATGTGCTGGATTCCGGGGTCGCCGCCCGGCTGCTGCGCCTGACCCCGGCGAAACTGGCGGCGCGCAGCCCGACGGCGCTGACCGAGTTCGGCCACCTGTTGGAGACGTTCGCCGTGACCGAGCTGCTCAAGCAGGTCTCCTGGGCGGACTGGCTCGGCGGGGTCGGCCACTGGCGCACGCACGACGGGGAGGAAGTTGATCTGGTGGTCGAGCGCGACGACGGCGCGCTGCTCGCCTTCGAGGTCAAGGCGGCAGGTCGGGTGCCGGGAGAGGATCTTGCGCCGCTGCGCAAGCTGCGCGACGCGGCCGGTGATGCGTTCGTCGCCGGGGTGGCGCTCTACCTGGGAGCGCGTTCCTACACCTACGAGGACCGCCTGCACGTCATGCCCGTCGATCGGATCTGGGCACCGTAGCCGGGGCCGGACCCGGAATCGGCGTGTGTCGGTGGGCCACTCCCACCCGAATATGCCGGACAGTGGTTACCTGGCTCCCTGGAGTGGCCGAAGCCGGGATGGCGAACGACCACCTTCCGAGGGGCGGTGGCGAGCGCGGTGAAGGCGATCAGGGTGGCGGCGGCCGCGGCGATGACGGCCACGGTCACGATGACCGGCGTGGCGCTGGCAACCGGAGTGGCGCTGGCTGCGGCACCCGCCGCGGTGGTGCAGCCGGCCGCGGTCGCGGTGGTGCAGCCGGTGGACCTCGGCGCCCTGCCGGGCATCACCACGAACAGCGCGACCGCGATCAACGATCGCGGCGACGTCGTCGGCTCCGGCTACAACTCGGCCTACGACAGCCACGGTTTCCGCTGGTCGCGGGGGGTGCTCACCGCCCTTCCCGACACCGCGCGGGCACCGTTGAGAATCACCAACGCCGGGCAGATCGCCGGCAACCTCCCGGGCCGCTCCTACTCCCCGGGTTTCGTGATCCGTCCCGGCGGCGCGCCGCTCGGCCTCGGGTTCTCCGTGGCCGACCAGGGCGAGGGCGGCCAGGTGGTCGGGACGGGCCCGGTCGCCGGCGGGACGCACGCGATGCTCTGGCGCGACGGCCACACCTTCGACCTCGGCGCGCCCGCCGGTCACACCAGTGACGCCCGCGCGGTCAGCGACAACGGGTGGATCCTCGCCGAGATCCAGAGCGGCGATCACCGGGACGACCACTTCGCCCGCTGGATCCAGGGCCGCTGGGTGCCCCTGCCCACCGCGGGCGGCTACGGCTCCGACATCAACAGCCGCGGTGACGTCGTCGGCTGGGCCACGACCCCGGCAGGCAGCACCCACGCCATGCAGTGGCAGGGCGACCGCGCCATCGATCTGGACCCGCAGGATCCCCTCAGCACGGCGCTGGCCATCAACGACGCCGGGCAGATCCTCGGGTCGACGTTCGACCCGGTCACCGACCTCGGGCACATCCTGCTCTGGGATCAGGGCCGCCGGATCGACCTGGGCACCTTCGGCGGCGAGTTCGCCCGGCCGATCGCCCTCAACGGCCGCGGCGACGTCGTCGTCCTGACCAGCACCGCAGCGTTCCGCTGGAGCCACGGCCGCACGGTGCGCCTCGCCGGCGCCGGCGTGCCCACGGCGATCAACAACCGCGGCCAGGTCGTCGGCACCCTCCTGCGACCCGACGGCACCAGCCACGCCGCTCTGTGGACCTGACCGCGGTGACAGCGGCGAAGAGCGCGATCAGCGGTCCAGTGCCGTGTGGTAGGCGGTGAATCCCTCGGCGCCGAGGAGGTCGGTGTAGCTGTCCGGGGCGTCCAGGCAGGAGTCCAGGTCGGCGGAGCCGACCAGGGCGGCGAGGCGCTGGCCGAGCTCGATCGGATCGGGCCGCAGTTCCTCGCACAGCCGCAGGTGCAGCGCCGCGAGGGCGTCGGCGACCTCGCCGGATTCGTCGGTGTCGTAGGCGTCCCAGGCGTCCAGCAGATACCCGGCGAGTTTGTCCCAGACGCCGACGGCGTCCTCCACCACGTCGACGAACCCGGCGCTCGCCGGGCGCACCGCGACGATCTCCAGCTCGGCGAGCATGTCCCGGCCCGCGTCCAGCAGATCGTGCAGTTCCCAGCGGTCGTTGCTGTCCGGTATCCGCCCGGTGTGACGCACCAGGGCGCGCAGCCGCGCCAGCTCACCGGCGTCCGCCGGCCCGAGCCGGCCGGCCCGCTGCAGCACCCTGGCCTCGAACAGCCGATCCTCCGCGGCCTGCGTCACGACGAGGCGCACCAGCTCCGCCCGGGTCAGACTCGCCGCCGCCTCGGCGACCAGCCGATCCTCGTCACCGTCGGTATCGGCGGCGCGGGACACGGCCATCGAGGTCCAGGAGATCCCCGCGTCGCGGGCGGCCAGCACCGCCGCTACCGCATGCTCGCAGGGCTGACCGGCGCTGTCGCTGTCGCGGTCGCAGTCGACCACCAGCGCTCGGCTGACCACGGTGACGAACACCTGCGTCTGCCCACCCCGAGGCTCCGCCACCGAGGCCCGCACCCCGCCGTCGACAGAGGTCAGCCCACTGACCGACCCCTGTGCGACATGCTCACGCCCGGCCTGCCCAGCACTGGGACCCGCTGCCGCGATCAACGCTTCAACATCCACCGAAACCGCCACGCGCACATCCAACCGCGCACCGCGACCAGGCCATCGTCCGGGGTCTGTCGACCCACGAAGGCGACGGGGGCAGTGCCCCGGCCGGACTCCGGTAGTGCCGGCGTCCCACCTCCAGCGTCCGCCCGTTGCGCCCGGCCAGGGCGGCGATTCCCTCAACCGGACAAAGGCGTGCCGCTCACGAGCCACGTTCAGAGATCCGCGAGGTCAAGGCGGTCGAGGAGACTGGGTTTGCGCGCATGGCGCTGCCGGAGGTCCGCGCACCGCTGGGTGAACTCGTGCGACCGGGCGTTGCGCTCGGTCACGATCCGAAGGTCGGCGAGGAGCGCTACAGCCGTGTCGTAGTCGGTCTGCTTACGGGTCTCGATCAGCGCGTCCACACGGGCCCAGGCCGCCGGTTCGTCTCGGGCCAGCTCTGCCAGCCGTTGTTCGTGGGCGAGAACCCGGGCGGCTTCGCGGCGTGCTTCCTCCTTGGCCTGCATCGCGGCCTGCCGGCGCTGCCGTTCGGCGCGCCCGTGCGCCGCGCCGTCCAGAAGATCGCCCACGGTGCGGCCGGGCGGAGCAACAACGCTCGGGCGGGTGTCATCGCGGAATCGGCGCAGGAGCTCCAGCCGGACGGCCGCGGCCTGATCCTGCGCGACGCGCAGTATCAGGCGATCCTTCTCCGCTCCTGGCAGTTCCCTCACCCAGGCGGTGAGGCGGTCGGGATCGTCGGCGGGTTCGTCGAGCGGCGGGCTTGTCTCGGCCGCGATCGCGAGCAGGTCGTCGTCGAGGCGGAGGAAGTCGGCCAGCGCGCGCTGCGACGCGGTGAGGGCGCCCAGCCCGGCGGGTACCGGCGGTTCGCGTTCGCCGTCCACGTCTCGGTCAAAGGCATCTTCGTCACGCTCCCACCTGCCATACCCGGCCAGCCAGGCCAGATACAGCGCGCGAAGGTCACCGGCGGCGAGCTCGGCCCGAATGCCGACGATGGCGGACAGGAATCCCTGCGGTTCAAGGTCCCAGTCGCCGGATTCGTCCTCGCTCGTGAGATCGAGGACGAGATACTGACCAGCGGTCCGGACTGTGACATGGTTGTCGACGCAGTATCGCTCGACCGCCTCCAGACCGAGCAGGCTTCGCGGCAGGCGGAGCAGAATCCGCCGGGTTCCCCAGTTGGCCAGATAGAGGTGGGCGTCGTAGTACCGATCCACCAGCTCGTCCGGATCGCCGCGGAAATCGCCCCGGTGATACTCGTTGACGAAGCTGGTGGCGGTGATCCTGGCCCGGGTGGACAGCGCGCGCACCGCGGCCAGGGCCTGCGCGTCGAGGGGCCGGTCTACCGCGAGAAACTCGTAGTACTGGTACTCGCTCAACGCCCGTCCCGCGAGTGCTTCGCCGTGAACGGAACCGCGCGGAAGCCCGAGTCGTCCCCCCGGTGAAAGAACAGATGACCGGTGAGCGCCCCGTCCTTGCCCAGCTCGACCCAGCCGCGCCCGCTGACCTCATCGCCCTCGTCGCTACCGACCCAACTGAACTCCACGAAAGGCCGGCCGTCGCGCTGGGTGAAGTGGCAGTCCATCTCCCCCCGGACGGCGATGAATCCGAACTCGCCTGTCCCCTTCCCGGTGAACGCGATGAAGCCGGGCCTGACGAGGTCGATGGCCTCCTGATCCCACAGGTCCATCGCCACGATCCGCCATCGCCCTGCCAGGCCCGCCATACGATCCTCCACCGTCGCCGTTGCCGTCGGGTGCCCGAAGCGTATCCGGGCAGGCGGATACGCCCCGAGTGCACGCTCGGGTGCTCAGGACACTCGCGCGGCCCGGGACGTTACTCGCTGTCGGGATGGTGCGTTCCGGCTGTGTCCGTCATGTCGTACGAATAACCTGCATCGGTGGATCTGGATCCGTTGAGTGTCCCGGCTCTGGTCGCCGTCATCACAGCAGTCCTGGCGGGCACCGCGAGTGAGGCCGGCGTACAGGTGTGGAACGCGCTGCGGAGCCTGGTCGGCCGGGCTTTCGGCTCCGGTTCGACCCCGGACGAGCTGGTCGAACGGGACCTCGCGGGGCCCGAGGCCGACGCGGGGGCGATCGAGACGCTGTCCCGGCACCTGGCCGCCCGGGCGCTGCTCGATCCCGACTTCGCCGACGCGCTGCGGGCCTGGACGGCGACCGCGACCGCGACCGCCGGGGAGGACGCCGCCGGGTCGGTGACGAACATCGTGGGCGATCAGGCCCACATCGAGGGCGGCCTCGTCCAGACCCGTGACGTGTACGGCTCCATCACTCTCGGCGGGGCCGGCCACGGAAACAGATCGGCACGACCGACAGCGACGATGGGCGAGAGTTCCCGTCGGGCCGGACGCCGGCCTGGGCCACGGTGCGTCGCCACCGCCTGGTTCTGGCGATTGTCCACAATGTCACCTCGATGACCCGACTTCTGGACGTGCTGGTTGTCTTCGATGCCGACCCGCGGGTCCAGGTGGTGTTCACCTGGACCGAATCCTCACCCTTCGCCCACGGCGTTCAGGAGTTTCTCGACGCGGCGGGCGCCCTGACCATTCCCTGGTCGCAGGCGATGACCATCGACGTCGATCTGGCCATCACCGCCAGGCCCGCCCGCCGACGCGTCGAGGGCAGGGCAGCGGTGATCGGTGTTACCCGCGCGGCTGGCTGCCCGGGCTTTCAGCGAACAGTCATGGAGTGCGCGAACGCGAGTTTCTCAGTCACCGTTCGCCCCTCCGGGGACCCAACCATGGTCCAGGTGGACGGCAATGGACCACCGATATCGCCACACGGTAGACCCATGTCCCGGTGACGCCTCGACCCCCGGCCGGAGGTGACTGGCGATCGTACTAAATTCAGGTTTTTACGCCGTCCCGCACGTCGTCGACGAGCGGGGAAGGATTCACTGATCCGCGGGGGATGACGTGCGTCTTGTTCATGCCGCTGACCTTCATCTGGACAGTCCCCTGCGCGGGCTGTCCAGGCTCGGCGACGACGCACTGGCCCATCAGCTACGCGAGGCGACCCGCCGGGCGTTGGAGAACCTCACGGAACTGACGGTTACCTGCGGGGCGGACGCGCTGCTGCTTGCCGGCGACATCTACGACGGGAACTGGCCGGACTACGCGACCGGACGGTTCTTCGGGGACCAGCTCAGTCGGCTGCACGACGAAAACATTCCGGTGTTCCTGGTCCGCGGCAACCATGATGCCCAGAGCACGATCACGCGGTCCCTGCGCCTGCCCCCGAACGTCACCCTGTTCGACACCGACAAGGCCGGCACCGCCGTTGTCGACGACCTCGGGCTGGCGGTGCACGGGCAGAGCTATGCCACCCCCGACGTCGGGACGAATCTGGCCCGGGCCTACCCGGATGCCGTCGCCGGCCTGACCAACGTCGGGTTGCTGCACACCGCCGTCCAGGGCGCCGAGGGCCACGCGCCGTACGCGCCGTGCACCGTCGATGATCTCACCCGGACCGGTTACGACTACTTCGCGCTGGGCCACGTCCACACCCACCGGACCTTCGGTGACGGCCGGCGGGTCGCCGCGTACAGCGGGAACCTGCAGGGACGCCATCCTCGGGAAGGCGGTCCGAAGGGCGCACTCGTCGTCGACCTCGAACCTGGCGAGGCACCGCGGATCCGCCTGGAACCGTGCGATGTGGCCCGCTGGGCGACGCTGCGCCTCGACGTGGCGGCGTGCCGCACGTTCGACGACGTCCTGAGCTGCGCCGACCAGGCGCTGCGCGCGGCGCGCGCCGAGACGGGTGAGCGGCCGCTGGTCGCGCGGGTCACCGTCGTCGGCGCCTCCCCGGCCGCGCCCGCGCTGACCGACACCGAACGCCTGCACGCGGAACTGGCGGCGCTGGCGGCCGGGATCGACGCGGTGGCCCTGGAGAAGATCGAGGTCAGGGCGACGAGCCCGCGCCCGCCCACCACGGTCGACCCGGAGCTGGCAGCGGGGATCCGTGCCGCCGTCGAGGGCTTCGCCGGGGACACCGAGCGGCTCGCCCGTCTCGCCGAACCCCTGGAACGCGAGGTCGGACGAGACCTGCGGCGCGCGGGTCTGCTCGACCTGGGCGATCACGCGGTGCTGGCCGAGCTCGCCCGCCGGGCCGGGGCCGACCTGTTCACCCGGCTCGCCGGCGACGGCTGCGAGGAGCAGTGATGCGGATCCGCTCGTTCGGCCTGGAACGCTACGGCGCCTTCGAGGGTCGCGAGGTCGCGTTCGGCGCGGGCCTGACCCTGGTGGTCGGCGACAACGAGACGGGCAAGTCGACGACGCTGGCGGGACTGTCGGATCTGCTGTGGGGTTTCCGCCCCCGCCATCAGGACCACACCTTCGCCGTCGGCACGCTGAGCCTCACCGCCCGGCTCGACCTGCCCGGCGGGCAGGAGGTCGATGTGCGCAGGCGCCGGACCGGGCTGTCGACGAGCCCGGACGGGCAGCCGTTCGCACCGCTGTGGGGCCACGACGGCCGTGAGCTGTGGCGCCGGGCGTTCGGCCTGTCGCTGGCGGATCTGCGCGACGGCGCCGACGCGGTCTTTCGCGGCGCGGGGGACCTCGCGGAGCTGGTGTTCGCGGCCCGCAGCGGACGGGCGGTGCACGAACTCGCCCAGGCGTTGGAGAAGGAACGAGACGGGCTCTACAAGTCGCACGGCAACGGCCGCAGGTCCCAGGTCCGGGCGGCGTGGAACGAGTTCACGCGGGCCCGCGACGGCGTCGAGGACGCCATGGTCAACGGGGAACTCGTCGCGGTCGCGGAGACCGAGCTGGCCCGGCACGAGGGCAGGGCCAGGGCCGCGGCAGCCCGGCTCGGCTCGGCCGCGGCCCGCCATGCCCGCGCCGAGCAGCGGTGCCGTGCCATGGCGGAGGTCCAGACCCTGCTCGGCCTGCGGGCCGAACGTGCCCGGCTGCTCGACGGCGGGCTGGTGCTGCCGGCCGGGCAGCTCGACGCGTTCGACGCCGTCCTCGACGTTCTCGACGACCTCGACACCGCGACCGGTGAGACCGGGTGGCTGCGGGCCGAGCACGACGAGAAGGCCGCCGAGCGGGCGGAGCTGCGCCTCGACGAGGCGCTGCTCACCGACGGTGACGCGATCAGCCGGCTGGAACGCCACGTCGAGGCCCGGACCGGGGACACCGCCGTCGCCGCCGACCACGACCGGGCCGCTGCGGAGCAGGCCGGGGAGGCCATCCGGCTGCTCCATGACCTCGTCGGCCCGGATGATCCGCGCCCGGCCGGGGAGCTGCTCGCCGCGCTGCACGTCCCCGTCGACGTCGCGGCCGGCCTGGACGCGCTGGGCGCCCGCGTCGACGCCCTGGGCGCCGAGGTCGCCCAGGCCGAGGAGACGGTCCGGGTGGCCTGCGCGCGGGAGGATGCCGCCGCCACGGTGGCGCCGCACGATCCGATGCTGATCGGACTGTTGCGCGACGTGGTCACCACGATCCGCGCGGACGGTTCGGCCTCGGCGCTGTTCCGCGCGTCTGTGGACAGTGCGGCGACCGCGCTGGGGGATCGTCGCGACGCCCTCCGCCACGCGGGCGCGGGCGTCGTGGACGCGGCCGCGCCCGCGGCGCCGAGCCGGGAGAGGGTCCGCGACGCCTGCCAACGCCTCGCGGCGGCCGAAGACGCCTGGGACGGCACCGCGACGCAGGCCGCCGCCGCCGGTCAGGCCGTGGAGCAGGCAGGTCAGCAGCTGGCCCGCAAGGCCGACGGGCAGCGCCTGCCCGACCCGGCGGCCCTCGCCCGGGTCCGCGCGGAACGCGACGATCTGTGGGCCCGGCTCACCAAGGCCGCGGCGGACGGGCTGAGCGCGGCCCGCGCCGAGGAACTGCTCCCCTGCCTGGCCACCACGACCCGCCGCGCCGACGACCTCGCCGACGACCTGCTCGCCCACGCCTCCGCCGCGGCGAAACACGCCCAGCTCCAGCGCGCTCTCGCCGAGGCCACCGAGCGCCACCGCGACGCCCTCACCGCCCACGAGCACGCCCATCACGCGCGGGACCAGGCCCGGCGCGACTGGGACGCCTTCTGGACCGACCTCGGGCTCACCCCACCGACACCGGAGCAGGCCGACGACGTCCGCCGCGCACTCGACGACGCCCAGGCGGCGCAGACCACGCTGCTCGCCGCGGAACGCCGCGGCACTGCCCTGAGCGCCCAGGCCGATGCCCAGCGCGCCACCCTCACCGAGGCGCTCACGGCCCTGGGCCAGCCGCCGTCCGGCGGCGACCTCGACACTGTCCTCGCCGCCGCCGAACGGATCCTCACCGACGACGACGCCGCCCGCGAGGAACGCGCCAGCACCGCCCTGCACGCCCGCCAGACCACCGAGGCCCGCCGGGCCCACGCCGGGAAGACCGTCGAGCTGGACACCGCCCAGGAGCAGTGGGCCGCCGCGGCGCGAACCGCGGGCCTGCCCGCGACGATGACCCCGCCCGGCTGGGTGGCGCGGCGCGGCACGCTGGCCCAGGCCCAGGCGGCCCACCACGCCGCGACGCAGGCCCGTGCGAGCGCGGCCGACGCCCGCCGCCGCCTCGACGCCTTCACCGAGGAGATCGCCGCGCTGGCCACCCGCCACGGCGAGGACGGGCCCGGCGACGCAACCCCCGCGGCTGTCCTGGACCGCCTCGCCGCCCGACTCCGCGGCGCCTGTGAGGCCCAGGCCGCCGCGAAGGTCCTCGACCGCGCCGTCGCCGAGCTCACCGACCGTCTCGACAGCGCCGCCGAGCAGCACGCCACCGCCACCGCACGCCTGGACCGGCTGCGGGACGAGGCGGGCCTGTCCCGGGACCAGCCGCTGGCCGACATTCTCGACCGCAGCCGGGCGGTCCAGGCCGTGCGGGCACAGGAGACGGCCACCGCGGCGATGATCCGCACGGCGGCGCCCGAGGACGATCTCGAAACCCTGGTCAAGGAACTCGCCGACCGCGACGACGCCGACCTGGACCGGGACCTCACCGCCGCCGCGGAGGACCGCGACGCCTGCTCCGCCGCCCAGGACGCGGCCGCCCAGGTCCTCGGCGCGAGCCGCGAACGGCTCCGGCAGCTGCGCGACGGCCGCAGCGTCGCCGAGCAGCACGCCCAGGCCCAGGAACACCTCGCCCTGGTCGCCGAGGGGGCCGAGCGCTACCTCATCGCCACCATCGCCCAGCAACTGCTCCGCGAGCAGCTCGAAGCCCATGCGCGCCGCCACACCTCACCGCTGCTCGGCGACGCCGGGCGCCTGCTCGAACGCCTCACCGGCGGGACGTGCGTCGCGCTGCGCGCCGAGGACCGCGGCGACCAGCGGTCCCTGCGCGTCGTGCGCGCCGACGAGCTGGAACGCGCCCCCGGCGAGCTGTCCGAGGGCACCGCCGACCAGGTCTATCTCGCGCTGCGCCTCGCCGCGATCGACCAGCTGCAACGCGACCGGGCCGCCCGCGGCGACGTGCCCCTGCCCGTCGTCCTCGACGACGTGCTGATGGCCTTCGACGACCACCGCGCCGTCGCCGCCCTGCACGTCCTCGCGGAACTCGCCCGCCACTGGCAGATCATCGTGTTCAGCCACCACCGCCACCTCGCCGACCTCGTCGCCGCCGATCCGGTCCTGGCGGCAGCCACCCAGATCAGCCGGCTGCCCCAGGTGACCCCACCGCCCGGCCTGCGCGCCGCGGACCGGATCAGGGCCTCCGTGGCCACCGCGACCGCCACCGCCGGTCCCGGTGACATTGCCGTTGCCCGTTCCTCGCTGCCCTCGGCATCCTCCGGTCGTCCCCCGCGGGAACGGCCGTCAGCTCCGGCCGTCGACCACGATCGGACGGAGATCCGTCGGTGGGCCCGGGAACACGGCTACCATGTCGGCGACCGGGGCCGCATAGCCCAGAACATCATCGATGCCTTCCACCAGGCACACGCCCACTGACGCCCGCTCCGTCACCCGTGACCCCGCTCAGCCATGCCCGAGAAGCATGATCGACATAATTCTGGCTCATACTGGGCGCATGTGGAGGTCGTGTTGCACCCCGAGGTCGAGCAGTGGTTCCTCGATCTGTGCCGCACGGACTCCATCACCGCGGATCTGGTCGCCGAGGCAATCGACGTGCTCGCCGAGAACGGGCCGGGTCCTGGTCGCCCACTGGTCGACAGGCTCAAGGGCAGTACCTATCACCATATGAAGGAACTCCGACCAGGCTCGACCGGCACAAGCGAGATCCGAATGATTTTTGCCTTCGATCCGCATCGTGAAGCGGTCTTCCTCATTGCCGGCGACAAGTCCGGCGCCTGGCGCTCCTGGTATCAGACCGCGGTCCCGCTCGCAGACGAAAGATTCAGCGAACACCTGAGCTCACTCAAAGCACAGGAGGGGTCATGACCACACCGGCGAGCTGGCGTGATGTCAAGGCCCGTGCGCGCGCGGCCGATCCCGAATGGGACATCGCCGCACGCACGTCCCGCCGCTCCGAGATGCGAGGGCGGATGCTCGCCTCGGTCAGTGGCGCGCAGCTCGCCGAGATCCGCGGGCAGCTCGGCGTCACCCAGGCACAGCTCGCCGAGGCCACCGGCCTGACCCAGGCGAGGATCAGCCAGATCGAGAGCGGCACGGCCACCGGACTGGACGTCCTGCGCGCCTACATCACCGGCCTCGGCGGCCACGTCGACATCGTCGCCCGCATCGGCAACGTCCACCTCAACATCGCCTGACCGCGCGCCTTCGACGGGAGGATCAGTCGACATCACCTTCGTCAGGCGCACGTCAGCTGACCACCCGATGTTCTCCGTTACCCGCGCAGCAGGGTGACCGGGCGGCCGGCGGGGCTGAGGGTGGTGGTGATGGCGGTGCGTTCGTCGATGGCGGGGGCGGCGGGGCGCTGGTCGAAGATGGCGAGGGCGCCGGTGTCGAGACCGAGCCGGTCGAGGTAGCGGTCAAGCTGGGCGAGGCCCTGGCGCAGCGGATCCGCCCAGGTCGGGCGCCAGGTCTTGATTTCCAGCGCCTCGCGCTGGACGCGGCGGGAGCCGTCGGGGGCCCGGTAGGGCCAGCGGACATGCAGGTCGATGCGGCCCGAACCGACCGCGTATTCACGCTCGACGAACCCACCGCCGTTCACGACCCGCCGAAGGTAGCCCATGAGGATCAGGTGGGGGGCCGCCTCGGGGTAGAAACCCGTCCCGAGAAGGAATTCGCCGTTCTCGATCCACCAGTCGGCGAACTCGTCGAGCACCTTGGGAAAGTCGAAGCTGCCGTCCGGTCGGACGAACGAGCGGGGATCGGCGGTGACGCTTTCCTGGACGCTCGACGACAGGACCCGAGCGATGACCTCCCGGTAGATCGGATTCGCGACCCGCACGGGCGCCGTCGCCGCGATCAGGCCAAGATCACGGACGTAGACGAGGTCGTCGTCGTAGGGCTCGAGGGCGAGCGGATCTCCCGTCAGCAGGGGGGCGATGATGCGCCGGACCCGCGGTTCGGCGAGCCTGGCAGCCAGCGAGTCCAGATGCGTGGCTCGCTCCAGGACGAGTCGTTCCTTCGCTTCGTCCAGCTGCGCGACGCTGATTGTTTCAGTGCTGGCCCCCGTCATTTTCTCGACGACCTCGCGGGCGAGCGCGTTGACCAGCCACGGCTGGCCGCCGGTCAGTTCGTAGGCATGGTCGACGGCGCCGGGGGCGAACCGCTGCCCGGTCTGCGCGGTGTGCTGGCCGTAGAGCTCGGCGACCTCGGCCGGGGTGAAGTCCCCAAGCCGCAGGGATTCCACTTTCACGTTGAACGGGCTCGCGGTCCCCAGCCGGTCAGGATCGCCGCCGGCGAGAACCTTGTAGTCGCGCACGTCGCGCAGACCGCACAGCGCGACGGAGACGGGGAAGTCCCGGGATCGCGTCGGGAAGCCGGCACGCAGCTGGCGCAGCACGCTGATCAGGCTCTGTCCGCGCAGCGCGTCGATCTCGTCGAAGAACAGCACGAGGGGCCGCGGGCAGGTCAGCGCCCACGTTCGCAGGGCCACCTGGAGCAGGCTGCCCGCCGACTCCGCGGGCCAGGCCGACGGACGGAGATCCGGCGCCAGCTGACTCTCGGCGTTGATCCTGATCTGCGCGAGAATGTCATGGTTGGCCGCGCCGTAGTCGTCACCGGCAGCTTCGGCGACCTCGCAGGAGAAATGTAGTGCCGCGTGGCGGCCCCCGGGCGGTCAGGTCCTGCGCGAGCGCACGCAGCGCCGTCGTCTTACCGGTCTGGCGGGGGGCGTGGACAACGAAGTAGGCAGACTGATCGACCAGGCCCGGCGCCTCCGGCAGCCGTTCCAACGCCGGGATCATGTAATGATCGACCGGGTCACACGGACCAGCCGTGTTGAACCGACGGCTCACCCGATCACTCTTCCCAAGCGTCCTTCACGCAGGTCCGCCACGGCATGCTCCGCTCGCCAGCCTACCTTGATCGACATGCGGCGAAGATCTGGTGATCCAGACGCAGGAGGAGCCGTGACGACACCGTCGAACCGGCGAGTGCGGAGGCGTCGATGATCCGCGCTCAGCGCATGCCGGTGGCGGCTTGTGCGTCGGACAGCGTGGGCCAGCCGGTGCCGAGCATCATCCAGCCGTCGTGGCCGGAAAGGCGGTTGATGGGATCGTGCACCTTGATCTGCCAGTTACCGGCGCTGGTTTCCCGGGCGTAGGCGGATTTGCCCTCGTACGTCCCGTAATAACTACCGAGATCTGCTGTCGGCTCGACGTTCGCGGGGCCGGGTACGTCTTCGGAGGTCATGTGCGGCTCCCACCGGGCGGTCACCGGGACACCCGGCGGTGAGCGGTCCTGCTCGCGGGGCGCAGCGGATGGCAGCGGTCCCCGACCCGGGTCGGTTGGTCCTCAGCACCCTTATCGTAGGCCCTCGTTGCCATCCGGGCCGCCAACGGCTCGCGCGATCAGGTCACAGGCCCGACGCCGCAACGGCGCCGAGATGGTGGCCGCCGGCCCGGGCCGACTCGGCACGTCACGCCCGGTCAACCGGTTGGGTCGGCGGTGACCTGGTCGCGGGTGTGCAGGGAGGCGAGGTCTGCGGCGGCGCGGCCCGACGCCCATCCCTCGCCGTCGGTCGCCGTCACCGACTGGGAGACGATGTCCGGGAACATCGTCTCGGTCGCCTCCCGGACGGAATCGGTGCGGGCGGCGAGCACGGGCAGCAGCCGGTCGTCGCCCGTCTCGGCCGCGGCCTGCTCGCTTGCCTGCTCGGTCGCGGCGCGCAGGCGCTGGCCGATGCGGATCGCGAACGACGCGAGGAACGACTGGCGGAACGACCGGGTGCGGGAACGCCCGTGGCGGTCCTGGCGGGACCCGGCGCGCATCATCGCCGAGGTCGCCTGGACCAGCAGCGACGTGTAGAGCAGTTCGACGGCGTCGAGATCGGACTCGAAGCCGATCACGGTGGTGAAGCCGAGGCTCTTCGACCACACCGCTCGGGCGCGGTTCGCGTCGGCGACCACGTCGAGCAGGCTGGCCTTGGCGACCTCGTAGGGGTTGTCGACGCCGATCCGCCGGCCCCCGGCTTCACGCGGGTGTCCTGTTTCGCCGCGAGCAGTGCCTCGTCGATGCTGTGCCGGGCCATGAGCTGCTGGGCCTTGGCGGTCAGCGCCTCGGCCTCCTCGGCGAACCCGGTCGACTCGGCCTTCGCCAGCAGCCCGCGGACCTTGTCGAGGATGCGCGTGTCCGCACCGTGACCGGCGGTGCTGGTCCCGCCCTGGCCGGTGCCCGGCGGCGGGCACAGGGTTTCGATCCTGGGCATCGCGTGCAGCACCCCGAGCAGGACCAGGGCATCAGCGAGCACCGCCGCCCGGTCGCGGCCCTCCCGCTCGCCCCAGCGGTCCAGCCACTCGTCGTCGCGCTCCCACCAGACGGCGGCGTCGAGGCCTCGCAGCTGCGCCGTCCACCGCTCGTCCACGGTGGCGGCGGCATACCGACGCATCTGGGCGGCGATCGCGTCGACGGCGAGCCGGGCGTGACGCTGGCCCGCCTGGCGGATCACCATGCGGTGCACGTCGAGCGGCTGCCAGCCGTCCTCCCACGTGGCCTCGACGACGCGGTCGAACCAGCCCACCAGGCTGCGGTTGACAACCCGGCGCCCGCCTGCCCCGCCCGGCGGGTCGGCGAGAATCTCCACCTGCTTCGCGAACGCCTCGTGGTCCTCGGCGAGCTGTGCGTTGACCCCGGCGGCGACCAGCAGGTCGGCCACCTGCAGGAGCTGCTCCCGCTGGCTGCGTTCCTCCTGGAAGAATCCCGCCGAGGAGCCGGCGGCCCGGGCTCGGCCGTGGCTCGTGCGCGCCTTCTGCTTGGCCTTGCGTCGTTCACGGTTTCGGCTGCCCATTCCCACCCCTCACCCTGCCCGGTCTCCTGCCCAGTGTCGCAAACGCCGGTCGGCCCACCCGGGTCGGTTCCCGAGACTGAAGTGGGCCTGGCTGTGGTCTCGACGGGGCCGGGTCGACGCCGACCGCGCGCCCGCGGCGGGCAGGGCCGGATCAGGGTTGCCAGTGCGGCTGGGTCAGAGGTCGGCGCAGGCCACTCGCTTGGTCAGGGCGCCGACGGGGTGGATGACCACGGACTTCGCGCCGTCGCCGACGGGCCGGGCGTTGGTGACCGTCGCCGTGCTCGCGCCGGCGGCATCGGCGTCGACGGTCAGATGCACCTCGTTGGGCGGCGTGGCCGGGCCGTTCGGGTCGAACATGAAATGGCCACCGCCGTTGTCCTGCGCGCATGGCTTGGCGTGCAGGTGGGCGACGTAGTGCGCGTTCGGCGCCAGGCCGGTCACCGCCACCGTGAGGGTGGTCCCGGTGGTGGCCTCCTGCGCCAGCCAGGCGGTGCCCCGGACCCCGTCGAGCCCCGCCGGCCGGGTGTTCAGCAGCACGAACGTCGACCTGCGCGCGCCGGCGATCTGGCTGGCCGGCGTCGCCGACGGATCGATCATCGGCGCCATGGACGTCGTGGCCGACGCCGACGCCGTGGTCGACTCATGGGCCGATTCCGGGGCATGGGCCGAGACGCCCGCCGGCGCCGCGGTACCGGACGCCGTGGTGTCGTCCCCGCAGCCGGCCGCCAGTGCGGCGATCACGATCAGTCCACCGATCATCCCTGCGCCGGCACGTCCCCGCGTGAGACCGCGAACCATGAAAATCTTCTCCCGCCTGTGGCTGTGTCGGTCGACCGCCATGGTCGACCGCGACGCACCACCTTGGCGCGCTCCGACGCGCCAGCACCCGAACTGTCGCGAATGCGCCAGGTCGACCCGCCGGACGAGCCCCCCTGACCAGGCACGCGTGTTGCAGGTGCGTCGTGAGCAGCCGTCGGAGGCGTCGCGTGTGATCTCGTCGGTCGCGAAGCGGCTGGATGTGCATCCGGCGACGCTGCGGCTGTGGGTGAACCAGGCTGAGGTCGACCCTCGTCCGGGAACCACCTCGCCGGACGTGGCGCGTATCGCCGAGCTGGAACGTGAGAATCGTGAGCTGAAGCGCGCGAACGAGATCCTGAAAGCGGCGTCGGTTTTCTTCGCGCGGGAGCTCGGCCCGCGACTGCCGCGGTAGTCGCGTTCATCGACCAGCGCAAGGAAGACCTCGGTGGGGTCGAGCCGAGCTGTGATGTGTTGCGGGTTGCCCCGTCGTCGTACTACGCCGCGAGGAAGCGTCCGCCGTCGGCGCGTTCCCTGCGCGACGCCGAGCTCCTCGTCGAGATCGAGCGGGTGTGGGAGGAGGACTACGAGGTGTACGGCGCGCGGAAGGTGTGGCGGGTGTTGAACCGGGAGGGGATCGCGGTGGCCCGGTGCATGGTGGAGCGCCTGATGCGGGCGGCCGGGCTGACCGGGGTGCTGCGCCGCGGGGCCAGGCCCCGCACGACCCGCGCCGATCTGGCCGCGCCCAGGCCGGCGAACCTGGTGGACCGGCAGTTGACCGCGGCGGGCGGACTGGTCGGCGATGAACCAGCCGGTCGGACGCCGTTCGGCCTCATAGCTGTCGAGCAGGGCTGGCGCCGCCTCACCACGCAGCACCGCGGCGGGTTTCCAGGCGAGGTTGTGGACGTCGGCGATGCCGGTGTTCGCGCCGGATGCGGCGTACGGCGGCAGGACGTGCGCGGCGTCGCCCGCGAGGTGCACGCGGCCGGTGGAGTAGCGGTCGGCGATGGCGGCGAGGGCTGGCGGCTGGCGCTGCGGGCGCTCGGCACGTCGGGCTGGCAGGCCGTCGAGCGCCATCCGTGGTTCGCGCGGCTCGCGTTCAGTCGTCCGCCGTTCGGGCCGCTCGCGCTGGGCGTCCACGACGCCGCACTCGCCGAACTCGAACCGCTGGGTCTGCCGGCGGCGACCCGGATGGGTTTCGTCTCCACCGTGCTCGGCCACGTCCTCGGTTCCGGTCTCGCCCTGCTCGAGGAACGGACGATGCGGGCCCGCACCGGCCTGACCACCGACGCCGACCTCGCCGCCGCCGCCCCCTACCTCGACCAGATCGCCGCCACCGGCCGGTTCCCGCACTTCAGCCGCTGGGCGGCCGAGCCCGACCGGATGAGCCCACCGCCTCAGACCTTCGAGGCCATCCTGGAATGGCTGCTCGACGGCCTGTCGTCGCTGGCCGGGTGACGCACGCCAAGACCGCCGGTATCGCGGCGCGTCGCCGGACTCAGCGCTGGAGACCGTTCCAGGACCATCGCGGGAGGGCCAGTTCCGCCGGGACGTCGTCGGCGGAGTCGTGGTACGCGGACATGGTTGTCGTGGTGGCCCAGGCGAAGTAGTCGTGCAACGCCTGCCGGAGCGGTTCGCTGAACGCCGGGCGGACGTCGCTCAGCGCCCGGTCGAAGCAGGCGATCGCCCGGCGGTCCATCTCCTCGTGCGGGCCGTTGCCGCTGTGCATCCGCACCACTGACGTCTCGTCGCCGTAGGCGTCGGAGTACGTCGCCGGCCCGCCGAGGGCCTGCGCCCAGTAGGTGGCGAGGCGTTCACTGTGCTGCGGATGGAACCCGTGGCTGAACCCGTGGCTGACGACCTCGTCGGCCATCACCCGTCGGTGCCACGCCTCGGCCAGGCGCAGCAGACCCTCGCCGCCGCCCGCGGCTTCATAGATGCTCTGCATGGCCCCAAGAATGACAAGGCCAAGGTACTGATGACGGCGCGGTGAGACCGACGGCGCGGTGAGACCGACGGCGCGGTGAGACCGACGGCGCGTTTCGGACTGGCACTCCCAGCCGCGACCCGACGGAATCCCATGGAGCGTCCCATGTGATCATAGTTTTGGGTAATCGACCGGTGACGTATAAACGATGACTGGATCACTTTTGGTGTCGGCAGGGGAGCGCAGTGTCACACTCCGGAAGTACCGACTTGGCTGGCGCTGCGGACGAGGGCGGCGACGCGGTCAGTCCCGCGCCGACCGACCCGACCGCGGGTGCATCAGCGGGTCCCGCTGCGTCCTCCGCCCTGCTGGCGAAGGACATCGAGCCGCTGCGCAGGGCCCGCGTCGCCAGGACCGCCACCCTCGGTCTGCAGACGGAGGACCTCACCGCGGAGCGCCCTGCGCCCGAGGCAACAGGTTGGTCCTGCGCAGGGTGGATCAGAAGTCGGCGCAGGCCACCCGCTTGTCCAGGGCGCCGACGGGGTGGATGACCACGGACCTCGCCGCCTCCCCCACCGGCCGGGCGTTGGTGACGGTCGCCGTGCTCGCACCGGCGGAGTCGGCGTCGACCGTCAGATGCACCTCGTTGGGCGGAGCGGCCGGGCCGTTCGGGTCGAACTTGAAGTGACCCCCGCCGTTGTCCACCGAGCACGGCTTGGCGTGCAGATGGGCGATGTAGTGCGTGTTGGGTGCCAGACCGGTCACCGCGACGGTGAGGGTGGTGCCGGTGGTCGGGTTCTGCGCCAGCCAGGCCGTGCCGCTGACCCCGTCCAGCCCCGCCGGTCTGGTGCTCAGGAGCGTGAAGGTCGACTTCTGCGCGCCGGCGATCCGATCGGCCGGGGTCGCCGACGGATTGATCATCATCGGACTCATGGACGGCTCAACCGACGCCGACGCCGACGCCGACGGCGAGACGGTCGTCGCCGCAGCGCCGGAATCCGACGTACTGCCATCACCGCAGCCGGCGGCAAGCGCAGCGAGCACGACCAGGCCCGCGACTGCCATCGCGCTGGCACGTCCTCGCACAAGACCGCGAATCATTAAACTTTTCTCCTGCCCGTGGCTGTGTCCGACGACTGCCATGGTCGACCACGACTCACGACCTTGGCCCGCTCCGACGCGCCGGCGCCCGAAGTGCCGCAATTATTCCAGGTCATCCCTACGACGAATCCCCTCGGCCAGGCCCGTCCGGGGGCCCCCGGCTTCGTTGGCCTCTCCCCCTACCCGCCGAGGATGCGGGAAGCCGATCTGCGTCATCCCAGTTCCGAGCACGACGTCCTGGTCGGTTCTGCCTGTTCGTTCGACCACGTAGAACGGCTCACTCCTCACCGTGAAGGTCGTCAGGTTCGCCGATCTTCCCGATCCCTATCTGTGGATGTGGAAACAGCCACCGACGTTTCTCGTCGAGGCGCTGCGTAGCAGGTTCCTGGGGCTTGGCGCGGCGCCGCTCGCGTCCGCGCTGGCCGCCGGGTCGATCGGCGGATGGTCCGCGGCGGTTCCCGATCCCCCGGGTTTTCATCCGGCTCGGGCCGACGCCTACCGCCGCCCTGTCTCGGCCAGGGCGTGCGTCTGGTGTGGGGGCCACCGGGCACCGGGAAGACGACCGTCCTCAGCCGCGCCATCTGCGATCTCACTGGCCAGGGAGACCGGGTGCTGCTGGTGTCCGCCACCAACATCGCGGTGGACAATATCGCGGTGGACAATGCCCTGCTGGGCGTGGTGAAACAGCGGCGGCACACCACCGGCCAGATCGTCCGGGTAGGGCCACCGCAGCTGAAAGCGACCGCCGACGACCCCGACGCCTGCCTCCCGAAGACCGAGGTGCTCGACGCGGCCACCGCGAGTGAGGCGGCGGCGCTGCGCAGCGCCGGGCGTCACCGTCAGCTCGAGGACGCGCTCGCGTTACTGGAAGCCCAGCGGGGAGTCGCCCGATGGCGCGCGAAGGACCGTCGCGAACAGCTGCAGGCCGAGCTGCGTACGGCCGAACAACGGGCCCGCCAGGACGCTGCGGACGCGGCGCGTGCACGTGTCGTCGCGGACGCCCGCGGCGAGGCCCTTGACCGGCACCTGAGCGCGCTGATCGCCCACATCCCGTACACCCGTGACCAGAGCGATACCCACCAGGCCGGCTTCCGCCAGGCGTGGTCTGCCCATCAGCTGGCCGACCAGCAGGTCCGTGAGGTGCGCCGAAAGGCCGACCTGCGGCAGCGGCAGGCGCGGCGCGCCAAGGAGGCGCAGACCCTCACCGCCGACGCCGAGCAGCGGGGTTGGCCGGCCCGTCACGCCACGATCGAACGTCTGCGGCCGCAGGCTGCCGAGGACAGCCGGGGGGATCTGAATGCCGAGCTCTTCGCCCATCCGCCGCACTGCGGCCAGTGCGGCGGGACCAGCATCGAGATCCGGCGCCGCAAGAACGACACCTGGTTCTGGCGCTGTTACGACGGCGTCTGCAAGGCGGACCCAAGGGCGGAAACAGGAGCAACGCGTGGACACAGGACATAGCCATGGCCGGCGGAAAACCGGTGGGCAGGGCGATGGGGTGATGCGACGCTGACGGCACGGAAACCCCTGCGACCGGGTCCCCGCATCTCACGCCCACCCGGGCGCGCGACCGGTTCGACGACGACCTGGACCGGATCCGCGCGGTTCTCGACGAGGCGCGGATGTGCCATGTCGGCGTGGTCGTGGACGGCTGGCCGCATGTGCTGCCGACCCTGCACGTCCGCCGCGGCGACACCCTGCACCTCCACGGGTCGGTGGCCGCCCGGATGCTCGCCGCCGGCAGCGCCGCCGCCTTGCCGGTCTGCGTGACGGTGTCGCTGCTGGACGGGCTCGTGCTGGCCCGTTCGGCCTTTCATCACTCGGTGAACTACCGGTCGGTGCTGGTCCGCGGCCTGGCCACCCCCGTCACCGACGAGACGGAGAAACGCGCCGTGCTGGACGCGTTCGTCGACCGGACGGCGCCGGGCCGCTCGGCCGCCTGCCGCCCCCCGAACCGCCGGGAGATGGCCGCTACCACGGTGCTGGCCATCGCGCTCACCGATCCCGCCACCAGGTCACCCTCAAGGCGCGCACAGGCGGGCCGGTGGACGAGCCCGAGGATCTGGCCCTGCCCCACTGGGCCGGGGTCATCGCGGTCCACACGGTCGAAGGCGAGCCGCAACCAGCCGCGGACCTGGTCGACCTGACCGCGCCGATCAGCGCATGACAGCAGGCCGACTCACCCTTCCCGAACATGGCCGTTGATCTTCGCCTCGGAGACCTCTTCGGCTCGGTTCGACGATCTTGCGGAGCTGGCCGGCCGCGTCGCGGGTGTACGGGTCGTCGGACAGGATCGTGCGCAGCTCAGACCACTTCAGGTCGGTGCCCGCGGCGGCGCGCACCGACCGCGCCGTGGCCACCAGGGCGTCGAGCGTCGCGATCTCCGCCCGCAGCTCCGCCCGGGTGCGCGCCGCCGTCGCCGCGTCGGTGACCTCCTCCAGCCCGACGACGTCCTCCTCGGCCAGGTCGAGGGCCAGCTCGTCGAGGCAGACGGCCAGCGATCCGCCCGCCAGCGGCGCCAGTGACCTCTCGGCCTCGCGCGTGAGCCGTCCACCGCCGTCGACGAGCTGCTGGCGCAGGCGCTCGCGGCGGCGTTCCAGGCTGCGCAGGATCGCCTCCGGGCTGGAGGCGAGCCGCCGCTGCAGGACGGTCATCGCGAAACCGACCGTGTTGCCGCACTGGACCTCACCGCTTTCCCGCAGCCGGTCCGCCCGCCCCATCTCGTAGCGCACATAGTCGGTGACCGCCTCGTAAAGCTCCCGCTCCGCCGGTGACAGCGTGAAGGGCACCGTGTAGGCACGGCACTCCGGGAAAAACGGCCGGCCGTCGAGCGTACGCAGATTCTCCTTGAGCAGGCGGCGCCTGAGACCGGTCGTGTCCGCGACGCCGCCGTCGGCGGTGAAGTCGCCTCGAACCGGTCCGGGTCGAGCAGCGCGAGAAAGGCGTGGAAATCCTCGTGCCGGCCCGCGTGCGGGGTCGCCGTCATCAGCAGCAGATGGCGGGTGCGGTCGCGCAGCAGTTCGCCGAGTTCGTAACGCCGGGTGGTCCACAATTCGTAGCCGGAGTAGTGCGCGGACATGCGGTGTGCCTCGTCGACGATGACCAGGTCCCACTCGCTGGCCGCCCGCAGCCGGACGAGCAGGTCATCGTTCCTGCTGAGCTGATCCATGCGGGGCGAGCAGCAGCGGATGGCGTCGAAGACCTCGCTGCCGGGAGCCGCCGCCAGATCAGCGCTGGGCCGCTCGAACACGAGCCCGAACCGTTCCCGCAGCTCGCCCTGCCACTGGTCGATCAACGATCCCGGGACGACAATGAGGCAACGCCTGACGTCGTCCCGCAGCACCATCTCCTTCAGGTAGAGACCGGCCTCGTGCGAGCGTCGCAACACCGATCTGCGCGCCACCCCGTCATCACCACGGTATTCGACGAGGACGCCCGGACCGACCCATCGGACCGAGCTGACCACAACCGCCTCGCCGTGCGCGATACCGGCGACCCGCAGCCCCGGTCGCAGGTCCTCCAACGGCATTCCCGCAGGTACCAGGCCGCTGTCGTCCCCCTGGACCCAACCCCCCACCACCGCGACCGTGAACATTGACAGTCCACCATATGCACAGAGCCTCCACGGCCGCGGTGGCACGTGATAGAACCCGGAACAGTCCTTTCTTCCCTGACCTCGGAGGAAGTATCTTGGCCGCACGACGCCCCGCTCGGACGCGGCAGCGCACCCGCTCGCCGCGCAGCACCCGGAAAAGCACCCGCCGTGAACGCCGTAACCTGCAACTTCTCGCGTTCACCCTCGTCGCCCTTGCCGGAGTTTCCCTGGGCGTGTCGTGGCGGTGGTGGTGCATTCCGGTCGCGGCGCTCGCCATCGCCTTCACGCTGGCCTTTCGCTGGCCGACGCTGTGCCGGGCACACCGCACGGACCGCGGCGTCTGCGAGGCCACGGTGAATGGCTGGCTCACCGGATGCGAGCATCATGTGGCCGTCAAATGGCGTGATCTGCGCGCGGTGCTGTGGCCACCCAACGAGGTTTCGCCCTTCCACCGGGCGGCGCTCGCCGTGCGTATCCCCGCCCGGGAGGCTTACGCCCAGGCCATCCTCGACGGCGCCCCGCGACACATCACCCTGCGCAACCTCGCCACCGCGATGGTCCTGGTCATCAGCTTTCTGCTGACAGTGCTCGGCATCGCTCTCGGCTGACCGACGAACCGCCATCACCGCCGCCGGCAACGAGCACGGCGATCACAGCCACGTCGGCGATGTCAGCCACCTCGTTCGCCGGTGACCTCGTCGCGGATGCGCAGGGAGGCGAGGTCGGCGGCGGCGCGGCCGCAGGCCCATCCCTCGCTGTCGTTGGCACGCAGGGACTGGGCGGCGATCCGCGGGAACATCGTATCGGTCGCCTCCCGGACCGCGTCCGTGCGGGCCGCCAGCGCGGGCAGCAGGCGCCCTTCGCCGGCTTCGGCCGCGGCCGCCTCGCAGACCTGCTCGGTCGCGGACCTCAGGCGCTGGCCGATGCGGATCGCGAAGGAGGCGAGGAACGACTGGCGAAACGACCGGGTGCGGGATCGTCCGGCGCGGTCCTGGCGGGAACCGGCCCTCATCATCGCTGTCGTCGCCTGGACCAGCAGCGACGTGTAGAGCAGTTCGACGGCGTCAAGGTCGCCCTCGAAGCCGACGACCGTCGAGAAGCCGAAGTGCTTCGACCACACCGTGCGGCAGCGGTTCACCGTGGCCACCACGTCGAGCAGGCTGGCCTTGGCCACCTCGTAGGGGTTGTCGATGCCCACCCTGCGGGCGGCCGGTTCCGCGGGGTTCCCGGCCCCCGCGGCGAGCAGTGCCTCGTCGATACTGTGGCGGGTCATGAGCTGCTGGGCCTTGGCGGTCAGCGCCTCGGCCTCCTCGGCGAACCCGGTCGACTCGGCCTTCGCCAGCAGCGCGCGGACCCGGTCGAGCATGCGTGGGTCAGCGCCGCGGCCGGTGGGCGGGGCGGCGCGGGGCGGGGGTTCGCGTCGGGCGGTGCCGGGCGGGGGACAGAGCACCTCGAGTCGCGGCAGCATCGCCAGCAGGTTGAGAACGAAGTGGGCCTCGGTGAGCGCCTGCGCGCGGCCGCGACCTTCGTTGTCGGCCCAGGCATCGAGCCAGTCGTCGTCGCGGTCACGCCACGCGAGGACACCGAGGCTGTGGAGCTGGGCTTTCCAGCGCTTGTCGACGGTCACGGGGTCGTAGCGGCGCATCTGGGCGGCCATGGCGTCGACGACGAGGCGGGCCTCCGCCGGGCTGGCGCGCCGGCTCACGACCCGGTGCGCGTCGGCCGGCTGCCAGCCGCGCTCCCACGCGTCCTCGACGATGTTGTCGAACCATCCGGCGAGCACCCGGTTGACCAGCCGGCGTCCCCTCGACCCGCCCGGTGGATCAGCCAGTATGTCGACGCACGACGCGATCGCGTCGCCGTCCTCGGCGAGCATGGCGTTCAGCATCGCCGCGACCAGCGCGTCGATCGCGTCGACAGGCGACGCGCTGCCGATCGGTTCATCGCCGGCCCGTTCCGCGCCGGCTCGCTCCGCTGTCCTTCCGGCGGCCCGTGCGCGGCCACGAGCCGCGCGGGCCTTCTGCGTTGCCTTGCGGCGTTCGCGGTTACGGCTACTCATCCTCACCTCGCACACGCTCTGCCCCACCCGGGTCTTCGCATGTCAGCTTTCCCATGTCGGCCGGAGTGAGGCTACGAATAAAACTCGAGTCTCGGGAGGCCGGTCTTTTCCAGCGCCACCGGAGAAGCTTGTCGCTAACCCTAGGGCATGACAGAAAGGTTTGGGTCGTCCTCGCGGAAAATGCTGCCTACAATCGCCAGAAGCCAGCAGTGAATCAGCCGATGAGAGGCAGTCCGAAATCAATCAAACCGACAATGACGATAAACCGTGTTACCAGCTTCAGGATTGAGTGGCACCGAAGACGGCCAGCCGCAGCGCGGACAGGTCGGTGAGGTCGGCGAGCACTGCCGCCGCACCGGCGGCGGCGAGCTCAGCGGCGCTGTCACGGCCGGTGGCCACGCCGACCGGCCGGACACCGGCATCGAGGGCGCCCTTCACATCGTGGATCGTGTCGCCGATCACGACCACGCGGCGCCGGGGAAAGATGACGTCGTGGGTGGCCTCGGCCTGGGTGACGGCGAGGGTCACCAGCACCGCCCGGTCAAGCGCGGCATCGCCGTACCCGCCGACGTCGAGGTCAAGATGTTCGGTCAGATTGAAGGCAGCCAGCTTGGTCTCGGCAACGGGCCGGAGATTACCGGTGACCACCGATTGGACGATGCCCGCTCCGACAAGATCAGCGACGGCCTGATGGGCGCCCGGCAGTGCGTGGCCGCGGGCCCGCATCGTGCCCCGCAGCTCGCGGGCGGCGTCGGCCATCGCCGGGTAGAAGGCGCTGAGCAGCGGCTCCGGGTCGGTGACGCCACCGAGCCGCAGCGTTTCCAGAACGATGGCCCGCTCGGTCCGGCCGGTGAGATCGGCCAGTTCGTCGAGCGGCCGGCCGACGACCTGCTCGAACGCACGGGAGTAGAGCCCCCGGCTCACGCCTCCACTGTTCAACAGCGTGTGGTCGATATCCCACAGGACAAGAGCGGGCGCGGCCACCCACGCATGCTTTCACATTCGGGTTCGCCCCCGGGCCGCAAAGCCGCCGACCGCCCAGCCGACAGCGACCAGCGCCGGCATGCGGGCGCACCGTGCCCACCTCACGTCAGATCGAGGCGCCGCCGTCGATGACCCGGTCGTGCCCGACGGCGAACGCCGCCTCGGTGGACAGCAGCCACAGCACGGCGTCCGCGACCTCCTTCGTCGTCGCGGCGCGTCCCGCCGGATTCGCCGTCCGCAGCCGCTCGTCGCGCTCGGCCTGGGTCTCCCCGAGGCGCAGCGACATCGGCGTGTCCACCGGCCCGGGGCCGACCGCGTTGATCCGCACGCCGTCGCCGATGTACTCCAGCGCCGCGGCGCGCGTCAGCGCACTCGCGCCCGCCTTCGAGGCGACGTACGCCCCCATCCCCGGCAGCCGGGCGTGCGCACCGAGGTTCGAGGCGAGGCATCTGCTCGTTCCTTCGACGCCTCGCTGGCGCGACGCCGTCCTCGATGTTTGAGACCGATCGATCTGTTATCCGGCGCATCTTGCTTCGCGGCCAGTCGCTCGCCGCACGTCAGACGGCGGCCGCCGCCAGGACGCCCAGGGCCTGTTCCGCGGCCATCGACAGGCTGGTTCGACCGTTGGGGCTCTTGCCCAGCACCCTGACGCCCTGAAGGACGGCGAGCAGGAAGGCCGCCAGCGGTCGCGGATCGACATCCGCGCGCAGCTCGCCCTGCGCCCGGCCGCGCTCCAGCGCCGCCGTCAGCGCCACCTCCACGGTCGTCCAGCTCGTCTCGACCCGGCGACACACGTCGGCGTCCACAGCTACCCGTTCGATCGCCGCGTTGACCACCAGACAGCCACGGAAACCCTGAGCTCCCAGGCTCTGCGCGACGTAGCCCTCGACGACCATGCGCACCAGGGGCAGAACCGGGCCCGGGGGCCGAAAGCCGCCGCACGATCTCCGGATCGCGCTGCCGGATGTAACCGGTCCAGGGCCATCAGGTACAGCTCGTGCTTGCCCCCGTAGATGGCGTAGATACTTGCCCGCGCGACATCCAGGCTCTCGACGAGGGCAGACATCGACGTGGCCTCGTAACCCCGCTCCCAGAACAGCTCCAGGGCGGCCTGCAGCGCCACGTCCTCGTCGAACTCCTTCGTGCGGGGCATGGCGCAACGTGGTCAGGCGGCGAGGTTCATCAGTTCGACGGGCTCGCCGGCCCAGCGTTCCGGCTCCGCGGTCGCGATGACCGCCTCGACGGGTCGCTCGGGTTGCGGGGCTGCCGCGTGGCGGGTGTGCGCCGCCCCCCAGGTCCGTCTGCGGGCGACGGCGATGGTGGCCGGCAGGTCGAGATCCAGGATGCCGACGCCCGGCAGGGACGCGATGTGCTCGGCGACGCCGCGGCGGATGCGGTCAGCCTCGACCAGTGCGCAGGTCGGCGCGTACAGATGGATGCCGCCGCCCTCGCCGGCCTGGCAGACCAGCCGGGAGGCGCGGCGGTTGCCGCGGGCGATCAGGAGCATCGCGGTCGGGTCCAGGACCACGTGCAGGGGTTGGTTCATCGCGTTGCCGGCTGCCGGTACCGCGCGAACCAGCGCTGGAAGTCGGCCTCGTGCTCGGCGGCCTCTGCCGGTGTCGGGTCGTAACCGGAGAAGGCGAACAGGGCTGCGAGCGCCCGCTCCGAGCGTTCGCGCCGCTCCTCCTCCGAGTAGACCTCGACCGAGTGGGCCAGGCGTGTCAGGTACGCCCGCAGTGACATTCCGGATTCCTGGGCGATGCGTTCCAGTCTTTCGCGGACGTCTTCCGGGACGCGGATGAGGGCTTCGGTCACGGCCATGTCATCTCCTGTCAGCAGGCGCGCCGGACGGTGTCCGATTAGCCTACGACAAGTGAAGGGCAAGTTGATCTGCTTTGAGGAAAATGCTGTCGAGTGACCTGTGCGGAGCGCACAACCGGCGAGGAACGCCGACGCCCCCCCCCCGGGGGGGGGGGGGGGGGGGGGGGGGGGGGGGGGGGGGGGGGGGGGGGCGGGGGGGCCGGCGGGGGGGGGGGGGGGGGGGGCGGGCGCGGGTTCCTCGGCCACCTCTCCGCCGTAGGAGCGGATCAGTTCCGCGAGGCCGCCCTGGAAGCCCTGGCCGATCGCGGCGACCCGCCAGACCCCCTTGCGGTAGACGTCGCCGATCATCACGGCGCGCTCGCTGCTGAAGTCGGCGCCGGTGAACGGGTAGCGCAGCACCTCGGTCCCACCAGCGACGACGCGCAGGTAGCCGGCGGAGATCGCGGCGGCGCTGCCCGCGCCGTCCAGGGCCGCGCAGAACGACAGCCGGCCGATCGAGGCCGGCACCCGGTCGAGGTTGATCCGGAAGCCCTGGCTGTCACCCTGCTGTGGGCTGACGAGCTGGATCGACGACTCCGGCGAGTTGGGCTGGTTGAAGAAGACGAAGTAGCGGTCGTCGGAGAGCCGGTCGTCGGTGTCCAGGCCGAAGCAGGAGATGTCCCACTCCCCCGGCGCGTTGATCTGGATCCCGACGTAAAGGTCGGCGCTCTGGGTGATCGTCGACAGCTGCGCCTTCTGCCCGCGACCGAACTGGGTGACCAAGGCACTCCCTCCCTCGCCTGCCACCGGCCGCGCCGACCGGCCAGGCCCGTCCGCCTGCGAACCGGACTGCGGGCAAACTAGCAGCTACCCGCCAGCTGACCGAACACGCCAGCCGCCCGGACCCTGTCAGTGACAGGACAGCGGGCGACACCGAGGACATCAGCGTCGCAGCCGTCGCGCCCGGGGCGGCCGAGGTGTCGTTCACTGTACGGATGCGCTATATCGAGGGCAGCGTCACCACAAGCCCGAAGCGGATCTCGAAGATCGGTCTTGGTACCTGGCAGTTCGGTTCCCGGGAATGGGGCTATGGCAGCGGCTACGCCGCCACGGACGCGGCCGCCATCGTCCGGCGGGCCCTGGAGCTCGGGATCACCCTGTTCGACACGGCCGAGGTCTACGGCGCGGGCCGCAGCGAGCGCATCCTCGGCGCCGCCCTGGCGAACGACCCCGACGCGTCGCAACGCGCGTACCTCGCCACGAAGATCATGCCGGTGCTCCCGATCGCCCCGGTCGTCGAGCAGCGCGCGGTCGCCAGCGCCGCCCGCCTCGGCACCCGCCATCTCGACCTCTACCAGGTGCACCAGCCGAACCCGCTGATCCGCGACCAGCGGACGATGCCGGGGATGGTGGCCCTGCGCACCGTCGGCCTGATCGGCGACGTCGGCGTCAGCAACTACTCGCTGGACCGCTGGCGCCAGGCCGACGCGGCGCTGGGCGCCCCGGTGCTGTCCAACCAGGTGCAGTACAGCCTCGCCCGGCCGCGCCACGGGGCGGCACTGCTCGAGTTCGCCGCGGCGGAGTCCCGCATCGTCATCGCCTACAGCCCGCTGGCGCAGGGACTGCTCTCGGGCCGTTACGACGCCTCGAACCGGCCCGCCGGGCGGATCCGCTCCGTCAACTCGCTGTTCCTGCCGGAGAACCTGCACCGGGCGGCCCCGCTGCTCGACGCCCTGCGCGAGGTCGCCGCCGCCCACTCCGCGACCCCGTCACAGATCGCCCTGGCCTGGGCCATCCACCATCCCCAGGTCGTGGCGATCCCCGGCGCCTCCAGCGTCACCCAGCTCGAAAGCAATGCCGCCGCCGCCGACATCACCCTCGCCGCCGACGAGTACGACGCCCTGAGCGCCGCCTCGGCCCGCTTCACCCCGACCACCGGCCCCGCGAGCCTCGCCGCCCTGGCCCGCAGCGCCCTGCACCGCTGAGATCCCGCTCGCCCGCACGAACCCCTGCCCCACATCGCCCATCACCCGGCGCGACAGCCGTGCGTGGGAGGGACGGTTCCTGACTCTTCGGCAGGCTTCGGCGGGGACGAATCGGACACGAAGCCCTGCGGAAGAGTCAGGTAGACCCGTTCCCACGCATCCCTGCCGCCCAGGGCCGGCAGCCATCGCCGCCACCACCACTCGCCGTGACCCCCGGCTGCGGCCGGCGGGGCCAGAGTGGTGTTGACCTCACCTCCGGTTGAGGTTCTAGCGTCGGCTCCCGAGGGGCCGTCACGACGCCGCGAGGCCCTGCCCGCCGCGGAAGGGACAGCCATGACCCCGCACGTGCCGGAGTACCCCGACGAGGTGCTGGCCCGCCAGCCGATCGGCTACTGGACCGGCGAGGCCTACCGCACGATCGTCGGCCAGATCCGCGCCGACCTCGCCGTCGAGGGGCTCACCCAGCCACACTGGTGGATCCTCAACCACGTCGCCGGCGACTCCGGGACCTGGGACCGGGACGGTCTGGTCCGCCGGCTGGCGCGCTTCGACGATCTCGACACCGACTTCGACGCGGTCCTCGACGACCTCCTCGGCCGGGGCTGGCTGGCTCGCTCGCCCGCCGGGGCCTTCGTGCTCACCGCACGGGGCGAGGCCGGACGACAGCGGGCGGCCGAGCGCGGCGCGCGGACGAACGCGCGCATCCACGAGGGCATCAGCGCCCAGGGGTACGCCGCCGCCCTCACCGTGCTACGCCGCATGATCGCGAACCTCGATGGCGAGGCCGACCTGCCCGGCTGACCCTGGCTGGCTCCGCGGGCCCGCGCGCGGACTCAGCCCGCGCGGACGGTGCCGTCGGGAGCGTAGACCTCGTCGGAGGAGATGATGTGGAACGGCGGGCAGACGCCGGACGAGTGATGGGCCGCAGCCTCCAGGGCGAGGCGCACGCGGTGCTCCGGGTCCTGGCCGCGGGTGCTGTGCAGCGAGCCGCAGGCGTACTCGTCGCCGCTGCCGACCGCGTAGTACTCGTCGACGCTGCGGCCGATCTGGTAGTCCGAGTCGATCCGGTAGAGATGGCCCCGGATCCCCACGAGGAACAGCCCGCCGCTCTCACTGCCGGAGTCGTTGCGGGCGAAGCCGCCGTCACGCAGGCAGTCCCGGACCACGGCGATGAAGTCGGTCGCCATGAACCGATCCAGATCCCAGTCCTGTGGGGACGGCGGGACGAGGCTGTAACGGAGCAGTTGGCCCATCCGGAACGAGTCGGTGAAGCCCATGATGAACTCACCGTTGCGAAATACCTTGGTATCCGCACGCACAGTGATGGACCAGCCGGCCACACCGGCGCTGTCCCCACCGATCACGACCCGGCCGCCCTGCTGTACACCGACGATGCAGGTCACGAAGCGGAATGCTACCGGTTCGAGACGCAGACAGATGCCCCACCCGTCGCTGTCCGCCGGCTTCGTCACGGACCGTCCCGAGTGCCCCGACCGATGTCGGCTTGCCGACCCCGCCGACCTCCCCCCGACGGGGCGCCGTAGAACCGCGGCGAGGATGTGTGGCGCGGCGCTCGGGACGGCGCCGGCGCGACGACGGCACCGGCCTGGCCGGGGAGAAGGGCATACGACCATGGTGATGAAGCGGTTCATGTCGCGGCTCGGGCTGGGCAGCGCCGAGGTGGAGACCGTGCTCGACCGCCCGGACACACAGCCGGGCACCGTGGTCACGGGCCTGACCACGGTCACCGGCGGCAAGGTCGACCAGGAGATCGAGAAGATCCTCGTCGCGCTGGAGGCGACCGTCGAGGTCGACCGCGGTGACGAGACCTGGTACGAGCAGGTCACCTTCGGTTCGCAGCAGATCGGCGGTGGTTTCACGATCCACCCGGGGCAGCAGGTCAGCGGCCGGTTCGAGCTGCCAGTGCCGTGGCAGACCCCGATCACCGACGTCGGCGGCTGGCACCTGCGCGGCATGAAGATCGGCGTACGTACGAAGCTGGCGATCTCCGGCGCCGTCGACCCCGGTGACCTCGACCCGGTCAGTGTGCACCCGCTGCCGATCCAGGAGGCGGTGCTGGCGGCGCTGGGCGACCTTGGCTTCCACTTTCACTCCGCGGACGTCGAGAAGGGCCGCCTCGCCGGCTCCGAGCTGCCGTTCTACCAGGAGATCGAGATGCGCCCGGGCGGTGAGTACGCCCGCCGGATCCGCGAGCTGGAGGTGACCTTCCTCGTCGACGCCGCCGGCACGGACGTCGTGCTGGAGGCCGACCGCCGCGGCGGTCTGCTCTCCGCCGGCGGCGACGAGCTGAGCCGTTTCCGGGTCGCCCACCACGACCTGGACCGCCGCGCGCTCGCCGGCCTGCTGCACCAGCAACTCGAACACCTCGGCCGCCGCCGCGGGCTGTTCCGCTGACCGACGGGCACCCGATGCCGGCCCGGCGGCGGCCTGGACGGGTTCAGGACCCGTCGCGGTAACCGACCGTGACGTTGCCTGCGACCGTCCAGGCCCGCAGCCGGTGCGCCGCGGCGGCGTCCCGCCCGATCGAGACGTCCCGGGTGCCGCCGGCGGTGTGCACGTCCGCGTCGTACGGCGGGGCGCCGGGTGGCAGGTACACCTCGACGGATCCCGCGACGCTGCGTGCGTTGACGTCGTCCGGGGCGACCTCGGTATCGACGAGCACGTCGCCGGCCGACGTCGAGACGTCCACCCGCCGGGCGCGGGAGTCGACGATGGACACGTCGCCGGCGCTGCTCGTGGCCTCGATGTCGCCGCGGGGCCGGTCGACCTCCACGTCGCCGGCCGTGCTGAGCAGCCGTACCGGGCCGTCCAGGCCGGTGGCCGCGACGTTGCCCCCGGCGGTGTCCACATCGACGCGTGTCCCGGTGGGCACGCGCAGGTAGAGCGTGGCCGTGCAGTCCCAGAAGGCCCGGCAGTGCCGGGACACACGCACGGTGTCGCCGTCGACGTGGGTGCTCAGGGTGGGTGGCCGCAGGACGCCGCCCAGCCGCGCGACAACGCCGATGCCGCCCGGCTCGCCGCCGGCGGTGGCCGCGGGGAACGAGATGCCCGCCGCGGGCGTCTCCCCGGGGCCGTAGAGGTAGACGTCGCTGGCGGTTCCCTCGACGACGAGATGGGTGACCGAGGCGGGGAAGGCGCGCGCCTCGACACGATGCTCCCGCCCGGTGGTGCCCTGGATGACCGCGATCGCCGCGCACAGGGTGAACACGACCACGGCCAGGGCACCGAGGGCCAGCACGGCGCGCCGGCCGCGAGGTCTCCGCCGCACGGGTCCCGGCCCGTCGACGGGCGGGAAGCCGCCGAAGCCGCCGACGCTGCCGGGCGGGGCGGGCGGTGACGACCGGTCGAGCGTCGCGGAGACGGACGGCGGGCTGGCAGCGGGCTCGGACATCGTGGGCTCAGGCATCGTGGGCTCGGACATCGCGGGCTCGGACATCGCGGGCTCAGGCATCGTGGGCTCAGGCATCGCGGGCTCAGACATCGTGGGCGCTCCTGCGAACGGATCCTGGTGCGGCCGGCGGCCGGTCGGTGCCGGCGTCGGTCGAGTCGAGGAAGCGCAGCACCGCGAGTACGCGGCGGTGGTCGTCCCCGTCCACCGGAAGATCGAATTTGGTGAAGATGCTGGTCACGTGCTTCTCGACGGCGCGCTCGGTGATCTGCAGGGCGGTGGCGACGGCCAGGTTGGTACGCCCCTCGGCCATCAGCCGCAGCACCTCGGTCTCCCGCGGGGTGAGCCGGTCGAGCGGGTCGCGGCGCCGTGAGCGGACCAGCAGCTGGGTGACGACCTCGGGGTCGAGCACGGTGCCGCCGGCGGCGACACGGCGCAGCGCGGCGTGGAACTCGTCGAGGTCGGACACCCGGTCCTTGAGCAGGTAGCCGACGCCCCGGCTGGCCTCGCCGGCCACCAGGTCGACGGCGTAGCGCTCCTCGACGTACTGGGACAGCAGGAGCACGCCGACCGCGGGCCACTGCCGGCGCAGCACCAGCGCCGCCCGCACCCCCTCGTCGGTGAACGTCGGCGGGAGACGCACGTCGACCACGCACACGTCCGGGGGCGCGGCGGCGACCGCGCGCAGCAGCCCTTCGGCGTCCTCGACGGCGGCGGTCACGGTGACGCCGAGCTCCTCGAGCAGGCGGGTCAGGCCCTGGCGCAACAGGACCGAATCCTCGGCGATCATGACTCGCACGGCAGCTCCAGACGCAGGGTCGTGCCCACTCCGGCCGGGCTGGTCAGGCTGAACGCGCCGTCGACGGCGCGGGCCCGGTCGTGCAGGCCGGTGAGGCCGGTACCGTCACGTTCCCGGGCGCCGCCGCGGCCGTCGTCGGCGACCTCGACGACGAGGCGCCCGTAGCCGCGGCGCACCAGTACCCGGGCCCGGGACGCGGCGGAGTGCCGGGCGATGTTCGTCAACGCCTCGGCGACGAAGAAGTAGGCGACGGCCTCCGCGTCGGGATCACGCCGTGGCACCCTGTCGATGTCGATGTCGACGGGCACCGGGCAGCGGGCCGCGAGCCCGGACAGCGCCGCGTCGAGGCCGCGGTCGGTCAGCACCGAGGGGTGGATGCCGCGGGCGAGGTCGCGCAGCTCGGCGAGCGCGCGCTTGGTCTCCGTGTGCGCCTCCGCGACGAGGTCGGCCGCGCCGTCCGGGTCCTCGCCGAAGCGCGCCCGCGCCCGTCCGAGGGTCATCGCGACGGCGACGAGGCGCTGCTGCGCGCCGTCGTGCAGGTCGCGTTCGATGCGGCGGCGCTCGGCGGCGGCGGCGGCGACCATCCCGGCCCGGCTGGACTCGAGGTCCTCGACCCGGCGGGCCAGCACTTCCTCGCCGCGCGGCGAGAGCAGCCAGCGGGCGACCTCGTAGTGCGCGGTGGCCAGGCCGCGGGCGAGCCATGGCGCGGCGAGCAGCGCGGCGGCGCCGAGGCAGACGTGCAGCGCGAGCGAGCCGCCGTAGCCGAGATCCAACCCGAAGACCCGCTCGGGGGCGCCCAGCGCCGGGGCGTACGCCGGGAACAACAGGAACGCCAGCCCGCCGCCCCAGGCGACGAACAGCAACCAGCCGCCGACCCAGCCGAACAGCGGCTGGACCACCAGCGCGTAGACCACGTCCAGCCAGCTGCCACCGGACCGCAGCCGGCGCAGCTCGCCGCGCACCAGCGCCGGCAGCCGGCGCAAGCCACCGCCGCCACCGACGCCGCCACCGACGCCGTCGGGACAGCGGGCCGGCGAGTACCGCAGCGCCAGCCGCCGGCCCAGCAGCGTCTCGAACCGCCACGCGTCGACGCTGGTGGCCAGCCGGGCCGAGAGCAGCGCGAGCCAGATCAGGGGCACGCCGACGAGTCCCACCAGCGTCAGCGGCACGCCGACGACGAGCAGGATGAAGACCATCAGGAAGACGGGCAGGGCCAGTACCGCGGTCAGCGCGGTGAACACCGCACTCACCCAGGCCGTCCCGGCGTAGCTCCTGCCCACCAGCGCCCGGGCCCCGCCGGCGGAGACGCCGGGGCGGACGAGGCCGTCCTGCTGAACCGTGCTCACGATCGCCTGCCTTCTCGCGTCGACCCGACGTGGCGCGCACCGACCCCGGGGCGGATGGCGGACCGCCCGGTCCTCGCTGCTGATCTAGACGGTAGGGCGCGGCGGGTCGGCCGACGACAGAGCTGCCCGGTCAGTCCGGGCGGGGGCTACCCGTACCGCCGCCATCCCTTGCGGACGGGACCGCCGGCAGGCGTGGCGGCCGGGGCTCACGGGGGATCGACGTCGCTCGCGAACCGGCAGGGCCACGGTGGGTGGTCCTTCTGTCCGGTGCCGTGTCTGTTTTATCGATATAGAGCCGTTTTATCGGTATAGAGCCGTACGGAGCGACCATCGGGCTGCCTCGAGACCGGCCTGTCCACGGCGTGCGGTGTCGGCGGACGGGCCGGGCGCGGCGCGGCTAGAGGCGGCGGGTGAGTTCGAACGAGGAGATGGTGTAGCCGGTGCGCAGCGCGAGGCGGTGCGCCTCGTGCCGGTGGGTGCCGGCGGTGAGGTGCATGTGCTCGCAGCCGAGCCGGCGGGCCTCCCGTTCGGCCCAGGCCAGCAGCCGGGTGGCGTGCCCGCGGCCGCGGGCGGCGAGCAGGGTGGTGAGGTCGTCGATCGCGAGGGTTCGGCCGTTGGCCAGCGACGTCACCTCACGGAAGCCGAGCGCGGCGACGACCCGGCCGAGTTCGCCGTCCCAGGACGCGACGAGGCGGTAGCCCTGTGGCCGCTGCGCCTCGTTGACCAGCCGGACGAAGCCCGTCGAGGTCAGGTGCGGCCGCAGCTGACGCATCGGGTCGAACGCCAGCCAGGTCCGTTCCGCGCCCAACTCCTCGATTTTCACCCTTCGTATTGTGACAGTGCCGACTCCGTGATGTTCGGGCTGTTCGGCTGGGTGTCCCCCGGGCCGCGGGAACGCCGCTCCGCCGGGACTACCGCCCGATGCCCGCGTGGCCGGCGCCGTCGCCCACCGGCTGGGGTTCGACGACCTCGGCCGCGCGGGCGACGACGAGGTCGGCGAACGGCGGCTGCCCGAGCGAACCGCCGGCCCGCGTACCGTCCGGGCCGAGTGCCGAGCCGAGGCGTTCCGGGCCGACGAGTTGCGGGCCGACGAGTTGCGGGCCGACAAGCTGCGGGCCGACAAGCTGCGGGCCGACAAGCTGCGGGCCGAGTTCGATGCCCGCCTCCCGTGGCTGGGGCACTCGCGGCTCCAACAGGCAGCCGGCGAGCCAGTCGGCGGCGGCGCGCACGAACCGAACCCGGTTGGTCAGCCCCACCACCTCGTGCCCCTCCCCCGGGAACAGCAGGTAGCGGCAGTCCACCCCGCGGGCGGTCGCGGCGGCGACGGCCTGCTCGGCCTCGATCACCGGGACGTTGGTGTCGTTGGCGCCGTGGACGACGAGCAGCGGTGCGGTGAGCGCGTCCATCCGGTGCAGTGGCGAGAGCGCCCGCAGGAGTTCCGGCTGGGTGCGCGGGTCGCCGTACTTGGTGAGCGCCGACGCCGCGATCCACGGTTCGGTGTGCCGGTAGAACGTCTCCAGGTCGACCATGCCGCAGACGTCCACGCCGACGCGGAACAGCTCCGGGAAGCGCACGAGGGCGGCCAGGGTGAGGTAGCCGCCGTAGGAGCGGCCGGCGACACCGATGCGCTCCGGGTCGGCGTCCCCGGCCGCGACGAGCTCCCGCACGCAGCTCGCCACGTCCTCGATGCCGTCGGCGCGCCGTTCCAGGTGGTCGGCCTCCTCGTAGGAACGGCCGAACCCGCCCGAGCCGCGCACGTTCGGCGCGAACACCGCGACCCCGCGCGCGACCAGGGCCTGCAGCAGCGGGTTGTAGGTGGGCCGCTCCTGCGCCTCCGGACCGCCGTGCAGGTAGATCAGGGTGGGCTGCGGGCCGGTCGTGGACGACGGCCGGTACCACCAGCCGGACAGCGTCCGCCCGTCGTGCGCGCGCACGGTCCGTGCCACGGGCCGGACCAGCGCGGCAGCCCGGGCCGGCGCGCGGGAGACCAGACACCGGTAGACCACCGCCGGCATCTCCTGGCCCACCGCCGGCAGGTCGCGGACCGGCTGCGCACCGTGTCGCGGGCTGGCGCCGCCCGGGCCGGCGGCGGCCGGCCGGGGCGTCCCGGTGGCGTTCGCGGGCAGGTCGCACGTCCAGATCTCCGGCGGTGCCAGGGAGTCCTCGACGGCGAGAACCAGCTCGCGCCCGTCGGGGCGGGCCAGCAGGCCGGTGATGACCGCGCGCGGCGGCGCCGGCAGCGGCTGGCTACGCCCGCCGGCGAGGTCGACGAGAGCGAGCTCGCTGCGGCCCGCGACGTTCCAGGCGACGGCCGCCCGCGTGGCGTCCGGGCCGAGCGGCGCGAACCACTCGACGTCGGCGTCGGCGCGTTCGGCGACGACGAGCGCCGCACCGGCCGCGTCCACCGGGACGTCGAGCAGCGCGACGCGTTCACGGCCGAGGTCGCAGGCCAGCAGGGCGCGGCGCCCGGCGGCGGTGAACCGGCCGGCCAGCGACGTCGCCGACCCGCCGGGCAGCTCCCAGGAGGCGTACGTGTCGCCGCCGGCCGGCGGCACGGTGAGCCGCACGTCGACGACGAGCACACGGCGGACCCCGCGCGGGCCCTCCCGCAGCAACAACCGATAGGCCCCCGCGAGCGGGTCGACGCCTGGAGCCCGGTCACACCCGGCGTCGCTGTCGGTGCTGGTGCTGGTGCTGGTGTCGGTGTCGGTGGCCGACGGCGCGGCGGGCAGTGGCACGACGTCGAGGACCTGCAGGGCGATCCCCTCCGCGAGCACGGTGCTGCGACCGTCCAGGGCGACGAGCACGGCGGCCGTGCAACCCGCGGGGTCGGCCCGGTCGGACTCGGTGACCAGCAGCGCCCGGCCGTCGGCGGTCCAGCGGGCCGGCGCGGCGGCCCGGCCGTTCCCACCGGCGAGCCACCGCACGCCGACCGCCTCGCGGGTGGCGCCGGGATCGACGATCCGCACCTCGGTGAGCTCCCCGCCGCCGGGTGCCACGTGCACGGCGATCAGGTCCCCGGCCGGCGACCACAGCGCGGCCCGGACATGCCCGGGGCCGGTGTCGAGGCGCCGACGCCGGCCGTCGGCCGAACGCACCCACAGCCGCGGCCCGTCGGGGCCGTCGACGACGTAGGCGAGCCGGCCGTCGTGCGCGAGGGCGGGCGAGCGCACGCCCACGGCGGCCATCCACTCCTCGGGAAGCTCCACCGGGACGGCGCCCGCACCCGCGCGCAGGAGCTCGCCCGCCAGGGCCAGCTCCGCGGCTCTACCCAGCTCCGCGCCGCGGCCCAGCTCCGCGCCGCGGCCCAGCTCGCCCCGGCCGAGTTCCCCGGCGCTGGCCGGAGCCGCCGCGGTGGCCGGCAGCTCGCCGGCGCGGCCGCGCGGGGTCAGATCGTCGAAACGGCGCAGACGGGCCATGTCACTCCCTCGGCAGGTCCGGCGCGATCACGTCACGCCATGGGTCTGCAACCACATCTCCAGCAGCGCGGCCTGCCACAGGGCGTTGGCGCCGAGGGTGGTGCGGTTGTCGTTCGGGGCGGCGAGCATCGCCTGCACCCACGACGGCCGGTACAGGCCGCGGGACTTGGCGGCCGGGTCGGACAGCGCGTCGCGGACCCGGTCGAGGAACGGACCGTGCAGGTGGCGGATCGCCGGCACCGGGAAGTAGCCCTTGGGCCGGTCGATGACGTCGACCGGCATCAGCGGGCGGCCGATGTCCTTGAGCACGCCCTTGCCGCCGGAGGCGAGCTTGAGCTCGGGCGGGCAGGCGGCGGCGAGCTCCACCAGCTCGTGGTCGAGGAACGGGGTGCGGGCCTCGAGGCCGGCGGCCATCGTCATGTTGTCGACGCGCTTCACCGGGTCGTCCACGAGCATGATCGTCGAGTCGATCCGCAGCGCGGCGTCGACGGAGGTCTCGGCGCCGGGCCGGGCGAACCGGTCGGCGACGAACCGCCGGGACGCGTCGGCGTCGAGGAGGTGGTGCGGCTCGACCATCGCCGGCAGGTCCCGGTGCGGCCGGTCGGCGAAGACCCGCAGGTAGGCGTCGACGGCGTCGCCGCGGGGCACCTCCGCCATCGGCGGATACCAGGAGTAGCCGGCGAAGACCTCGTCAGCGCCCTGCCCGGACTGCACGACCTTGACGTGCCGGGACACTTCCTGGGAGAGCAGGTAGAACGCGACGCAGTCGTGACTGACCATCGGCTCGCTCATCGCGGCGACGGCGGCGTCGACGGCGGGCAGCAGCCGGCTGCCGGGCACCCGGATCTGGTGGTGGTCGGTGGCGAAGTGCCGGGCGATGATGTCGGAGTAGGCGAACTCGTCGCCGGACTCGCCGCCGGCGGCCTCGAAGCCGACACTGAAGGTGGCCAGGCCCGTCTGCCCGGCCTCGGCGAGCAGGGCGACGATGAGGCTGGAGTCCAGCCCGCCGGAGAGCAGCACGCCGACGGGAACGTCGGCGACCATCCGGCGGCGCACGGCGGTGCGCAGCCGCTCGGCGATCGCGTCCTGCCAGTCCTTCGCGTCCCAGCCGGCGTGCGCCGGGTCGCGGGTGAAGGCGGGGCTCCAGTAGATCTCGTCGGTGCTCGTGCCGTCGGGTTCGACGACGCGCACGGTCGCGGCGGGCAGCTTGCGGATCCCGGCGAGGATCGTGTGCGGCGCCGGCACCACCGAGTGGAACGACAGGTAGTGGTGGAAGGCGACGAGGTCGATGTCGGAGCTGATCCCGCCGCCGGCCAGCAGCGCCGGCAGGGTGGAGGCGAAGCGCAGCCGCTCGGCGTCGGCGGCGTAGTACAGCGGCTTGATGCCGAGCCGGTCGCGGGCGAGCACGACGCGGCCGGTGTCCCGCTCGGCGACCGCGAACGCGAACATGCCGGCGAAGTGGTCGACGCAGTGCGTCCCCCACCGGTGGTAGGCCTTGGCGATCACCTCGGTGTCGGAGGTGGAGAAGAACCGGTAGCCGGCGGCGCTGAGCTCGTCGCGGATCTGCTGGTAGTTGTAGATGCAGCCGTTGAAGGCGGTCGTCAGGCCGAGCTCGCTGTCCACCATCGGCTGGGCGCCGCACTCCGACAGATCGATGATCTTCAGTCGGCGGTGGCCGAACGCGACCGGCCCCATGGACCAGACACCCACGCCGTCCGGGCCGCGCGGCACCATCGTGGCCGTCATCCGCGTCACCGCGTCGACGTCCGCCGACCGGCCGTCGAACCTCAGCTCACCACTCAACCCGCACATGCGCGCTCCCGTCGGTCGGCCCAGCGATCAGGCGTGGTCCCTTCCCCGAACGTTCTGCCCGGCACCCGGGTGAGTGGTGGTCCGTCCACCCTCAATGCCGGACGTTTCACACTCGTATCACTCGGGTTGCGGTCCCACGCCGGTCGGGGACACCCAGGTCGCGGGTCACCCGCCGCAGGCGGGAACCACCCCGGTGGTGGGGGTGACCACCCGCGACGGGGGATGGCAACGGCAGACCCCGGCCGCCACAGGCAGCGGCCAGCGAGGGCCAGGGAGGCCCGGTGGGTCAGGTGGGTCAGGTGGGTCAGGTGGGTCAGCGGCGGGGGATCCAGGTGTCCTTGGAACCGCCGCCCTGGGAGGAGTTCACGATGAGGCTCCCGGGCGGCGCCACCCGGCTCAGCGCCGCCGGCACCACGACCGGTTCACGCCCGGCGTAGACGAAGGCCCGCAGGTCGACCGCGCACGGCTCGAGCTCGCTGTCATGCCAGGTGGGATGGGTCGACAGGTCGATCACCTCCTGGCCGATCCAGCGCCGGGGGTCGGCGAGGACCTGCTCGCGGACCTCGGTGAGCTGGTACGGCTCGGCGTGCGGGCCGATCACCACCCCGGAGCCGCCAAAGCCGTCGACCGGCTTGACGACGAGCTGGTCGAGGTTGGCCAGCACGTGCTCGCACTGCTCCGGGTCGCCGCAGACGTAGGTGGGGACGTCGTCGAGGATCGGCTGTTCGCCCAGGTAGTACGTGACCATCCGCGGCACGTAGGCGTAGACGACCTTGTCGTCGCCGACGCCGTTGCCGGGCGCGTTCGCGACGCTGACCTGCCCGGCACGCAGGGCACGCAGCAGCGCCGGGCCGAGCGGGGCGCCGTCGGCGGCGGTCGCGCCGAACAGCTCGTCCTCGTCGATGCGCCGGTAGAGGACGTCGACGCGGCGGCGCTGCCCGTCGGCGAGGTGGTGCACGCCGTCGTCGTCGGCGAGCAGGTCGCCGGGTTCGAGCAGCGCGACGCCCATCTCCTCGGCCAGCAGCTTGTGCTCGAAGTAGGCGGAGTCGCTCGGGCCGCTGGTCAGCACGGCCAGCGTGGGTTCGCCGTCGACGGCGGCGGGTGCCGCCGCGACGAGCGCGTCGCGCAGCAGCGTGGGCACGCCGTCCAGGCGCAGGATGCCCGAGGGCGGCCCGAGCTCCGGCAGCACCGACGCGGCGAGGCGCCGGCCTTCCATCGCGTAGGCAATCCCGGACGGCACCCGCAGGTTGTCCTCGAGGACCAGCCAGCCGCCGTCGCCGCCGCGCACCAGGTCGATGCCGGCGGTGGTGACCCGGATCGCCTCCGCGGGGACGGCCCGGCCCCCGTGGCGCAGCCCCGGCGCGTCGTTGACGATCCAGGACGGCACGATGCCGTCGGCGACGGCGGCGCGCTCGCCGTAGACGTCGTGCAGGAACGCCTCGAGCGCGCGGACCCGCTGGCGCAGCCCGGCGGAGAGCACCGACCAGTCGTCGGCGGCGATGATCCGCGGCACGATGTCGAACGGGAACGGCCGGTCCGCCGACTCGCCGTCGACCCGGAAGACGATGCCCCGGTCGGTCTGCTCCGCCTGGCGGGCACCGACCCGTTCGTCGAGGGCGTCCGGGCCGAGCCGCTCCAGCGTGCGCATCACCGCCCGGTACTGGGGCCGCACCGCGCCGCGTTCGTCGACGATCTCGTCGTAGCCGGTGGGCTGGTAGCGCTCCAGCAGGTTCGGCGCGATCTGGTCGGGCGCGGACACCGCGGGCGCGACCCCGAGGGTGGTGCCGGCCGGCGGGACGTCGCGGGTCTCGGCGAGGATCAGGTCGGCGACGTCGGTGAGCAGTCCGCGCCGCGCGAAGGCGCGCCGCTGGCGCTGCGCGGAACTGCCGCGCCCGGCGGCCTGCTCGGCGAGGTTGTCGATGAGTTCCCAGTCGTCGAGCTGTTCCAGCTGCGGGCGGACCTCCTCGAGCAGCCGGCGCAGCATCGCCCGCGCGGGCACCGGCCCGGTGCCGAGGATGTCGACGAGGTCGCCTTCCAGGCCGGAGCGGGCGGCCCGCCAGGTGGCGGCGCGCAGCAGCTCGGCGCGGGGTGGCGGCGCCTGGCCGCCGGCCTCGATCTCCTCGATCGCCCGGCAGACCAGCGCCCGGAACAGCCCGGCGATGAGGATGACGTTGTCCACGTCGGGGCAGGCGTCGCAGATGCGCAGCTCGACGGTGGGCAGATGCGCCGACGGGCGGACGTCGAAGTAGACCATCCCCGGGTCACTGATCACCCCGGACTTGATCAGGTCGGCGATGAGCTGGTCGTACTCGGCGGCGGTGCGGAACGAGCCGGCGACGCCGGCGGTGGGCCAGCGCTGCCAGACCAGCGTGCGCATGCTGGCGTAGCCGCTGTCGGCGCCCATCCAGTACGGCGAGCTGGCCGAGAGCGCCAGCAGCATCGGCAGCCACGGCGCCGTCCAGGCGACCACGGCCATCGCCAGGTCCCGGTCGGCGACGTCGACGTGCACCTGGGCGCCGCAGATGAGCTGCTCGCGGGCGACGATCTGGTAGTCCTCGGTCATCTGCTCGTACCGGGCGTCCCGGGAGACGTCGAGCAGGTCCATGTCGAGGATCGGCACGGTGCCCGACGCCGCCGGGCCGAGCCCGAACCGCCCCGCCACCTCGGCGAGCTGGCGGCGCAGATCAAGCAGGTTCGCCCGCAGTGCCAACAGATCCGCCGTGGGCGCACTGTTTGTCTCCACGACGGATTTCAGCAGTTCCGGCGAGAACGACTCGCCGTCGAGGCGCTGAAGTATTTCCTCGGCCCGGGGAACGAGCTGACGAGTGGTGAGATCGAGGATGTGGAACTCTTCCTCGACGCCGACCGCAACAATTCGTGCGTCGCCCATGGCCGCCTACGCTACGGCCGGCCGGTTACGCATGCATGACGGCCGTGTATCTCGCACCCCGGCAGGTCGGTACCCGGCAGGTCGGTACTTAGGAGCAGACATGCCACCGCCTCGGCCCAGGTCGGCGTCCCGACCGAATTCGACGTATTCGTCCCGCCCGACCGGTGCGATCAGCGCGCACCGACCCGTCGGCCGGCCCACGGCTGCGCCGGCCGGTCACGATGCTTTCTCCTTGTCCCACCGGCCGTCGCTAAAACGTGACGAAGCCCGCAGGCGGCGGGTGGTTACGGTCGGGACGTACACGCGTCACCCACACGGAGAAAGCATCACGAGATCGGTCCGGCGGGTGGGTGCCCGTTCACTCTCCGCGGGTTAGGCGGGGATTATCCGCGGATCCGGCGAGGTCGGTCCGTCGGCCGGGATCGGGATGAGGTCGAGGCCCGCACCGGGCAGGGCGACGCGGAACTGGTCGGCGAGCAGCTGCCAGTCGCCGACCCGGGCAGAGGTGGCTCGGTGGGCCAGGCCGATGCGCCGGTGCGGCGCCGGGCGGCGGAAGGTCGCGACCGCGAGGCCCCGGCCCTCCCCCACCTCGACGCCGACGGCGCCGGCGGGCAGCAGGGTCAGCCCGAGCCCCCCGGCGACCATCTGCACGATCGTGGACAGGCTCGCCGCGCGCAGCGCCGAGCGTTCCCGCGCACCCGCCTCGCGGCAGACGTCGAGCGCCTGCGCGCGGAAGCAGTGGCCGTCCTCCAGCAGCAGCAGGTCCTGGCCGGCCAGCGCGGCGGTCGGGACGGCGGCGCCGCCGGCGAGCGGGTGCCCGGCCGGCGTGACCAGGACGAAGTCCTCGTCGTAGAGGGGGATCTCGGTGATGCCGGGCTCGTCGTTGGGCAGGGCGAGCAGCGCGAGGTCCAGCGCGCCACCGCGCAGCTCGGCGAGCAGTGTGGCGGTCTGCGCCTCCCGCAGCCGCAGCCGGGCCTGCGGCCACCGGTCCCGCAGCGCCGGCAGCAGCCGGGGCAGCAGGTAGGGCGCCACGGTCGGGATGACGCCGAGGCGGATGTCGCCGACGAGCGGTTCGCGGGCGCGCACCGCCACCTCGGCGAGGTCGTCGACCGCGCCGAGCACCCCCCGCGCACGCCGGACGACCTCCTCCCCCACCCCCGTGAGCAGCACGCTGCGGGTCGTGCGCTCGACGAGCTGGACGCCGAGGGTGCGTTCGAGGGCGGCGACGGCGCTGGACAGCGTCGGCTGGCTGACGTGCAGCCCGGCGGCCGCCCGGCCGAAGTGGCGGTGGTCGGCGACGGCGACGAGGGCGCGGAGCTGGGTGATCGTGGGCTGCGGACTAGCCATAGAGCGAGGCTATCAAAATTGCCTAATCTTTTGATTTCTCTTCTTGGTCGGCGATGACGAGAGTGGGTCCCGTACCCCCGACCCCTCGAGAGGAGCACCTCACGTGCTGACCGTCGGCGACGCCTTCCCCGCCTACGACCTGACCGGAGTCGTGTCCACCGACCCCGACACCGCCTTCGCCCGGGAGACCGCCGCCAGCCGCGCCGGCCGCTGGCGGGTCGTGTTCTTCTGGCCGAAGGACTTCACCTTCGTGTGTCCGACCGAGATCGCCGCGTTCGGCCGGATCAACGACGAGTTCGCCGACCGCGACGCCCAGGTCCTCGGCGTGTCCACCGACAGCGAGTACGTCCACCTGGCCTGGAAGCAGAACCACCCGGACCTGACGAACCTGCCGTTCCCGATGCTCGCCGACCTCAAGAAGGAGCTGACCAGCGCGGCCGGCGTGCTCGGCGACGACGGGGTGGCGCAGCGCGCGACGTTCATCGTCGACCCGGACAACGTGATCCAGTTCGTCATGGTCACCGCCGGCAGCGTGGGGCGGAACCCGGCGGAGGTCCTGCGGGTCCTCGACGCCCTGCAGACCGACGAGCTCTGCCCGTGCAACTGGCAGAAGGGCGAGGCGACCCTGGGGGCAGCGGGCCCGGCCCCGGTCGAGGTGACGGTCTGATGTCCGTCGCCCGGCTCCGGGAGCTGCTGCCCGACCACGCGAAGGACCTGCGGCTCAACCTCGGCTCGGTGACCAGCCAGTCGCAGCTCTCCGCGCAGCAGCTGTGGGGCACCGTGCTCGCCGCCGCGATCGCCAGCCGGGGACGCACCACGCTCCTCGAACTGGAGGCCGAGGCGCTGGAGCACCTGAGCACCGAGGCCGCCACCGCGGCCCGCACCGCCGCCGCGGTCATGGCGATGAACAACATCTACTACCGCTCCCTGCACCTGCTGGAGGACGCCGTGCCGGACGGCGGGGAGTACTCCCGGCTGCGGGCCGGGCTGCGGATGAACGCGCTGGCCAACCCTGGTGTCGACAAGGTCGACTTCGAGCTGTGGTCGCTGGCCGTCTCGGCGGTCAACGGCTGCGGCCGGTGCCTGGGCGCCCACGAGCGTGAGCTGCGCGGTCGTGAGGTCGCGCGCGAGATGATCCAGGACGCCATCCGGGTGGCCTCGGTCGTGCACGCGGTCGCCGTCACCATCGAGGCGGCCGAGATCTCCAGCGGCGCCACCGCGACGCCCGCCGCGGTCTGACCCGCCTCGTCCGCACCGACACCGCACCGCACCGCACCGCACCGCACCGACCAGCACCGCACCGACCAGCACCGCACCGACCAGCACCGCCCCCCCCCCGCGCGCCCCGCCCCGCCCCCCCCCCGGGCCGCCGGGCCGGGGCCGGGTGGGG
>NZ_JALKFX010000016.1:85580-86990 GCF_023243045.1 Frankia sp. AgB32
AACCCCCCCCCCCCCCCGCCCCGCCTGCCTCGCCGCAGGCGGCCGAGCGGGTCGGCGGGGTTTTGGCATGGGGCCGCCAATCGCCCGTTTTCGGCGGCCGTCAGCACCCCGCTCAACACCAGCGCGGGCCGCAACAGGGCGTAGTCGATGCTTAACCGCAGTTATCCGCCACCTGCCAGCGGGCGCCGCATGATCATATACCGAACCCGTCGCGCCCGCCCGCCGGAATGTGCGATGTGCCTGGTCAGCGGGTCACCAGTCGAGGATCATGGCGCCGCGGACCGCGAGCGCCCGACAAAATGATCACTTCAGTACGCGGATCGCCCGCCGACAGCAGTGTTTACCCTGCGTAGCAGGTGCCGGAATACACCGTGGTATTACCGCGCCCCCAGTCGCCCCAGCTTCCGACACGGTGCCAAAATGCGACTTTGTAAGTACTGTTGGTAGCCAAGTTATCGCAGTACATACGTTCCGCACATCCATAGTCGCGTTCCGACAGCGGGGGCGAACGGGGACGCGCCGTCACCATCAGGGGGAAAAGATCATGACCTTAACGCAACCGGCCGAGACCCCGACCGCCACCCGGGTCGCGCCACACACCGTCCGTCTCAGCCGCGCCGGCGGCTCGGACGCACCCACGGTGGGCAGCCCGAACCGCACGCCGCCCCGCCCGCTGCTCGGCACCAACCGGGTCGGTCAGCACGTGCGGGTCCCGAAAACCGCCGAACTCGTCGCCGCCCACCTCCGCCGCCAGATCGTCCGCGGCGAACTCCACGAAAACGACGCCCTACCCCCCGAAGCCGTCCTCATGGAACAGTTCGGCGTCTCCCGCCCCACCCTGCGCGAAGCCTTCCGCGTCCTCGAATCCGAAGCCCTCATCAGCGTCCGACGCGGCGCCCACGGCGGCGCCCGCGTCCACACCCCCAACGGCGACGTCGCCGCCCGCTACACCGCCCTCGTCCTCGAACACCAACACACCACCCTCGCCGACATCCACACCGCCCACACCCACCTCGAACCCACCGCCATCCGCCTGCTCGCCACCACCGCCACCGACACCCACCTCACCCACCTCACCCACCACCTCACCACCACCGACCACACCCTGGACACCCCCAACCCCAACCCCACCGACATCCACCACCAACACCTCCACTTCCACACCCTCCTGCTCACCACCCCCGCCAACCACACCCTCACCATGATCACCAACATGATCCGACACATCCTCGACGCCACCACCGACACCCCCACCCCCGACCTCACCACCCTCCACCACCAACACACCACCCACCACCAACTCCTCACCCACCTCACCAACCACGACCCCGACGCCGCCGAAACCCTCTGGCGCCACCACCTCACCACCACCCCCCCCCCCCCCCCCGCCCCCCCCCCCCCCCCCCCCCC
>NZ_JALKFX010000131.1 GCF_023243045.1 Frankia sp. AgB32
ACCGAAAGAGTGAACTATTTGATTTAGAAAATACTTATGTTGGACCAGGAAGTTCTCAAAATCCGCCCGCACCCTAGTGAAATCTGCGAACTTTCTTTGCGTCTCCAACTCTTTAACTAGGCCAACGGTAGCCAAGAATGATGAGGGCTGAAATCGTCCAGTCGCACTATAGAAATATACGGCAGGATGCAGACCCAGGGAGCCGGGCTCTTTACCCGAGATACGCGCTGCGGTACGTCGAACCGCTTGCATACATTTGAGTGTGGTGGCACCGTCCAAATCGTCTTCGAGGACACGCGAGGGGCCGACTGGGCGACGGCGGCGGCTAGGTGCTAGGCCAGTCCACATTGGCGAGTCGATATCGTTGACGAAGTTAACCAAACCGAAGACCATCTTGATGCTATCCGCGGAATATCCGCGCCCCGCAACAGGAAGATCCGCCGTCCTGATGGTGGCTTCGAGATTTGGCCGAAAAATAAGATCGAATACTTCTTTTGCAATTCTTTCGATATCGGCTTGAACGTCCTGGTCAAACGCCGACCAATATTTGTGCCCTGTGCCTGCACGGATAAACGCGCGCGCAGCAAGGGCGTTGGGCTTCCGGCGCGACTTGATCATGTCAAGTTCGCCGTCATCGATCGGCGTGGCCTGCTGGTTTATTCGAAAGAAGGAGGTTTCGGCTTTCTCTGCCTCGCCCTTTACCCATTGCAGCTGAATGGCGAAGGCGGCCGCATTGCGGGCCAGGCGATTTCTGTATTTGTTTGTCGCGCCAGGATTACGCATGGCCATTTTCAGCTCATTGTACGAACCGACAGATTCTCTAATCAATTTCCGCGTCGCCTCGGCGGCTCGGCGCTGTTCGTCTGGAATTATATTGTCAAAGAATTTCAACGAGGACTGCTGATCGCCGTAGTCATCCTGGACCCACGCGATTAGGGCACTCAGGCGGTGTGCTCCGTCGATCACAAAGATGTTTCCCGTGTGGTTCGAATGCCAGAGAATTACGGCGGGAATCAGGTCGCCTTCCAGGAAATTCTTTACTAGATCGGCGACTTTTTCGGGCGTCCAGTTTGCGGTTTCGCGTTGGAAATCTGGCTTTCGCAAGGTGCTGTAAGTAAAGCTCTCCAGGCCGAGATCCGATATGGTGAGAGTCGATGTGAAGACGGAAGCCTGTTCCGGAAGTTCGGGTGCCCGAGCTTCGAAATCTTCTCTCGGAATTAGCGCATCCAAGTTCACCGACTGACTTGCCATCTTGACCCCCGTCACGGAAGTAGCTACTGGTCCTAGCGCATACTCGCTGTGATTTTCGTAGAGATCTTATTCTGCTGGCCAGTTTGGTGCGAAGTCGGGGCTCGGCCACACCGGCGAGCACGGCGCGCTAGCGCCGAGCGCAGCCGTCGCGCGGCCTGGCACCGGCAAGGGTGCTAGATCTCGCCAGATAGAAGGACTCTGCGGCCTGGGGACTCGATCTCTGCTTCGGCGGGTGCAGGACTCGGATGGGCGGCCTACACAAGACACCCTCGGGCTAGTCGCACAAATAGTACTGGGTAGTCAGAGAAGTACGGTCGGCACTACCGTGACGATGGGGTCGCGGTCCGATAAGGCTGGTCGGCATGAGTGCGGGCGGACCACGGTGAACCCCTGAGCAATCTGGGAGGGTATCGACCGATGGATGATGTTGCTGCCGAGCTACGGGAGCCGCGTTACCGACCTCGGGAGGGTTTCCGGGTCTGGGCGGGGCAGGTCAACGAGGAAGTGGAGGTCTACGCAGACGCTGGGGTGACCGCTGAGCAGCTCACGAATGCGCTGGCTCTGTACGTTCGGGGTAGTGCTCGGTTGGTCGAAGTCGAAGCGCCAGACCGCGCTGATGGAGCTATCTTTTTCCGGTTCCGCCTCCCGCCCGAATCGCACCAAAAGGGCAGAAATTTGGAGACCGGCTCGAACGCCTACGAATCATGACTAATTTCGATATTCCTCCCGTTCCTCGCCGCGCGCTGTTGCCGCTGCGGTGGGGCCGCGGTCGCGCGCCATCCTCTGCCGGGATACCCGCCGCATCAGAGCAACCCGACCGGTACCCGCCCCTCGTTGGTGGCCTGGTCCTCGACGACGACGGCGAGCCCATCGAGGTTGTGGCGCCGTTTGCGGGAACATCGGCGCTCGCCACGTGGATGGAACGTCGCGGTATCACGCGTTACCGGGTCCTGGTGGCCCACCTGCCGGGTGCGGTCGTGCCGCGCAAATCGACCGACTCGGCGTAGTCGAGTCGCACCAAAAGTGCGGGGTGGTTGCGGGAATGCTACCTGTGGGAGGATCGTTGGACTCGTGACGTCCACCCACAGGAAGAGGATCTATGTTCGGCTTGGTGGTCCGGTTCAGTCTGCGGCCTGGTGGCGCCGAGGGGTTCGATCGGTTGGTGGCCCGGACGTTGCCGCTCATCGTGTCATCTGAGCCAGGGACTCTGCTGTATCTGACGCACACCGTGGACGGCGACCCTGACGCCCGGATCTTCTACGAGGTGTACCGGGACCGGGCCGCATTCGACGAGCACGAGCGTCAGGACCACGTTCGGGCCTTTCTCTCGGCTCGTGAGGAGTTCCTTTCCGGGCCACCGCGGGTTGAGTTCGTGACGGTGGCCGATGGCAAGGGTCTGCCGGGCGGCGCGCGATGACAGATCCGCTCCCGTCGCTCGGCGAAAGGGTCGCGTTCTACCGCAAACGACGCGGGCTTTCCCAAGTCGAGCTTGGCCGGCTGATCGGTCGGTCGGAGAGCTGGGTTTCGCAGGTTGAGCGGAACGCCCGCAAAGTCGACCGTCTGTCGGTGCTTGCTCAGGTCGCCGATGTCCTTGGTGTTCCCGCGTCGGATCTCGCGCCGGAGACGCCGGCTGAGCCTGTCGAGTCCGACGCTGAGTCGTGGCAGACCGCGCTTCGCCTTGCGCTGACAGGGCATCCGGCGTTGCCGTTGCTGTTCTCGGAAACGACGCCGGAGACGCTCTCTGCTCCGGACGCCCAGGACCGAACGGACGATGCCTGGTCGCTGGTCCATGCGTCCCGCTACACGGACGCCGGTACGGCGCTTGTGCCGCTCATCGGCGAACTGGAGTCCGCGGTGCGCTCCGCGGCACCCGACCAGCGTCCGGCGGTCGCCAAGGCCCTGGCCGGCGTCTACCAGGCCGTCACGGAACTGTTCGTCAAAGTCGGTGACATCGAGGTCGCGTGGCTGGCCGCGGACCGGGCTTTGTCCGCGGCAGAACGTGCGGGGAACCTGGGCCTGGTGGCTGCCGGCCACCACCGTCTTGCGCACGCGTTCCTCGGTGCCGGCCGCTTCCAGCAGGCCCGTCACGCCGCGACGGTGGCCGTTGACGCGCTTCGCTCCGGCCCGTCGGGGCTGGGGGTTGAGGGACAGTCGGTGCTGGGAGCGCTGAGCTTGGTTCAGTCGATCATCTGTGCCCGCTCTGGCGACCGGGGCGGGGCGTGGCAGGCGATCGGGGAGGCTGAAACGCTCGCCGGTGTCGTGGGCGCGGGTCGGAACGACTTCAACCTGGAGTTCGGCCCGGCCAACGTCGCGCTGCACGCGGTCGCGGTCGCGGTGGAGCTGGGCGACGCTGGCGACGCGCTTGACCGTGCTGGTCGTGTGGACACGGCCGGGTTGTCGGCCGAACGGCGTTCGCGCTTCCTGGTGGACGTGGCCCGTGCGCACGCTCAGCGTCGCGACCGCGGGGACGCGATCGCCGCCCTTCTGGAGGCTGAGCGCATCGCGCCCGAGCAGATCCGAGACCACCCAAAAGTCCGCGTCCTGGTCCGAGACCTGCTCCAGGATCCCGGATGGCGCTCTGACCAGGACCTACGCGCCTTGGCGGACCGGTGCGGGGTAGTCGCCTAAGCGACCCGCACAGAAAGTACTAGACAATACTCAGAGTACGACCCATACTTTGAGTGCGGGTTGGGGGCGCCCCCCGCGCCCCCGTCGCCGGTTGTGGGGCGCCGCCCCCCCCCCCGCACGCCCGGCCCCCCGCGCGGGGGCGCCCCCCCCCGG
>NZ_JALKFX010000132.1 GCF_023243045.1 Frankia sp. AgB32
CGCGGGGGGGGGGGGGGGGGCCCCCCCCCCCCGCGGCGCCCCCCCCCCCGCGGGGGGCCCCCCGCCGCGGCCCGTCCACGACCAGCGCAAGCCCGCCCCGCCCGCCCCGCAGTACGGGGGACAGCCGGCTCCGTCCCCGCAGTACGGCGGACAGCCGGCGCCCACTCCGCAGTACGGCGGCCAGCCCGCGCCGGGGGCGCCCCCGGTCCAGCCGGCCTACGCGGGCGCGCCGCAGGGCGGCGCCCCCGGCTACGGCGCTCCCGTGGGTGGCGTGCCCGGCGGTGCGGAGCCGCTGCCCTCGCAGGTCCAGCCGACCCAGCCGGGGGCGATGAGCAGCCTCGCCCCGTACCGGGAGGTGCCGACGGCCGGGCGCTGGACCCAGCAGAACGGCAAGCTGGTGAAGGTGACGCTCGGCCCGGACGCGCTGGCGCTGCGCGGCTCGATGGTCGCCTACCAGGGCAACATCGAGTTCGACTACAAGAGCTCCGGGCTGCGCGGCCTCATCGAGGGCAAGCTGACCGGGCAGAGCGTGAAGCTCATGACCTGCAAGGGCGCCGGCGAGGTGTTCCTCGCCCACGATGCCGCGGACCTGCACATCGTCGAACTCGGCAGCTCGTCGCTGTGCATCAACGCGAAGAACCTGCTGGCGATGGACGACACGGTGCGCACCGAGGTGAAACGTATCGAGAGCCCTGGCATCCCCGGCGGCGGCCTGTTCCACTTCGAGGTGTCCGGGCCGGGCTCGGTGGTCGTCATGACCAAGGGGTCGCCGATGACCCTGCCCGTGCAGGGCCCGACGTTCGCGGACATGAACGCGCTGGTCGCCTGGACCACGGGCATGCGGGTCAGCGTGTCCACCCAGGTGCGGATCTCCCGGCAGATCTACGCCGGCAGCAGCGGTGAGGCGCTCGCCCTGCAGTTCATGGGGTTCGCCGGTCATTTCGTTGTCGTCCAGCCGTTCGAGGTGTGAGGGTGGAGACGAACGCGCACGCGGGCCTGGCGCTGATGCCGCCGGCGGGAAGGAGCGGGCCGTGCAGGGCAGCCTGATCGATCATTACGGGCCGACGCCCGTCATGGAACGGATGAGCAAGCACGGCTCCAAGATCGTCAAGGTCGTCATGAACCCCGGGCAGGACCTGTTCGCCCGTACCGGCTCCATGATCGCCTATGAGGGGCTGATCGACTTCAACCCGCAGCCGCCGCAGCTCGGCCGGATCGTGTCCTCGTGGGCGACCGGCGAGGGCGTGCCGCTGATGACCGCGACCGGACAGGGCCTGCTCTACCTCGCCGACTACGGCAAGGAGGTCATCGTCGCTCAGCTCGCCGGCGAGGGCCTGTCCGTCAACGGCAAGAACATCCTCGCCTTCGACGCCCAGCTCCAGTGGAACATCGAGCGGGTGCGCGGCGTGAGCATGCTGTCCGGGATGGGGATGTTCAACGTGGTCCTGCGCGGCCACGGCTGGGTGGCGCTGACCGCCAAGGGCAACCCCATCGTGCTCGACACCCGCGAGGCGCCGACCTTCGTCGACACCGACGCCCTGGTCGCGTACACCGACGGGCTGCGGGTCGAGCCGCGGCGCACCGCGCGCCTCGGCGGGCTGATCGGCCGCGGCTCCGGTGAGGCGTTCCAGCTCGGGTTCTCCGGGCAGGGCTTCGTCGTGGTCCAGCCGAGCGAGGACGAACGCCCGAACATGTCGCTGCGGGGCTGACGGCACGGATCGGAACCGCCGACCGGCACGCGGCCGGCTGGCGGGAGGCGGAAAGGACGTGGACATGACGCAGGGCGGCGGATACGGCGGTCATCCTGGCGCGCCGGGCGGCGGCTACCCCGGCGGTCCCGGCTACCCGCCCTCCGGCCAGGGCGGCTATCCGCCGCCGGGGCAGGGCTATCCGCCGGGCCAGGGTGGCTATCCGCCTCCGGGGCAGGGGTACCCGCCGGGCCAGGGTGGCTATCCGCCGCCCGGCCAGGGCTATCCGCCGCCCGCCGGTGGCTATCCGCCGCCCGCCGGTGGCTACCCGCCGCCCGGTCCTGGCGGCTACCCGCCTGGCGGTGGTTATCCGCCCCCGGGTGGTCCCGGGCCAGGCGGTCATCCGGGCGGTCCTCCTGGTGCCGGCCCGGGTGGTCCCGGTGGCCCGGGCGGGATCCGCAGCAGCCTGCTCGACAACCCCGAACAGCCGTCGGAGGAGCCGTTCTCCCTGCAGAACGGCAAGATGTTGCGGGCGACGCTCGGGCGCGGCATGCGCGAGTTCTACGCCCGCAAGGGCGCGATGGTCGCCTACCAGGGCGGGGTCAACTTCGACGGGCACTGGGAGGGCTGGGGCAGCCAGTTCCGCAGCTTCTTCAGCGGCGGCGAGGGCCTCAACCTCATGCAGGTCTCCGGGTCGGGCGCGGTCTTCCTCGCCAACCAGGCGCAGGACATCCACATCCTGGACCTGGTCGGCGGCGACGGGCTCACCGTCGACGGCAAGAACGTGCTGGCGTTCAACTCCGACCTGAGCTGGGACCTGGTCCGCGTCGACACCCAGGTCGGCATCGCCGGTGTCGGCTCCTACCAGGTCGAACTGCGCGGCAGCGGGCGCGTCGCGGTCTGCACGTCGGGCGCGCCGCTGGTCATGCGGGTGACCCATCAGAACTACTACTTCGCCGACGCGGACGCCGTCGTCGGCTGGTCGTCGAGCCTGCAGGTCTCCATGCAGGCCGCGGTGACGTCGTCGTCGGTGTGGAAGCCGCGGGGCAACACCGGGGAAAGCTGGCAGATGCAGTTCAGCGGCGACGGCTACGTCATCGTGCAGCCCTGTGAGCTGCTCCCGCCGTACAACGCGCTGGCCGGCGCCGGCGCGGCCGGGCATTTCGGCTTCGGCGGCCAGGGCTTCGGTGGGAACCAGCTCGGCGGCCACGGCGGCGGCCAGCAGGGCGGCCCCGGCGGGGGTCTCGGTGGCCTCGGCGGTCTCGGTGGCGGGGGCCTGGGCGGGCTGTTCGGCGGCGGTCGCTGAGGCCGGTCGTCCCGCCCGCCCCGGTGATCGTGCCCGTCCTGGTGGCCGCGCGGCGCTGATCGCCGCCGTCGTGCCGATGGTCGCGACCGTGCTGGTGTGTCAGGGGGAGGGTCGCCGGGGGCGGGGCAGCGCGCTGGGGCGGGACAGCAGGACCACGCCGCCGGTGACGAGCACTCCGGCGACCGCGACGCCCGTGATGACCCGGGGTTGCGAGGGCACCGGCACGCCGAACACCAGAACGCCGAGCGCATAGGCGGTGACCGGGTTCGTAATGGCCATGGCGGTAACCACCGCGGCCAGCGGACCGACGGCGTAGGCCATCTGACCCAGGCACAGGCTCGTCAGTGTGACCCCGCACAGGGCATAGGCGTACCAGTGGGTGACTGTTGCGTAGATCCCGTTTGTGAGGGTCAGGTCGGTTGTCTGTTTGAGCAGCAGCGCGCTCAGCGCGAAGAACAGTCCGGCCGCCGTGCCGAACATCGCCGCCCGGGCGGCCGGCCGGCGACCGAGGGACAGGCCGATCAGCGTCGCCGCCGCCAGGACGAGCGCGCCCGTCGCCAGCACCAGTGGCCCCTGCTTCAGCGGCGCGTGCGCGGGCAGTCGGTTCTGCACCGAGAGCAGCAGCGCCAGGCCCGCGCAGATCGACGCGGACGCCCACCACGCCGCCCGAGCCATCCGCAGCCGTGTGCCGACGAGTCCGAGCGGCAGCGCGAACAGCATCTGGGTGACCATGAGCGGTTGCACCTCGGCGAGTGAACCGGCGTGCAGCGCCAGTGCCTGCACCACGAATCCCGAGACGTTAAACAGCCAGCCGACCAGCCATAACGGTTCCCGGACGAGGTCGAGCAGGTGCTTCGGACCGGGCATGGCGACCCGGGTGTCGTCGCGGCCCCCCCCCCCCCCGCCCCCCCCCCCCCCCCCCCCCCCCCCACGCGAAGGGAAGATCGGAGGGGGTCCATATGTCGGTTCCACGCCTGGCATCGCGAGTCAGCGCGGCCAGGGCGTTGAA
>NZ_JALKFX010000133.1 GCF_023243045.1 Frankia sp. AgB32
GGGGGGGGGGGGGGGGGGGGGGGGGGGGCGGCGCGCCCCCCCCCCCCCCGACGGAGCGAGGAGTGGCATGGAGATCAAGGAGATCAGTGGCACGGCGCCGCGGTCGAGCGCCCTCGCCGATCTCGGCATCACCGTGCGGGAGCAGGGGGCTGACATGCACGGGACGCTTCCCGCCGTGCCCCAGCTGGCCGTGCCCGGGACGAACTGGCTGCGGGCGTCGGCGCTGGCGACCCTCGCGGACATCCAGCTCGGGCTGCTCGTCGTCCGGGAGATCGCGCCGCGGATCCCGGTGACCCTCAGCCTCGAGGTGCACCTGTTCGAGGAGATCGCGGTGGGCGGCACCATCCACGGCGTCGGCCGGGTGGTCAAGGCGGGGCGTACCGTCCTGGCCCTCTCGGTCGAGTTCCACGACGACACCGACCGTCCGGTCGGTGTCGGCCACTGCCTGTTCATGGCCGCGCCGGACCCGAGCCTGCGCATCCCGACGGGCCGCTGGGCGTTGGACCGGCTCTCCACCGTCCAGGGCCTGCTGAGCGTGCCGGTCGCGCAGCGGTTCGGCTGCCAGCGGATCGAGCCGGGCATCGCGTCCCTGCCCTGCGCTGACGACGTGCGCAACTCCTCGCGGACGCTCAACGGCGGGCTCCTCCCGCTCGTCGTCGAGGAGGCGGTGCTCTCGATGACACCGGGTGCGACGCTCGCGTCCCTCTCGCTGGAGTACCTGCGACCCGTCCGGCACGGTCCGGCGGTCGCCCGGGCGCGGATGCGGGGTGACGTCGGCACGGCCGAGGTGCACGACGCCGGCAGCGACGTTCTCGCGGTCATCGCGACGACCCGTGCCTTCCCGGGCCGCCCTGAAGCGTGAATGTCGAAATTGACATCGAAGTTGTAACCGCGTTACGGTGTGCCGGTGGCGCACTCGAAGATCACACTGGGACTGAGCCTGGCCGGAACCCACGGGGACGCGGCGGCGCTCGCCGCGGTGGCGCGCCGCGCCGAGGAGTCGGGATACGACTCCGTGTGGACGAACGAGGCGTGGGGGAACGACGCGTTCACCCCGCTGGCCTACATCGCCGCGCTCACCAGCCGCCTGCGCCTGGGCACCGCCATCGCCCAGATGTCGGCGCGTACTCCCGCGACGACGGCGATGACGGTCCTCACCCTGCAGCAGATGTCCCAGGGGCGCGTCGTGCTCGGGCTCGGCGCCTCGGGGCCGCAGGTCGTCGAGGGCTGGCACGGGGTCCCGTACCGCGCTCCGGTGCAGATGACGCGGGAGTACCTGACCGTGCTGCGCAAGGCCCTCGCGGCGACCGAACGCCTGGAGTTCGCCGGTTCGATCTTCACGATTCCGTACAGCGGGCCGGACGCCACCGGGCAGGGGCGGGCGCTGCGTTCCCCCATGCCCGCCGCCGCGGACACCCCCATCCTCGTCGCCGCGATGGGGCCGAAGAACGTCGCGATGGCGGTGGCGGAGTCCGACGGCCTGCTTCCCTACCTGTGGAGCCCGACGCACTGGCGCGGGAGCTGGGGCGAGGCGCTGGAGAAGGCGCCCGACGGTTTCCAGGTGGCGCCGACCGTCCTCGCCTGCGTCGGCGAGGACATCGACGCCTGCCGGGACCAGGTTCGTCCCCGGATCGCGCTGCACATCGGGGGCATGGGCTCCCGAACGAAGAACTTCTACGCCGCCCTGGTCACCCGCTACGGGTACGCCGAGGAGGTCCGCCGGATCCAGGATCTGTACCTCGGTGGGAACCGCGCGGCGGCCAGCGCCGCCGTTCCCGACCAGCTCGTCGACGACCTGGCCCTGGTGGGCCCGCTCGCGCACATCGCCGACCAGCTCGCCCTGTGGCGGGAGGGGCCGCTGACCACGCTGATCGTGGAGCCGACCGACTTCGCCATGGTGGAGCCCATCGCGAGCGTGTGGTGACGCGGGCGGGTCGCGGCGCCGGCTGACCCCGACGCGGTTCCGGCAATTTATCGACATCGAGGTCGATTTCGATATTATGGCGGCACCCGTTGGCGTCAAGCCGCAGCCGTCATGATCGAATTGGAGGTGGACCGTGACGAACCAGGCGACCGAGCCGTGGATCTTCGACTTCGACAACCACTACTACGAGGCGGAGGACGCCTTCACGAGATACCAGGATCGCTCTCTGCGTAACCGAGGCGTGCGGTGGGTGGAGATTGACGGCCGGCGCCGCCTGCTCGTGGGCGGGTCCCTCAACTCCTACATCGCCAATCCGACGTTCGACCCCGTCGCGAAGCCGGGCGCGCTCTACGACTGGTACCGGGGAAACCCGCGCCAGCAGACGATCAAGGACGCCTTCGGCGAGCTCGAGCCGCGCCGCGCCGAGTACCGCGACCGCAAGAGTCGCCTCGCGGTCATGACGGCGCAGGGCCTGGCCGGCACGCTGCTGTTCCCGACGCTCGGGGTCGGCCTCGAGGACGCGCTGCGGGGGGATCCGCAGGCGTGCGCGAAGGTCTTCGAGGCGTTCAACCGGTGGCTCGACGACGACTGGGGCTACCGGTATGAGGGTCGGCTGTTCGCCGTGCCGTACATCCCCCTGCTCGACCCGGTCGCGGCCGCGGCGGAACTGGCCCGGGTGATCGAGGCCGGCGCCGTGGCGGTGAACGTGCGCAACGCGCCGGTCCCGGTGGCGGGCGGCTACCGCTCGCCGTTCGACCCCGTGTACGACCCGTTCTGGGGGCTTGCCGCCGAGGCGCGCATCCCTGTGGCGACGCACGCCGGGCTCGACGGCTACGACAGCCTGGTGCAGATGTGGGAACCGGGTGGCGAGGAGTCCTCGCTGTTCCGGTCGCCGCTGCGGGGCATCGTCACGAAGGGCCGCGCGGTCAGCGACTTCTACGCCGCCGCCGTCTGCCACAAAATCTTCGACCGGTTCCCCGCGCTGCGTTTCGCGAGCGTCGAGAACGGGGCGTCCTGGGTGCCCGAACTGCTCCACCGCCTGGACGACGCCGCCACCCGGAACCCGGGATACTTCCGCGAGCACCCGCGGGAGGTCTTCGGCGAGCATGTGTGGATCACTCCGTTCTGGGAGGACCACATCGACGAGCTGGTCGGCGATGTGCGGGTCGACCGGCTGCTGCTGGGCTCGGACTGGCCGCACGCCGAGGGCACCCGCGAGCCCGCCGACTTCCTGACCGAGTCGCTGAACGGGCTGTCCGACGCGGACGTCCGCCGCATCGCCCGCGACAACGCGCTGGACGTTCTGGGAATCCCGGCGGTCTGACCCGGGGGAGGGTGACCCGGCCAGGCGGTGTCCGGCCGATCATGGCGGGGGCGTCCGGACACCGGGCCGTGCAGAGCGATCGGTCGGCAGCGCAGCGGGCTCCTTCGCGCGGGCAAACCGGATACCGAGCCCCGCGGAGCGATCAACCAGAAGCGCGCACGGTCCCTCCAGGGGGCAGCCGGACCCGTGATCGCTACTCCCCGCAGTGTGGCTGCGTGGCTGAGAACGTGTTTGAGATCGTGGGTTAGGTGATTCTCTGTAGTGGTCGTGGTCCTGGACGGCCGGCGGGAGCTGAGCGG
>NZ_JALKFX010000134.1 GCF_023243045.1 Frankia sp. AgB32
CCGGGGGCGCCGCCCCCCCCCCCCCCCCCCCCCCCCCCCGCCCCGGCGGCGCGGGGGCCCCCCCCCCCCCCCCGGGGGGGGCGGGCGGCGAACGCCACCGGCCCCCGGTTCGAGGCGACCAGCACCCGCGCCGTCCCGGGCGGGGCGTGCGGTGAGGCTGTGGCGGACGTGCTCTGCTCGGCTCCCGGCATCCGCTGCACACTGCGGAGGGTAGGCCATCTGCCTGGCCGCCCCGGCCGCATCGGGCCGGTCGCCGGTGCGCTCAGGCCGCGATGGCCGACCGCACGGCACTCGCCCAGCCGGCGCCGACCGACTCCGCCTCGACGGTGACGTTGTCGTGGCGGGCCAGCAGCTCGGCGATGTGCGGGTGGTGCAGCGCGTTGGCGACCAGGTGCATGCGCCCGACGTGCAGGGCCATCGCCAGGTCGCTCGCCGAGTCGCCGATGGCGATCGCCTCGGCCGGGTCGATCCCCCGGCGCTTGAGGTCGTAGGCCACCGCGTCGCCCTTGCCGACCCCGTCGGGAACGAGGTGGTAGACGTGCGGCGCGCCGCCGAGGTCCGGCATGTGCGCCGGGGAGATCAGGCCGTTGTCCCGCATGCTCAGCCAACCGAAGCCGATCTCGGCGAGCCACGCGTCGACCTCGGGCACGTCGATGCGGCCGCGGAGCATGACGTCGACCTCCCGGCCCGCGTGCCAGGGGGTGTGCAGTTCCAGTTCACCGGGGTGGCGCTCGATCAGCCGGTCGAGCAGCTCGGGCGGGACCTGGTCGAGCTCGGGCGGCATCGCGCCGCGCAGGATCTCGCTGTCCCGGCCGTCGTTCCAGCCGACGATCGCGCCGAGTTCGCCGATCCATCCGGCCGCGCCGAAGATCTGCGCCGCCTCGACGAGCTGCGGCCGAGTCCGGCCGCTGACCAGGACCAGATCGAGGCCGGCGGCGTGCAGCTCGGTGAGCGCGCGGGCCGGTTCGAGGGTGCTCGCCCCGCCCTCGGCACGGAAGAAGCAGCCCTTCGGGCCGACCATCGTGCCGTCGAGATCGGTGTAGATGACGCGAATGCCCACTGTCATGAACTCCCTGGTCTCCGGAGGGAAGCCGGCCTGTTCGTCCGCCTGGCCCGAGCGGACGACGCCGGCCGCGGCGCGTCGCCGACCTCGCCGTGAACCGCGAAACACCGGTACACGATCGCCGGCACTCGGACTACAGTACGGACAGACAACTTCATCTGGCTCATCCAGAGGGGCAGAGGGACCGGCCCAGCGAAGCCCCGGCAACCACCCGCATCACGTGCGCGGGCAGGTGCTAATTCCGGCCCGTGGCAGGTTGCCCGGGAAAGATGAGGAGCTTCCGCATGACTCTCGCGCCCGAGCGCGCCGCCGGCCCCGCCCAGGATGTCGCCAATCCCGCCGTCGGCCTGTCCTGTCGCCACTGCGGGGCGACCTACCCGCTCTCCCCGAGCCACGTGTGCGTGGAGTGCTTCGCCCCGCTGGAGATCGTTTACGACGCGGATCTGCTCGCCCGGGTCACCCGGGAGTCCATCGAGGCCGGCCCGGCGAACCTGTGGCGTTACGTCGGCCTGCTGCCCGCCGGTCACGACCCGGCCCGCCGGGTGTCCCTCGGCGCCGGCTGGACGCCGCTGCGCCCGGCGCCGCGGCTGGCCGCCGAGCTGGGGATGAAGACGCTCTACGTCAAGGACGACAGCGCCAACCCCACCCACTCGTTCAAGGACCGCGTCGTCTCGGTCGCGCTCAGCGCCGCCCGCGAGCTCGGGTTCACCACCGTCGCCTGCGCCTCGACCGGCAACCTCGCCCAGTCCGTCGCCGCGCACGCGGCCGGTGCCGGGCTGCGCTCGGTGGTGCTCGTGCCGCACGACCTGGAGGCCGGCAAGACCGTCTCCACCGGCGTGTACGGCGGCACCCTCGTCGCCATCCAGGGCAACTACGACGACGTCAACCGGCTGTGCAGCGAGCTGGCCGGCGAGTACGAGTGGGCGTTCGTCAACGTCAACGTCCGCCCGTTCTACGCCGAGGGTTCCAAGACGCTCGGCTACGAGGTCGCCGAGCAGCTCGGCTGGCGCCTGCCCGAGCAGGTCGTCGTGCCGATCGCGTCCGGCTCGCTGCTCACCAAGGTCGACAAGGCGTTCGGCGAGCTCGGCCGCCTCGGCCTGGTGGAGCCGACGCCGTACAAGGTCTTCGGCGCGCAGGCCGCCGGCTGCAACCCGGTGGCCGCCGCCTTCGCCCGCAACGTCGATACGGTCGCCCCGGTGCGCCCGTCGACGATCGCGAAGTCGCTGTCCATCGGCAACCCGGCCGACGGCCCGTACGCGCTGGACGTTGCCCGGCGCACCGGCGGTGCGATCACCGACGTCAGCGACGAGGAGATCATCGACGGCATGCGGCTGCTGGCCCGCACCGAGGGCATCTTCGGTGAGACGGCCGGTGGCGTCACCGTCGCGAACCTGCGCCGGCTGCTGCGCGAGGGTCTGCTCGACCCCGCGGCCGAGACCGTCATCTACAACACCGGTGACGGCCTGAAGACCCTCGACCCCCTCGTCGAGACCGGCGGCCCGACGGCGACGATCAAGCCGTCCCTGCGTGCCTTCGAGGCCGCCGGCCTCGGCGACAACTGAGCCACGGCCGCGCGGCTCCCCGCGCGGCCACCACCGGTCAGTTGCACGCCCCGGCCAGAGGTCGCCCGGGCGACCCCGTGCGGGCGCGATCACCGGTCGCCTGGGCGACCCACCTGGCCGGGTCCTGACGCGCGCACGGGACCGGCGGCTCGGCGTTCATGGACGAGCCGCGCGGATGCGACTGTCGCCCGCGCGACAGGGCGTCGTCATCCGCGTGTCGGACCGGGTTCTCCTGCCGTGTGCCAGCGAGGTCGCGACCGTGCGGCGGGCCCGAAAAACCCACGCGACGCGGGGCTTCTCGACCGGACCGAGCTTGCACTCTCCTATGCCGAGTGCTAAACAAGACCTGGCACTCTCTCCATGGGAGTGCCAAGGCTGAAACGGCGAGGCTGCCCAGTCCGCCCGGTCCGGCGTTCGCACATCGGCGCGGACCAGGAGCCAACGGGAGCCGTCCGTCGCGGGCGTCGTTGTGGCCAGGCCATCGAACCTGCCATCCCACTGGGAGGACCCAGAAACCATGCCGAAGATCATCGCCTTCGACGAGGAGGCTCGGCGCGGCCTGGAGCGCGGCATGAACCAGTTGGCCGATGCGGTCAAGGTCACGCTCGGCCCCAAGGGTCGCAACGTCGTGTTGGAGAAGAAGTGGGGCGTTCCCACGATCACCAACGACGGTGTGAGCATCGCCAAGGAGATCGAGCTCGAGGACCCGTTCGAGAAGATCGGTGCGGAGCTCGTCAAGGAAGTCGCGAAGAAGACGAACGATGTCGCGGGTGATGGTACGACGACCGCGACGATTCT
>NZ_JALKFX010000135.1 GCF_023243045.1 Frankia sp. AgB32
CGGTCTGGAGAAACGGACTGGCGGCAACGTCAGCACCGCGCTCCAGGCCGACTCAACACGTACGTCAAGGTCGCCGGACGATGGACCTACCTGTACCGGGCCGCCGACCAGTTCGGCCAGGTCATCGACGTCGCCGCAGTGGCAGCCACGACCTCGTGCGACCGGCGAATCCGACCCGCCGGAGGCATGATCCGCCGCGTACTGTGGGGTCGTGGACCCGTTGCGTGCCTTCCGGACCGTGGACGACGCCGCCGCCGTCGCGGCCGGCATGGTCTCAACTGACGCCCGCCCCCAGGACATCTGGCGGCACGCCATCGTCCAGCTCCTCGACGACTACACCAGCGTCCTGCACCACCAGGGCTGCGCCGCGGCGCAGGCAATGTGGGCCGACCAGCCACGGCCATCCGGCGACCGGCGCGTGGACGCCGCTTTCGCCGCCCTCGGGGAGCACCTCGCCCGCCGCGACGGCTGGCCCGCACCTCAATGGGTGCGCGACCCCGCCCTCGAAGCGATGCCCTGGTGGTTCGTCACCGCGCTGAAGGGGCTGCATCCCCGGGCACTGGTCGAGTCCCCCCTGTCGTTTCGCAAACGCGGCATCTTCATCACCCGCGGCGCCCTCCAGCGGGCGTGACATGACCACCCCGGGTCTCGACCGCGAGTCGATCGCCGACCTGCTCCAGGAACTCAACGACGAGCTGGGGCGGCGCGGCGCCAAAGCCGACCTGTTCCTCGTCGGCGGCGCCGCCCTCGCCCTCGCCTACGACGCCCACCGCTCCACCCGCGATCTCGATGCGGTGTTCCTGCCGACCGACGTCGTCCGAGCCGCTGCCGCTGTACTCGCCGAACGCCACGGCCTGTCCGCCGACTGGCTCAACGACGCGGTGAAAGGCTTCCTGCCCGGTCCGGATCCGGCCGCGAGCAGATATTTCGAGGCCGATCATCTCACCGTCGACATCGCCTCCGCCGAATATCTACTTGCCATGAAACTGTTCGCGTCCCGCGTCGAAACCGACGCCGAGGACATCGCGTTCCTCTACCGCACCCTCGGCTACACCACCGTCGACGAAGGCCTTGACCTCGTCCAGGCGGTCTACAGCGGCCGCCCGATCAACGCGAAGGTCCAGTTCCTCCTCGAGGAAGTCGTCGACTCCCTCCACGACCCAGGCAACCGTGCGGACCACCCCTGACGATTCAGTCAGACCTGATCTCAGGACCCTCCCCCAGCATCCGCGCACATCGCCCGCAGGCGTACATCCCTACTGGCAGCCCGCCGCACCGAACGTCGTCACCCGCCGGCCGGTCGATCGTCTACTGGCACAGCGGCTGCCTGCGGCGACCACCGGTGTCCTCCAAAGTCGCCGTTGCTCGGTACCTCGGCCAGGCGGCCGCGGTTCGCATCGTCGCACCATGGTCGTCCAGCAGGGGCTCGAACCAGCTGGCAACGCCCTGACCAGCACCGATGCATGGCACTGGATCTCAAGCGATAGATCGCGAACCGCATTCGCCCAGGTCAAAGGCATGATCAGAAATTTGGTGGACCATGTGTACCAGCATCCGAACCGTTCGATCATGGTTGCTGGCCCTGAAATCACTGTCCGACCGGTCGCCACCCGGGCCCTGACCAGGGGCGATGTCCAGTGACCGCGTCGACTTCTACATCATCTAGCGAATCGAACATATGTCCCGAATTTCGGACGGGTTGGCTGTTTCGGCCCGTCTCGTGACCGTGACCGATCGTGGGGGGTGGCGGTCGGGTTGGCGGTCTTCAGCCGATGACAAGCCGTTCGCCGCCGAAGTCCGCGATGACTTCCAGATGTCCGCCGAGCGCTTTGACGTAGGCGGCGAGGGTGCGCAGCTCGCTGGCATCGACGTTGGCCCGCTCGATGGCGGAGACGCGTTCCTGTCGGACATGCATGCGATCGGCGACGTCGGCCTGGGTGAGACCCAGTCGCCGGCGCATCTCGGCCAACCGATGGGCGCGGTTCTCGGCCACGAGTCGCGCTACTCCCGCCTCGACCTCGCGGCGGTCACCTTCCTCGGGGAAGAACTCGTTCAGGAAGCCGTCTCTGTCGTACCCATGGGTAGCGCTCATGCGTCTCGCTCCTTGAGGTAGAGAGCGTAGCGGGCCTCGGCCAACGGGATCGCCCTGCCGTACCAGGTTGACCATTGTCCGGCCTTGTCTCCGGCGACGAGAAGCACCGCGCGGCGCTCGGGATCGAAGACGAACAGGATCCGGACCTCGCTGGCACCACCCGAGGCGGGCCTGAGCTCCTTGAGATTGTGCAGGCGTGAGCCCTTGATCCGATCGACGAGCGGCCTCCCCAGGCTCGGGCCCTCGTCGAGAAGAGCCGTCACAGCCTGACCGACGAGGATCGCGGTGTTGCGGTCCGTTCGACGCAGATCATGCAGCCACTCCCGGACCTCGCTGACGATCTCGAGGCGGTAGGTCACGACATGTCCCTTTCGGGGCTAGGGTTCAGTACCTGAGTGTACTGCCTTGCCGCTCACGCGCGGGCCGGTCGCGTCGCTCCGGTCCCCTTCGGTTCACCGTCGTCCTCCACCAGTTCACGACCACCACGCCCGCGGCGACCACCGAGCCCCCGCTGGGCGTCACAGAACGTCGCGTCAACCAGGCCTTGACCGTCAGGGACGAACGGTCAGCGACCTCGCTGAGGAGCTCGGGCTCTCCGTTCCGAACATCCGCAAAACACTACGAAACCTGCGCGGCCGCGGGCTCATCCTTCAACGTGGCGGCCAAGGCAAAACCACTACCTATCAGCGGACCGAGTCATAACACGGCATTGATCAAGTTGCGCGTTCTCCAGTGGCCTGCGCCGGCAGAAGGCTCTTGACCAGAAAACTCGCCGTCTCTGCCTCCTCGTGTTCCACGCCATCCTGATCGACCCAGGTCCAGCAACCGACATAGCGTTGAACCCGAACGATGTAGCCGAGCCGCCGGTAGAGGCGGGCAGCGTCGGGGTTGTCGGCAGCCACGCCAAGACCGACAGTCCGATGGCCATGCGCTGCGACCAGGATCTCGGCCTGACGAAGCAGCTCTCGGCCTATCCCATGCCGTCGCTGCTCTGGCGGCCACACCCCGAGCGCGTTCAACTCCGGGCATGCAGCCGTCTCCCGCCGCACCTCCTCGGCGTCGCAACCCGCCCAAATGATCAATAGATGCCCCACGGGCCGCCCAGCCAGCCAGGCGACGAGATATGTACCGCCTCCCGCGCTCTGCCGTTCGAACCGCCGGCGGTGAAAGCTCGTCCGGCCTGCCGCCGGGATGCACCGGTCAAGGAGATCAGGGAGTGTAAGAACAACGGTGTAACTCCGATCATGGGAGTAGCACCTGATGACGATCACTACTGATGTGGCGGGCGC
>NZ_JALKFX010000136.1 GCF_023243045.1 Frankia sp. AgB32
CCGCACCGGCGTGCACGAGCCGCTCGACTGGGCCGCGGAGCTGGGCCTCGTCGTTGTCGCCCCGGACTACCGGCTCGCGCCGGAGCATCCGCATCCGGCGCCCATCGACGACTGCCACGCCGGCCTGGTCTGGACGGCGGGCAGGCTCGCCGAGCTCGGCGTCACCTCCGGGAAGCTGATCGTCGTCGGCAGCAGCGCCGGCGGCGGGCTGGCCGCGGCGCGCGCGCTGATGGCCCGCGACCGCGGCGGTCCCGCCCTGGCCGGCCAGCTGCTGATCGGCCCGATGATCGACGACCGCAACGACACCGTGTCGGCCCGGCAGATGGCCGGTCTCGGCATCTGGGACCAGACGTCGAACGCCACCGGCTGGACAGCGCTGCTCGGCGCGGCCCGCGGCACCGACGACGTCAGCCCGTACGCCGCCCCGGCCCGGGCGAAGGACCTCGCCGGCCTGCCGCCGGCGTTCATCGACGTCGGCTCCGCGGAGACCTTCCGGGACGAGGACGTCGCCTACGCCAGCGCCATCTGGGCGGCCGGCGGGTCGGCGGAGCTGCACGTCTGGCCGGGCGCTTACCACGGCTTCGACCAGATCGTGCCCCAGGCTGCGGTCTCCCGCGCGGCCAGGGAAGCCCGGGTGAACTGGCTGCGCCGCCTGCTCTGAGCCGGCCACCGCTGAGCCGGCTGGCGTTCTGAGCCGGCTGGCGTTCTGAGCCGGCTGGCGTTCTGAGCCGGCTACGCGGTCTGCCCGGCGCCGACCTCCCGCGCCGGGCGGGTGCGGACCCGGCGGACGCGGGTGCGTTCGGCGTCGACGTCGTGGATGGTCAACGCGGCGACGGCGCCGACGAGGGCAAGGCCGGCGGCGACGAGCAGCGCGACGTGGTAGCTCGTCAGGTCCGGCGCGGTGCGCCCGTCGACGACGCGGGTGGTGCCGACGGCGGCGAGCGCGGTGGAGAGCACCGCGACGCCGACGGCACCACCGAGCTGGCGCTGGGCGTTGAACAGGGTCGAGGCCCGGCCCGTCTCGGCCGGGCTGATCCGGGCGAACGCCGCGGCCTGCGTCGGCACGAACACGTGCGACATCGTGTAGCCGAGGCCGAACATCGCCAGCCGCATCCACCACAGGTTCGTGTCGGCCCCGACCAGCGCCATGACGGCCGCCATCGTGCCCACGCCGAGCAGGCCGCCGACCATGATCCGGCGCGGGCCGAACGCCGGGTAGAGCACCCGGCTGGCGACCTGCGAGCCGATCATCACCCCGATCGCCTCCGGGAACGTGGACAGGCCGGAGTTCAGCGCGGACAGGCCGAGACCGTCCTGGTAGAACAGTGCGACGATGTAGAGGGTGCCGAGGAACGCGGACGTGGCCAGGAACATCACCACGTTGGTGGACCGGAACAGCCGGTCGGCGAACAGCCGCAGGTGCAGCAGCGGCGCCGAGGCCCGCAGCTGCTGGACGACCAGCGCGGCGAGCAGCCCGGCGCCGACGACCAGGGCGGCGAGGATCAGCGGCGAGCCCCAGCCGCGCTCCGGGCCCTCGCTCACTCCGACGATGACCAGGCCGAACCCGGCCGCGGACAGCAGGAAGCCGGGCAGGTCGAACCGGTCGGCGCTCGCCTCGCCGTCGCGGGGCAGGAACGCCAGCCCGAACAGCAGCGCGAACACGCCGATCGGCAGGTTCACGAAGAACACCCAGCGCCACGACAGGTCGGTCACCAGCAGACCGCCGAGGACAGGTCCGAGCGCCGGCGCGAACGCGGTCGGGATTATCAGGATCCCGGACGCCCGCACCCGCTCGTTCGGCGGGAAGGCCCGGAACAGCATCGCCATGCCGGTCGGGGTCAGCAGCCCGCCACCGACCCCCTGCAGCACCCGGAACGCCACCAGCTCACCGAAACTGGTGGCGAACCCGCACAGCATGGAGGCGATCGTGAACAGCGCGATCGCGACGAGCAGCGTGCGCCGGCCGCCGAAGCGGTCGCCGACCCAGCCGGACGCCGGGATCACCACCGCGAGACTCGCAAGGTAGCCGACGGCGATCGCGCTGAGCGCCGACGGCGCGACGTCGAACTCCCGCCCCAGCGTCGGCAGCGTGACGTTGACGATCGTTACATCAGTCATAAACGGCTCGTAGCATATGAATATGGGCGATGCGGACACGCCGTCAGGACCGATGCGGATACGACGCCAGGCGCGGTACGACCGGAACCGGTCGTCGCGCGAAGACTGGAAGGGGCAGCCCGCGGCGATCTACTGCCGGATCTCGCACACTGCGGACGAGGACCAGACTGGAGTGGACCGGCAGGAGCGGATCTGCCGTGAGGTCGTTGGCCGGCTGGGTCTGCGTGTAGCGCAAGTGTTCGTCGACAACAACCGATCGGCCTGGCGGCGTGATCGCAAGCGCGATGGATGGGACGCCCTGCTGAGCCTTGCCCGTGCTGGCGAGATAGGGCACATCGTGGCCTACCATCCGGACCGGTTGATGCGGCAGCCGAAGGATCTTGAAGAACTGTTGGCGATCTCGGATGAACGGGCCATCACGCTGCACGGGCAGGCCAATCAGCGTGACCTGGCCGATCCGGACGATCGATTCTTCTTGCGGATCGAGGTCGCGCACGCCTGCCGATCGTCAGATGACACCTCGCGGCGGATGAAGGACGCGATGGTGGACCAGGCCAACGACGGCAAGCCGCATACGGGCAAGCGCCGCTACGGCTACTCCCCGGACGGTCAGACCATCATCGAGGCGGAGGCGAAGGTGGCTCGGGACATAGCCGCGCGCTACCTGGACGGCGCCACGCCAATCAAGATCGCCCCTGCGCTCAACGAGCAGGGACATGTGACCGTCACCGGTAAGCCGTGGACTGAGTTCTCAGTGCTGTCGGTGCTGGACTCCCGGCACGCGGCCGGGATTCGGGTGTTCCGGGGAGATGAGATCGGCCAGGGAAGCTGGCCGGCGATCTTCGATCCGGGGACGTGGGCGGAGATTCGGGACCGGCGCTCGTATCGGGCTGCCGCGCGTGCGGCGAAGGTGGCTCCAGCGCGGTTCTATTTGTTGCGCGGGATCGCGACCTGCAAGCGGTGCGGGACGCGGATGGCCGGGGTCGGTGGGCATGTCTCGCCGGGCTATCTGTGCTCGCGGAAGTACCGCACGGACGAGCAAAAGTGCTCCAGGAGGATCAACGCGCCTCTGCTGGAGGAGTTCGTGGTGGACGCAGCGGTGGACCTCCTGACCCAATGCCGTGAAGCGTAGTTTGATCTTTCCGGGATCTGGTCATGCTGCGCGTGGTGCGAGCGGGTGGAGCCGGATCG
>NZ_JALKFX010000137.1 GCF_023243045.1 Frankia sp. AgB32
CACGCCCGGAGCGGCCCACAACCACGCCCACGAACCCTCACCTACAGCAAGATCACTAAACCAGGTGAATGTTTACCCCCGCGCCGGCCGCGTCGGCGAACAGCTCCTCCGGTCCTGGCAGGCCAGTGGGAAATCGGGCCAGCGCCTCGACTCCCACGGTCTGCCCGGTTATCAGGTCCGCGACCGGCTGGAAGGCCATCCGAGGTCCGCCCGCGTCGAGCACCTCCCGGACCTGCCGCCAGACCGCGTTGCGCTCATCCCACAACCGGCGAAGATCGATGACGAACTCGGTGAGGAACGACGCGAGCATTCGGAGGAATCCGGCGTCGCGCTGGCGCAATGATGGGCACGGCTGCCGGCCCACGCAGCCGACCATGCCGTAGACCTGTCCGGCGGCATCCGTGACCGGAGTCGCCGCGTACGAGCGGATTCCGAACTCGGCCACCACCGGCAGGCTGGAGGTACGCGGCTCGGCCTGCACGTCCGGTATGAGCGAGGGAAGATCGCCGCAGAGGACTTTGGAGAACAGCGACTGATCACGATGGACGCTCGAGCCGAGGCTCAGACCGAAGGCTCCCAGGTCCCCGCTGGCCATTTGCACGACGAGCAGGTCCCCGTCCACCCGCCCGAGCCAGGCGAGATCCATACACAGGCGGCGCCTCAGGAGATCAAGGAGGTCGACCAGGACTGTCCAGGGCTCCGGTACCTCGCGCCTGGGCCCAAGGCAGGAGATGCGATGCCGTGAGATCGGGTCCATCTATCTGGCCTACCCGTGCGTTGGAGGCGCACACACCAGAAAATCCGCGTGCGGCTTGACCGTCGGCAAACCTGTGCATAACGGGTGACGACAGGCTCGTAGCCGCTGCGGGTAATGGTCACCGCGCTGCCCCCGGGACAGATGGGTGAGAGGCGGTGCGACTGGGTACACACGATGGCCGTGTCGCAGGGCGTTTCGTCGCCGAGGATGCGCGTTGCGACATACCGCACAGGCAGGCTCCGGCGGCGCGGCGACGAGCGTCGGATTCTCCTTGGTCGCAGAGATGATCTGCCGGTAGCTGAAGTGCGGCGTGGCACCGCCGCAGACATCGCAGTCCAGATAGAGATCCGACCTGGGCGTAGGCCGCCACACATCCCGCGCGATGAAGGCAAGCCCCGATACAAACTCGCGCACCGTCATCTCGGGACCTTCTGGTTCATGATCGCGCGAGTTCCGGCTCCTCCGCACGAGGCATCATGATCCCGGCTGATCGACCGGTCCGCCAGCGAACGACGTCAGATGCCAGATTCCGGCGGAGACACCTTGGAGTGCACGCTGGCGGTCGACGTCCCTTGACAGACCGACCTCTGCCACTACGCCACGTAGTCGAGACTTGTCGTTGCGTCTGGGAATCGAACCAAATGATCAGCGCCCCGAGCTGGGCATCCTCTATTCGATCAACGATCAGATCTCATAGATCTTACCTATTTGCCCAGCTCGGGGCATTGCTACGCATCGTGGTGGAGGTGGCGGGAATCGAACTCCCCCGCCCACCAGGTGGCGACGAGTAGAAGTAGGCGGAAATACCTGCAGCGCAGAGGTTTCCGCGTCGCGGACAGGTGATCGCGAGAGCCGTCGAGTGGCCAAAAGTGGGACCAGTGTCCGCACCATGTCTGCACCAGAAAGATCAACATCGGCAACTCTGATCGCGAAGCCCCGCCTGGGACTCTTGTTACGCTCGGTCATCATCGGGGGCGTCGGGGGTCGACATACCCTCCCCGGCGTCCCCGCCAGCATGATCAGCCACCGGACGCGGGACGCGCCCCCTATGGACGACCGGTGGTACCCCTCGTTCCCGATGAGGACGCAGTGGCGGGTTGGCGCAACGCGATGTGGTGCGCAGCGATGGCGAGCCGGCCGGGGATGGGGCAAGGTTATCGCGGTCTGTTAGTATGCCTACACTAATAGTTGCATCGGATCAAGGTCGTCCACGGTTGGCGGGTTGCTGGAGTGCGTCGATCTGGGCGTGAGGCGGGGGCCACGCGTGATAATAAATTTTTCGCTCATCAACGACAACACCTATTTCAACACTCTCACCGACAATTTCTCCACTCTTGAGGTCCGCCCGAGCGGCAAATCCTCGGGCCTCTACTACTTCTACGACACCAGCCGAAGCCGGCTCGTCACCGACTTCATTCTGGATGATCTCCCAAGAGTTGAAACGCTCTGCCGGGTGACGCTCATTAAGTCCGATGGTGCTTTCAGCCCACGGCTTTCTTTTTGGAAGCGCGACAAGACCCAGCCCGGGAAGAAGAAGCTAAAACAGGAGGTTGCCTCCGGCGGCGCCACACGGGAAATCAAGGCGGTCGTTGATACCGGTGATGGCTGGCGAGGACTCTGGAAGCTCATCGGCTTCCTTCAGGGCTTCCGAGGAATAGAGCTGCCGTCCGATACGTTTCGCATCTTCGTGGGAAGTCAGGCGAAGATAGCCGAGGTTCTGCAAGGAGCCGACAAAAGTACAGTCGTAGAGGCCGTACGGTCTGCGCTCGGTGGCCGGCTCACCGAACGTGATATTGAACTTCTCGCCGATAGGAAAGGTCAGCTTGAGGAATTCCGGCGGCTCCTCGAAGACCCAGACTACTTCGCCGTGAAGCATAGCCAAGCCAGGGGCGGACGAGAGAAGGTGTGGCAAAACTTCTTCGAGGGCAACCCGTGGATCTTTGGTTACGGGCTTCAGCTTGTGTCATGCGACCCGGCGGACGCGGATAAGCTAGAGCAAATAACCGCGGGTACGAATTTCATGACGGGTGCCGGCAAAAGAGTCGACGGACTCCTGCTCACCCGCGGCTTCGTGAGCAGTCTCCTGTTTTGCGAGATTAAGCACCATGAGACTCCCCTGCTTCGACCGAAGCAGTATCGAGAACCCGATGTCTATCAAGTTTCCGATGAAGTCAGCGGTGGTTTTTCGCAAGTTCAGAAGACGGCTTACAAGGCGGTGCGAGGAATTGTCGACAACGTACGCCGACATCACTTGCCTGACGGCACCCCTACCGATATCTCCTATTCGCTCGTTCGGCCACGGCAAGTTCTCGTGTTAGGCAATATGGACCAGCTCATGATTAATGGACAGATCAACCCCGAGAAGTCCTCAAGTTTCGAGCTGTTCCGTCGGTCCATGTACGACGTAGAAATTCTCACCTTCGATGAGCTGTACCGGCGCGCACAGTACATTGTGAAGGAGGATATAGAGCAGCCCGAGGA
>NZ_JALKFX010000138.1 GCF_023243045.1 Frankia sp. AgB32
GGGCGGGCGGCGCCCCGCGGGGGGCGCCCCGCCAACGCGGTCAGCGTGACCGGCGAGGACGTCGACCTCGCCACCGCGGCGACCTGGGGCCTGGTCCGCACCGCGCAGAGCGAGAACCCCGGTCGCGTCCTGCTCGTCGACACCGACCACCACCCGGCCTCCACCGCCGCCCTGCCCGCCCTCGTCCGCGCCGCCCTGGCCGCCGACGAACCCGCCCTCGCCGTGCGCGTCGGCGCCGCCCACACCCCCCGCCTCGCCACCGTTCCCACCACCACCACCACCAGCGCCACGGCCCCCGGCACCACCGGCACCACCGTCACCGCCGGCGCCCTCGGCACCCCCGATCCCGCCGGCTGGGACCTGGACCCGGACGGCACCGTGCTCATCACCGGCGGCCTCGGCACCCTGGCCCGCCACCTCGCGCGCCACCTCGTCACCCGGCACGCCGCCCGCCACCTGCACCTCACCAGCCGGCAGGGGCCCGACCACCCGCAGGCCGCGGCGCTACGCACCGAGCTAGAACAGCTCGGTGCCACCGTGACCGTCACGGCCACCGACATCACCGACCAGGCGGCCCTCGACGACCTGCTCGCCGCCATCCCCACCGAGCATCCGCTCACCGCCGTCATCCACACCGCCGGGGTCCTGCGCGACACCACCCTCGGCAACCTGACCCCCGGTGACCTCGAAGACGTCCTCATCCCCAAGATTGACGGCGCCTGGAACCTGCACCACGCCACCCGCCACACCCCCACCCTCAGGGCGTTCATCCTCTACAGCTCCATCGCCGGCCTCACCGGCAACGCCGGCCAGGCCAACTACGCCGCCGCCAACACCTTCCTCGACGCCCTCGCCCACCACCGCCACACCCACCACCTCCCCGCCACCAGCCTCGCCTGGGGACTCTGGCACGACACCAGCACCCTCACCGCCACCCTCGACACCACCGACCACGCCCGGCTGGCGCGAGCCGGCATCCGGGCGCTGACCACCGAGCAGGGCCTCGACCTTTTCGACCGCGCGGGTAGCGGGGGCGGGGCCGTCCTCGTCACCGCACCGCTGGACCTCGCCGGCATCCGCGCCCGTGCCACCCAGCACGGTGTCCCGCCGCTGTTGCGGACGCTCGTCCGCGCAGGCCGGCGCACCGCGGTCGCGGGCGTTGGTGCCACGGCGGCCGGCGTCACGGGTTCGGCGCTCGGCGGGCGGCTCGCGGGGCTCGGCCCCGCCGACCGGCACGCCGCGGTGCTCGCGGTGGTCCGGGCCGAGCTCGCGGCGGTGCTCGGGCACGATGCGGCCGACCGCGTCACCGAGGATCGGGCGTTCACCTCGATCGGGCTGGACTCGCTGACCGCGGTGGAGCTGCGCAACCGGCTGAATGCGGCGACGGGCCTGCGGCTGCCGGCGACCCTCACCTTCGACCAGCCGAACCCCGGCGCGCTCGCCACCTTCCTGGCCGACGCCCTGTCGGCGGCCGACGGCGGCAACGCTGCCGAGCCGAACGGACGCGGTGCCGCGGCCCGCGCCACGGCCGCCGGATCGACGACGACCGACCCGATCGTGATCGTTGGCATGGCCTGCCGCCTGCCCGGCGGCGTCACCACCCCCGAGGACCTCTGGGACCTCGTCGCCACCGGCACCGACGCCATCAGCGAGTTCCCGGTGAACCGCGGCTGGAACCTCGACGAGCTCTACGACCCCGACCCCGACACCCCCGGCACCTCGTACACCCGCCACGGCGGTTTCCTGCACGACGTTGCCGACTTCGACGCCGAGTTCTTCGGCATCACACCCCGCGAGGCGCTGGCCACCGACCCGCAGCAGCGTCTCCTGCTCGAAACCGCGTGGGAGGCGATCGAGCGCGCCGGGATCGACCCGACGTCGCTGCGCGGCTCCAGCACCGGCGTGTTCGCCGGCGTGATGTACCACGACTACGGCAGCCAGCTGCGGACCGTTCCGCCGGACCTGGAGGGCTACCTCGGCACGGGTGTCGCGGGCAGCGTCGCGTCGGGTCGGATCTCCTACACGTTCGGCTTCGAGGGGCCGGCGGTCACCGTCGACACGGCCTGCTCGTCGTCGCTGGTCACCCTGCACCTCGCCGCGCAGGCGCTGCGTTCCGGCGAGGCCGACCTGGCGCTCGCGGGTGGCGTGGCCGTGATGGCGACACCGACCGAGTTCGTCGAGTTCTCCCGGCAGCGGGGGCTGGCCGTCGACGGACGCTGCAAGGCGTTCTCCGCCGACGCCGACGGCACCGGCTGGGCCGAAGGCGCCACCATGCTCCTGCTCGAACGCCTCAGCGACGCGCGGCGCCACGGCCATCCCGTCCTCGCCGTCGTCCGCGGCAGCGCCGTCAACCAGGACGGCGCGTCCAACGGCCTCACCGCCCCCAACGGCCCGTCCCAGCAGCGCGTCATCCGCACGGCACTGGCCAACGCGCACCTGACACCGGCGGACGTCGACGCCGTCGAGGCACACGGCACCGGCACCTCCCTCGGTGACCCGATCGAGGCCCAGGCGATACTCGCGACCTACGGTGACGGCCGCCCCGCGCAGCAGCCGCTGTGGCTCGGCAGCCTGAAGTCCAACATCGGCCACACCCAGGCCGCCGCGGGCGCCGCCGGGGTCATCAAGACCGTCCTCGCCCTGCGGCACCGCACGCTGCCGCCGACCCTGCACGCCGACCGGCCCAGCCCGCACGTCGACTGGTCCACCGGCGCGGTCGAACTGCTCACCGAGAGCCGCCCCTGGCCCGAGACCGGCCGGCCCCGGCGCGCCGCCGTGTCCTCCTTCGGCATCAGCGGCACCAACGCCCACGTCATCCTCGAACAGGCCCCCGACGAGCCCGGCCTCGACGCGACGACCACCACGAAGGCCGCGACGCCGCCAGCAGGCGGGCCGGTGCCGGCGACGGTACTGGTGCCACTGCCGGTGCTGGTGCCACTGTCGGCCCGCTCACCGCAGGCGCTGCGCGAGCAAGCTCGTCGGCTCGCCGTGCACCTGCGGGCCCGCTCCGGCCGGCCCGCCGAGACGGTGGCCGAGGTGGCGGCGGCGCTGGCGACGCGGACCCGGTTCGCGCACCGCGCGGTCGCGATCGCCGACGACGAGGCGACCCTGCTGTCCGCGCTCGACAACCTGGCCGACGGCCAGCCCGACCGCAG
>NZ_JALKFX010000139.1 GCF_023243045.1 Frankia sp. AgB32
CCCCCGGCCCGCCCCCCCCCCCCCCCCCCGCCGGCCCCCCCCCCGCCCCCCGCCGGGGGGGGGGGGGGGGGGGGGGGGGGGGGGGGGCGGCCCCCCCCCCCCCCCCCCACCACACACTCACCTTCGGGACGCCCGCCCGTCAGGAGCCGGCGGGCACTGCCTGTTCGCGGTGCCGAAGCCAGCGGTGCAGGTCGCGGGCGGTGGCGGCGGCGTGCTCGTGCATCATCGACTGGTGGTCGCCGGCCACGTGCAGGGTGTCATGCGGCATGTCCCAGTCCGCCTCCGCGACCACGTCGGGGCCAGCGTCCGTGCCGGCCGCGCCGGGCCGGTCGGTGCTGGCACGGTCGGTGCTGGCACGGTCGGTGTCGTGGCGGGGCATCCGCTCGGTGGCCCGCAGCAGGGTGACCGGTGTCGCCACCGGTCGGGGCCGCCAGGATTCGAACAGGTCCAGGTAGGCACCCTGCGCGGTGACCTGGGCCTCGGTCATCAGGGCGAACGCCTGGTCGTTGACGGCGATGCCGCGCAGCTCCTCGTGGATGTCCTCCTCGGGGATGCGGTCGGTGGGCAGCCAGGTGTCGAGCAGCACCACCGCGGCCGGTGCGATCCCGCGGTCCTCGAGCTCGGCGGCGATCGCGTGCGCCAGCCAGCCGCCGGAGGAGTAGCCGGCGAGCACCACCGGGGTGATCGCGAACACCCGGGCGATGGTGTCGGCGTGCATCGCGACGACCAGCTCGGCGCTGGCCGGCAGCAGTTCGCCGTCCCCGAACCCGGGGTGCGCCAGTGCGTGGACGTCGCGGTGGCCGTGCAGGTGCAGGGCGAGACGCGCGAAGTTGTGCGGCCCGGACGGCGCCACCATCGACGGCAGGCACACCAGCGGCAGCCGCGCCGGTCCGGTGGCCAGGCGCACCGGGCGCGGCGGGGCGCCGAACTCGGCCAGGGTGGTGAACACCGGCCGCAGCCGGGCCACGGCGCGCAGCACGCCGACACCGTCGGTGAACTTCCCCTGTAGGCATGCCTGCCGGTAGAGGCCCCGCGCGCCGACGCCGAGTTCCTGCGCCGCCGCCGCGCCGGCGCCCGCGAGCACGACCGTGGTGGTGCTCGGCGAGGCCAGCACCGGCTGGGTGGACGCGGCGGCGTGCTCGGCGGCGAGGGCGTCGAGATGCTCGGCGAGGTCGACGACGGTCGGATGTTCGAACACGACCTGCGGGCTCAGGGTCAGCCCGGGCGCCGCCGTCCGGCGCCGGCGCAGCTCCACCGAGGCCAGCGAGTCGAAGCCCAGTTCGAGGAATCGTCGCGCCGGGTCCAGGTCTGCGGGCGTGTCGTGGCCGAGGATCGCCGCCGCCTGCGCGTGGACCAGCGCGACCAGCGCCGGTCCACGCGGCGGGGTCGCCGCGGCGGGCAGCTCCGCCGCCTCGCGCGGGGCCGCCCCGGCCCCGGCGCCGGCCCCGGTCCGCTCACTCGCCGGGTCGGGCAGGGCCTCGAAGAACCGGGCCGGTCGGGCGGCGGTCATCGCCGGCAGCAGGCGGGCCCAGTCGACGTCGACGACGGTCAGGGTCGTCTCCCCGGCGGCGACGGCGCCGGTCAGGGCCTGCGCGGCGAGGTGTGGGCGCAGGGGGCGCAGTCCGCGGCGGAGCAGATGGTCGCGCAGTGCCGGTTCGTCGCCCATCCCCCCGTCGGACCAGGGGCCGAAGGCGACCGTGGTCACCCGCGCGGGCCCGCCGGGCCGGGCCGTCGGGCGGCGCCGGTCGCCGGGGTCGGCGAGGGCGTCGAGGTAGGCGTTGGCGGCGCTGTAGGCGGCCTGGTCGCCGCTGCCCCACACCCCGGCGATGGACGAGAGCAGGACGACGTCGGTGAGGGTGGCGCCGTCCGGGGTGTCCAGGACGCGGTCGAGGGCGGCGGCGCCGGCGACCTTGCCGGCGAGGACGTCGGCGACGGCGGCGAGGCTCAGCCGGGACAGCGCCATGGTCACTCCGGCGACGCCGGCGGCGTGCACGGCCGCGGTGACCGGTTCGCCGCGCTCGGCCTGGCGGCGCAGCAGCGCGGTCAGGGCGGCGTCGTCGGCGACGTCGCAGGCTTCGACGGTGGCGGGGGTGCCGAGCGCGGCGAGGTCGTCGACCAGTGCCTGCGCGCCGGGGGCGGCCGGTCCGCGCCGGCTGGCCAGCACCAGCCGGCGGGCGCCGAGGCGGGCCAGGTGGCGGGCGAGGTGCGCGCCGACGGCGCCGGTGCCACCGGTGATCAGTACGGTGCCCGCCGGGCGCCACGGGGCCGCCGCGGGGCCCGTGGTTCGATCGGGCGGGCCGGCGGGCAGCAGCCGGGGCACCCGTAGGCCCCCCGGGCGGGCGGCGAACTGGTCCTCGCCACCGACGCCGGTCAGGGCGACGCCGAGCCAGAGCAGCGACTGGTCGTCGGGTGGCGACCCGCCCGTCAGGTCGGCGGGCAGGTCGATGAGGCCGCCCCAGGCATGCGGGGACTCCAGGGCGAGGGTCCGGCCCAGTCCCCAGGTCATCGCCTGGTCGGGTCGGGTGATCCGGTCGTCCTCGCCGGCCGCGACCGCGCCGCGGGTCAGCAGCCACAGGGGGGTGTCGATGCGCAGGTCGGCCAGGGCCTGCGCGAGGGTGACGGTGAGCGCGAGTCCGGTGGTGAGGACCGGATGATCCGGGTGGGGGGTGTCGTCGAGGGCGAGCAGTGAGACCAGCCCGCCGACCGGCGTGCCCCCGCCGAGCAGCCCGTCGGCCAGTCGTTGCGCGATGGCGTCGCGGTCGGCCCGGTCGAGCACGATCGGCGTCGGGATCCCACCGAGGCGTTCGATGATCCAGCCGAGGCGGCTGACCAGTGCCGGGGCGGCCCCGGGGGGGGGGGGGGCGCCCCCCCCCCCCCCGACCCTCGTGCGCGGCCCGCGTGGGACCAGGCCGAGGCCGTCACCCACGAGGGTCTCCTGCGGCTGATGCCG
>NZ_JALKFX010000140.1 GCF_023243045.1 Frankia sp. AgB32
GGCGGGGGAAACCGGGTTGCATGCGGTGTCTCCCTCCGGGTCCGTGTCAGCCGGCTGATCTGCCGGTAGGGATATGACACACTCCGCACCAGAGGCCGAACAGCCTGCAATGCAGGTACGGCCATGCAATGCAGGTACGGACACCCCGCGTGACCAGTCGGAGGGACGTTGTCGTGCACACTGGCCCCGACCCCGGACCTGAACCCCGACCTGCTCTCGATCAGATGGTCGCGCTCATCGCGGACCTGATGGCGCGGCGGCGAGCGAGCTGGACGGACCTGGAGCGACGCACAGGGGTGAAACGCCAATCCCTCTCCGCCGCGGGGAAGGGGCACCAGCCGGGCGGCCGCGAGTGGGCGATCCCCTCGGAAAGCACGATCATCGCGCTCGACCAGGGCCTTCGTGCACGTGGCGCGGTGTTCACCGCTTGGGTCCAAGTGCGCCGTGAGGACGAGGAGATCCAACTCGCCCGGATGGCGGCCCGGGAGTTTCCCGGGTTGGGTGGACTACCCCCGCACCCCGAGCGGACAGTGGACCGGAAAGGGGAGGTGAGGGCGACGGACAGACGACAGCTCTTCGAGGGCATGGGCGGCCTCACGGCCGCCGCAGTACTCGCGGCCACATCCGACGTGCGCGATCAGATCGAAGGCGCCCGACCGGGCTCGTTTACCGTGACCGAGCTAGAGCTCCAGCTCGCAGAGTTGCAGCGGGACCGCTGGTCAGTCGCCCCGGCCGTGCTGTTCCCGCCAGCGTTCGCCGGGTGGCAGCAGGTCGAAACGATGCTCAACCGCCGGGTTCTCCTGCCCACAGCCCGCCGCCTCACGTTGATGGCCGGGCATTTCGCCGTCGAACTCTCCACAGTGGCGCGATTCGGCGGTGACGACCGGCTCGGACGTCGATTCGCCGACATCGCCGAGGAGCATGCCATCGCGGCCCGGGACGCTCGGCTGACCGGTGATGTCGCCGGGTTGCAGGCGTGGATCGCGATGGACGCCGGCCAATGGTCCGTCGCCGCAGACCATGCTGCCCTGGGCAGGGCCTCGGCGGATCGCTCGCAGCATGCCCGCCTCGCCGGATACGAGGCTGCTGCCGCAGCCGAGGCAGGTGATCATCAGAGGGCCGCCGAAGCAACGATCGTGATGCGCGCGACGAAGGCGGCCGGTCGCCTCAACCCGAAGCCCTGGGGTGACTCCGACGAGGCGCTGTACATCGCGTTGACCTCCGCCGCGACTCCGGGAGCGGGCGGAATCGCCATCCGCCACGGGGAGCAGGCTGCCACCGCGTTCGCGACAGCCCGGGCCCATCAGGGGGTCGGCCTCGCCCGCCTCTCAATGGCCCGCGGGCATCTCGGCGGCGACCATCCCGAGCCTGACGCGGCGGCGGCAACGGCCATCGAGGCGCTGGACGCCGTCGCGGCGTCCCCGAATGCGCCGGTGCACCTTCGGGCCAGCAGGCTTTATCAGGAGCAGTTGGCGCCATGGTCGCGGGAGCCGCTAGTCCAGGAGCTTGGCCGCCGGCTCACCGCGGTCTGACGCGGCCCTCGGTTCAGCGTCGGGCCGTGGCGAGGGCCGCGCGGGCCGCTGCGGCACCGACGGCGGCGCGCACCGGGTCGCGATCCGGCCGTGGCGGGACGTCCGGCGCCGGACCGGAAGCCGGCGCGGGCCGTGACGGCGCGGTCAGTCCGGACCAGAGGCCGAGCCACGCCGACCACCAGCGCGCCGGATCCGTCGCACGGTGGGCGTTGTAGGCCGCGCGGACCAGCGCGGGGACGCCGTGTTCGGCGAGGGCTCGGCGGACTTCGGCCAGCTGCTCGACGGTGAGCGAGAACGCGGCCCGCAGGTTCCGGGCGGTCAGGGCGTCTGCCAGCGGGCGCAGGTCCTCCGGAAGCTTCTTGATTCTTTTCGGGTTTGGGTTCGAGTTCGATGCGGCGGCGGGGCGCCGCTTCCGACCGAAGGGAGGAAGCGAGATACAGGAAAAAGATCCCCGGCCCGCATGGCCGGGCTGCTCGGCCACGACCGGAGGCGCGACGGGCGCAGCCTGCGCGGGCCGCACGATCCGGTACCGGCTCGATTTCCGCCCGCCACCCACCTCGGTGACGATGATCCCGGCGTCTTCCAGCGCGCGGAGCGCCCGACGGGCGGCACGCACCGAACACTCCGAACCGGCCGCGATCGTGCTCACCGCCGGGAACGCGCCGTCCCAGGACCGGGAGTCCGCGTAGGAGCAGAGGGTGTCCAGGACGCGGCGCATCAGCCGGACGGACACACCCGCGACGGCGACCAGCGCAACGTGCTCGATGTATTCGAACAACAACGCCTTGGGCTTCATCGGGCGTCCCCGTCCATCACGAGCCGGAAGCGGCGGGTGCGGGGGGTGATGACAACCAGCCCGGACGCCTCCAGGGCGCGCAGGACGCGGCCAGCGGTCTTCTCCGACATCTCGGCGTGCTCGGCGATCGCGCGCAGCTCGGGCAGTGTGCCGGTCAGATCGTCGCTGTCGCTGTCGAGGCTGTCGACCAAGGCGAGCAGGACGGGGCGGCAGGTGCGGATGGGAGTGCCGGGCTGCGGCGTGATGGGAACGTCAAGGGCGCGGTCATGGAGGACACTCCAGACGCCCCGTGAGATGCTGTGCACGGGTTCGGACTCCTGGGTTTGCAGGCGTTCGGGTCAAGGGTCCGTCTGGTGCTGCTAACACCGGGCGGGCCCGTCTTGCTGAAAGAACCGTACACCGCCGGACGGCACATGCGTTCGACCAGACGCACACCCCTGATGGTTACGCATCCGACCCGTTTGCTCCCTTTCCGTGCATGTCGGGGTTAGCCTCCGGGTACGTGCCGGCAACCGCGCCGGACGTAGACCGGGGAATGCTGATGGGATTCGGACGGAACGCGGATAAGAGGGGCACCA
>NZ_JALKFX010000017.1:0-80925 GCF_023243045.1 Frankia sp. AgB32
ACCGCGGCCGGACCCCGGGGCGCGGCCGCGGTCGCGGGGCCTTCGCTCAGTCGGTCACCGCGTCGGCGGCGGTCGGGGTCGTGGCCGCGAGGCGGCGTACGCCGGCGAGCCAGCGGTCGGGGTCGGCGGCCTTGCGGGCCCAGTACTTCCCGACCTCGGGGTGCGGGAGGATGAGGAACCGCTCGGCCGCCAGCCCGTCGATCACCGCCGCCGCCACCTCCTCGGCTGTGATCACCGCGCCGGACGCGGCGACGATGGACGCCGCCGAGCGGCCCTCCCGCAGCGGGTCGAGCAGCAGCGGCGTCGAGACCCCCAGCGGGCACACGACCGCCACCCTGATCCCGCGGTCCCCGTAGGTGACGGACAGCCACTCGGCCAGCGCCACCGCGCCGTGCTTGGTCACGGTGTAGGGGGCGTCGCCGGGAGTGGTGAGCAGCCCGGCGGCCGAGGCCACGTTGAGCAGGCAGCCGCTGCCGCGTTCCAGCATCGACGGGAGCACCGCCCGCGCCGCGTACACGTGGGCCAGCACGTTCACGGCGAAGCTCTGCTGCCACGCCGCCGTGTCGACCTCCACGCCGCCGCCCGCGAAGACACCGGCGTTGGAACAGAACAGGTCGATCCGCCCGTGCTGGTCCAGGGTCCGTTCCACCAGCCCCGCCACGGCCGCCTCGTCGGTGACATCGGTGACGTCGGCGGTGGCGGAGGCGCCGATGTCGGCGGCCACCGCCTCGGCGAGGGCCTTGTCCCGGTCGCTGACGACGACGGCGGCCGCGCCCTCGGCGGCGAAGCGCCGCGCCAGCGCGGCGCCGATCCCACTGCCCGCGCCGGTCACGACGGTGACGGCATCACGCACGTCCATCGTTCACACCCCCAGTCCGATGCGTCGCCGCCCCGCCGGGACCTCGACGGCCGCCGGGCCGGCGACCAGCCGATTCTCGATGAAGCCGAGCTCCTCGACGTCGATGCGCACGACGTCGCCCGCCGTCAGCCAGTCCGGCGCGGTGTCCGGGTGGGTCCGGCGGATCTCCGCCAGGCAGCCCGTGCCGCACGTCCCCGACCCGAGAACGTCCCCCGGGCGCACGACCGTGCCCCGGGAGGCGTGGGCGACGAGCTCGGCGAACGACCAGGACATGTTCGACGTGACGTCGCCGCCGGTGCGCACGCCGTTGAGGTGCACCTCGGTGCGCAGCGCCAGCAGCCCGTCCTCGACGCGGTCGGCGAGCTCGTCGGCGGTGACCAGCCACGGCCCGAGGGTGATCGCGGAGTCCTTCGACTTCGACGGGCCCATCGGGAAACGCATCTCGCGGACCTGCAGGTCCCGTCCCGACCAGTCGTTGAAGATCGTGTAGCCGAGGATGTGGTCGGCGGCGGCCCGGGGCGTCAGGTCCGAGCCGGCCCTGCCCACGACGACGCCGACCTCGAGCTCGTAGTCGAACTCCCGGACCCGCGGCGGCATCCGGACGTCGGCGTACGGGGCGGTGATCGCCGCCGGGTTGGAGAAGTAGAACAGCGGCTCGTCGTACCACTCGTCCGGCACCGAGCCGGCGAGCTCCGCCAGGTGCCGCTCGTAGGTGAGGAAGTCCCGCACGCTCGGCGGCGCGAGCAGCGGCCCGAACGTCGCCGCCGCCGCGGGCACCGCGTCGCCGTGGCGCACCCGGCGCGCGACGTCGTCGAGGGCCTCCGCGCCGCCGTCGATGACCTGAGCCATGGTGGGGCCGCCGGCGTCGAGCAGGCGGATGACGTCGTCGTCGAGGACACCGACGCGGGGGCGGCCGTCCGTGTCCAGCAGGGTCGTCAGCCGCATGTCACTTCACCGCCACGGGGTTGACCGGGGAGCCGACCGCGCCGGTGAACGGCAGCGGCTGCGCGGCGAGGAGGAACTCGTGGACGCCGTCGCGGGCACAGTCGGCGGCCAGCTCGTCGAGATCCCACATCTCGCCGAGGAGCAGCCCGAGGTGCGGCAGCGCCACCTGGTGCAGGGGTTGCATGGCGCCCGGCCACTCGTTGGGCCGGACCTCCACCCCCCAGGTGTCGGTGGCGATGGCGGCGACCTCGGTGTCGTGCAGCCAGCCGAGGGTCTCGAACGACAGGCCCGGCGCGGGCCCGCCGGCGTAGGCGCCCCAGCCGTCACCGGCGGTGACGCCGCGCCGGGCCCGGGTGAGCTGACCGGTGCGGATCAGCAGGATGTCGCCGCGGCCCACGGCCGAGGTCGGTCCCTGCCTCTCGATCGTCTCCCGCAGCTCGACGCTGGTGATCGCGAAACCGTCCGGGAGTTCGCCGTCGTTGCCGAAGGCCCGGCCGACGTCGAGCAGCACCCCGCGGCCGACCAGGGGCGCGGCGACATGCTGGATGCCGGTGACGAGATCGCCCTCGCTGGTGACGGTCTCGCGGGCGACCCGGCCGTTCCACGCGACACCGTGGTCGAAGCAGTGGCCGAGGCCGTCCCACTGGGTGCTGCACTGCAGCGGCATGAACACCATGTCGTCCGCGACCGACAGCCCGTGCGGCAGCCCCATCTGCTCGGCGGTGTCCATCCCCGTCGAGCTCATGGTGTGCACGGGGTTGACCCGGCGCTTCCAGCCGAACTGCGGGCCGTTCTCGTCGAAGGGCAGGGACAGGCTGAACGACCGGCCGTGGCGCGCGAGCCCGGCGGCCGCGGCACGTAAGGACTCGTCGAGGAAGTTCACGGTGCCGCGGGCGTCGTCGGTGCCCCAGCGGTTCCAGTTGCTGAAACGCTTCGCGGACGCGGCGATGGCCGCCTCCGGATCGGTGCCGAACTCGGCGGTGATGTCGTGCGTCGTCATCGCTGCGCTCCAGGGACGGTGAGATCGAGAGGGACGGTGAGACCGAGCAGCCGCGCGGCGTTGGCGCCGCGGATCGCCTCGGTGGTGGCGGGGTCGAGTCCGGCGGCCTCCAGGCGGTCCACCGGATCCTCGACCCCCATGTCGAAGGGGTAGTCGCTGCCGAGGGTGACCTGGCCGGCGCCCATGACCCGGACCAGGTGCCGCAGCTGGTCGGGGTCGTAGACCAGGGAGTCGACGAAGGTGCGGCGCAGCAGCGCCGACGGCGGCTCGGCGGTCGTGCGGGCATCCGCGTGGCGCACGGCCCAGGCATGGTCGGCGCGCACGACGTAGCTGGGCAGGTAGCCGCCGCCGTGCGCCGACCAGATCCGCAGGTCCCGGTGGCGTTCCAGAACGCCCGAGAACAGCAGGCGGGACAGCGCGAGCGCCGTCTCGGTCGGGTTGCCGACGCTGTTGAACAGGTAGTAGGCGTTGAGCCGCTCGCCGAGCGTGCAGCCCCACGGATGGATCAGGACGGCCGCGCCGAGCCGCTCCGCCGCCGCCCAGAACTCCGCCAGCGACGGGTCGTCGAGCTCGCGGCCCGGCCCGGCGGACGTGGAGATCTGCACCCCGCGCATCCCCAGCTCGCCGACCGCCGTCTCCAGCTGGCGCACCGCCAGGTCGGGATGCTGCAGTGCGACGGTGCCGATGGGCAGCAGCCGGGCGGGGTCCTTCGCGCAGAAGGTCGCGACGGACTCGTTGCTCGCCGCCACGATCCGCTCGGCCAGCTCCCGGTCGGCCCAGGCGTGCGGCAGCGGCACGGCGCTCACCGCCTGGATGTCGACCCGCGCGGCGTCCATGGCCGCGAGCCGCGGCTCCAGGTCGGTGAGTCGCGGCGCGAGCTCGCCGATGAGCGCCAGGTTGGCCCGCAGCGACGCGGGGCCGAGTGTGGCCGCGTCCACCGCGCGCTGGCCTCCGAGCCCCGGGTGGCCCTCGATCAGGGCGTCGACCTCGGGGACGGCGACGTGCGCGTGGACGTCGATGGCGGGTACGGAGGGCACCGGTTCACTCCTTGCGGGTCGGCGGGGGGGACGGGCGAACAGCCCCGGGGCAAACGGGATTTGACAGTCGCTTCCTCACGTTTCAGGGTGTGACCGGCATCACCGAGTTGTGGAGGGTCTGTGAATCTTGGACAGCTGGATCTGAACCTGCTGGTCGTGCTCGACGCGCTGTTACGCGAGAAGAACGTGACCCGGGCGGCGGAAAGCCTGCACCTGTCCCAGCCCGCCACCAGCACGGCGCTGGCCCGCCTGCGGCGCACCCTCGGCGACGAGCTGCTCCGCCGCAACGGCCGCTACCTGGAGCTCACGCCGCGCGCGGAGTCGCTCATCGCACCGGTGCGGGAGGTGCTGGCGACCATCGAGCAGACGATCGTCCGGCCGCGGACCTTCGAGCCCCTCACCGACTCGCGCCATTTCGCGGTCATCGGCAGCGACTACATCGGCACGACCCTGCTGCGGCCCCTGATCGCCCGCCTCGTCGGGCTCGCCACCGGGCTGCAGGTCGACGCCGCCCCGATCGGCGTGCGCTTCGTCGAGGCGCTCAACCGCGACGAGGTCGACATCGCGATCCTGCCCGACCGGATCGTCGGCGCCGGCGCGCTCCCGGACTGCTCGCGTCGGCCCGTCATCCTCGAACGGTTCGTCGGCGTGGTGTGGCGCGAGCACCCGCACGCCGGCGACCGTCTCACCGCCGACCTGCTGGCCCACTCGCCCTATCTCGGCTATGTCGCGTCGGGCGCGCGTTGCCTCGTCGAAAGAGACCTCGACGCCGCCGGCTGCCCGCGCCGGGTCGCGGCGACCTCCAGCAGCATGGTGACCATGGCCTTCCTCCTCGCCGGCACGGACCTGGTGGCGCTGCTGCCGGAACGGCTGGCCCGCCGGGTCGCGGCGGCGGCGGAGATCCGCATCCTGGAGCCCGAGATGCCGCTGCCGCCGTTGCGCGAGTCGGCGTTCTGGCACGCGCGCCGCGACCGGGACCCGGGGCATGTCTGGCTGCGCCAGCAGCTGTTCGCGGTCGCCCGCGACGAGTTCCCGGACGCCGACGGCGGAGCCGTGGCGGCGTGAGGCCGCCGGCCGTGACCCGGGGGCCATCAGGCGGCCTGCCTGGTGAGCGCGGCGATGCGGCCCATGAGTGCCGGAACGTCCGCCCTGCTCGTGGGTCAGCCGCCAGCGCGCGAGCTGGGTCGAGGCCGCGACGACGGCCGCACCCGCGGTGCCGGCCCCCACGACCAGGACGCTGTCCACAGCGGACACCTCAGGACTCCTTCATCGGCGGGCAGGAAACGGACCGCGCACTGCGCCGCGGGTTCACAGGGGCGGCGCGACGAACACGCCGCGGTCGGGATCGTTGAAGCTTTCCTTCGCCAGCTGTTCGTCGAACGGGTTCGCCGTCCCCCACTGGTCCTGGTTCTGCTCCTGCGAGACGTCGTAGACGGTGGGATGCCAGCGGTCCTCGTCGACGACATCCAGCTCGGTGGTGTATTCGACCGTGTTGCCGTGCGGATCGAGAAAGTAGCTGAAGGTGTTGTCGCCGGCCATGTGCCGGCCCGGACCCCAGATCATCCGGGTTCCGGCGCGCAGTGCCCGGCCCGTTCCGCGCATGTACTCGTCCAGGCCGCGCAGCTCGAAGGAGGCGTGGTGCAGCGAGACGTGCGGGCCCTTGGCGATGGCCAGGCTGTGATGCTGCGGACTGCAGCGCATGAACTTCATCAGGTCACCGGCGTACGGGTGGGAGAGCTCGTCGGACAGCGCGAAACCGAGATGCTGTTCGAAGAACGCCTGGGTGCGCGCGATGTCGGGGGAGTTGACGACCACGTGGGAAAGGCGGACCGGAATGGACTCCCCTTCCTCGATCGCGCGGTGCTGGCGGGTCGCGACGTCGGCGGAAACCTCGATGGTGCGGCCGTCGACGTCGAAGAAACGGAAACCGTAACCGCCGCCGGCGGTCGCCAGCGCGCCCGGCTCGTGAACGAGGTGGACGCCCGCGGCGCCGAGCCGTTCGGCGAGCGTATCGACGTCCGCCGGTGTCGCGGCGCCGAACGCGAGAAGATCAAGGCGCTTCTCCGTGTCCCGGCGCAGCCGCACGATGAACTGCTCGGGCGATCCCTCGGCGGCGAGAAACGCGACGCCGTTGTCCTGTGCGACCGGGGTGAGGCCCCACACCGAGGTGAAGAAGTCGAGCTGGCGGTCGTAGTCGGGCACCGCGAGGGCGACGTGCCGCAGGTGCGTGATCAGGCGGGTGGTCATCGCCGGGTTCCGTTCTGCTCGAGCGCGCCGGCCTCGGCGACGCGGCGGTCGGACTGGGCGCCGAGGCCAGTGATGGTCGAGTTCATGACGTCGCCGGCGCGCGGCAGGCGTCCGCGTGGCAGGCCGTTGCCCGCGGGGCTGCCGGTCAGCACGAGGTCACCGGGCAGCAGCGTCGACACCGTCGAGCAGTACGCGACGATGCGGGCGACGAGCGCCGGAAAAGGGCCGCCGCCGGGATCGGCGAGGCGGGCCAGTGCCCACGGCCCCGCATGGTCGATCGTCGGGACAGACATCACGATCGCGTCGACTCCTTCGTTGGGCGCGTCACCACGTGTCGCCTCGCCAGGATTTGCCGACAACGGTCTCCGGCGGAAACTCGCGCTGTGAATACCGGCAATCGACGCGACGAATATCCGCCCTTCTCTTGACGTCCCGCCGGGGGGCGGACAGTGTTCTTCCCACAGTGGCGCTCGCCGCTGTTTCACCGATGAGGTGCCATCATGAGCAGCGCAACCAGTTCGACCGCGCCCGCCGGTCGGGTCGCGGTCCTGGGCGCCGGCCCCGCGGGTATGGCGGCGGCGCTCGGCGCGATCAGGTCCGGGCACGTTGTCGTCGTCTACGAGCGTTACCGCGAGGCCCGTCCGGCCGGGAGCATTCTGAATCTCTGGCCACCGCCGCTGAAGGCGTTAGAATTACTCGGCGCCGATATCCACGATCTCGGCGCGCCGACGGACTCGCAGTTCCGCAATGCGCGGGGCAGGGTGCGGGTGGACGTGAAGCAGGACGAGGCGGTCCGGGCCGCCTACGGCGGTGGATTCATCGGCCTGTTGCGACCCGAGCTCTACGAGCGGATGCTGAACGCGCTTCCGCCGGGGGTCATCCGGTTCAACCAGCAGGTGGTCGGCATCGCGCAGGACGAGCGCGCCGTCACCCTCACGTTCGACGACGGCACGACCGCCGAGCACGATGTGCTGGTCGGCGCCGACGGTATCGATTCACTGGTGCGCCGCACGCTCTGGGGTGACGCGCCGAAACGCGAGCACCGTTTACATGTCTTCGGCGGCTTCACCTTCGCCGACGTCGCCGGCGTCGAACCAAACATGTGCGTCATCAGCCACGGCCGTACCGTCCAGGGCAGCTGGACGTCGATTCGGCACCAGGGCCGCGACGGCCACCAGTGGTGGGTCCTCACCGCCACCGACCCCGACGCTCCGGCGCCGCCGGATCTGCGGGCCGCGGCGGTCGGGCTCGCCGCGCAGTTCCCGGCGCCGCTGTCCGGGCTGGTCGCGGCTACCGAACCGGCCGATGTGCAGCGCTGGGTGCTGCGCGACCGCAAGCCGCTCAAGCAGTGGTCGAAGGGCCGCATCACGCTGGCCGGCGATGCCGCGCACGCGACCTCGCCGTACGCCGCCTACGGCGCCGGGATGTCCATCGAGGACGGCTACTTCCTCGGCCGCGCGCTGCGCGGCGTCGACCTCACCGACCACGCGGCCGTGCGTGCCGCGCTGCAGTCCTACGAGGATCCGCGCAAGCCGCACACCGCGCGCCAGGTCCAGCAGGCGTGGATGCTCGGGAAGGTCTTTCACCACGCCCCCGCGCCGCTGCGCCCGATCCGCGACCTCATCTTCGACCACACGCCCTTCCTGCAGAAGGTCGTCGGCGACAGCAACCCGCGAGCGATCAACCGGCAACTCGCCCTGATCGGCGACTGACGCCCGCGGCCCGGCCACCCCGCGCATCGCGTCAGGGCGCCAGCCCGTTCCCGGTGGCACCGCCAGGGTCGTCCTTGGGCGTCGCCGCCTCGACCTGGTCGCGCCCGTGCCGCTTGGCCCGGTACAGCGCCTCGTCGGCGAGATCGACCAGCCGCTGCTGATGGTCCTCGGCGGTGGGAGTGAGCGACGTGAAGCCGACGCTGATGGTGACGATGCGTGTCCGGACCGCCGGGTGCGGCTCGGCGAGGTCCGCCACGGCGCGGCGCAGCCGCTCGGCCCGGCAGCGGGCATCCTCGGCATCGGTGCCAGGCATCACGACGGCGAACTCCTCACCGCCGTAACGGGCGGCCAGGTGCCCGGCACCGGTGTTCTCCGCCAGGCAGGCGGCGACCTTCTCGAGGCAGCGGTCGCCGGCCGCGTGCCCGAGGTGGTCGTTGTAGCGCTTGAAGAAATCGATGTCGATCATCACGAGGGCGATCGGGGTGCCCTGGCGCTGCGCGCGCTGCCAGGCAGTGCTGAGGAAGTCCTCGAGGTGGCGCCGGTTGGCCAGCCCGGTCAGCGGATCGGTCAGGGAGAGCAGTTCGAGCCGGTGGTTGGCGGTGGCGAGCTGGTGGGTGCGGTCGGCGACCTTGTTCTCCAGCGAGGCGTACAGCTGGGCGTTGTCGAGGGAGACCGCCAGCTGCTTGGCGATCATCAGGATGCCGTCGAGGCGCTCGACCGAGAACGCGTCACGGATCATCCGGTTCTCCAGCAGGAGCACCGCCCGCGCCGCGCCGCGGATCACGATGGGAACGGCCAGGACGGAGCAGCGGTCGAGGTCGGTGAAGTACGGATCGCGGTGGAACCGGTCGTCACCAGTGGCATCAGCGGCGACAACGGCCGCCTGCGTGCGTTCGCAGTACCGGACGACCGAGGACGGCAGGAGGCGCCGCCGGCTGGCCTCGCCGAGGGAGATCACCTCGCCGGAGCCGGACGGGACGGACCAGCCGTCGTCCTCCTCGTCGCGGAGCACGAGGTGGACCGCGGTCGCGCCGGTCATCTCCGAGAGGATTCCCACGACCCGCGCGCGCAGGCCGTCGATGCTGGTCTCGGAGCTCAGGGCCTGGGAGGCGGCGACGATGCCGAGCAGGTCGATGCTGCCGGCGGCGAGGGTCTGGCTGGCTGCGGGCGCCGCGGCGGACGCCACGTCGTTCAGTGCCGGGTACGCCCAGTCGAGCTGGTTGACCTTCGCGTGCGCACCCCAGGCGAGGTATTCGCGCCGCGCCGCGGCGAGCAGCCGACCGCCGACGTCCCGAAGTCCGTGGGCGAGGTAGAAGCGGGCCGCGTGCTCGAGAATCAGCGCCCGGTGCCACGGCCGGCGCAGCGCGAGGGACTCGCTCTGCGCCGCGTCGAACAGGTAGGCCGCCTGCCGGAAGTCACCGACCGTCCAGGCTCGTTCGGCCTCCATCAGCCGCAGGAGGTGGCGGAAGTTGGCGGGCGCGTCGGCCGCCAGTTCGGACACCCGGCTGACCAGCTCGTCCAGCGTGGTGAGCAGGGCGTCGTGCTGGGCGCGGTCCACCACCCGGCGGGCCCGCCCGGCCAGCGAGAGGGCGCGCAGCACCCGGGTCACCGACATCGCGTAGCTCGTCTCGACCGTCGGCGGGGCCGGGAACACCGCCTCGGTGTGCCGGGCCAGGTCCTCGGGCTGGGCGAGGACCGCCGCCTCGAAGGCCCGGGTGACGTGCAGGGAGAGGGTGGCCTGCGGATCGTCGGCGACCAGGCTGAGCGTGGTCGCCTGGTCCGCCGCCGTCTCGGTGCACTCGCCCCGCAGGATCCGCACCAGGTGGCGGTACGCCCGGAAGGTGTCGGCGGCGTGGGTGTTGCCGGTCCGCGCGCTGAACGTCAGTGCGTCCTCGACCTCGGCGGCGACCAGGTCGAGGGAGGGCGCGCAGTCCAGCAGGTTCTGGATCAGCGGGTAGTGGGTCCAGCAGGCGAGTTGCAGGTCGCCCGTCTGGATCAGGCCCTCCAGGGTGCGCCGCGCCGCGGCCACGTTGTCCTCGAGGGAACCGAACCGGTGCCCGGCGCCGACGGTGTACAGGAACTCCAGTCGCCAGGTGTCGGCCGTGTAGCCGCGTGCGCGGCCGACCTCGAGGACGCGCCGCATGATGCGGTAGCCGGTGTGGTAGTCGTTCCTGCGGGTCTCGGTCACGATGGGAATCAGGCCGGCGGGGACAAGCAGGTCGGGCGCGGGGCCGCGCTGCGCCCACAGCTGCATCGACCGGACGCTCAACCAGGCCATCGTCTCCAGGTCGCCGAAGTACGCCGCACGCGAGAGGCTGCTGATCACCCTGGTGATGTCGGTCTGGACGGCGTCGTAGTCGGATGCCCGAGCCAGGTCGTCGGCCGCGCCGGTCTCCTCCGACCAGCGGTAGAGCTCGTCGAGGGCGCGGTCGACCTCGGCGCCGAGGTCCGCCGGGGCCGGAATGGCCAGGCCGAGGCTCGCCAGGTGGTCGAGACCGATCCGCATCGCCTCGTCGACGAGGCCGCGGTTGTTGAGGCTGGTGATCTGCACGGTGACGGCCGCCGTGTACTGGCGCGCCGGCGGGCCGAGCCGGCTGATGTCGTGGAACACCCCGTCGGCTTCCTCCAGCCGGCCGAGGTTGGTCAGGGCGACGTGTCGCCGCAGGTACAGCTCGATGAGCTGGGCCGGGTCCGCCCGGTCGGCGAGCCGCACCGCCGCGCTCAGGAACCGCTCGGCCAGCGCGTGATTGGCTACCACCACCGACTCGTCCGCGGCGCGCCGGAACAGCCCGGCCACCACGCGCCGCTCCGCCGGGGCGAGCACCGCGTCGGTGACGTGCAGGTACTGCTCGGCGGCGGCGGCGAAGTACGCGGGGCGCCGCGCGAGGCGCCGGGCCAGGTCCAGCCGCAGGACGCGCCGTTGCTCCGCGGTGAGTGCGCCCAGCAGGGCCTCGTGCGTCCGGTCGTGGTGAAAGCGCACGCTCTGATGGCTCTCGGGTTCGAGAACCAGCAGGCCTTCGGCGAACGCGGGAGCGAGCCGGCGCTCCACCTCGCCCGGTGTCAGGCCGGTCGCCGCCGCGAGGAGGTCCGCCTCCACCCGGCCGGCCAGGCAGGCGAGCACGCTGAGGACCTCCGTGGTGGCCGGCGGCAGCGCCGCCAACCGGGTCGCCAGCAGCGCCGTCATGTCCACCGAGTCCAGCCGGGCGCGCAGCTCGGCCGGATCCCATCCCCACCCGCGCTCGTCGGCGGCGAGAAGCCGGTCGTGACGAAGCGTGTTGACCAGCTCGACCGTGTCGTACGGGTTGCCGTGGGTGGCGGGCGCGATCAGCCGGGCCAGCTCGGCCGCGGGCCGGGGATCCAGGTGCAGCAGGTCGGCCACCAGGCCCGACTGCCCCTCGGCTGCGAGGCCGCCCAGGCGCAGGTGACGCGGCCCGAGGGGCTGGGAACGCCAGCGGGCGAGCATCGGCGCCAGCGGATGGGTGGCGTCGACGTCGTCTTCCCGGTAGGCGGCGACGAGGAGCAGACCGTCGATCCGTTCCTCGCCGCCGAGGATCTGCTCGACGGTGCCCAGCGGGGTGCGGTCGGCCCACTGCAGGTCGTCGACGAAGAACACCACCGGTCGCTTCTGGCTCGCGACGGCGCGCAGCATCTCTACCGCGCCGCGCTGGATACGCCCGGGAGCCGTCATCGGATCGCCCGGTTCCGGGGTGACTTTCAGTAACGCCTGCAGTTCGGGCACGAGGGCCGAGACCAGGCCGGCGTTGGGCCCGAGCGAGGCGAGCAGCCGTTCGCGGGCCTCGGCCAGGTCACTGTCGGGTTCGGCCAGTAACGGGCGGATCAGCGCCCGGAACGCCTGCCGGACGCCGTCGTAGTCCAGGTCGCGGCGGTACTGGTCGAACTTGCCGGCGACGAACCAGCCATCGGCCCCGGCCACGATCGGCCGCAGCTCGTTGACCAGGGCGGTCTTGCCCACCCCGGGTGCGCCGCTGACGAGCAGCCCGGTGCACCGGCCGGCGAGCGCGTCGAGGAACGCCGTCCGCAGCTCGCCGATCTCCTCGTCGCGCCCGGCCAGCCGGGACGGCGCCATCGTCCGCGCCGGGACGTCGTGCGTGCCGGGACGGGCCAGCGTCTCGCCGCGGCGCAGCACGGCGAGATCACGCAGCAGCCCGTCGGCGCTCTGGTACCGGTCGTCCGGTTCCTTCTCGAGCAGATGCATGATGATCGCCGACAGGCTGGCGGGCACCGCGGGATTCAGCTTCGTCGGCGCGACGGGCACCCGGGCGAGGTGATCGTGGATGATGCGCAGCGGCTCGCCCGTGCCGAACGGGGGCGTTCCGGTCGCGAGCTCGTACAGGGTGGCCCCGAGCGCGTACAGGTCGGCGCGCTGATCCACCGGTCGAGCGGTCCGCCCGGTCTGCTCCGGCGCCAGGTACGCCAGCGTGCCGGCGACCTCGCTGGGATGGACGAACCCCGGCTGGACGGACACCAGGGTGGTCGCGAGCGCGAAGTCGATCAGGTGCGGTCTGCCGTGGTCACCGCGCATCACGATGTTCGCCGGGCTGATGTCGCGGTGCACCACCCCGCGCTGGTGGATCTCGGCCACCGTGCGCGCCAGTGACTCGGTCGTGGTGATCAGGGTGGCCTGGGCCAGGGGAGTCGTCCGTTCGGACAGCGCCGGTCCGCCGACATCGGCCAGCAGGATCGCGTTGTCGTCCTGGTCGGGGCCGGCCGCCGGCTGTGCGACGCCCTCGACGCCGGTCAGGCGGTCGAGGATCTCGGCCTCATGGCGGGACCGTTGCGGTCCGCCGGCCGCCAGCGCCTCCTTGCGGATCACCGTGTGCGTCGAAAGGACCAGTCGGGTGACCCGGGACCGCGCCGACTCGTGCACCCGCTCGGTTCTCAATACCACCGCCGGATCGGGATCCGCCGCCCTGCCCTGTAAACCCATCCGCGCTCCCCCGGTTTCGGATCACGGCCCACGTGTTCCAGTCTGCCCGCGATCATGGCAATGCCAACCATTGCCCCGGGCGCCGCATTCGGCGCCGGTTTCTGTGGTTTGGGCCCGTTACGACGCCATTATCCCGACGGCAATCCACGGTGAAGCGGTGGGGTTGATCTGGTGGACACGTCGCGGTGCGTGGGCGCGGATCCGGAGTGGGCCTGGACATGCGGGAGGCGTGCTATATTATCGTGACCTTTCTGGGTGTTTGTGACGTCTCCGCGAGCCCCGTAATCACCCTGAGTGCACGCCGGAGGGAATGAGTCGATGTCCAAATTCAGGATATCTATGAACATTCGGCCGTCGTCACGTCCGACCCGTCGCTTACGCGCGCGATGACAGTGGCCGCCGACCTGCGGGCGCCGGACGTACGACGAGCCGGTGACGGCGCCGCGAGCCGCCGGCGAGGCGAGACCGGACCGGTGATCCGACGGGCCACCCAGCTGCTGACCGCGTTCACCCCGGACCGGCCGGCGCTGACGCTGACCCAGCTCGCCCGCCGCGCCGGACTGCCACTCACCACCACGCACCGCCTCGCCGGCGAGCTCGTCGAGAACGGTCTGCTGGAACGCGACGTCGCCGGCGCCTACCACATCGGCCTGCGGCTGTGGGAGATCGCGTCGCTGGCGCCCCGCGGGCTTGGGCTGCGTGAACTCGCGCTGCCCCACATGGAGGATCTCTTCGCGGTCGTCCAGAACAACGTCCAGCTCGCCGTGCGCGACGGCGTCGAGTCCGTCTGGATCGAGCGCATCGGTGGCCGCAACGCGGTCCCGCTGCTCACCCGCGTCGGCGGGCGGTTCCCGCTGCACCCGACCGGTGCCGGTCGGGTGCTGCTCGCCCACGCCCCGGTCGACGTGCAGGAGGAGGTGCTCGCCTCCCCGCTCGCCCGGTACACGCCGCGCACCATCACCGGGCCGAGGGAGCTGCGGCGGCTGCTCGCCGACGTCCGGGCCCACGGCTTCGCCGTCAACGACCGGCAGGTCTGCCCGGACACGCTCTCGGTCGGCGCCCCGGTGCGCTGCGTGACCGGGGAGGTCGTCGCGGCCGTCTCGGTGGTGGTGCCGGCCAGCTCGGCGTCCGCGGCGGCGCTCGCGCCGGTCGTCCAGGCGACGGCGCGCGGCATCTCGCGGGCGGTGTGCGCGTCGGCGCCCAGCGACTGACGACCGCCGGCACCGCGATGCGGCGGTGAGCGGGCGTGGCGCCGAGCGGCGCGAGGCTCAGCTCCCGGTGCCGTCGAGGAGGGACAGTCCGGTCAGCTCGCGCAGCTCCTCGACCGTGGCGTCGAAGGCGGCGGTGACGGTCACCGTCGGTGCCTGCGCGTCGCCGGCGAGGACGAAGACCGCGAGGTCGGTGTACACGCGGCGTACGCAGCCCACCCCGGTGAGCGGATACGTGCAGGCCTGGACGAGTTTGGCGTGCCCCTGCCGGTCGAGCAGGGTCATCATCACGAAGGTCTGCTTCGCGCCGATCGCGAGGTCCATCGCCCCGCCGACGGCGGGAATGTCCTGCGCCCGCCCGGTGTGCCAGTTCGCCAGGTCGCCCGCGACCGACACCTGGTAGGCGCCGAGCACGCACACGTCGAGATGGCCGCCGCGCATCATGGCGAACGAGTCGGCGTGATGGAAGTACGAGGCGCCGGGCAGCTCCGTGACCGGCACCTTCCCGGCGTTGATCAGGTCGGGGTCGACGTCGTCGCCCGTCGCCTCGGGCCCCATGCCGAGCATGCCGTTCTCGGTGTGCAGCGTGACCTCGTCCTGTGGGCGCAGGTAGGCGCTGACCGTCGTGGGCAGGCCGATCCCCAGGTTGACGTAGGAACCGCGGGGGATGTCCCGGGCGACCGCCCGCGCGATGCCGGCGCGGTCCAGGCCGCGCCGGCTGGTGGTGGAGCCGGCCTCGCTCACGTCGCCGCTCCTCTCCCGTGCCGCGCGGCGTCTCGTGCGCCGCTGGCGGGTTCGACCGCGACCACGCGGTCGACGTAGATGCCCGGGGTGACGACGTTCTCCGGGTCGATGCCGCCGGCCGGGACGACGCGGGTGACCTCGGCGATCGTCGTCGTCGCCGCGGTGGCCATGATGGGGCCGAAGTTGCGGGCGGTGCGGCGGTAGGTGAGGTTCCCGCGCTCGTCGGCGAGGTGCGCCCGGATGAGGGCGAAGTCGGCCCGCAGCGGGTGTTCGAGGACGTGGTGGCGCCCGTCGATCTCCCGGGTCTCCTTGCCGGCGGCGAGCAGCGTGCCGTAGCCGGTCGGGGTGTAGAAGGCGCCGATGCCGGCGCCCGCGGCGCGGATCCGCTCGGCGAGGTTGCCCTGCGGCACCAGTTCGAGCTCGATCGTTCCCGCGCGGTACTTCTCGTCGAAGTGCCACGAGTCGGACTGGCGGGGGAAGGAGCACACGACCTTGCGGACGCGGTCCGCCGCGATCAGCAGGGCGAGGCCGACCTCGGCGCTGCCGGCGTTGTTGTTCACCACGACCAGATCCCGCGCGCCGTGCTCCAGCAGCGCCTCGATCAACGCCACCGGCTGGCCGGCCTCGCCGAACCCACCGATCATCACCGTCGCGCCGTCGGGTATCCCGGCCACCGCGTCGAACGGTGACGTCACGAATGCGACCACACTGATCCCTCCGGTCTCTCCTCGGTTGGGGCCGGCGGCCGACCGGCGGCCGGCGCAGCCGTCAGGACGGCAGTCCCCACGCCGCCCGGAAGACCTTGCTCCAGGTGTCGCCGCCGCTGAGCGTGCCGTCGTCGATCGCCACCTGGGACGGGTCCACGCTGTGAATGTTCGTCTCGTCGAAGATGCGGTACGGCGCGTTCAGCCGCACCCACGGCGTCGCTCCGGCCAGCACCCGGATGGTCTGGTCGAGCACGGCCCACGCGCAGTAGTTCGGGCTCACCTGGACCTCGGCCCGCTGGAACTGCCCGCTCGACACCCGCTGCAGCGCGGCCAGGTCACCGAGGGCGCTGGCCAGCTTGATGTGCTTGCCGCGCGGCGAGTTCTGCAGCCCGGGGACGATGTACTGGACGTTCGCGTCGAACTCGGAGAGCACGTATTTGATCTTCTTGTTCCTGAGTAGCGCGGTACTCACCTGCGTGCCGAGGCCACCGAGCTGCGCGGAGGTGACACCGATGATCTGGACCCGGCAGTCCGGGCAGTTCCTGGCGAACGTCGGCATGACGTAGTCCGTGATGTACCTGGTCTGCAGCGGCGTGTCGTTCTGCTGCACGAGCAGAACGTTCGCCTTGCCGTCGGAATCGGCGATCACCCAGTTCGCCGCGGCCTGCATCATGACCGGACCGCCGGTGCTGGCGTAGGTGACGCCGTTCGCCGGGGGAAGAGCCTCCGCCTCGGCCGAGATGATCTGGACGCCCGCGCTCCTCAGCGCGACGGCGCCCTGACCGATGAGGTCGACGGGAATGTTGTCGAGCACGATCACGTCATAGTGCTGGCTGATCGCCCGGGTCACGCACGCGCTGATGTTCGCGGGGGTGAGGTTGCCGTCGCAGCCGTCGATCGTGACGCCCGGGTCGGTCGCCACCGACAGCATCGTCCTCAGGACCGTCTGGAAGAAGGGAACCCTGAGGCTGATCGCCGTGTAGAGGACCTTCTTGCCCTTGGCCTTCTCGATCTGCGCGATGGGCGTCAGATCCGCGGCGAAGGTCTGCTTTCCGAGATGGGTGCTGATGGCCTGCCGGGCGGCGGCATCGGAGGCGCTGGTGGACCCGGCCGCGGCGGCGCTCGAGCCGGCGGACGACGAGTCGCAGCCGACCGCGGTGAGCAGCACCGCGAGTGGTAACGCCACGGCGGCGAGGGACCGGCGCAGCCGGCGGGAAACTGGCGACATGGACCACTCCTTGTGGGGGCCGGGGGCCTGCTCAAACGGCGCTGACCCGGCGCCGCAGCAGGGTGGACACGGTCACCGCGAGAACCAGCGAGGCCCCGAAGAAGAAGTCGCTGATCCACCCCGAGAGGCCGATGATCTGCAGGCCGACGATACCCGTGTAGAGAAAGAACACGGCGACCCACGTGCCGACCGGGTTGAAACGGCCGGGCACTATGATCGCGGTGCCAAGGAAGGTCGCGGCGAGCGCGGGAAGCAGGCTCGCGGTCGAGCTGACCGGGTCGAAACCGCCGAGGTTCGCGGCCATCAGCATGCCGCCGAGCCCGGAGAGCAGGCCGGAGAAGACGAACGCGCCGAAGCGGATGCGCTTCACGTTGACGCCGGCGAGCCGCGCCACCTCGCTGTTCGCGCCCACGAACGTCATGTGCTTCCCCAGCGGGGTGGCGAACAGAACGTAGGTCAGCACGACCACCAGCGCGACGCCGTAGAAGAACAGCAGCGGCAGGCCGCCGACCTGCGTCGTGGCGATGTCCGAGAACCCGAACGGCAGCCCGTTGACCGACGTCAGATGGGAGATCCACAGCGCCACCCCGATCAGCGCCGTGGCCATCCCGAGGGTGGTGATGATGGGGTCGACGCCGAGCAGAACGATGATCACGGCGTTCAGCGCCCCCGCGGCCACGCCCAGCGCCAGCCCGAACACGGCCGCCGCCGCGATCGGCCAGCCGTGGGTGACGTACATGACCGAGGTCGCCGTCCCGCTCAGGCCCATGATCGAGGCCACCGAGAAGTCGAACTCGCCCACCGAGAAGACGCAGACCAGTGCCATGCCCAGAAAGATCAGCTCGCCGTGGCTGCCGAAGATGATCTGGAAGGTGCCCCTGGTCAGGAACAGGTTGGGGGAGGCGGCGGCGAACGTGAGGACCATCAGGGCCCAGACGATGACCACCGCCCCGCGCCGGTTCAGGTCCGCCAGCCGGGCCCGGCTCCACCAGGACGTCGCCGGTGTCGCCGGTCCCGGCGGGCGGGCGGTTTCGTCGGTGCGGATGTGGCCGGTCTCGCCGGTCGTGGTGCTCACGAGTGTTCCTCCAGCGCCCCGAGGCGGTTGCCGACGGCGTCGATGACGTCCGCGGCGGTGAAAGGTGCGGTCAGCTCCGCCGAGGGGCGTCCCGCGGCGAGCACGACGACCCGGTCGCAGACGCTCGCGAGGTCCTCCTCGTCGAGGGAGACGACGACGACGGCCGCACCCGCCGCCGCGGCCCGGCGGATGTTGCGCAGGATGTCGCGGCGGGCGCCGACGTCGACGGCCTGTGTGGGCTCGTGGAGCAGCAGCACGCGGGGCCGCGCGACCATCCATTTCCCGACCAGGAACTTCTGCTGGTTCCCGCCGCTGAACGCGCCCATCGGCAGGTCCGCCCGCGCCGGCGTGATCCCGAAGTCCGCGATGACGCGGCGTGCCTCGTCCTCCTGCCAGTTCTTCGACAGCCAGTAGCGGCTGTTGCGCGACCGCATCCTCGGCAGCGAGAGGTTGTCGGACGCGGTGAGGCCGAGGGCGAGGCCGGCGGTGGTGCGGCCCTGGGGAACGAGGGCCACGCCGAGGTCGATCAGCGCCCGGGCGTTCGCGGCGGCGAGGTCGACCCGGCGGCCGTCGCAGGCGACGTGGCCGCCGCCGGGGCGGGTGCCGGCCAGCAGGTAGGGCAGCTCCTCGTGGCCGGACTCCGTCGCGCCGGTCACGCCGAGGACCTCGCCGGCCCGCAGCGCCAGGTCGACGCCGCGCAGGCGCCGTCCGGTCAGCCCGGTGGCGGTCAGGACGACATCGGCGGGCGCCCCCGGCACCTCCTCGCGCAGCGGATGCGTCTGCGCCTCGACGCCGAGCATCAACCGGGTCAGCTCGCGCACACTCGTCGCCGCCGTGGGTAGCGCCGAGGCGACGACCTGGCCGTCGCGCAGCACGGTGACGGCGTCGGAGAGCGCCATGACCTCGTCGAGGCGGTGGCTGACCAGCAGGATCGCGGTGCCCTGCACGGCGAGGTCGCGGACCGTCGCGTAGAAGCCCGCCAGCACCGCGGGCGGCAGCGACTGGGTGGACTCGTCGAAGACGATGACCCCGTCACCCCCGCGCAGGCTCTGCACCGCGCGGGCGATCGCCACGATCGAGCGCTGTGCCGCGCTGAGGCCACCGACGGGCGCGTCGACGTCGATCGACGATCCCAGCCGGTCGAGGGTGCGCCGCGCCGCCGACCGCTCCGTGCGCATGTCGATGCGACGGCTGAAACGCCCCCGGCTGAACCGGCCGATCCGAATGTTGTCCACGACCGAGGCGCTGTCGACCAGGCCCAGATCCTGGTGCACGAAGGCGATGCCGAGCTCGTCGAGCTGACGGGCCGTCAGCGGAAAGGAATACTCTTTTCCGGCCCGCGCCAGGATGGCACCGGAATCCGGCCGGTGAAAACCGGAGAGAATTTTGACGATCGTCGATTTCCCGGAGCCGTTCTGGCCGATCAGCGCGTGAATGTCGCCCGGCACCAGGTCGAGGTGCGCGTCACGCAGGACGGTTGTCCGGCGGAAGGTCTTCGTCAGGCCCGTGAGGCGCACGCCCTCGAATCCCGGCGCGGCTGACGGCGGGCGGGGTGCCGCGACGGGCGGCGAGTCGCCGGTGATGTGGCTCACAGGCCGGAGATTAGGCCGGTTGACCCGTTCCCGACCAGCGCAGTTCCGGGATGCCAGCTATTCACCCCGGCGATGTCCGGAACGCCCCCGCGGATTCGCCGAGGGAGAACTTCCGCTATTCGGAAGGACGTCGCCGCGGCCGCCGTCGGACCCGGCACGCTGACGCCGTCCCCCCCCGCCGTCCCCGCCGTCCGTGAAGGAGCATTCCATGACCTCGATCGTGCGCGATCAGTGGTACGTGGCCGCCTACGGCCACGAGATTCCGCCGCGCGACGGCGGCGGCGGGACCGCGTTCGGGCGGACGATCTGCGGCGAGCCGATCTCGTTCTGGCGGACCAGCGGCGGGGAGGTGACCGCGATGAGCGACCGCTGCGTCCACCGGCGCTTCCCGCTCTCGCAGGCGCCCTCGCGGCTCGTCGAGGACACCGTCGTCTGCGGCTACCACGGGTTCACCTACGGCGCGGACGGTGTCTGCGTCGCCGTCCCGGGGCAGACCCGCGTCCCGCGCGCGGCGCGGCTTCGGCGCTACCCGGTCGTCGAGCTGGACGGCTTCGTCTGGGTCTTCATCGGTGATCCTGACCGGGCCGACGCGGGCAGCGTGCCGCGCGCCCCCTGGCTGGCGCTCGAGGGCTGGACGACCGTGTGCGGCAGGGAGCCGCTCGCCGCGCGGGCCAGCCTGCTCGTCGAGAACCTGCTCGACCTGTCCCACGAGACCTACCTGCACAGCGGCCACATCGGTACCCCCGAGGTCGCCGAGACATCGATCACCGTGGACGTCGACGAACAGGCCGGGACGCTGCGCGTCTCCCGGCACATGGCCGACGCCGGCTGCCCGCCGTTCTACGCCCGCAGCACCGGCATCACCGGGCGGATCACCCGCTGGCAGGACATCGAGTTCACCCCGCCGTGCCTCTACCGGCTGCACTCCCGGGTCGCCCCGGTCGGTGTCGTGCCGAACGCCGACGGCGGCGACCCCGACGGCTTTCACGTCAAGGTGGTCTACGCGATCACTCCCGAGACGGAGACGTCCACCCACGACTTCTGGGCCGTCGCCCGCGACTTCGCCCTCGACGACGCGTCGGTCTCGGCCTACCTGCGCGAGAGCAACCGCACCGTCGTCCTGCAGGACGTCACGGCCCTCGGCGTGCTCGAACGGGTCGTCGCCAGCGAACCCGACGGCTACCAGGAACTCTCCATCAACATCGACACCGGCAGCCTCGCCGCCCGCCGTCTGATCGCCAGGCTCGCCGGCAGCGCCACCCTCGCCTCGCCACCCGTCGCCTCGCGCCGATGAGTGGCGTGGACCAGGAGGTGGACCTGCGCCTGACGGTGCACCGGCGGTGGATCGGCGCCGACGGTGTCGTCGTCCTCGACCTGCGCGACCCCGCCGGCGCGCAGCTGCCGTGCTGGTCGCCCGGCGCGCATGTCGACCTGACCCTGCCTGGCGGCCTGACCAGGCAGTACTCGCTGTGCGGGGAGCCGGGGGAGCGCCGCGCCTGGCGGATCGGGGTGCTGCGGGAGCCCGCGGGCCGGGGCGGCTCGGCGTACGTCCACGACCACCTGCCGCAGGGCGCGACCGTGGAGGTCCGCGGGCCGCGCAACCACTTCGCGCTCGTGCCCGCGGCCCGCTACCTGTTCCTCGCCGGCGGCATCGGGATCACCCCGATCCTGGCGATGACCACCGCCGCGGCGCGCGCCGGCGCCGACTGGGAGCTGCACTACGGCGGGCGCGCCCGGGCGTCGATGGCGTTCCTCGACGACCTGGGGGCCGCCGGCGACCGGGTCACCCTGTACCCGCAGGACGAGGTCGGCCTGATGGACCTCGACGGCCTGCTCGCCGCCCCCCGGCCGGACACGGCGGTCTACTGCTGCGGTCCCGAGCCGCTGCTCGCCGCCGTCGAACGGCACTGCGCCGCCTGGCCGCCGGGATCGCTGCACATCGAGCGGTTCACCCCCCGCGACGTCGGCGCGCCGGTGCGGGCCGGGTCGTTCGAGATCACGCTGGCGGCCTCCGGGCGCACCCTCACCGTCCCGCCGGACCGGTCGATCCTCGAGGTCGTCGAGGCCGCCGGGGTGAGCGTGCTGTCCTCCTGCCAGGAGGGCACCTGCGGGACGTGCGAGACGGCCGTCCTCGCCGGCGAGGTCGACCACCGCGACAGCCTGCTGACCCCGGACGAACGGGCGGCCAACGACACCATCTTCCTCTGCGTGTCCCGGGCCGCGTGCTCCCGGCTCGTCCTCGACCTCTGAACCGCCGAACCGCGGGAAGCCGCCGGGAGCCCACCATGACCACGCACACCGACCTGCCCGCGACACTGCCGTCCTTACCGGACGACCCGTTCGACGCGGGCGTGCTCACCGACCCGTACCCGTTCCACCAGAGGCTGCGCGACGCCGGCCCGCTCGCCCTGCTGCCACGCCACGGCCTGCACGCGATGGGCCGCTTCGACGAGGTGAAGGCGGCGCTGGGGGACTGGGCGACGTTCGTGTCCGGCCGTGGCGCCGGGCTCGCCGACTTCGCCCGGGAGAAGCCGTGGCGCCCACCCAGCCTGCTGCTCGAAGCGGATCCGCCGGAGCACACCGCGGTGCGCTCGGCGATGAACGGCGTCCTCGCGCCGCGGGAGATCCGGACGCTGCGCGCGGGCTTCGCCCAGGTCGCGGAGGAGATCGCGCGGCGCCTCGTCGAACGGGGCACCTTCGACGCCGTGCGCGACCTCGCCGAGGTCTACCCGCTGCGGGTCTTCCCCGACGCGGTCGGCCTGCCGGTGGCCGGCCGGGAGAACCTGCTGCCGTACGGGTCGCTCGCGTTCAACGCCTTCGGCCCCGACAACGCGCTGCGCCGTGGCGCGCTCGCCGACGCGGCGCCCGTCCAGGACTGGATCCTCGCGAGCTGCCAGCGCGACGCCCTGGCCCCCGGCGGTTTCGGCGCCCGGATCTGGGCGGCGGCCGACCGCGGCGACATCACCCACGCACAGGCCCCGATGCTGGTGCGCTCGCTGCTCAGCGCCGGCGTGGACACCACCGTCCACGGCCTCGCGAACACGATGTACGCGCTCGCGTCCCACCCGGCGCAGTGGGAACTGCTCCACGAACAGCCGCGCCTGGCCGCGTTCGCCTTCGACGAGGCGTTGCGCTGGGAGTCGCCGGTGCAGACCTTCTTCCGCACCACCGTCCGCGACGCGCCGGTGGCGGGGACCGTCATCCCGGCGGGCTCGAAGGTCCTGCTGTTCCTGGGGTCGGCGAACCGCGACCCGCGGCACTGGGGGGCCGACGCCGACCAGTTCGACGTGCGCCGCCGCGCCGCCGGGCACGTCGCGTTCGGCATGGGCATCCACCAGTGCGTCGGCCAGCCACTGGCCCGGTTGGAGGCCGAGCTCGTCCTGGCCGCGCTCGCCCGCCGGGTCCGCCGGGTGGAGCTCGCCGGGACGCCGGTGCCGAGGCTGAACAACACGCTCAAGGGCTGGGCGAGCGTCCCCGTCCGTGTCGAACCCGCCTGAGCGACCGCGGGCCCGCGGTTCACGAGAGCAGGAGATCGCATGGTGGAGACGCTGACGGACAGCACCCGGCTGCTGGCCGGCCTGCTGCGCGACGCGGTCGAGCTGGCCGAACGGCGGGTCGCGACGCCCGCCGACATCGACGTCGCGATGCGCCTGGGTGCGGGCCATCCCTGCGGCCCGTTCGAGGTCCTGGCCGCGCTACCGGACGGTGAACGCGCCGAACTGGGCCTCCCGGACGTCGCGAGCCTGCCTGGCCCCGCCGACGCGACGGACGATGCCGAAGCCGGGACGCCGCGCTGGACCGGTCCGGTCGGGGTCGTCGGCACCGGTCACATGGCCGGCGGGATCGTGGAGGCCGTCGCCCGCAGCGGCCGGCCGGTGCGGGTGCTCGGCCGTGGTGCCGCACGCGCGACCGGCCTGCTTGACCGGGTCGCCGGCAGTCTCGACCGGGCGGTCACCCGTGGCCGGCTGCCGGCGACCGAGCGGTCCGGGATCCTTGCCCGGGTCACGACGACCCTCGACCCGGCGGACCTCGACGGCGTCGACGTCGTCATCGAGGCCGTCGCCGAGGACCTCGACGTCAAGGCCGGCGTCTTGCGCGACCTGAACGGCGCCCTGCCCGGTGGACTGCCGCTGGCGACCAACACCTCGTCCCTGCGGGTGTCCGACCTGCGCCCACACGTCGGCGCGGGCCGGCCGCTGCTGGCGCTGCACTTCTTCAACCCGGCGCCGGTCATGAAGCTCGTGGAGGTCGTCGCACCAGGCCGGCCGGCGCTGGCCGCAGCGGCCCACAGCTGGGTCCGCGACCTCGGCAAGACACCCGTGACCTGCGCGGACACCCGAGGGTTCGTCGTCAACCGGCTGTTGATCCCCTACCTCAACGACGCGGTCCGCTGGCATGAGGCCGGCACCCCCGCCGCCGAGATCGACGAGATCATGACGGTCGGCGCCGGCCATCCGATGGGACCGCTCGCGCTCGTCGACCTCATCGGCCTGGACGTGACGATGGCCGCCCTGGAGGCGATGGCCGCCGTCTCGGTCGACCCGCGCCTGTGCCCCGCGCCGCTGCTGCACCGGCTGGTGGCCGCCGGCCGCCTCGGCCGCAAGACCGGACACGGCCTGTACGACCATGGCTGAGCGCAACGGAGCCCTTCGCGCCGTGGACCTCACCGATCCCGCGACGGCGGACGATCCGAGCGCGGCCTGGACCGCGCTGATCACCCGCTACTACGACGGGTGCGGCGCCGGCGACGTCGACCTGATGTTGACCGCCCTGCACCCGGACGTCGTCCACTGGTTCCTCGCGCCGAACGTGGGGTCGACGGCCGTCGCCGGCGGGGAGCACCTGGCCCGCTACTGGCGCAAGGTCACCCGCCGCATCGAGGCCCGCTGGGTCGTCGACACGATCTGCGCCACGCCGGCGCAGGCCGTCATCGAGTGGACGATGTGGTGGGTGCCCCAACCCGGCGCCGAGCGGGTCGCCACCCGCGGCGCCGAGTGGTTCACCTGCGCCGACGGCCTGATCCGCGAGATCCGCTCCTACTACCAGATGCTGCCGCGCGACACCGGCCTCGACGGCTTCCCCTACGCCGAACGCGGCTACTCGATGCCCGGCCGCGAGCACAGCGCCCTCCACCCCGCAGGCGCCGTCCACCCCGGAGGTACGTCGTGAACGCCGTGGAAACCCACCGCGACGGCCCGGTCGCCACCGTTGTACTGGCCCGCCCGGACAAGCTCAACGCCCTGGACCGACCGACCCGCTGGGAGCTCGTCGACGCGCTGCGCGCCCTCGGCGCCGACAGGTCCGTGCGCGCGGTGGTGCTGACCGGCAGCGGCCGGGCGTTCTGCGTCGGCCAGGACCTCGCGGCCACCGAGGAGCTCGTGCACGCCGAGGAGACCGTCGCCGGCTCCTACAACCCGATCGTCCAGGCGATCGCCTCCCTGCCGCAACCGGTGATCGCCGCCGTGAACGGGCCCGCCGTCGGCGCCGGCCTCGGCCTGGCGCTCGCCTGCGACCTGCGCCTGGCAGCGGACACGGCGGTGTTCGCCTGCGCGTTCGCCAAGGTGGGCCTGGTCCCGGACTCGGCGGCCTCCTGGTACCTGGTCCGCGAGCTCGGCTACGCCCGCGCGTTCGCGCTCGCCACCACCGGCCGGGCCCTGCCGGCGGCGCAGGCTCACGACCTCGGCCTGCTCAACGAGGTCGTCCCGGCCGCCGACCTCGCCGCCCGCGCCCACGAGCTGGCCCGCTCGCTCGCCGCGGGACCGGCCTGGGCCCTGGAACTGACCAAACGCCAGTTCCGCGCCGTCCCGGACCTGTCGTTCGAGGCGGCCCTCGCCCTGGAGGCCCGCCACCAGGGCGAAGCCGCCGCCCACCCCGACCACGCCGAGGGCCGAGCCGCGTTCACCGCGAAGCGCGCACCGAAGTGGGCGTGAGCGACGTGCGCGGGGAGGAAGCGGGCGTGCAGCCCGGGGTCGTCCTGGTGCACGGGCTGTGGAACGGGGCCTGGACCTGGGACGACGTCCGCGGCGGGCTGGCCGGGCGGGGCGTGGACAGTGTGGCGGTCGAGCTGGCGCTGAGCGAACTGGCCGCCGACGTCCGCGCCACGGAGGAGGCGCTGACGGCGTTCGGCCGGCCGGCGGTGCTGGTCGGCCACTCCTACGGCGGGGCGGTGATCACGGCGGCCGGCGCGCATCCCCTGGTCCGTCATCTCCTCTACGTCGCGGCCTTCCAGCTCGACGCCGGCGAGTCGGTGAGCCGCGTACTGCCCGGCCGCGACTTCCCGTCGACCCGGCTGCCCGAGGCGCTGCGCGTCACCGACGACGCCGTGGGCCTGGATCCGGCGCTCGGCCCGGAGCTGCTCTACTCGGACGCCGAACCGCCGGTCGCGGCGGCGGCCGCCGCCCGGCTGCGCCCGGTGGGACGCCTGCTCTTCCGCGGCGTCCCCGAACGGATCGCCTGGCGGCAGCGGGCCTCGACCTACGTGATCTGCGCCGATGACCGCGTGGTGCACCCGGACCTGCAACGCGCCATGGCCCACCGGGCCACCCATGCCCTGGAATGGCCCGGCGGCCACAGCCCCGCCGTCACCCGACCCGACGCGCTCGCCGACCTGATCGCCGCCCTGGTCCGAAGTCTGCCGTCGGTCCCGAGCGGGTCTGGGTGATCGTGCGTCGATCTGTGGGGTTCGGCGCCCGGCACCGGTGGCTGAACCGGGGCGGCGGCCGATCGCTTGTGTCGCCGCCCCCGTTCATCTAGACAAACGGGGGCGAGGTTGGCGGGTCCGCGACCCGGCCCGCACCCGCCCTGCCTGTCGCCGTCCGTCGGGAGAACACCATGAGCACCGGATCCTCCAGCCGCGGCCCGCTCGCCGGTCTGCGGGTCGTGGAACTCGCCGCGATGGGCCCGGCGCCGCACGCGGCGATGGTGCTGGCGGACCTGGGCGCCGACGTCGTCGAGGTGCGCCGCCCCGGCGGGGGCGGGCGCACCGACCACGTGCTGCGCAACCGCCGCTGGATCAGCCTGGACCTCAAGGACCCCGCCGGCCTGGACACGGTGCTGGACCTCATCGCCCGGGCGGACGTGCTCATCGAGGGTTTCCGGCCCGGCGTCGCGGAGCGGCTGGGCCTGGGCCCGGACACCTGCCAGGCCCGCAACGCCGGGCTGATCTACGCCCGGATGACCGGCTGGGGGCAGAGCGGGCCGCTGGCCGACCGGGCCGGGCACGACATCAACTACCTGTCCCTGACCGGCCTGCTGCACGCGATCGGCCCGGCGGACGCGCCGCCGGTGCCGCCGCTGAACCTGGTCGGTGACTTCGGCGGCGGGTCGATGTTCCTCGTCGTCGGCGTGCTCGCCGCGCTGTGGGAACGGTCGGTGTCGGGCCGCGGGCAGGTCGTCGACGCGGCGATGGTCGACGGCGCGACCGTACTCGGCCAGATGATCTGGTCGTTCCGCGCGGCCGGCATCTGGTCGGACGAGCGCTGGTCGAACATGCTCGACGGCGCCGCGCCGCACTACACGACCTACACCTGCTCCGACGGTCGCTATGTCGCCGTCGGCGCGCTCGAGCCACAGTTCTACGCGCAGCTGCTCGCCGGACTCGGCCTCGCCGGCGAGGACCTGCCGGCCCAGCTGGACCGGGCGGGCTGGCCGGTGCTCCGGGCCCGGTTCGCCGGGGTGTTCGCGAGCCGCCCGCGCGACGAGTGGGCGAAGGTCTTCGACGGCACCGACGCCTGCGTCACCCCGGTGCTGTCCTTCGGCGAGGCCGCCGCGCATCCGCATCTCGCGGCCCGTGCCAGCATCGTGACCGTCGAGGGCGCCGAGCAGGCGGCACCTGCCCCCCGGTTCTCCCGCACGCCCTCGGCGCCGCCCACGGCACCGGAACCCACCCAGACCGACGTCTCGGCCGTCCGCACCGGATGGGCCACCCGGTGAGCGGGCCCGCCGCCCGGTGCCGGGTCCATGACTCGGCCGGCCCGCGGATCGACCACGAACTCGATCTGTAGTCCACGGCGTCGGCCCGGACACGCGCAAGGACGAAGCATGGCCGCGCCGCGACACCAGCTGCTCACCGAGGAGATGGCCGGGGCCCTCGACGCCGAGCCGCGCTCGGCGTCACTGGTGCTCACCCGCCGCCACCTTGACCGGGACGGCCGGCTGGCCCGTGTCGGCATCCACACCCATCCCGCCGACCGCTACCGGATCTCGACCCGCGGATGCGTGCGCGACGCCGGCGCGACCTGGAGGAACCGTTGACCATCGCCCTCACCGACGAGCATCGTGAGCTGGCCGGCGTCGCCGCGTCCTTCCTGGCCTCGGTCGGGGCGCGGGCGCAGACCCGCGTGCTTCTCGACGCGCCGCGGGACGCACCGCCCGCGTTCTGGGGCGCGCTGGCCGAGCTCGGCTGGCTCGGCCTGCACGTCGAGGAGGAGTACGGGGGCGCCGGGGCCGGGCTGGCGGAACTGGTGGTCGTGCTGGAGGCGCTCGGCCGCGCGGTGGCGCCGGGACCGTTCCTGCCGACCGTGATCGCGTCGGCGGTGATCGGCGCGTGCGCCGCGCCCGCCGAGCGCGCGGCGCTGCTGCCGGGACTCGTCGACGGCTCCGTCGTCGCGGGCGTCGGGTTCGGCGGGTCGGCCCAGGTCGCCGGCGAGGTCGTCACGGGTGACGCGGGGGTGGTGCTGGGGGCGCCGGGAGCCTCTATCCTCGTCGTGCCCGCCGGCGCGGACATCCTCGTCGTGGCGCGCGGGGCCGTCGGCGTCGTCGTGTCGACCGAGCGCAACCTCGACCCGTCCCGCCCGTGCGGACGCGTCCGGTTCGAGGACGTCGCGCGCGCGGACGTGACGGTCCTGCCCGGCGCGGCGGCCACGGCACTCGCCCACGCCCGCACCCTGGCCGCGGCCGAGGCCGCCGGTGGCGCGCGGGACTGCGTCGACATGGCGGCCGGGTATGCGAAGCTGCGCCGGCAGTTCGGCCGCGTCATCGGCACGTTCGGACCGGTCAAGCACCACTGCGCCAACATGGCCGTCGCCGCCGAACTGGCGACCGCCGCCGGGTGGAACGCGGCGCGCGCCGCGGCGGAGGACGCCGAGCAGTTCGCGCTCGCCGGCGCGGCCGCCGCGGCGCTGGCGCTGCCCGCCTACCAGCGCAACGCGCAGCTCAACATCCAGGTCCACGGCGGCATCGGGTTCACCTGGGAGCACGACGCCCACCTGCACCTGCGCCGGGCGGCCGTGCTCAGCGCGCTGGTCAGCCCGGCGAGCAGCGCGCAGGAGGTGACGACGCTGGCGGAGTCCGGGGTGACCCGGCGCTACACCCTCAACCTGCCACCGGAGGCCGAGGTCCTCCGCGGCGAGATCCGCGACCTCGCCGCGGAGATCAGCGCCGTCGACCCCGCCGAGCAGCCGCATCGCCTGATAGACGCCGGGCTCGCCATGCCGCACTGGCCGCGCCCGTGGGGCCGCGGCGCGAAGGCCGTCGAACAGCTCGTCATCGACGAGGAACTGGCCCGGGTGGGTCTGCGCCGACCACAGCTCGCCATCTCCGGCTGGATCCTCATGACGCTGATCCAGCACGGCACCGAGGAGCAGGTCGACCGGTGGATCCGGCCGTCGCTGCACGGCCAGGTCACCTGGTGCCAGCTGTTCAGCGAACCGGACGCGGGCTCCGACGCGGCCGCCGTGCGCACCCGGGCGCACCGCGTCGAGGGCGGCTGGCTGGTCACCGGGCAGAAGGTCTGGACGACTGGCGCCCAGCACGCGCGGTTCGGCCTCGCGACGGTCCGGACCAGCCCCGACGCCCCCAAGCACGCCGGCATCTCCGCGATGGTCATCGACATGGCGGCGAAGGGGATCGAGGTCCGGCCGCTGCGCGAGGCGATCGGCAGCGCCCTGTTCAACGAGGTCTTCTTCGACGACGTGTTCGTGCCCGACAGCGACGTCGTCGGCGCGGTCGACGGCGGCTGGCGGGTCGCCCGCTCGACGATCGGCAACGAGCGGGTCACCATCGGCGGCGGGGACGGGCTCGCGATCGGCATCGATCCGCTACGGGCCTGGCAGGGACGCGCGGTCGACCTGCCCGGCGGCCGCGTCCGCGTCGGCGAGCTGCTCGCCGAGGCGCAGGCGATCCGCGCGCTGAACCTGCGCCGGGCGCAGCGGGCGGTCCTCGGCGCCGAAGCGGGACCGGAGGGCAACATCACCAAGCTCGTCAGCGCCGAGCACGGCCAGCGTTCCCTCGACCTCGCGATGGACCTGCAGGGTCCCCAGGCCGCCCTCGCCGCCGGTGTGGCCGGTGAGATCAGCGGCCTGTACATCTTCGCCCGGCAGAACACGATCGCCGGCGGCACCTCCGAGATCTCCCGCAACCAGATCGGCGAACGCATCCTCGGCCTGCCCCGCGACCCGCTCACCGCCTGAGCACCGGCGGGTCAGGGCCGGATGGGTGTGGTCGCGCCGTGGGCTCGTAGCCAGCGACCATGCCGTCGGCCGCGGGGAGAGGAGGTGCCCGAAGCAAGGGCGGGCGATGTCCACGGCTTTCCTGCCCGCAGTGAGCCTGGACGCTCTCCGGAAGGGGGCGTGATCCGCCGGTGGCGGATCCATCTGAGCATCGCCGCTGAACGCCGACCGGGCCATTTCACCCGCTCCCCGGTCAGAAATGACCGGCCGTGCGCCGGGCCGATGGTTTGGCGAGAAGCCGCGACCTGTGGTAATCGTCAAGCGGTGCGACAGCGAGCGCGCTGAACAGGGCGAGCGGGAGAACCCCAGGATGCCGGAGCGCCTGACGGGACCGGCGCGAAGAAGCGCCTCAGGTAGAGGGATGCACCGCCTCGCGGCAGCGTTCAGGGCCTCCTTGCCTTGAACATGGTTGGTCGGTAACGTGGCCCGGAACGTGCAGCAGGTCACTGCGGGTTGATCCGGACGACCGTCACCAGGAAGTAGGCAGATTAAAGAGATCCGAGAAACTCCCCGACATCGAGGCGGCGCAGTTTTTTTCTCTTGACATGCGCGTCGGCCAGATCGTGCGGGTTGAGGATTTCCCCGAAGCCCGTCGGCCGGCCTGGAAGCTTTTCGTCGAGTTCGGGGATGGTATTGGTCTGCTTCCCACGAGTGCCCAGGTCACGAACTACTCGGCCGAGGAACTTCAAGGTCGGCTGGTGGTCGCCGCGATCAATCTGGGAACGAAGCAGGTCGGGAATTTCCTAAGTCAATGCCTGGTCCTCGGCGCAATTACCGATGACGGTTCGGTCGCTCTGCTGGAGGTTCCGAAAACGGCACGGCCGGGAGACCCGATCGCCTGACCAGGGGCCCGGCGGTCCAGGCCGCTGCGCGTCCTGGGAACTCGTTGTTCGCCAGCCGTGCACCACCTGGCATCATCGGCCGGCCCGATGGCTGGCCCGGCACTCCTGGGCCAGCCGCCGGCCGCTGCGGCGCGACCATCCGAAAACGGGCGGATGGTCCGCTACGAGAGCAGTGCCGCGCACCATGTAACGTGGCGCCGGTAGGAGGCAAGCAGTGTCTCCGAAAACCCGGAGAGGTCGCTCGTCACAATTTTGTCGAACATGCTCGCCGTCGTCTCGACGTGGTATTTCTCCGCGGGGTCGGCACCGCCGACGTGCGCCGAGAAGTACCGCAGCTCCTCCGGCGAGCAGTCGAAGACCCTCGCCACCGAGGCCCACAGTGCGGCTATCATCCTCTCCGCGTGTGCCTCAAACGAAATCATCCAGGCGCAGCGAGTGGCGCCGTTCTTGCTCGACAGGCCCCGGTACAGTTCCAGGAGGTATTCGCGGGTGGGAGCGCTGAACTTCGGCGGTATCTCCTGTCCGAGGAGCCTGGAGATATCCTCCCGCAACATGTTGGCGTGAAATCTCTGTCTCTGCAGGATCGAGGGCAGGCCCGCGTTCCCCTGGTTGAGAACGTGATGCTCATGGTTGGATACCTCCATCCAGATGGTTCAGGGCGCTCCGTAGAAATCCTGCCGGACGGGCCGCCGCTGGCCTGCGCCAGTCCTTACCCCAGCGAGACAGGAATCGCTGTCACCGCCGGGCAATTCCGGCCCCTAACCGCGGGGCGTCGGCCCCGTTTCTGGGACCATGACAGCCGGCTGGGCGGCACGGGCCTCCCGCACGTCACGCACCGAGGCAAATCCGACCAGGGCCGCCGCGCCAGCCGCAGCCGCAGCCAGCCAGAGAATGTGATGCAGGCCGTCCACCGTGGCCTGTCGGGCTGTTGACGCGACGGCATCCTTGAACGGCAGGGGGACGGCGCCCGCGACTCTGGGCCCGGAACCCGACGCGACCGCGGCGGCCAGCCGGTCTGTCTGACTATCGGTAAACGGCAGCCCCCGCAGTCCGACAGTCACCCGCGCGGTGATCACGTGTGCGTAGAGAGCGCCGAGAATCGCCACACCGGAGGCGACACCGAGCTGGCGCAGGGCCATGACCGTGCCGCCGGCCAGCCCGGCCCGGCTCCGCTCGCTTCCTACCAGCGCGACCTGATTGAGGATCGTCGTGCTGGAACCAAGCCCCACGCCAGCGACAACGAAGCCGGGAACAAGCACGGTCCAGCTCGATCCCACGTCCAGCCGTGCCAGAAGCATCAGCCCGGCGGACGTGAAGGCGGCGGTGAGGCCCACCATCCACCGGGTGGCCACGCGAGTCACCAGCGGGACGGCGAGCAGCGCAGCGCAAAAACCGCTGAGGCTGAACGGCAGGAACCGCAGACCGGTCTGGAAAGGAGTGAGACCCAGAACGTTCTGCGCGTACAGGGACAGGTAGGTGGTGGACGCCACCAACGTTCCCTGAATGGTGAACGCGACCAGCGCGTTGGCGCTGTAAGTGATGTTCCTGAAGAGCCCCAGGTCGACCATCGGGTCCGCCTTGTGGAACTCGACCACGGCAAAGAGGATCAGGAGGACCGCGCCGCTCCCCAGTAGGCCCAGGATGCGCCCGGAGCCCCACCCGTCATTGTTGCCTCGAATGAGGGCGAGGACCAGGGCGAAAAGCCCGCCGGCAAGCAGCACGGTCCCGGGCACGTCGATGACGCTCTGCCTGCTACGAGCGGAAGGCACCAGTCGGCCGCGTGCGAGCACGAGCGTGGCGAGTCCGATCGGAACGTTGATGAAGAAGATCCACCGCCAGCCGAAGGAATCAGTGAGGGCGCCACCGATCAACGGCCCGAGCGCGATCGCGCTCCCGGTCACCGCACCGAAGATCCCGACTGCCAGATTGCGGCTCCGGCCGCCGGGGTACGCATCCGCGATCATCGGCAGGCCGATGCCGAACAGCATGGCACCACCCACACCCTGGAGGGCACGGGCCACGTTCAGCAGGCCAGCCGTGTTGGTCAGGCCGCAGGTGAGCGATCCGACCGTGAAGATGCCCGTGCCCAGAAAAAACAGGGTGCGGCGGCCCACCCGGTCGCCGAGGGTCGCCGCGGTGAGAAGGAGGGCGGCAAGCGGCACCGAATATGCGTCGACCATCCACTGCAGATCACTCAGGTCGGCGTTCAGGCTACGTTGGATGTCAGGGATCGCCACGGCGACGACGGTCAGGTCGAGCACGAGCATGAACGTGATGACGCAGACCAGGGTCAGTGTCCAGGTCCGTCGCGTCACCAGTTCCGTGTCGCCGGAGAACAAGGCCCCCGCCGCTGCGGTCGGGTCCGTCTGTTGTGGGTCAGCCAATGTCGCCTGCCTTCAGCAGACCATTGCGCAGCACGTCGAGGTAGTCCTCTACAAGGGAGGTGATCGAGGCCGCGTCGAACAGGGCCGCCCGGTACCGGCACTCGACCGCGATCCCGGAGCCGAACTGGTACGCATAGAACATCATGTGGAAGCGAACGTCGACCGGAAGGTCACGGGCGAACGGTGCCGTGCCCACGGGCAACGGCATGTCCCCGCCCACCTCCATGGTGGTGAAGAAGGTGTTCGTGAACGGGAAGAGATGCGGCTGCCGGTCGACACCGATCTCCTGTGCCATCCGGTCCAGTTGCCAGCGCTGATGTACCACGGCCCCGAGCAGTTTCAGCTGTACCTGGGCGGCCAGGTCCGCGAACACCAGCTCCGGCTTGACGCGGAGCCTTATCGGCACCAGGTTGATAAACATGCCAACCATGTCCCTGATGTCGGATCGATCGCGGCCGGCCAACGGCGTCCCGATGATCAGGTCCTCGTTGCCGGTGTATCCACTGACCGCGGCGAAGAAGGCTGCGTACAGCACCGCAGAAATACCGACCCGCTGGTTCGCCACCGCGGCCCGAACCGCGTCCACCAGATCGGCGGGCAGGGCTGCGACGACGCTGGCGCCCGCGGAACTGCCGTACCTGGCGATCGTGTCGTCGACCGGCATCGTGACCGGCAGTTCTCCGCTGAGCTCGCTCCGCCAGTACCGTCGGGACTCGTCCAGCAGCCCGGATGCCTCCAGCCGGTTCATCCAGGCCGAGTAGTCGCGGTAGCGCAGCCCGTCCCGGTCTCGCCCGCGAGGGCCTGCCGGGGACGTCGGATCCGCCATCGGAGCCTGATCCGAGGCGGCGAACTCGACGTCGATCTGCTTCGCGACCGCCAGGAAGGACCAGCCATCGGCGATCATGTGGTGGGCGGTCAACAGGAGCAGCGAGGACTGTGCGTCCGTGCGCACGAGCGTTGCCCGCGTGAGTGGACCGTTCGCCAGATCGAAGACGTGGCCGGCGGCCTCGCGCTCGATCCTGGCGATGGCGGTGCCGCGTTCCTCGGCAGTCCGGTCGCGTAGATCGTGGACATCGATCGGTACGTCGCAGTCCGGCCTGATGACCTGACGAAGCTCACCGTCCAGCTCGGGAAAGACGGTCCGCAGCGACTCATGCCGTAGCCAGACGGCCCGGCTCGCCGCGGCGAGCCGTTCCACGTCGACCTCGCCAAGCTGGAGACGCTGGCTGATGTTGCCCCAGGTCCGCTCCCGGTCGACCAGGTAGTCCCCAGCCCAGCGGCGCTGGATCGAGGAGAGCGGATAGCTTTCCGCGTCCCCGACCCGCGCGATCGGACTGCGTAGCACGGCAACGGCCGTAGCCGAGCGCGCAGGCCCATCCGCATCCGGCGACTGGGTGATGGCCTCGGTAAGTTCGCGTACCGACGGATGGGAATAGAGCAGGCTCGCCTCGAACGAGACACCGAGTTCCGCGGCTATGGCGGTTGCCTCCACGGCGCGAAGCGAGTCGCCGCCGACGGCGAAGAAGTCGACATCGGGACCGATCGTATGCAGCCCGAGCGCGGCGGCCAGGGCCTGGGAGACCTTGTCCGAAATGGTGCCCAGAGGTTCGGACGGGACCTGTGCCGCAGGAGTATGCGCCGCGGCGCCGTCCGCCACATCGCTGCGTGCGATGACCGACAGATCGTCGTGACGATAGGCTGTCGCGGTCACCGACCGACGAATCTTCCCGCTACTCGTCTTGGGAATGCTTCCGCGCTGCAGAAGTACGACGTCATGCACGACGACGCCGAACTTGCGAGAAATAGCGGCGCGTATGTTGCGTGAGATCTCCGCGATGGCCGACGCATCAGCTGGGGAGCCACATTCCGCCGCGACGACGAGCTGCTCCTGCTCGTCGGTCGTCACGCCGAACGCTGCCACACAGCCTGGCCGGACCCGGGAGTCTGCCGACCAGGCCGCACTCTCCAGGTCCTGCGGGAAATAGTTCCGGCCACGAATCACGATCATGTCTTTGAGGCGGCCCGCGATATATAGTTCTCCCGCCTCGACCAGGCCGAGGTCTCCCGTCCGCAGGAAGTTTCGATCGTGTCCCGGCAGGGTGGCTCGGAACTCGAGCTCCGTCTCCCGCGGCCGATTCCAGTAGCCCTGCGCGACCCCCGGTCCGGAAATCCAGATCTCTCCGATCTCACCGTCCGGCACTGCCGCTACGCGCTGCGGATCGACAATGCGCACGTGGGTGTCGGCGATCTCGCGTCCCACGGACACCAGCGCACTCGTCGGTGTATCCGGCGCGGTGATTCTCCGGCGGGCTGCGCCTGGGGCCGGCGCGGAGACCAGCAGCGTGGCCTCGGCAAGGCCGTACACGGGCCGAAAGCTGTCCGGACTGAATCCGCACGGACCGAAGGTTGCCTCGAAGTCGGCCAGTGTGGCGGTGCGGACCGGCTCAGCTCCGTTGAGCGCGACCTTCCACCGGGATAGATCGAGATTCCGCGTGCGGGTCGCGTCTGCCTTTCGGGTACACAGCCCGTAGGCGAAGTCCGGAGCAACACTGTAGGTAGCGCGAAAATGGGAGATGGCCTCGAGCCAGCGTAGTGGATCCCGCAGGAAGTCGGCCGGTGAAATCAGGATGGTCTCGACTCCGGCGCAGATCGGCGTCAGAATCGCCCCGATCAGTCCCATGTCATGATATGGCGGCAGCCATGACACGAGACGCGACGCGGCTTCGACGCTGGTCAGCTCGGCGATCGCACCAATATTGGCGAGCAGGTTGGCGTGGCTCACCATCACGCCCCGCGGATCACCGGTAGACCCGGACGTGTACTGCAGGAAGGCGAGTGATTCGCAGCCGATGCCGTCGGGTGACACGAATTCTTCCGGGCTTGCATCGACGGTGTCGGTGGCGAGCCAGGAGCCGGGCGGAACATCGCCCTCGAGGGCAAGGCCAACCCGACATAGGTCAAGAATATCGCTGCTGGTCAGAAACACCGTCGGCTGCGCGTCGCGCACTATCCCTAGAAGCGTCGAGAGCGATCTGCCGGCATCCGGCGGATAGGCCGGAACGGCGACTACTCCGGCGTACAAGCAGCCAAAATACGCTGCTATGTACTGGGGCCCGGGAGCGTAAAGGAGCAGCGCCCGGTCCCCAGGCTGGGTGCGCCGGCCGAGCGCTGCGGCGATCGTCCTGGCCTGCGTGTCCAGCGCGGCATAGGTGACCACGTCACCGGCTGAGCCGTCCTCGAACCGGGTCGTCCCCGTCAGGAACCGGAACGCGTACTGCTCCGGCTGGGACTGCGCCTGGGCGCGCAGGGCGTCACCCAGCGTCGCAACGCTGGGCAGTCCGAGCACAGACGCGCCGGTCTTCGGAACAAACGTGGTCACAGATCCTTCTCTCTGAGCTCACTACCACCGAGATCACGCGCTAGATGGTGGGCCGTCTGCCGCGCAGGTCCGGTATTCACCTCGAAGGACACCGACGGACCGCCGCGGCCGTCGACCCGGGCTGCCCGGTCAGCCGTTGACCAGATATTCTGTCCCCGAGATGAAATGTTCACCGTGGCGGGCCAGGTTATCGACGTTGACCGACTTTATGATCCATCTCTGGGCGAGGGACGCCGGGTTCCCGATGGAAGCGATCTCCTTCGCATGAATCGCGTAGTTGTTGAAGGCCGCAACGAAGTCCCCCGGGCCGATGAACACCCGCTCCTTGACCTCGTGCAGGGTCTTCTTCAGCTTCTGGCTGAGCTCCTCGGCTGCCGGAGTGAGGCCGGAGGTCCGGTTCTCGAAGTAGCGGATGTCGTTCTCGCCGGTAAGGATCGGGTGTGGCTCTGCCTCACCGAGCTGACGAGCGCCGCCGTAGACCGTGAGATCGTCGAAAGGGGTGTGGAAGGAAACCTCGCGCAGGCGGTCGAGTTCTTCGTCCGAAAATGCGGTCATAATGTCGGCGTTCCGCGCGAAGGTCGTGAACACCTGGTTGGCGGGATCGCTCCGCATTCCTAGCATGTAGACATGGTCAGGCCGGACGAAATGATTTGCCAGGTCCTTGTGGAAGTAGATCTCGTTGAGTGCCTTCTGGGACTGGGAGTTGAAGAGCTCCCGCTTGGGGTAGATATCCTGGAAGACATCAGGCCGGGGTCATCCCTGTTTACCGGGGTGGCAGTTACCCGGGGGAGCTCCCGCCGCACCCGAAATGGCTGGCTGCGGCAAAGTCGGCCGTGACGGAATCGGCGGAATTCATGATTGCCGAGTCTAGTGTCCTGAGTCGTAGATTCGTGCGCAGATAGAATGGGCTGGTGCCTGGCCCGAGCGCGGAACCCATCGAGTTGTCGGCTGCCGAGCGTGCGGTGCTGGAAGGGTGGGCCCGGCGGCGCAAGACCGCGCAGGCGCTGGCGTTGCGCTCGCGGATAGTGCTGGCCTGCGCGGACGGCGGGACGAACTCGGGGATAGCGACCGAGCTCGGGATCACCCGGGGGACGGTTGCGAAGTGGCGGAGCCGGTTCACGGTCGACCGGCTGGAGGGCCTGTCGGACGAGGCGCGTCCAGGGGCGCCGCGGAAGGTCACCGACGTGCAGGTCGAGGCTGTGATCGCGAGGACGCTGGAGGAGAAGCCGCCGAACGGCGACACGCACTGGTCGTCGCGGTCGATGGCGAGGGTCAGCGGGTTGTCGCAGTCGACGGTGTCGCGGATGTGGCGGGCGTTCGGGTTGAAACCGCACCTGGTCGAGACGTGGAAGCTGTCCACCGACCCGCTGTTCGTGGACAAGGTCCGTGACGTGGTCGGGGTCTACCTCGACCCGCCGGAGAAGGCGATCGTGCTCTGCGTCGACGAAAAATCCCAGGTGCAGGCACTGGACCGCACCGCACCGGTGCTGCCGATGATGCCGGGTACGCCGGAGCGGATGACCCACGACTACGTCCGGCATGGCACGACCAGCCTGTTCGCCGCCCTCGACCCGACGTCGGGGTCGGTGATCGCGCAGACCTACCGGCGGCACCGCCACCAGGAGTTCCTGCGTTTCCTCAAGCTGATCGATTCCTCGGTGCCGAAGGGCTACGACCTTCACCTGGTCCTGGACAACTACGCCACCCACAAGACCCCGGCGGTGAAGAAGTGGCTGTTGCGCCACCCCCGCTTCCACCTGCACTTCACTCCGACGTCGGCGTCGTGGATGAACCTGGTCGAGCGCTGGTTCGGGGAGCTGACCAACCGCAAGCTGCGCCGATCCACGCACCGGTCGGTCGTCGAACTCGAAGCGGACATCCGTAAATGGATCAACTCCTGGAACAAGGACCCGAAGCCGTTCGTCTGGGCCAAGACCGCCGACGAGATCCTTGAAACCCTCGCCGCGTACTGCCAGCGAATCAGCGACTCAGGACACTAGGTGAGGGGATCGAGTGCGACAAGGAGTTTCATGATCGGCGGTCTTGGCAGTCGCACTTGGCGTCACGCTCTGTGTCCGTTGATTGCTTTACAGTCAAGGAAGGTCGGCGGTAATCGCCGGTGACGGGTGCCTGCGGCTACGTCGCAGCGTGATCCTGGGCAGGGCGGCCCGGCCGTTCGTTCGTGCAATCCCAGCCCAAAGAGATGGTATTTGCCCGCGGAACTAATCACAGCCAGTAATCATCCGCGCATGTCCGTGAGGGTCGTCACATCTGGCTGCTCATCCATGGCTCTCCGCCAGGATCGCCAGGGTGGCCGGGCTGGGATTGATGTCGCTCCAGGCGAGGTACTCGGAGCGGGTGGGGCCATCGGTGATGGCGAGGACGGCGAGTCGCGGATCGGGCTGGACGTGGCGGGCGGCCAGCAGGGTGACGGCGAGGTTGTGCCGGACGAGGCCGAGCATGAAATCGGGCGCCAGGGCCTCGAACGCTACGTGCCGGCGCAGGCCGGCCGCGGCGAGAGCGCTGTCGCTCTGCGGCCGTCCGGGGGTGCCGGCGGGAAAGTCGGTGAAGGCCTCCGCGGCCAGATCGCTCAGCTGCACCCTGCCGGCCGGCAGGGTGTGCCGCGCGCTCGGCACGGCGACCAGCCGGTCGATGACCAGCAGGCGCCATGGCACCCCGCTGTCCCAGGTGTAGCAGGTCATCCCGAAGGCGGCGTGGCCGTCGCGCAGGAACAGCGGAAGCGACGGGCCGTCGGCGAGGTAGTGCCCTCTGTCTGGGCGACGCGCAGGATCGGGCGGTCGCCGGTCAGCTCGTCGACGCGGGCCCCCGCCCCGAGGGCGAAGCCGTCGTTCATCAGGTTGTACAGGGTGTTCACGCCGACGTCGGGGCGGCGGGAGCCGCGGGTCCGGTAGCGCACCGAGCCCCAGCCATCGCCCGACAGCCTGAGGAACGGCTGCCCGCCGGCGACGGGGCTGGTGAGCTCGGCCCATGCGCCGGTAGACCCGCCGGTCGAAGATTCGGTTCTCCTTCCTGATCGAGCGGGGTGACCAGCATGTCCTCGAGGGTGGAGGCGATGCCGTGGTCGTCGAGCGGCAGGTCGGCGCTGAGCTCGAGGAGGAGTCGGGCGCGAGCGCGCGGGCCGACGGTGAGATCGATGCCCCGCTCGGCACGCACGCGGGCGACGAGCCGGCCGACGAGCAGATCGACGATCCGCTCGACGCCTGCCCGGTCATGGTGGTTCGGCACCACGTCATTGTGGATAGGCGGCGGTGAGGGTCGGCCGGATCGGGCCAGCTCGCGGGAGACATGCCGCGGGCCGGCTGCTGGCGATGTGCCTCGATCTCCACGACGACAAGGCCGCCCAGCTCGACCGCCTGGCCGCCTGGCTCCCTGACTCCTGGCGCCTGTCGATCGCGCCGTCCAGGACTACCGGTCCCGGGGCCGGGCCGGGGACACTAGCCGAAGGTGAAGGAGTATGCCTGGAGGCCGGGGCTGAGGCGGACGTCGAGTGTTCCGGTGACGGATTTTGGCTCGCTGACGAGGGTGTAGATGTTGGGCGCGCCGCCGACGTGCTGGCTGGTGGTGTGCCCGTCGAGGGTGGTCGTGATGGTGCCGGTGCCGGCGAGGTCGAGATAGACGTTGTCGGCGTCGAAGTTCAGCTCGATGCCGGCCCCCTCACCCGCCGTCAACGCCTCGGGGCTCGCGGTCCAGCTTCCGGTGAGCGCGAAGGTGTTCGACGGGAGTGTGCTCGGGTATTCGTAGGTGGACGCGGTGGCGCGCAGAGGGCCGTCGCCGGCGTAGGCCTGCTGCCGTTCGGTGCCGAGGTAGGTCTCCGGTGACTGGTTGACGTCGGTCGGCGTGGTGTCGGCGACGTCGGTGGCCCTGGGCAGGGAGACACCCGGGTGGGCCGCGGTGAGCAGTTGGCGGATGAGGCTCTCGGTCTCGCCGTAGCTGCCCTCGCCGATGGCGATGTGGCGGATCTGGCCGTTGGCGTCGATGAGGTACTCGGCGGGCCAGGACTCGTTGGTGAAGGCGTTCCAGGTCGCGTAGCCGTTGTCGATGGCGACGGGATAGGTGATGTGCAGCCGCCGGGCGCCGGCGGCGACATTCGACGGGACGTGCTCGAAGGCGTATTCAGGGGTGTGCACGCCGATCACCTGGAGTCCGGCCCCCGCGTAGTTGCGATACCAGCCCTCGACGTGCGGGATCGCCCGCTGGCAGTTGATGCAGGAGTACGCCCAGAAATCGACGATGGTGACTTTTCCCGCCGTCGCCGCGGGCTTTCCGCCCGGCGTGTTGAGCCACTGCTGGATACCGGTGATCCCGGGCGCCTTCCCACAGTCGGAAAGCGTCAGTGCCGGTTCCTGGGAGCAGCTGCCCGGACTGTTGCTCTGCGCGGCGAGATCGGTCTGGCCGGCATGGTCGAGGTCGCGGTTGAGGGCGGCGGTGTAGTCCGGGACCGCGCGTTGCAGGGCGTCGGTGACGTTGAAACTGAGCGCGACGGCGAGGCCGATCAGCACGACGCCGGCGACGATCTGCACCCCACGCTGCCGGCGCCGGAAGGACTGGACCCGTTCGGCGACCCGCTGACCCGCGAGCGCGAAGATCATGAGCGGGACGCTCGCCCCGACGGCGAAGGCAACGGTCAGTTCCACTGTGTGCACACCGATATGGCCGGTGGCGCCGGCGACGGTGATCGCGGCCAGCACCGGCCCCGCGCAGGGCACATAGACCGCGCCGAGGGCGAGGCCGAGCACGAACCCGCGATGGCGCCCGTCGACCCGGAACCCACGCAGCCGGGCGAAGGGCCGTTCCAGCAGCTCCTGCACCCGGGGAACGAGCATCCCGATGCCCAGCAGCACCAGCACCACCAGTCCGGCCCACCGCAGGGTGTCCTGCGGAATCGGCAGGGCGTCGACCACGACGGTACCCAGCAGCGTGATCAGACTGAAGCTGATCGCCAGCCCGAGGACGACCAGAAACGGACGACCGCCAGCCCGGGCCTGACTGTCCGCGCCGCGCGGCCCGGCCGCACCCCCGGACATGAACACCACGGGCAGCACGGGCAGGACACAGGGCGAGATTCCGGTGATCAGCCCGCCGACCAGGCCGATCAGCAACTCCCGCACGTTCGCAGCGTAATGCCGGCTCCGGGCGGTCGGACCCACGAATTCTTCGGACTTGATAAAGATCGGCCGTCCTACCGGGACGGCAGCTCGACCGGCCGGCGGGTGCCCGGGCGACTCTGGCGACGGCCGGCCACCTCCACGAAGCAGGTGGCCTTCATCCGCGGTCAGGTTGGCTCGGGACCCGTCTCGCGGCTTGGGGTGGGATCGGCCGGGTCTGCCGGCGCGGTGGGACCGCGTGCGGCGAGTGCTGCCGCCACGGAGGCGACGGCGATCGTGACGAGGGCGCCGAGGATGAGGGCGGCGGGTTCGCCGGTAGCCAGCAGATGCGACTGCGCACCGAGCGTCGCGGCCGCGACCGGCACTCCGAGTTGCGCGGCGGCCAGCGCACCGAGCGTTGCCGGCTGGCCGATCAGGCGGTTGACGAGGTGACACAGACCGGCCCCGAGACCGAGCGCCAGACCGAGCCCGATCAGGGCGGGGCGCCGGGCGAGAGCCGCCAGGTCCAGGGACGCCCCGAGCCAGATGAAGAACAGCGGGCCGAAGAAGCCTTCCGTGATGGCGAAGAGCTGGCGGGCCAGGCGGCGCGGTTCGCCGACGGCGGCGACGGCCAGACCGAAGGCGAACCCGGCCAGCATGATCGACACCCGGGAGGTCTGGGCGACGGCGGCCAGACCGAACAGCAGGGCGAGATTGATCCGCAGCTCCAGGGCGAACTTGCGTCGTTCCGACAGGTGGTGGAGCTTTTTCTGCCACCCACGGCGTTCGGTCTCGCGCAGGATGGCGAACAGCGCAACGGCGCAGACCACCACCACGACGGCCCCGATGGCCGCGCGGGCCGCCCTGGAGGGGTCGATCGCCAGAGGCAGGGCGACGATGCACGCGGCGTCGGCGATGGCCACCTGGGGCAGCAACTGCAGGATCGCGGTGCCTTCGAGCTGTAGTGCGTCGAGGATGGGCAGGACGAGGGCGGCGGAGGACGAGGACAGCAGCACGGCGTACAGGGCGGCGTGGCCGGTGCCGAAGACCGTGGAGACAGCCAGGGCGACGGGAACGGACGCCGCGACCACGGCGGCGGCGTGCAGCAGCCCGACCGGCAGCGCGTGCCGAAGGCCACGGTCACCCACCGGGACATGTGAGCCGGCGACGAACATCACCAGCGCGAACCCGACGTTGGCCAGGAACGCGAAGGTGGATGCTGTCGGGTCCAGGCGTCCCACGCCCATCGGGCCGAGGATGATCCCGGCCAGGAGTTCACCGACCACGACGGGCAGTCGCCAGCGGCGCGAGAGCGCCAGCAGCGGACCGGTGATCCCGGCCAGGCAGACCAGCGCCAGGAGAGCGAAGCTCACTGGTGCTCCGCTGCCGGGGCTGGCAGCGCCGGGCCGGCGCTGGGGGCCGCCAGTCGACAGGGGATGTCGGTGTTCTCGTCGGTGTGGTAACTCGCGCAGACCCGGTGGTAGCCGTCGGCGACCTGGAGCGCCCGTCCCGACGTCAGGTCGCCGCGGATCAGCAGCACCGGAGACAGCGCCCTGCGATGGGCGATCTTGTGCAGATCCGCGGCAACGTGCGGGTTGTCGACCGGCAGCAGCGGCAGCGCGGACGCACGCAGGATGTCCTTGGCCTTCCAGCGCCGGGTCTCGGCCGCGCGCAGCAGCCCAACCAGGGCGTCGACCTCCGCAGGCTCGGACAGGAGCCCGAGATAGGCCACCGCCGCGGGGTAGTCATGGTCTTCGGGGTCGCTCTTCCACAGGACGTCGGGCATCCGTTCATGCTCCTCCTCTCACCCGCCGACCTGGAACGTCGACGACTGCCGAGCGGGCGTCCCCGGGTCCCGATCCGGTGCCGTCCGCGACTCCCGAAGGTCTGTGGGCAGGTCGCCGCGTAGGGTCGAGAGTGCTGGTCACGCCGTACGGCGCTGGCGCCGCCCGGAGCGGCGGGGTCAGGAAGGGGCGTAGATGTCGGATTCGCTGGACCTGAGCGGGCCGCTGACGCCGCCCGCGAACCCGGCCACCACGACGGAATCCGCGGGCGGCACGCTCGTGCTCACCCCACCGGCGCCCGTCCCGGTCGTCGCGGACGACCAGGTGGACAGCATGGTCCCGCTCGACGAGTCGATCCGCGCCCAGCTGCGCACGCGCGCCGCGGCGTTCGCCGACGACCTCGCGACGCAGGACCCGCGAAGCCCGGCATTCCAGGAAAAAATCAACGACATCCTGCGTATGGGCGAACGGGAGATCGTCGCGAGCGCCCGGGTGTCCAACCGGATGCTCGAGCGCCCGGCGGCCGCGCTCAGCGGCGCCCGCGGCCGCGGGGGTCGCGGCGGCGATGCCCAGGCACGCGTCGCCGCCACCCTCGTCGACCTGCGTCAGACGGTGACCGAGCTGGACCCGGGGAAGGCCGATCTGACCGGTGGCCGCAAACTGCTGGGTGTGGTGCCGTTCGGAAACAAGATCTCCCGCTACTTCCAGCACTACCAGTCGGCGCAGAAGCAGCTCGACGCCATCATCCGGGCGCTCGACTCCGGTCAGGACGAGCTGCGCAAGGACAACGCCGCCGTGGACCAGGAGAAGGCGAATCTCTGGGCCGCCATGGGCAAGCTCACCGAGTACGCGACTCTCGCGAAGGCCCTCGACGGCGCCGTCGCGGACAAGATCGATCGGCTGCGGGCCGGCGATCCGGCGACCGCCGACGCGCTCACCTCGGACGCGTTGTTCCCCATCCGCCAGCGCCAGCAGGATCTCCTCACCCAGCTGGCGGTGAGCGTGCAGGGCTACCTCGCCCTCGACCTCGTCCGCAAGAACAACATCGAGCTCATCAAGGGCGTCGACCGGGCGCAGACGACGACGGTGGCCGCCCTGCGCACGGCGGTGATCGTGGCGCAGGCGCTGGCGAACCAGAAGCTCGTCCTCGACCAGATCAACGCGCTGAACGCCACGACGAGCAGCATGATCACGTCGGTCGGCGAGATGCTCCGCCAGCAGTCGGGTCAGCTCCAGGAGCAGGCGTCGTCCAGCACGGTCAGCGTCGAGGCGCTGCAGAAGGCGTTCGACGACGTCTTCGCGACCATGGACGCCCTCGACACGTACAAGGCCAAGGCGGTGGAGAGCATGGCGACGACCGTGGCTGCCCTGGAGACCCAGGTCGGACGCTCCAGATCGTATCTGGAGCGGGCCCGCGCCGACGAGCGCTGAGCGCACACTCCACCCGACCGGGACGAACAGGAGGCGCCGTGATCTTCCGGCGGCGTTCCGGCACCGCGACGGACGAGACCACCTCGGCGGCCGATCCCGGGCGGGCGCCCGGGACCGAGGCCGTCCGCCAGGTGCGGCAGCTTCAACAGGAGCTCGCCGGGATCGTCGCGAAGGCGAACGCGGCCGGCGGGCGCCTGCCGGCCGGGGCGGTGCCGACCGTGCGTGACATCGACGATGTCCTACGACCGTTGCTGCGCTACCTCGAGGTCCAGTCGGCGAGTGAGGAGGAGCTGAGGCACCTCACCGCGATGATCAACGAGTACCTGCCGCAGGCCCTCGACGACTTCCTGGCGTTGCCCGTCCAGTACACGATGCGTCCCGGCGTCACGGGCACCACGCCCGCCGACGACCTGATCCGCCAGCTTCAGCTGCTCGACGAGGGCGCGGGCGAACTAGAGGACCTCGTCTACACCGGGGACGCCGCCCGGCTGGCGATCCAGGCCCGCTTCCTGGACGCCAAGTTCCGCCGCTCCGACCTCGATCTATGACCGTCACCCTGCCGGGGGGCGGCAACGTGCTGCTGCCGGCCGCGGCGCCCGGTGTCGAACAGGTGCGCGTCAGCCTCGGGTGGAACGACGGGCCCGGCCTGGCCGACGTCGAGCTCGACGGCGTCGTCATCCTCGTCGACGCCCCCGGCACCCCGGACGGCGGGACGACGTCGTCGCGGGTGCTCCTCGCCGATCAGGTACCGAACCCGACGGAACGGCTCGGCGGTCCACCGGCCCCGCGCCCGCTCCTCGGAGACGCGGAGAGTCATGTCGTCACGCTGGCCGCCGTGCCGGCGGCGGTCAGCCGGTTGCAGTTCGGCGCGGCGATCTATGACGCGGCCGGCCGCAGGCAGACGTTCCGGCCCGTGCACGGCCTCCACATCCACGTGCGCAACCACGCCGACGGCGTCGAGATCGCCCGCTATGCCTTCGAGGCGGAGACCGGGCTGGAGACAGCCATGATCTTCGGCGAGCTCTACCGCCACCCGAGGGGATGGAAGTTCCGCGCCGTCGGGCAGGGCCGCACCGACGGCCTACCGGGACTCGTCGGCGCCGCCGCCGGCATCGCGGACACCGGCGGCGCCAGCGGCGGCGGTGCCACCGGTCGTGGTCGTGACGTCGCGACGGCGCGCCCCCGCGACGTGGCCGCCTTCCTCACGCGGGCCTCGCGCTCCCGGACCCGGCGCAACGTGGCCGAGCACCTCCACCCGCCGCGCGCCAGCGCGCCGAGCGCTCCACCGGCCGCTCCACCGGCCGCTCCACCGGCCGCGGCGCCGCCCCGGGCGGCACCGACACCTCCGGTCTCGCCCGCGCGGTCGGCGCCCGTGCCCGCCGCCGCGCGTTCGCCGCTCGACCTCGGTGGGCCGCCGGTGACCGCCCCGGCCGGCGCGCCTCCCGCGACGGCCGCCCGCGCCCCTCGCCACCGGTCATCGGCCCGCATCGACTTCGGCGAACGGTCCTCCCACCACCGGCAGCGGTCGGAGCACGTCGACGCGCTCGACGACGATCATCCGGCCACCGTGTGGACGGCCGAGAAGCGTGGCTCGGGTGCCATGACCGTGACCCTTCGGTGGTCACCGCTGAGGACCCGCACGGGACTGCCCCGCCCGAGCAACATCCATCTCGGCTGCCTCTGGCAGGCGAACGACGGGGCGGCCGGCGTCATCCAGATCCTCGGCAACGTCCCCGGCGCCACCAGCGCCCCTGGGCACGGAGCCCCCCACCAGGTGTTGCGGCTCGGCACCCGGGACGAGCGGGAGGGCGAGACGATCTTCGTTCATCTGGGTGCGCTCGCGACGTTCAAGCGCTTCTTCGTGTTCGCCTACGGGCTGCGCGCCGCCCCGGAATGGTCGCCGCTCCGATCGGTTCTCACCGTCGCCGCGCAGACCGGCGAACACCTCACCCTTCGCCTCGGCGACGCACCACCCAACGCCCGGATCTGCGTCGTCTCGTCGTTCCACATGGTGGGAGACGACTTGGTCATCCGACGGGAGAACGACTTCATCGAGGGAACCCAGGCCGACGCCGCCGAGCGGTACGGCTGGTCACTGGACTGGAACCCGGACCGGATGACACCGCGCGAGAGCCGGTAGCCGACGATGGGCGCGGGTCGCCGACTGCGACCGCGTACTCGCCCGCCATCGTGCCGCCCTCGAGGCGGGCGCGTAGCGGCGTCCGCTCGTCCATCGGCTCCGGCCGGGCCGCGTACTCGGTCGACGAGCCGAGCCGGACCACGGCCCGGCACCCGCGCGGGACGGCGTCGATCAGCCAGGCCCGCGAGGGTGTTCACCGTCGCGGTGGCCGTTCGCTCGGCCGCTGTGGCGGCCTGCCGCGCGGCGGCCAGGTGCGGCACGACGTCCGGGCGGGCCGCGGCGGCGACGGCCTCGACCTCGCTCCGGCGGCCAGGTCGCACCTGGATTGCACCGGTGTTCATGGCTGTCTGTCGGGGTTCCTGAACGCGGATGTGCCCGGGGTGCCACGTAGCGTGGCATGATGATCAACCTGTCCGGGGGCGCGGCTTTGCCGACGCGCTCAACGCCGGGAACACCGATGCGGTGTGATCGACCAGCGCCGACGAAGGATCTTGCGGGGGATGGGATATGACGTGGTGGCAGGTCAGCGCCGTGGCGAACGCCGTGATCATGGCCGCGTACATGGCGATCTCCTACGCGATCGGGCGGGCGCTGTGGCGGTCGGGACAGTGGCGCAAGAACCGGCTGGGGCTCGCCACCACGGCGATCTTCTTCACCTGCGGCGTCCACCACGGATGGCACACCGTGCACCTGTTGCTGCCGGACCACGCGATGAACCACATGACCGGTGAGGGCGACATGCCAGGTACGGACATGGGCAGCGGCTCGGATCCCGATCACACCAGGGTCAACCCGATGCGGCTCGCGTTCGATGACCCTCGCACCACGGCCTGGGACATCTTCACCGCGGCGGCCGCGGTCTGGTACTGGACGCTGCGAAGCCGGTTCCCCGCGCTGGTTCGCGGGGCCGCCGTGTTCGAGGACCTGAAGCTTCGCCAGGTGGCGGAGCGGACGTTGCGTGAAAGCGAGGAGCGGTACCGCGGCATCGTCGACACCACCAGCGAGGGGGTGGCCCTGCTCGACCAGGACGGTCGGATCGGGTACGCCAACGCGCAGCTGGCCGACCTCGTCGGGCGCGGCGGCCCGGAGCTGCTCGAGGTCGATCTCGTGGACCTGGTTGTCGACGAGGACCGTTCGAAGATCATCGATGGGTTGGCGCGTACCCGCCGCGACGGGACCCAACGCGTCGAGGTCGGACTGTGCCACTCCGCCGGGCGCCCGGTGTCCGCCCAGGTCGCCCTGACCGCCCGGGCCGGCGCGACCGGCGAGGTCGAGGGGGTCCTCGCCATGGTCGCCGACGTCACCGACCAGAAGGTCGCCGAAGCCCAGCTACGCCAGGCGCAGCGGCTCGACGCGGTCGGCCAGCTCGCCGGCGGTGTCGCCCACGATTTCAACAACCTGCTCACCGTTATCGACGGCTACGCGGAAATGCTGCTGGCCCAGACCGACGGACCGGCGCGGGCCGATCTGACGGCGATCCGCAACGCGGCCGACCGGGCCGCCGGGCTGACCCGCCAGCTGCTCGCCTTCTCCCGCAACCAGACGGCGAAGCCACGGGCCGTCGATCTCAACGATCTTGTCGGCGGCATCGAGGAGATGCTGCGTCGCCTGATCCGCGAGGACGTGGATCTGGAGGTCCAGGCCGCAGCCGCCCCGGCCACGGTCTGGGCCGATCACGGGCAGCTCGAACAGGTGATCGTCAACCTGGCCGTCAACGGCCGGGACGCGATGCCGGACGGCGGCCGACTGACGATCGCCACCGATCACGTCGACCTCGATCCGGACGAAGCCGGCCGCCTCGGCCTCTCACCGGGTGGCCAGGTGGTGCTGACCGTCACCGACACCGGTCACGGCATGCCCCCGGAGGTGCAGGCCCGGGCCTTCGAACCGTTCTTCACCACCAAGGACCACGGCAAAGGCACCGGCCTGGGACTGTCGACCGCCTACGGCATCATCCGGCAGGTCGGCGGCCACATCACCGTCGACTCGGCGCCCCACGCCGGCAGTACGTTCCGGGTCTACCTGGCCGCGGTCGCCGCGGTCGCCGACCAGCGCCGGCCCGACCTGGGCGCCGAACACCTCGCCGGCGGCGACGAGACCATCCTGCTGGTCGAGGACGATCCCGCGGTCCGTGAGCTGACGGAACGCATTCTCACCTCCGCCGGCTACCGCAGCCTCGTCGCCGCGAACGGCCAGGAGGCGATTGACCTGGTGCGGCACCATCCCACCATCGACCTGCTCCTCACCGACGTCATCATGCCCGGCCTGAACGGCCGCCAGGTGGCCGACCGGCTCACGGAACTCATCCCGGACCTGCCCGTCGTCTTCACCTCGGCGCACACCCACGGCATCATGGACCAGCAGATCGACGAATCCGCCGTGGCCTTCCTCGACAAACCCTTCACCGCCGCCACCCTCACCCGAACGATCCGCGAAACCCTCGGCCCCCGCATGCCCTCCGGCCCGCCCTGATCCGAGACGGGACGCGGGAGGTCAGCCCGTTGGTGAGGTGAACAACTTCAAGCGGTGTCCGCGGTAATTCCTCCACCCCTATCCGGTGTTGGAGGTCGGTTCGCTTGGCGCCGGAGCCGCTGGTGGGACGGGGCAGGAATGCCCCGCCAGGAGTCGCGAAGGCGGGTGAGCGCGAACGAGTTTGATCGTTTCTGCGCCGCTAGATCATGAACGCCCCGGTCGGACATCGCCGCGCCCCGGGCCGGCTCGCCGCGTGTCCGGTGTCAACCTTGGGGTATCGCTGCCCCGTTGCCGATGCCGGCCCGTTTGGTGAACCGTTCCGTGCGCTGCAAGATGGCGTCGCGGTCCTGGCGGGCGAGCTGGCGGCCACGGCCGGGACGGCGGGCGCGGAAGTAGTCGGCGCGCGATCGCAGCATGGCCAAGGATCACCTGGGACCACTCGGTCGCGAGGAACTCCGCGGTCCACCGGGTCTCCCCGAGTTCCAGGAGCATCGCCGCACGGCGCGCCATCCCTCGTCGGCGAAGATCTGGACCCGGTCGAAGCGGCGGTAGTCGCGCAACGCGGCGATCAGCTTCGGCGGCGACCAGCGTGAGGTGACCGACGGCGCGGCGCCGCTGCCGCACGGCGGCCTGGACAGGATCGGAGGTCGACGCGGACCGATCATCGAACTCCCCGCCACCGGGTGCTCCCGGCGTGCTGTCGGGTCGGCGTCGTTCCCGCTGCTGCCGCTGTCACCGGCAGAGACAGGCTGCGCGGCGCTGTGGTCCGCTGGAGCCCGCAGTGGCGCGGGCAGCGCAGCACCGCCAGACCAAGGTCCCACTCGCACTTCGTGATGAACTCCGACAGCCGCCTGCGGTCCGGCGCCAGCCGCCGACGATGGTACTCGTCGAGCAGGAACGCGTGGAACGAGAAGTAACGAGCGCGCTGGGACAGCTCCAGAATGCCGGGCAGCCGGCCTGGCATCAGCCGGTCGGTGGTAATGGTGGTCAGTCCCAGCGGGTCGCGACCAGGCTTCACGTTCAACGACGGGGTTCACCCTCGGCGGTCCGGCGAACCGGGTGCAGTGGGATCATTACCGGCGGGCCAGCCACAGGGAGGATCACCGTGTCCAATGCCCCGACCGACCCCGGCCCCGACCGACCCCGGCCCCGACCGACCCCGGCCCCGAGCAGGCCCCCGACGCCGACCGGGACCCCGCCCCGCCTGCGCCGGACGCCCACGCCGGCACCGATCCGGAGTCGGCCAACCCGTCGCCGGACGGCTCCGCGGAACCGTCGGACGCGCCGTCCGGGGGGCGCCCGCCGCTGCGTCCGGTCGACTGGGACGGCTCGTTCAGCCGCGCCTGGCAGTCCCGCGACGACAACGAGTTGACGAATCGCCTGGCCGCGGAGCATGAGTTCGAGTCGGACCAGCAAGAGCTTGATCAGATGATGCGGGAGTTTCGGGACAAGGCGAACGCGTCGGCGGACGCACGTGCCCGTGAGGAACGGGAGCGTGCGGCGGAGAGGCCAGAGGCTGTCGACGATGCGAGGTCGCATCTGTTCGACAGGCTGGAGGGGTTCGGCCGCCTGTCCGACGAGGCGGAGGCGTCCCCGGACGGTGACGGCGACGGGTCCTCAGCCCCACGCTGACGGGCTGGCCGTGATCGGGACCCGACGGTTCGGCTGGTCACGGGCCGACGCGCAGGTTCCTGGTTGGTCGTTCGGGTGCGGGTGGCCGTTCGGTCGCAGGCGGCTTTTCGGGTGGGGCCGGTCTGTCGGCGTCTGGGTGGTGGGTGGTGTCGGCAAGAGCGCGGCGGGCGCGGATGGTGTCCGGGTGGTGCGGGCCGTGGTCGGGCGTGGCGTTGGTGAGGGCGTCGCAGGACGGTCTCCCCGGCGCGACCACGCCCGTGTTGGGACCGGTCTTCCCGGGCCGATTCCGGAAATGGTGGAGGGCCTGTACCGGTACGGAACGAGTTTTTTCACCGGCCGGGAGCAGGCCATGGCCGAACTACATCGGCCGCCGATCGTAGTTGTGGACCCCGATGAACCACCGGTGTCCGCGCCGAAGTGCGAATTGACATCAATGTCACACAGGGTCGGCGTGCCACGCCCGAAAGATTGGCCGCTAGGTTACCCGGGCGCCGGCAAGCTGGATATATCCGGGGTCGGTGAGCGGAGCGGCGCTTCATCTCCATCAACTTCACCAACACCACGACGCAACCCGCACCCTACGGGGCTTCCCGGGCCAGGTCCTCGACATCCACCATCATCGGACCGGCTGTGCGGGCGTGCGCCCGGCGTATCCGGGGTGCGGGCGTATTTCCGACGCGTCTACGTTCTGATATAACGTCAGACCTGTTCGGAGAGACAGCAGAACCGCCGTATCCGAGCGCTGAGCAACGTAGCCCGGCGCCCGGTCAGAACGCCGTCGGGCCCTCGTCGGCGCGCGAGTCGCTCCGCGGGCCGCGCCGTGATTCTTCTCCCCATACATCCGTCAGTCACCGACACACGCCCACGATCAGACCAAGGTTCTGCGAATGACACGCAAGCGACCGTCACCTCGTGGCACGCAAGGCGGCGACTCCGTCGTCTCCAGCGCCCTGCTACCGCCAGCCCTGACCGCGCTCTGTACGGTCGCGGCTCTCCGCTTCGTCACCCCGGACGCCCGGCCCGCTGTCGCCGTGTGCGGCCTCGTCGCGGTGATCGCGGTCGGCCTGGTCTGCGCCGAGGTGCGCCGCCGCGGGTACGAGATCGTCCAGCTGCGCCGTGAGCAGGCCGCCACCGAGCGGGAGCTGGTGCGCCGGTTGGAGCTGCAGGAGGCCGAGACCAGCCGCCTCGCCATCGAGGTGCTGCCCGCCGCGATCAGCCGGCTGCATCGCGGCGACTCGGTCGAGGAGGCGCTGTCCGGCTCGAGCCAGTCGCCCGACCTCGGCGCCGCCTTCATCAAGGCGCACGACGACGTGGTCCGCTCGGTCCTCGATGCGGTCAAGGCGGAGGAGGACCTGCGTGACTCGGCGCAGCGCGCGTTCGTCAACGTCGCCCGCCGCGTCCAGGCCATCGTGCACCAGCAGTTCCAGGATCTGCGCGAGATGGAGGAGCGACACGGCGCCAGCCCCGACGTCTTCGACGACCTGCTCCGCCTCGACCACGGCACCGCGCTGATCGGCCGGCTCGCGGACTCGCTCGCCGTGCTCGGCGGATCCCGGCCCGGTCGGCAGTGGCAGCATCCGGTGCCGCTGTTCAACGCGCTGCGCGGCGCGATGTCCCGGATCATCGACTACCAGCGCGTCGACCTGTACTCGGTGGTCGAGGTCGCCATCTCCGGACCCGCCGTCGAGCCGCTCGTCCACGCGGTCGCCGAGCTGCTGGACAACGCCACCCGGTACTCGCCACCGCAGACCCGCGTGCACCTGACCGCGGTCGAGGTGCAGTCCGGGATCGCGGTCGAGATCGAGGACGGCGGCGTCGGACTCGGCGAGGAGGCCCGGCTGCGTGCCGAGCGGGTGCTCGCCGAGGTCAGGTCGGACCTCGATCTCGCCGACCTCGGCGAGAACCCGCGCCTTGGCCTCTCCGTGGTCGGCCGGCTCGCGCAGACCCACCGTTTCCAGGTCTCGCTGCGGCCCTCGGCGTACGGCGGCGTGCGCGCCGTACTGATCATCCCCCGCGACCTGGCCACCGCTGTGCCGCTGGCCGCGTCCACCCCGGGCGCCGCGGTCAGGACGAACCGGAACATGCCGGTGCCCGCCGTCGCCCCGCGGCCGGAGGAGCCACGCACCATCAGGACCAACAACAACGGCCTGCCGCAGCGCAGACGCGGCGTCACCGCCTCGCTCGGCGAAAGCCAGAGCCAGATCCTGAGTCAGCAGAGCCTGACCGGGTCGCGCGGGCCGCGGTCGGACCCGTCCCCGCTCCTGTCGACTGTCGCACCCGCACCCGCACCCGCACCCGCCGCGCCACCCTCGCCGCCGCCTGGACTGTGGCTCGCCGCGTTCCAGAACGCGGTCTCCGGCGAGGGCACGAGCACCGAGCACGCCATCGCTGACGACGTGTCGAGGAAGGAAGGCGAGTAGTCGATGGACCACCTGCAACCCAGCATGGACTGGATGCTCAAGGACCTCGCGGACAGCGTGCCGGGCACCCGGCATGTCATCGTCCTGACGTCGGACGGCCTGCGCATGGCCCAGTACAACACCTCGGTGGACACCGCCGACCGGCTCGCGGCCGCGTGCGCCGGACTGCAGAGCCTGTCCGCCGCCGTCGCCACCGAGTTCCCGCTGGGGGACAGGCGGATGCGGCTCGTGGTGATCGAGGTGGGCGGGGGATTCTTCTACCTCATGGCGGCCGGCGCGCGCGCGTACCTCGCGGTGCTGGCCGACGAAGGGGTGGACGCGGGGCTGATGGGGCAGCAGATGCGCAGCCTGGTCGCCCGCATCGGGGAGCATCTCACCAGCCCGCAGCGGATGGAGGAGAGGACGGCGGCCGGGTGAGGCCGCCCCCGGTCAACGACGCCTCCTCCGCCTGGGCACAGGGCGGCCCCGAGCGCCTGTACGTCATCACCGGGGGGCGCAGCGCCTCGGGCCGCCGGGCCGACCTCGACCTGGTCACCCTCGTGGTGACGCGGGCCATGGCCCGGCCGGAGATGCAGCCCGAACACGCGGCCATCCTGCGCATGTGCGACTACCCTCTGTCGATGGCGGAGATCACGGCGTACCTGAGGCTGCCGTTCAGCGTGGTCGCCGTCCTGGTCTCCGACCTGCTCAGGGACTCGTTCGTCGAGGTGCGTGCCGCGGTGCGCGCGGGCGGAACCTCCGACCCCGAACTTCTCAAGGCGGTGATGTATGGGCTCCAGAGGCTCTGAGCCGGCTATCGGACCGGCACACGAGAACACGCTGCCCGCCTCGGTCACCGCCGCGGTCAAGATCGTCGTGGTCGGCGGGTTCGGCGTCGGCAAGACGACCCTGGTCGGCTCCGTCAGCGAGATCAGACCGCTGCGGACCGAAGAGACGATGACCGAGGCCAGCGTCGGCGTGGACGACGTCCGCGGGGTCGAGCAGAAGGGCGCGACCACCGTGGCCATGGACTTCGGCCGCATCAGCATCAACGAGGAACTGGTGCTCTACCTGTTCGGCACGCCCGGACAACAGCGTTTCTGGTTCCTGTGGACCGGCCTGTTTGAGGGAGCCCTCGGCGCGGTCGTCCTGGTCGACACCCGGCGGCTCGAGGCGAGCTTCGACGTCATCGGGCGGCTCGAGGACGGCGGCGTGCCGTTCATCGTGGCCGTCAACGTCTTCCCCGACTCCCCGACCCACCCGCTGGACGAGGTGCGTGCCGCGCTGGACCTGCCGGCTGCCGTACCGATCGTCGCGTGCGACGCGCGCAGCCGGGCCTCGAGCCGGGACACCCTGCTGGCCCTCATGCGCTACCTGTACTGGCTGTCCACCCGATCCGCGGCCCCCGTGGCCGCCTGCGCCGCCACGGAGTAAGCGTGTCACCCTCCACACCCGAATCAGGCGCCGCGATCCCGCCGCAGGAATGCCCCGCGCGGGCGGTCTTCGCGCAGGGAGCGACCCTGACCGCCCTGTACGGCCCGGCGGCGCGGCGCGATCCAGGCGCGGTGTACGAGAAGCTCCGCGCGGAACACGGCGGGATCGCCCCGGTGGAGCTCGAGGGCGGCGTCCCGGCCTGGCTGGTGCTCGGCTACCAGGAGAACACGCAGGTCGCGCGCACCCCGAGCCGGTTCACCCGGGACGCCCGGCTCTGGCGGGACTGGAACGAGGGCAGGATCGCCGCGGACGACCCGCTGCTTCAGCTTCTCGGCTGGCGTCCCGACGTCGTGTCCTACGACGGCGAGGAGCACCGGCGGCTTCGCGCCGCGGTCAACGAGTGCCTGACCAGGTTCGACCGGCACGGCACCCGACGGCACGTGCAGCGCTACGCGAACCAGCTGATCGACGGCTTCGTCGAGGACGGCGCCGCGGACCTGGTGACCCAGTTCGCCGCGTACCTGCCGATGCTCGTGCTGAGCCGGCTGGTCGGCCTGGATGAGGAGCACGGCCCGAAACTGGTCGAGGCCATCGTCGGCATGGTGAGCGGCGGAGAGAAGGCATTCGCCCACAACCAGTACATCATCGGCACCCTGCGGGCACTGACCGAGGAACGGCGCAGGGCCCCCGTGCACGACCTGGCGTCCTGGTTCATCCAGCACCCCTCGGGGCTCAACGACGACGAGGTGTGCGCGCACCTGCGCCTGGTGATCGTGCTGGGCTACGAGGCCACGACGAACCTGGTCTCGAACACGCTGCGGATGGTGCTGACCGACCCCCGCTTCCGTGCGTCGCTCGCCGGCGGGCTCATGACGCTGCCGGACGCGGTCGAGCAGATCCTCTGGGACGACCCGCCGCTGCTGGTGTGCCCGGCGCGGTTCGCCACGCATGACATGCGGTTCGCCGACAGGGAGATCCGCAAGGGCGACATGCTGCTGCTCGGTATCGCGGCGGGCAACGCGGATCCGCAGGTCCGCCCGGACCCGGGCGCGCCGATCCACGGCAACCGCTCGCACCTGGCGTTCAGCCGGGGCCCGCACGAGTGCTCGGGACAGGAGATCGCCCGCGCCATCACCGACACCGGCGTCGACGTGCTTCTCAACCGGCTGCCCGACCTGCATCTCACGGTGCCGGAGGACCAGCTGACCTGGACCGCGTCGACCTGGTCCCGGCACCTTGACGCGCTCCCGGTCACGTTCGCCCCGCGGCGGCGCCCCGCTCCGCAGTCCGCCCCGGCCGCCCGAGTCGAGCGGAGCGCCGCGACGGACGCACGGGCGGCAATGGCCGAGGCGGACGCGCAGGCCGAGGCGGACGCCCGCCGTGGCTTCTGGGCCTCGCTGGTCGACCTGGTCCGCGGTCGGCGTTAGGGGAGACGGCCGGCCGACGTGGCGCCCGGCAGCGATTCCCGGGCGCCACTGCTGTCTTGCCGACCCACTGTCACGCCGCCTGCGGCGAGGTCAGCAGGCGGGATATCTCCTCGCGCGGCGGATCCGTGTCCATCAGCAGCTCGTTGGCGGCGGCCCACGCCTGGTAACCCCAGTTCCAGTCGTCGGCGATCCTGGCACCCATCCGTGCCTGGGCGCGTTCCGCGCCGGTGAACCGAAGCACGTCGCAGGCTGTGTCAAGGCGCTGCTTCGTGGTGTGTATCGACTGGTCAAGCGCGCGCATCTCCTGCTCGCAGCGCGCTCTCGCCGCGTGCCAGTCGCAGCCCTCCTGGTCGCGGATGATCGTGATCAGGTTGCGCGGGTCGGCGCGCTTCGCGTCGCGGACCGAGGAGTAGACGTCGTTGCAGTACACGATGATGTCGCTGGTCAACGTGCGCAGCAGTCGCAACTGGGTGCAGTGGTGGACGTGCGGCGCCAGGTAGGTGCGGTTGGCCTTCTCGCCGAACACCAGGCACAGCGGCACCGCGCCGTTTCCCAGGCGCAGTTCCAGGTACTCCTCGACCGTCGTGTCCAGCCGCCGGTCCCGCATCGCGGCGTAGGCCGCCTGCGTGTTGAAATACCATTCCCAGTGCTCGCGGACCCGAGCCACCCACTGGTCCGGGGAACTGGTGATCTGCCGCGTCCACAGATCATCGAAGATCATCCCCAGGTGGGACCTCGCGGGTCTACCGTAGAGAATCCCGGTGAGTTCCGCGCCGATGACGTTGATGCGGCCGATGTCCGCCGCCAGGTCGTCGGTGAAGTCGTCGTAGATCCGGAAGAAGGCGTGGATGTCGTAGGCGAGTTCCAACTCCGGCAGCGGGGCCAGCGGATACGCCCAGGCAGAAAGTGTGGCGTACCTCTCGGCGCGGGGTGTGTGGACCTGGAGGCGGGTGAGCCATTCGACGGTGTGCGCCAGGGCTTCGGGCGCGTTCCTGTTCGGCTGCCAGGATCGCGCGGCTTCGTGCACGGTGAGGATCTGCTCGCCATTCATCACGTCTTGGCCTGTCTCCTGGTGACGGATCGGGATCATGGATCGCCCGCGCCTACCTGCGGCGCGGCGTCGGGCATGCCTGGAGTCAAGGGGCCTGCGGGCCGCTGCGCGGGGGCGCGCAGGACGGGCAAGGAGAAGCCGTGCTCACCGCTCGTGAGGCCAGATCCGATACAGGGCTACGCCCGCGCGCCATGGGCCTGGAAAGCCCCGCCTGACCAGCACGTGTGACTTCTCCCCAGCCCTAAGAGGCGTTCGATCGCCTTGGCGATGAGCACGTCTGGACCTTGTCGACAAGCGCGCCGTCGCTGCGGCCAGGGAACGCCACCGATCTGTCGACGATCTACAGCGCCCCCGCGGGATTCCACGCCGTTGATGATGGCAGCAAGGACACCCGGCATGCGACTGATTGGCCCAAATACGCTCCTGGTCCCGACCGTCTTGTTCGCAGCCTCGCCGCGGAGCGGGCGACCTACCGGCTGCACATGCGACTCGGCCTTTGGGACGCACACAGCACATGACGTCGCCTTCTGCGCGTTACCGAGGATGGAAGGTCAGGGACCAGCAGGCCTGACCCCTGGGCGGTGATTCCGGCTCAAGCAGGCGGGGGCCCGGAAGAAGGTCGCGCCGCTCCGCCTCACCCGCCAAGAGATCAACTACATGGTCGAGGGCCCTGCGCAGGGATCATCCCCGCCCTCCTGAGCACGTTGGCGCGACCATCGTTTTCGCTCTGTCAACCGCGGCCGCGTCCACCCATCGTCTCGCCTCCAGGGACCGCCGACCGCTCTCGATCCCGACCCGGGCGTGGAAGTCGGCGACGGCGACCGCGACCTCGTTCCCCGACCGCACCACCGCCGGGGACGCGCCCGGGTGCAGCAGCACCTTCCTGTCAGCCGTGCCGACCGCCGAATCCACGCGGGCCATCAGACGCTCGGTGGTGCGTGAGACGAGTGCCATCCGCTTCTGCCGGGCCCACGCCCAGGGCCGATCCGAGCCTGGGCAGTCCGAGATCCTTCGACGGCAGTCCTTCGGAGACGAGGAAGCGTTCGACAGCCGCCGGCCTCCCGATGACCGCCAGGCCGTCGCCGTCGCTGATCAGCTCGATGTCGTCATCGTCGCCGGTCCATCCGTGGGCCTGCGGGCCGGTGGGATCCTCGGCCAGGGCCAGGGCCAGGGCCCGGGGGAGGTACGCGATGCCGTCGATCGGTCCGATTCGCTGGGCGACGCCGTCACCGGCGATGATGGTGGCGGGTGCGGTGCGGGCGACGGTGGTGCGCAGCTGCGGGTCGGCGAGCCGGTAGTTGATGGGGACGAACGGCCGGCCGGTGATCGCTGCGGCATCCCAGGTTCCACCTGCGCTTCACCCCGACCTCGTCCTCGTCGAGGCCGACATCCGTAAGTGGATCAACGCCTGGAACAAGGACCCCAGGCCGTTCGTCTGGGCCAGGACCGCCGACGAGATCCTCGAGACCCTCGGCGCCTACTGCCAACGAATTAACGACTCAGGACACTGGTGCCTTGGCCGACGGTGCTGCCGCACAGGGCCTGTTTCTAGTGCCAGGACCGAACGAGTGTTCAGGGTGCGATCTCCTTGCCGCAGAGCTGCGGGCCCATCACGTTGTACCCGGTGCCTGTGGGATTGACCTGAACGAACGTGTAGCAGGTCACCGGCCGGCCGAGGTTGGTCTTGAAGTTGACCGGGCTGATCAGACCGCCGGCGTCATAGTTGGTGACAGACCGAAGGCCATTGATGAAGCTCTGCCGGGTGGGGCAGTCGCCAGCGGCCTCCAGGCCGCGGACGAACGTGTCCGCCACGATGTAGGACAGGACGGCAATGTCCTGGTTGGGCTGGGTGATCTGGGGTGCGTAGCGTGCCATCGCGGCGGAGTAGGCGTCGATCGCGGGGCCACCGGCCTCGAAGGGAAGGTGGAAGACCGGCGTAATGATGCCGGCCACCTGGGGACCGTAGGTTCGCAGTAGTTGCTGGTCATAGCCGCCGGAGGAAATCATGACCTTTGGATTCTTTCCGGCGGAACGCAGCAGGTTCAGCAGCTGGACGGTCTCAGGGTTCCCCATCATGCTGACGACGGTGTCCGGACCAAGGGCGATCACCTTCGCCGCGAGCCCCTGGATGCTGTCGGTGCTCGTGTTGAAGTTCAACGTGTTGAGGATGGGAATGCCGGCGGCTTCCAGGCTCTGGTAGTACTGCGCTGCCGGATTGGTAAGGCCCGCGGAGAGCGCCGGCTGAACGATGACGGCTCGGGTGCCGCCCTGCGACTTCACGAACTGCCCGTAGGTGTCCACGGCCGCGGAGCTGTCGTAGACGAACGAGAACATGTTCCGGTACTGCGACCAGATCTTCTCGATTGCCAGACCGGAGACGGGTACTCCTTGGTCAGCCAGGTACTGCGCGCTTCCGCTCGCGGTGAGTGACGTTTCGAGGAGGCCAAAAACGTGTTGCTGCTCGACAAGATCTCGGGCGCCCACGTAGTTCGCCACCGTCGATCCCCGATCGTCTCGCCACTCCAGGGTGATTTTACGACCGTGGACGCCGCCCGCCGCATTCGTGACTCCGAAGCGAGCGTCGATGGCGGAACGGACGGAGAGGAATCCGGAGGCGAGTGGCCCGCTGTCGGGAAGGAGCAGGCCGGCCTTGATTTCGTTCTGCGTGACTCCTGGGCTGGAGCAGGCGGGCGTGGCCGGGGTGTCCGAACTGGAGCAACCGACCGCGGCCACCAGGAGCAACACTGCGGACACTAGGCGTAAAGCATGGTGACGTGAAGACACAGCGCTCCCCGAAGGCCGGCCCGGCTGGAAGATTTATCCGCATTTAAGGTGGAACGTAGGTGATGCCATCGGCTTGCGGGTCACCGGAGGACGGTTGGCCGCGTGGTAATGGAGCGCGGCCATGTCCTCGAACTCTGGCCGACAAGGGGATATTAGCCAGATGATCCTCGATGGATAATGACAGTCAGGCAGGTCCGTCTTGTCCTGCCATGTCGCCGATGTCGGCGTCGTCGTTGGTAGTGGGGACCTCGGACTGTCGGTATCGTTACCTCCCCCTGATCGTCATGTCGGATTGGATCTTTGATTATCCTTCTGCATGTGTTGCGGGTCACAAATGTTGCGGCGAGGCTCACCGCCTTCGATGCCAACGTCAACAACGGGTGGGACGTGGCGGCCCGCCGCTGCCGCGCCCTCGCTGTGCTGGTCGTGGGCCGCGTCCATGGGTTGGTGTTGGCCGGCACGCCGGACGTTCGCCCTGTCTGGCGCGGAGGTTGGCGACCGGGCAATATTGACGTCGATGTTAATAGAACGCTATGTTGCCCGTCGTGGCTGAGGCGCCGCGTGCAGTCCCCAAGGCTGGAGGCGACATGTATCCAGATAGCTATTCGATTCCGCCGCGAATCGGACGAGTGCGGTGACCGCGGAACCATGGCGTCGGCACCCAGGAACGACGTTCACGCAACCGGGCGTCGGGCTGGAGCCATGAGCGGGGAGCCTGACGTGGGCGGGTCGGCCCACCCCTTCGGCGCAACCCGGGTCGTCGACGACCCGGCCGAGATCACGCCGGCGTGGATGACCGACGTCCTCCGTGCGGGCGGGAGCGACGTCGAGGTCACCGGCCTGCGCTACGAACCCGTCGGCACGGGACAGACCGCCGTCAGCTACCGCTTCCACCTCGATCTCAAGCCGGGCCAGACCAGCCGCGGGCCGCGGAGCGTGGTGGTGAAGATGGCCGCCGGCTCCACGGACGTCCGCCGTCGGCTGCGGCGCGCCTACCGCAGCGAGGTCGGCTTCTACGTCGCCTTCGCCTCGCGCGCGCTGATCCGGGTGCCCCACTGCTGGAGCGCCGCGCTCAGCGAGGACCGGCTGCGCTTCACCCTGGTGCTGGAGGACGTCCGGCCGGCACGGGCCGGCAGGCAGGTCGAGGGCTGCACGCTCGCCGAGGCGACCCTCGCCGTCGAGAACCTCGCGGGCCTGCACGCACCGTTCTGGAACGAGACGGACCTCGTGGCGCAGGCCGACTGGCTGATCGAGCTCGACGACGCCGGCCTGGCGATCCTCGGCAAGACGGCCGTCGCGGCCGCCGCCGACTTCACCGCGCGGTACCACGCCGATCTCGGGCCGCGCGACGTCGGCGTCCTTCGGCGCGCGGCCGAACTCGTCGCCGGCTGGGGGAATCGCATGTCGTCCCACCGGTCCCTGGTCCATGGGGACTACCGACTGGACAACCTCCTGTTCCTGGGCGACGGCGAGCAGCGGACAGTCGACTGGCAGACCGTCGAGGTCGGCCTGCCCGGCCGCGATCTCGCCTACTTCCTCTCCACCGCCCTGGCACCCGCCGACCGGCGGTCGCACGAGGCAGGGCTCGTTGCCGCCTATCACCGGCGCCTGCTGGCACACGGGGTCACCGGCTATTCCGCGGACGACTGCTTCGAGGACTACCGCTGCGGCATGCTGCAGGGACCGGTGATCACGATGATCGGCTGCGTCTTCGCGAGCGCCCCACGGACGGCCAGTTCCGACCGGATGTTCCTGTCGATGGCAGCCAACGTGTCGGCCGCCATCGACGAGCTGGGAGTGCTGGACCTGCTCGCGGCCTAGCTACACGATGGCCTGATGGGCGTGACGACCGCGTCACACCGTGGTGAGAGCCCTTGGTTCTACCGAGACGAGAAATACCGTACCCCGAGTAGTGAGGGTATCGTTCTACCGAGGCGGTGACGCCGAGCCACGGACGATCGGCTGAGAGGCGCGCGGGCGGGTGCGGGCGGGTGCGGGCGAGCCTGGCACGTCTCGTGTTGGGTGTCGCTTCACGTCTCGGGACTTTGATGCGGGTGAGGACGGGTGCACTGTCGTGAGTGCTGACAACGTCTCGACGGTGCCCTGGGTCGAGCGAGCCGTTGACCGATCGCCGACGGTGCAGCGTTCGCGGACGCGCAGCATGCAGCAGGCGACGAATCTCGTCGAGGCCGCCGAGCGGTTGATCGCGACGAAGGGCGCCCGGTTCACGACCCAGGAGCTCGTGAAGGAGGCCGGTGTCGCGATGCAGACCTTCTACCGTCACTTCGCGGGCAAGGACCAGCTACTGCTGGCCGTGGTCGAAGATCTGATCACCCGTGAGGTCGCGGGCTTCCAGGAGGCCGCGAGCGGCATAGCGGACCCGCTCTCCCGACTGCGCAGCTACATCGTGGCCGCGCTGACCACCCTGGGCACCCAGAGCAGTGAGAGCGCCGGATCGCAGTTCATCACGACCGAGCACTGGCGGCTCCACCAGCAGTACCCGGAGGAGATGGCCCACGCCACCCGGCCGTTCGCGGACCTCGTCGCAGGTGAACTCGACGCGGCCAGGCAGGCAGGTCTGCTCGACCCGAGCGATGTGGAGCAGGACGCGGAGTTGGTGGCCAGGCTGGTCATGTCCGTTTATCACCACTACGCCTTCGCGACGGCCGCGGAGCCGATGGAGGTGATCGGCGAACGTCTGTGGAGGTTCTGCCTCCGAGGTCTTGGTGGCAACCCCAGCGGGGACGGTGCCTGACCGGGGTCGTGGATCGAGGCGGTCCCGTGCGCTGACGGCGGGAGTTCGCGCGACCGTACCGGCACCGGACAACGGAATGTCCGGTCATGGCCGAAGGAGGGTCAGCCGGCGGATTCGCCCGAGACCACGTCGCCTGTCCAACCCTGGGCGATCATCTTCTCGAAATGATCCATCACCATCTGCAGCGGTGCCGCTGGATTGAACTCGAGGCACTCGCTGTCCTCCTCGTAGATCAGCGAGTGACCGGCCGGGAAGAAGTACACATCTCCGGCCACCGCGACTTCCTCCGGCAGGTCGCTGCCCGGATACACCGCACGCAACCGACCGCTGAAGACGTAGCCGTAGTGCGGGCACGGACAGAGACCGTCCGGTAGTCCCTGATACGCCGGCGTGCAGTCCACTGCCCCGGTGACCGTGTAACCGACCTCCATCTCGCCCCACTGCACGGAACGAAACCCGGTACTCGGCCACCGGCCGCCACCGTTCGCCGGCAGTTCCGTCGCTCGGCTCACAGGCATTGCCACTACTCCATCGTCGGGTGGTGGGCGGAATCTGGCGATGGGGCCGATATCTATATCGACGTCAACATTAGCAACTATGGTGTTGGCCGGCAACCGGTGTTGGACGCCACCGGCCCGCTCACGGCGTGGGGATCGGGTCGACGGCGGTGAACGCGTGGTGGTCGGCGGCCGCGGTGCCGAGGCGTTCGAGGAGCACGCTGGTCACCTCCGGGTCGACCAGCTGGGTGATGCCCCACAGGTAGAAGCCGTACAGGATGCCGCGGCGAAGACCCAGCAGAGCGTCGTCCCACGAGGGTGCGGCGATGCCGGCGGCGCTCAGCCGGTCGAGATAGTGGCGCAGCAGATCCCCCTCGGTGCGTCGGCGGTCAGCCACCGTGAGGGCGGACGCGATGTGGTAGCCGACGTCGAGGTACCACGGACCACGCTGCACGAGCTGCCAGTCCGCGAAGGACGGCCGGCCGTCGCCGTCGAGGTAGAGATTGCCGACGTGCGGATCGCCGTGGATGACGCTCCACACCGGCGACGTCCGGGTGCCCTCGGCGAGGGCGCGGAAGGCGCTGACGAGCCGCTCGGCATCCCGCGTCCGCTCGGGGACGGCGGCTCCCACCCAGCTCTCGAAGTTGCCGCGGATCTCCCTGACCCCCCTGCCCGCGAGGAGTCCGGTCAGCCGTGGGTCGAGCCACCCGGCGCCGGCAAGCGAGGGATCACCCCAGGTCGCGGCGTGCAGCCTGGCCAACTCCGCCAGACTGTCCGCGGCCTGCTCCGGCGTGTAGGCGTACCGGCCGTCGAGGAAGACACCCCCGGCGGCGACCGCGTCCTCGGTGATGATCACGTTCGCGTCCGTGTCGGGATCCAGAGCTGAATACACGCTGCGAAGGGTGCGGATGCCGGTGGGCGCGGCCAGGTCCCGGTAGAAGCGGGCCTCCGGCTTCCCGGTGAACCGGACCGGCCAGCCGACCGCGGTGAAATAGCCCTTGATGCAGAGGTCCGGCGAGAGTCCGGCGGGGACTCCACCCGCGCAGTCGATGTGGAACCTGGCGTTGGTCGATAACCGGCTCACCACCGGGCCGCGGGTCACCGAGGTCACTTTGATCCCGGGAAACCGGGTGTCCAGGGCCGCAGTGATCCAGTCGGTGGATAACGCCTCGTCGAGATTCTCGGGAATACTGGGACGGCGGGCGGCAGGCAGGTCTCCCTGTGCGGGACCGGGCACGGTCACGTCCTCTCGGGGAAGGCGGTCGAAATAACGTTCTGAACCGTTGGACGACGATGGCATCATCGGCCGGAGCATTTTGTCGCGCGGCCTTTTGGATGGCGCGACGGCGCTCGGGATTGGTTTACCGAAAGTCGCCCGCGGCTCGACCGGAGCGTTCCTGGCAATAGTCAGAAAGGCCGGTGGGCCACACTGCGGTCGAGTCTGACGGCGGTGCCGCCGGCCGTCAACACGTCATCGCCGTCAGCGGTCGAGGTTCCGGGTCGGTGTGCGCCAGGGGCCGTCCCGGTCCGCCCGGCATGGACCAGGGAGCGGTGGGGAGTCGGGGGTCGAACCGGGCGCGGAGCCGGGGTGGTCGCCCCCGCGATCACGCGGCGCGCCGGCCGGTGGCGTGGTCTCCCGCCACTGGTCGGCGGCGTGCGACCAGTCGTGCGAAACTCAATATTGACCCCGATGTTGACTTTCTCACGCCCGGTGGTCAGCATCGGTCTCCCGGGCGTGTCCAGTCGGCCTCGACGTGGGTCTTTGCACCGTAGCCCCATGCCCCGGCGGCGACGGAGTGCTGGGCGACAACGTGGCGCGGCGAGCCGACGCGCCGCAGGAAGGAACGGGCCACATGGTGCGGGCGGAGCGCTCGTCACACACGGACAGCTTCACGTTACCAAAAGTGGGTGGTGTGACCGGGACGGTCACGTACTCGAACGGGTCCGGCGGGACCAGGTGGCCTGCCGAGCCGGTCATCTCGGCGGCGCCGGTGCGCAACCAACAGGACACAGTCGGGAGTTCGCGATGAACGATGTCGGCTCACTCCTCCTCGGCCTGGGCAACGGCGGGGTGTACGCGGCGCTCGCGCTGGCGCTCGTCCTGACGTTCCGGAGCTCGGGAGTCATCAACTTCGCGACGGGCGCGGTCGCCCTGTTCGTCGCCTACTCGTACGCCTATCTGCGCAGCGGAAAGCTGCTCATCCTGTTACCCGGGTTGCCGACCTCGGTGAACGTGGGAGGGGACTGGGGGTTCGCCCCGGCGCTGCTGGTCGCGCTCGTGTTCGGGGCGCTGCTGGGCGCGGTGCTGTATGGGCTGGTGTTCCGGCCGCTGCGCGACGCGCCGCCGCTGGCGCGGGCAGTCGCCTCGCTCGGGGTCCTGGTCGTGATCCAGTCGGTGATGGTGGTCCGGGTGGGTACCTCCCCGGTGAGCGTGGAGACGATTTTCCCGTCGGACCGCTGGGAGTTCGGCTCGCTGACACTGTTGTCCGACCGATTCTACCTCGCGGTGACGGTCGTCGTACTGACCGTCATGCTCGCGGCGATGTACCGGTTCACCCGGTTCGGGCTGCTGACGCGCGCGGCGGCCGAATCGCAGGTCGGTGCCTACGTCAGCGGAATCTCCCCGGACCGGGTGGCGCTGTACAACTGGATGATCAGCGGCACGGTCGCCGGCGCGGCCGGCATCCTGATCGCCCCGCTGAGCCCGCTGTCGCCGACCACGTACACCCTGTTCGTGGTGCCGGCTCTCGCCGCGGCCGTCGTCGGCAACTTCCAGAACCTGATCGCGACGGTGGCTGCCGGTGTGATCATCGGGATGGTGCAGTCCGAGGCGCTCACGCTCGCCGCCGACCACTCCTGGATGCCGAGCTCGGGCTCGGCGGAACTCGTCCCCCTGCTTGTGATCATGATTGCGCTGCTGGTCACCGGCAGGGGAATCCCCCTGCGCGGCGGGCTGGTCCGCCAACCCCTGGGGCGGGCACCCCGGCCGCGCAGGCTGACCGTGCCGACGTTGGTGGGCGCGGCGGTGGGCGTGGTCGCGCTGCTGGTCACGGACGGCACCTGGCGGGCAGCGGTGATCGCCACGTTCATCTTCGCGATCATCGGCCTCTCGCTGGTCGTCGTCACCGGCTTCGCCGGGCAGGTGTCCCTGGCGCAGCTCGCCCTGGCCGGCACCGCGGCGTTCACGCTGTCCGGGCTCACCCAGAGCTGGCACGTGCCCTTCCCGTTCGCGCCGCTGCTCGCCGCCCTCGCGGCCACCGTGCTCGGCGTGGTGATCGGGCTACCGGCGCTGCGAGTGCGCGGGCTGACGCTCGGGATCGTCACGCTCGCGTTGGCCTACGCGATCGAGGCCGTCTGGTTCCGTAACACCGACATCGTCGGGAGCGACGGCGGGAAGGTCGCCACGCCGAAGCTGTTCGGCTGGAATCTGGGCATCGGCACCGGCGACGCCTTCCCGCGGATCCAGTTCGGGCTGCTATGCCTGCTGGTCCTGGTCGCGGTCGCGTGGGGCGTCGCCCGGCTGCGGATGAGCGCGCTCGGCTCCGCGATGCTGGCCGTGCGGGCCAACGAACGCTCGGCCGCCGGGATCGGCGTCAACGTCGTCCTGGTCAAGCTGACCGCGTTCGCGATGGCCTCGTTCATCGCCGGACTCGGCGGCAGTCTGCTGGCCTACCGGCGTGGCATCGTCACCTACGACTCGTTCACCGCGATCGGCGGGCTCACGCTGCTCTCGACCGCCTACCTGGCCGGTGTCACCTCGGTGTACGGCGGCATCACCGCCGGTATCGCCGCCAGTTCGGGCATCATCTTCCTCGCCTTGGACAAGTGGCTGAACTTCGGTGACTGGTTCTCGGTGGTCTCCGGACTCGGCCTGATTCTGGTCCTGATCTGCTACCCGGAGGGAGTCGCGAGCAGCGGGCACGAGCTCGTCGCCCGCGTCGAGAAACGGTTGCGCGGCAGCCGCGGGCGGACACCGGCCCCGGCGGAACCCGCGGCGGCGGAGCCCCTGCGGGCCAAGGACGATCCGATCACCGCGGCGCAGGACGGCGTCCTGCCCCTGGCCGCCGCGGCCGAGGCGGATCCGGCGGTCGAGCCGAAGAGCACCGCGCCGCTGCGGGTCGCCGACCTCACCGTCCGGTATGGCGGGGTCGTCGCCGTGTCCGACGTGTCGCTGACCGTCGAACCCGGAAAGATCGTCGGGCTTATCGGCCCGAACGGCGCGGGCAAGACCAGCGTCATTGACGCGATCACCGGGTTCGCCCGGGCCTCCGGTTCCGTGCGACTCGGTGACGAGCAGCTGGACGGCGTTGCCTCCTACCTCCGGGTGAAACACGGGCTGGCCCGAACCTTCCAGTCCCTCGAGCTCTACGACGACCTCACCGTCACGGAGAACGTCAGCGCCGCCCTCGCGGGTGTGCGCGGCGAGCAGCGCCACCGCACCCTGGCCGCCGCGCTGGACCTTGTCGGCATCGCCGGCATCGCCGAGCGGCCCGCCGGTGAACTCAGCCAGGGCGAACGCCAGCTGGTGTCGATCGCCCGCGCGATCGCCACCCGCCCGGAGATCCTCCTGCTCGACGAACCCGCCGCCGGGCTGGACTCCACCGAGTCGGTCTGGCTCGGTGAGCGCATCCGCTCCATCAGTCGCAGCGGCGTCGGTGTGCTTCTCGTGGACCACGACGTGGCCCTCGTACTCGACGTCTGCGACCACATCTACGTTCTCGACTTCGGCAAGGTCATCGCCGCCGGCGACGCGGCGGCGATCCGCGCGGACCGGGCCGTCGCTGATGCGTACCTGGGCAACGTCCACGACGCCGAAACACCCTCCGACATGCTGGTGGTGGCCTAGTGACAACCGGACTCCTGTGCGCGGGGCTGGCCGGGGGGCACGGTCCCTCCGAGGTGTTCCGCGACCTCGACCTGACCGTCGAGCCCGGGACGGTGCTGACCCTGCTCGGGCCCAACGGCGCGGGCAAGACCACGCTGCTGCTCACCCTGGCCGGCGTGCTCCCGGCCCGCGCCGGGACGATCGAGGTCGACGGCGTGCGCCTGCCGAGCGGCCGGCCCCACTCCGCGAACCGCGCCGGCGTCGTCCTCGTCCCCGACAACCGGGCGCTGTTCACCAGCCTCACCGTCGAGGACAACCTGCGGGCCGCGGCGCGCCGCGACGGGCCTAAGCCCCGCGCGATGCTGGAGACCTTTCCCGACCTGGAGAAGCGCTGGGACGTTCCCGCCGGCGCGCTGTCCGGCGGTGAGCAGCAGATGGTCGTGATGGCCCGGGCGCTGATCCAGAAGCCGAAGGTCCTGCTCGTTGACGAGCTCAGCATGGGACTGGCCCCGCTGATCGTCCAGTCCCTGTTCCGGACCCTGCGGCAGGTCGCCGAGGAGTACGGCTGCGCCGTGGTACTCGTCGAGCAGCACGTCCGCATGGCGCTGGGGATGGCCGACCAGGCCGCTGTCCTCAACCGCGGCGGGATCGTCCTGTGGGGCGCGGCCGCCGAACTCGCCGCCGATCCGCAACGCATCGAGGCCGCCTACTTCGGCGTGCGCGAGTCCGTGGACAAGGCCGAGTCCGTGGCCGTGGCCGTGGACAAGACCGAGCCCGAGTCCGTGGCCGTGGACAAGTCCGAGTCCGAGTCCGTGGACAAGACCGAGCCCGAGCCCGTGGACAAGGCCGAGTCCGAGTCCGTGGCCGTGGACAAGTCCGAGTCCGTGGCCGTGGACAAGCCCGAGCCCGTGGCCGTGGCCGTGGCCGTGGACGAGGCCGAGCCCGTGGACGAGGCCGAGCCCGTGGACGAGGCCGAGCCCGTGGACGAGGCCGAGCCCGTGGCCGTGGACGAGGCCGAGGCCGTGGACAAGGCCGAGTCCGAGCCCGTGGCCGTGGACAGGGCCGAGTCCGAGTCCGTGGACAGGGCCGAGGTCACGACTGAGCGTGAGGCCGGTGCCACGGCCTCGGCCGCCTCGAGCTGACAGACCTGGCCGGACCGCCTCCGGGGAGGGCCGGCGGGCGACGGTCATCCGATGACAACGAAACCCGATGATGTGGAGGGAACCCCGTGCTCACCAGGGCAGCGGTCCTGTTCGACCAGCCAGGAAGCTGGGAGATCGTCGACGTGGAGCTCGAGCCTCCGCAGCAGGACGAGCTGCTCGTCCGGATGGTGGCCGGCGGGATGTGTCACTCCGACGACCACATCGCGACGGCGGACCTGCCTCTTCCCGCGGGCGCGCTGCCGCTGGCGGGTGGCCACGAGGGCGCGGGGGTCGTCGAGGAGGTTGGTCCGCACACGTCCGGGTGGAAGGTCGGCGATCATGTCGTCCTGTCCTTCCTGTCGACCTGCGGGCTGTGCCGCTGGTGTGCCTCGGGCATGCAGAACCTGTGCGACAACGGTGCGCGCGTGCTGTCGGGCATGCGCGCCGACGGCAGCCGGCGGATGTCCATCGACGGGCGTCCCGTCGGACAGGCCGCCGGCGTGGCGGCGTTCAGCGAGTACTCCACGGTCTCGGTGCAGTCGGCCGTCCGCTGCCCGGACGACGTCCCGTTGGAGCTTGCCTGCCTGACGAGCTGCGGGGTGCCGACCGGCTGGGGAGCCGCGGTCCGATCCGCCGAGGTGCGCCCGGGCGACGTCGTCATCGTCATGGGCGTGGGCGGGATCGGGATGAACGCCGTCCAGGGCGCCGCCCATGCCGGCGCCTCGACGGTGATCGCGGTCGATCCGGTCGAGTTCAAGCGGGAGGCGGCGCTGAAGCTCGGCGCCACCCATGCCGTCGCCACCATGGCCGAGGCGACGGACATCGCCCGCGGGCTCACCAACGGTCAGGGCGCGGACTCCTGCATCATCTGCGTGGGTGTGACCAGCGGTGACCAGGTCGCGGCGGGCGTCGACGCGATCCGCAAGGCCGGCACGTGCGTCCTGGTCGGCATGGGCAAGGCCGCGCTGGACGTGGGCATCCCGATCTCCGTGCGCCATGTCGTCCTGTACCAGAAGCGGCTGCAGGGTTCGCTGTTCGGCGCCTCCAACCCCTCCCGCGACATTCCCGCGCTGCTGGAGCTCTACCGCCAGGGGCGGTTGAAGCTGGACGAGCTGATCACGACGCGGTACGCCCTGGATGAGATCAACAAGGGCTACACGGAGATGCGTGACGGCACGAACATCCGCGGAGTCGTGATTCACGGAAAGTAATCGTACGGGTGGCATCCGTATGTGGTCGGGTATGGCTGGTGGGCGGCGATGTCGCGGCCTTGGCGAGGCCATCTCTGTCGTGGCGGCAGGGCCCGGCGCGCTTAGGTAGAATGGCATTCTATTGATTCGGAAATAGAGAATTTCCAATCCAGAGAACGTTGGTCTAAAGTTACACGGACGGTTGCGCCGAGATGGCAGCCGGGTCGGGAGGCGCGGAGTGGGTGAAGGTGCGTTCGAAGGCGTGCGGGTCGTCGAACTGGCGCAGTGGGTTTTCGTCCCCGTGGCGGGGGCGCTGCTGGCCGACTGGGGTGCGGACGTCATCCGGATCGAGCGGCCCGAGGGCGATCCGTACCGTGCACTGGCCACCCAGGGCATCGGGAGTGAACGCCGCGGGGTGAACCTCTCGATGGCGTTGGCCAACCGGGGCAAGCGATCGGTCGCCCTGAACCTGGCCACCGACGAGGGGCGCGCCCTGCTGGACGAGCTCCTGGAGACGGCCGACGTCTTCCTCACCAACTTCCGGCCGGGGGCGCTGCGCCGGCTCGGGCTCGACGCCGACGAGCTGACACGACGCTTCCCGCGCCTCGTCTACGCGCGTGGCCACGGGTTCGGAGTTCGCGGGCCCGGGGCCGACCGGCCAGGCTACGACTCGTCCGCGTTCTGGGCGCAGGGCGGGATGGCGCATGTGCTGAGCCCGCCGGACCGGGACCTGCCGATCGGTCAGCGCGGGGCGATGGGCGACCGCAACGCCGCGATGTCCCTGGCCTTCGGGGTGGCCGCCGCACTGCTGGGCCGCCACCGCACCGGGCGCGGGTCCGTCGTGGACGTGTCGCTGCTCGCCACCGCGATGTGGACGCTGTCCTCGGATGTGCTCGCCGCCCTCGCCGGCGGCCGGCCCCGCGCCGCGACCGGCACCGAGGCCTACGTCAACCCGCTGGTCGGGGTGTACCGGACGAAGGACGGCCGGCACATCCAGCTGGTGTTCCTGGAGGCCGACCGCTACTGGGCCGGGTTCTGCCAGCTTCTCGGGCGCGAGGACCTGGGCGCCGACCCGCGTTTCGCCGACCTGGCCGCCCGGGCCGCCCACCGCGACGAGTGCGTCACCGCGCTCGCCGCCGAGTTCGCCACCCGCACCTTCGAGGAGTGGAAGGACCTGCTGGACGGCTTCGACGCCCCGTGGGCGCCCGTACAGGCCGTGGAGGAACTGCTCGACGATCCGCAGGTCCTGGCGAACGACTACCTCGGCGAGGTCGCCCTCGACGGCGGCTCCTCGTACACGCTTCCCACCGGACCCGTCCAGTTCGACGAGCGCCCGCCCGTGCTGCGGGTGGCGCCCGAGCACGGAGAGCACACCGAGACCGTGCTGGTCGACCTCGGCCACTCGTGGGAGAAGATCATCGAGTTCAAGGACGCCGGGGTGATCCCGTGAGCACCCCACGGCCGTTACCGGTACCGGACGAGGTCTCCCGGCCCTACTGGGCGGCGGCCGCCCGGCACACCCTCGTCGTCGCCCGATGTTCGCGGTGCGCCTCGTTCGTCCTGCCCCCGGGCCAGACCTGCCCGCACTGCCACAGCGTCGACCCGCGGTTCCGGTTCGAGCCGGTCAGCGGCACGGGCACGGTGCGCTCGTGGACGGTCGTCCGGCAGGCGTTCCTGCCGGGTTTCGGTGCTGAGGTCCCCTTCGTTCTCGTGGACGTCGAGCTGACCGAGCAGTCCGAACTGCGGATGATCGGTCGGCTGCTCGACGGACCGGCCGCGGCCCTGCGCCTCGGCGACCGGGTGACGGTGGCCTTCGAGGATGTCGCGCCGGGCGTCTCGATCCCCGCGTTCACGCTGGGAGCGCCGGTATGAGCGGCCGGCTGGGCGCGAGCAACCAGGTCGCCCTCGTCGGCTACGCGCACAGCGTCGTCCAGCGCCACGCCGCGGCGCCGCTCGGTGTCGTCACCCTCGACACCGCACGCCGGGCGATCGCCGACGCGGGCCTGCGGACCGACCAGATCGACGGCTTCGTGACCGCCCCGCTGTTCCCGACCGCCGGCGCCCACGCCGTCGAGGACGGCGTCAGCACCGTCTCCGCCACCTGGCTGGCCGACAACCTCGGCGTCCGGCCCCGCTACGCCGCCGGCTTCCAGGGCATCGGGCAGATGCCGGGGGCGGTGGCGATGGCGGTCAACGCGATCGCCGCCGGCGCCGCCGACTACGTGGTGCTGCACCGGGCCATGCACAACCCGCCCGGCCGCTACCACGGCAACCCGATGGCGTCGGCCGGTGGATCACTGCAGTGGACGGCGCCGCAGGGCTACTTCGGCCCGCTGTCGATGATCGCTCTGCCCTACAACGAGTACATCCAGCGCTACGGCGCCAGCCGCGAGGCGATGGCCGCCGTCCTGGTCGAGGCCCGCAAGAACGGCGCCCGGCTGCCGTGGTCCTACTGGCACGGGCGGCCGCTGTCGGCCGAGGAGTACCTGGCCGAGCCGATGATCAGCGATCCGATCTGCCGGTACGACTGCGACATCCCGGTCGACGGCGTGGCGACCTTCGTCCTGACCTCCGCGCGCCGCGCCGCCGACCTGCCGCATCGACCGGTCTACGTCTCGGGCTACGCCACCAGCGCCCCCGCGACCCGGCGGCTACCCCTGCACTGGCCGCTCGACGACATCATGTCGGTCGGCCAGGAGACGACTCGGCGGCTGTGGGAGAGCGCCGGCGTGGGCCCGACCGAGGTCGACCTGCCGCAGCTCTACGACGGGTTCTCGCCGTTCGTGTACTTCTGGCTGGAGACGCTCGGTCTCTGCCCGCCGGGCGAGGCACATCGTTTCGTACTCGACGGCGGCATCGACAGCGACAGTCCCAAGGGTCTGCCGGTTCTTTCCGGCGGCGGAGCGCTGGGCAACGGCCGGATGCACGGCGTTCCCCAGATGCTGGAGTGCTATCTCCAGCTCGCGGGTCGGGCCGGTGACCGCCAGCGCACGGCAACCATCGGCGTCGCCTGCCAGTCCTCGCCGCACTTCGGCGGGGCGGTCGTGTACAGCGCGGAGCAGTTTTGAGCGCCGCCGCCGCGGGCTCGCAGTCGCCGCCGCGCCGTCCAGCGCGTGCGGCGCGACCAATCCGGCAGAAGGGAAGCGTCCGTGTCTGAGGTTCTTGCCGAGCGGCGCTCGTATGTGGCCGGTAGCTGGATCACGGGCGAGGAGACCCTCGCCGTGGAGAACCCGGCCGATGAGACGACGTTCACCGAGGTGGGCGTGACGCCGCTGGCCGAGATCGAGCGTGCGATCCTCGCCGCCCGCCGCAGCTTCGACGAGGGATCGTGGGCGCAGGCCCCCCGGGAGCACCGTGCCCAGGTCATCGGCGCCTTCCTCGACGCCGTGGAGGCGTCCCGCGACGCTCTGATCGCGACCATGGTCGCCGAGGCCGGCCAGCCGGTGCAGTTCGCGGAACAGGCGCAGTACCTCGCCGGCGTGGCCCTCGGTCGCAACACGATTAAGCTGTACCTGTCGATGCCGGACGAGGAATTCAACCCGGTACCCCTCGACGATCTCGTCCGTGGCGGCACCACCCTGAGCATCCGACGCTACGAGCCGGTCGGCGTGGTGTCGGCGATCACGCCCTACAACGGTGCGATCATCATGGCCTTCCAGAAGCTCATCCCCGCGCTGCTGGCGGGCAACTCGGTGATCCTGCGGCCGAGCCCGTTGACGCCGCTGTCCTCGCTGGTGTTCGGCACCGCGGCGCAGGCGGCCGGCCTGCCGCCGGGCGTGCTCAGCGTCGTCAACGAGGCCGGCGCGGCCGGCGCGGAGCTGCTCACCTCCCATCCCGCCATCGACATGGTCTCGTTCACCGGCTCCACCGCGGTCGGCCGGCGTATCCTCGCCCAGGCCGCGTCGACGGTGAAGCACGTGGCCCTCGAACTCGGCGGCAAGTCGGCGCAGATCTACCTGCCGGACGCGGTGGAGCGGGCCGCTGCCGGCGCCGCCGCGGTGGTCGCCCTCACCAGCGGGCAGGCCTGCGTCGCCGCGACCCGGATGCTGGTGCCGCAGGACCGCAAGGACGAGGTGGTCGAGTCGGTGTCGCGGATGTACGCCGCGCTCACGGTCGGCCCGCCCACGCAGGCGGGCACGATGCTCGGCCCGCTGATCAATGCCGCGGCGCGCGAGCGGTGCGAGCGTTATGTCGCGCTGGCGCAGGAGCACGGCGGCAAGGTCGCGTTCGGCGGTGGCCGGCCGGCCGGGCTCGACCGCGGCTACTACTTCGAGCCGACCGTCCTCGACGTGCCGGACAACACCAACCCGGCGGCCCAGGACGAGATCTTCGGCCCCGTCCTGACCATCATCGGCTACCGCGACGTCGACGACGCGGTGCGGATCGCCAACGACAGCGAGTACGGCCTGTCCGGTCAGGTGTACGGCGCGGACGTCCCGGCGGCGCTCGCGGTCGCCCGCCGGCTGCGGACCGGGGCCGTCGCGGTCAACCGCGGGCTGTTCAGCGCCTACGCGCCGAGCGGCGGCTACGGGCAGAGCGGCCTCGGCCGTGAGCGCGGGCCGGATGGCATCAGGTCGTTCCAGGAAGTCAAGCACGTGTCCGTCGGCGACCTTCGCTGACCTCGCCCCGAAACGGAGGAGCACCATGACCGATCTGAACCTCGACTGGCTGATCTCGGTGGACGACCATGTCCTGGAGCCGCCGAACCTGTGGCTCGACCGGATCGCCAGCAAGGACCACGACCGTGCCCCGCACATGGAGTTCGACGACAAGGGCATGGACTTCTGGGTCTACGACGGCAAGAAGTTCCCCAGCTCCGGCCTGAGCGCGGTGGTCGGGAAGTCGAAGGAGGAGTTCAGCCCCGAGCCGCTGCCCTACAGCGAGATGCGGCCGGGATGCTACGACGCGAAGGCCCGGCTCGAGGACATGGACCGGGCCGGCATTCTGGCGTCGCTGTGCTTCCCGACCATCACCCGGTTCTGCGGGCAGCTGTTCATGGAGGCCAGCGACCGCGAGTTCGGCTTCCAGTGCCTGCAGGCCTACAACGACTGGATGATCGAGGAATGGTGCGGCTCCGCGCCGGGCCGCTACATCCCGCTGGTGCTGATCCCCATGTGGGACCCGCAGCTGGCCGCCCGTGAGCTTGAGCGCTGCGCGGCCAAGGGCGCGACCGCGTTCGCGTTCTCCGAGAACCCGGAGCCGCTGGGCCTGCCCACCATCCATGACCCCAAGGGGTACTGGGACCCGGTGATGGCTGCGGCGAACGACCTCGAGATGGTCGTGTCGATGCACGTCGGCTCGTCCTCGCAGCTCCCGCAGATCTCCCGGGACGCGCCGTTCATGGCCAACCTCGCCTGGGGCGCGACGCGTACGTCGGGAACGATGCTGGCCTGGCTGTTCAGCGGACTGTTCCAGCGTTTCCCCAAGCTCAAGATCGCGCTGTCCGAGGGTGAAGTCGGTTGGATTCCGTACTTCCTGGAGCGGGCCGAGCAGGTCATCGACAAGCAGCGGTTCTGGGTGCAGCGCGGGGTCACGTTCGGAGACCATGCCGCCGCGGGCGCCCTCGACCTGAACACCTTCGACATCCGGGCCACGTTCCGCGACCACGTGTTCGGCTGCTTCATCGAGGACGCGCACGGTATCGCGAGCATCGGCGAGATCGGCGAGGACAACATCATGTGCGAGACCGACTACCCGCACTCCGACTCGACCTGGCCGAACTCGATCACGGTCGTGAAGAACCTCATCCAGCACCTTTCGCCGGAACTCCAGTACAAGATCCTTCGTGGCAACGCCGAGCGGCTCTACCGCTTCACCCCGGCGGCGCCACCAGCACTGGCGAGCGTCTGAATGTCAGTGGACCAGGGCGTCGCCGTCGTCGACCGGAGTCGGTGCGTCGGTAGCGGGATGTGCATCGTCTACGCCCCCGGGACCTTCGCCCATGACGACGAGGCCAAGGCAGTGGTGCTCGATCCCGCCGGGGATGACCTGGAGACGGTCGAGATCGCGGTCGAGGCCTGTCCCACGAGCGCGCTGCGCCTCGTGGGAGATCAGGAGGAACAGTGACAGCGTCACTCGAGGGGCGAGCCGCGATCGTGACCGGCGCCGGTTCCGGCGTCGGTCGGGCCTCGGCCCTGCGGTTCGCCCAGGAGGGCGCCCGGGTCGTCTGTGCCGACATCGACCTGGCCGGCGCCAAGGAGACGAGCCGCCTCGTCGAGGCCGCCGGCGGCACCGCCTTCGCCGTGGCCTGCGACGTCTCCCGTGAGGACGACGTGGTGGCGGCGATCGCCGCCACCGTCGAGCGGTACGGCCAGCTCGACATCATGTTCAACAACGCCGGCATTCCGACGCCGCGTCTCGGCGCGAAACTCGAGGACCACAGCGTGGCGGAGTTCGACCGGCTGACGGCGGTCAACCTGCGGAGCGTCTTTCTGGGCTCCAAGTACGCGGTGCTCCAGTTCAAGAAGCAGGGCAGCGGCGGCGTCATTCTCAACACCGGTTCCGTGGCCGGGATCGTCGCCTGGGGCGGCGCCGCGTACGGCGCGACCAAGGGCGGCGTTCACCAGCTGACCCGCAGCGTCGCGATCGAAGGGGCGCCGTTCGGTATCCGGGCGAACGCCATCTGCCCGGCCGGAATGCCGGCCACGAACTTCATGACCACCGGCGGTCTGCCGGACGACGCCGACGCGCGGGAGGCGACCACCAGAGCGGTCGGCGCGTCGCATCCGCTGGGTCGGCCGATCACGGCCGAGGACTGCGCGCAGGCCGCGGTCTTCCTGGTGTCGGATCAGTCGGCCAACGTCACCGGCATCCTCCTGCCGGTCGACGGCGGATATGTGGCGAGGTGATCCGGTGACCACTCTGCAGGCTTTGAACCGAGACCGGCTCAAAGAGCTGTTCGACCTCCGAAGCAGCTACAACAGCCTGATGGGTGGGGATTTCCAGACGGACCCCTATCCCCTCTGGGCGCGGCTGCGGGCCGAGGCGCCGGTGCACGACGGCACGGTGCACAAGCTGAGCGGCTATCCCGGGGAGGCGTTCTTCCAGGGACTGCCGTTCCCGGACCAGCCGCACTTCTCGGCGTTCACCTTCGCCGCCTGCGACGCGGCGCTGCGTGACGAGGTCACCTTCGCGTCGTCACCGGCGGTGGTCGACGGGACCGGCGAGATACCCGGCTTCGAGACCAGCATGCTCTCGATGAACGGCGCGATGCACCGGCGCTACCGCGCGCTGGTCCAGCCGTCCTTCGTTCCCGCGAAGGCCGGCTGGTGGATCACCAAGTGGATCGAGGAGACGGTCCAACTGCTGGTCGACGGCCTCGTCGATCAGGGCCGGGCGGAGCTCAACGTCGACTTCTGCGCGGCCATCCCAATCCTGACGATCACCCACAGCTTCGGCATCCCGATCGAGCAGGCGCTTGAGGTGCGTGCGTCGCTGGGCACGCCCGCCAAGATCGCCGCCATGCTCGCGCCGATCGTCGCGGCCCGCCGCGAAGACCCGCAGGACGACCTGATCAGCGTGCTCGTCCAGGCCGAACTGCGCGACGAGGACGGCGTCAACCAGCGGCTGTCCGACCTCGAGATCTACTCCTTCGCGATCCTGCTGCTGCTGGCGGGCTCCGGCACGACCTGGAAGCAGATGGGCATCGTCCTCACCGCCCTGCTCGAGCGGCCGGAGCTGCTGGCGGCGGTGCGGTCGGACCGGTCGCTGCTGCGGCCGGCCATCGAGGAGGCGTTGCGGTGGACGCCGACCGACCCGATGTTCTCCCGCCACGTCACCCGCGACACCGAGTTCTTCGGCAAGCACCTGCCGGCGGGATCGGTGCTGCACCTGTGCCTCGGCGCCGCCAACCGCGACCCCGCACGGTGGGACCGGCCCGACGAGTTCGACCCGCGCCGGCCGGTCAAGCGCTCCCTCGGCTTCGGCGGCGGTTTCCACATCTGCCTCGGGATGCACGTTGCTCGGGCCGAGATGCTCGTCGGCATCGGCGCGCTGCTCGACCGGCTGCCCAACCTGCGGTTGGACCCCGACGGCCCGCAGCCCCGCTACATCGGCATGTACGAGCGTGGGGCCACCGAGATTCCCGTCGTCTTCGGCTGACGGGAAACGGCGTCGCGGTGGTCCGCGGCGATGTCCGCCGCGGGCCACCGCACGGAACATTCGAGGATCACAGGAGGCAGGCGCGTGACCGAGCAGAACTACCAGGCCCCGGATCTGAACCTGGTCGGAGCCGAGCATGTGCGGCGCTACCAGGAGACCAACGGCGAGGTGGGCTACGACTGGAACGGTGTGCACGCGTTGCTGCTCACCACCACCGGCCGTCGTAGCGGCGAACCCCGCACCAACGCCCTCATCTTCGCCCGGGACGGTGCCGACTACCTGGTCGTGGCCTCCCTGGGTGGGGCCCCGAAGGACCCCCTGTGGTACGGGAACCTCGTCGCGAACCCCGAAGCCAGGATCCAGGTCCGCGATCAGCACCTGTCGGTGACGGCCCGCACCGCGACCGACGAGGAACGGCCCCGGCTCTGGAAGATCGTCTCGACGGAGTGGCCGAACTACAACGTCTACCAGGAGCGGACCGACCGGAAGATTCCGGTCGTGGTGCTGTCGACGTCCTGAGTGCCCGCGAGGGCCTGGCCCGGCATTTTCCCGGCGATCGTTTTCGAAGTTGAACTATCGAAGTCCAACCGTCGACGTCGGTCTTCTGACCGTGTTCCCCCGGGCTGTGTTCCTCGGGCTGTGTTCCCCGGAAACCAGCGGTTCCCCGGAAACAAGTCGGCGACGGTGACATCACTGTAGCGCGGAGGATACGCGGTGGCGGAAAAACGATGGGAAACCCGGTCGGTGCCGAGCACCCTCGCGGACCGGTGGCGTCAGGAGGGTCTGTGGGATGACCGGACCCTCGGGTCGAAAATCGAGGAAGCGCTTCGCAAGTATCCGGACCAGGTACTTCGGATCCACTCCGAGGACCGTCCGTGGGAGGGCACCTTCGCGGAGCTGTATGCCAGAGCGTTAGGTCTGGCGGGCGGTCTGCGGGAATGTGGTGTCGGCCCGGGTGACACGGTCGCCTTCCAGCTGCCCAACTGGGTGGAGGCCGCGGTCACGTTCTACGCGACGAGCATGCTGGGTGCCGTGGTGGTGCCGATCGTGCATTTCTACGGCCCCAAGGAGGTCTCCTTCATCCTGCGCCGGACAGAGGTGGCGGCGTTTGTCTCCGCCGCCACCTTCCGCCGCCGGGACTATCTCGCCGACCTGCCGCAGGCGTGCGCCGACGTCCCCTCGCTGAAGGCCGTGGTGGTGGTCGGCGAGGGCACGGCGCCCCTTCCCGCGGGCGTGCGCACGTTCGCCGAGATGGAGAAGGGCCCGGCCCTGCCGGCGGCCGTCGCGGTCGACCCGGACGCCCCGGCGCTGATCGCGTACACCTCGGGCACCACCTCGGAGCCCAAGGGCGTCATCCACTCCCACAACACCCTCGGTTGCGAGGTGAGCCAGCTCGGCGAGATGGATGCGGGCGGTGGCATGCCGGCGGTGACCGGCACCCCGCTCGGCCACTTCATGGGCATGCTCGGCGGCCTGCTGATCCCCCTGCTGCGCGGTGACCAGATCAACGTGATCGATGTGTGGGATCCCGCCCGCGTCCTCGCCGTCATGAAGCGGTACGGGCTGTCCTCGGGCTCCGGCGCGACCTACTTCCTCACCAGCCTTCTCGATCATCCCGACTTCTCCGACGAGCACCGTGAGCTGCTGAAGTTCGTCGGGCTGGGCGGCGCGGCCGTGCCGCCGGCAATCACCGAGAAGGCGGCGGCGGCGGGCGTCTCGGTCGTGCGGATGTACGGCTCGACCGAACATCCCTCGATCACCGGCACCTACCATCACGATGAGGAGCACGCGCGGCTGCGCACGGACGGGCGGCCCCTGAGCGGCGTCGAGATCAGGCTGCTGGACGACGACGGCCAGCCGACCCCCGTGGGCCAGGCCGGCGAGATCTGGTCGCGGGGACCGGACTGCTGCCTCGGCTACACCAACCCGGCGGTGACCGCGGCGATGTTCGACGCGGACGGCTGGTACCGCACCGAGGACCTGGGTGTCCTCGATGCCGCGGGATGTCTGACGATCACCGATCGGAAGAAGGACATCATCATCCGCGGCGGCGAGAACGTCAGCGCCGCCGAGGTCGAGGAACTGGTGCTGGAGACGCTGCCCGACGTCCTCGAGGTCGCGGTCGTCGCGGTGCCCGACACCCGCCTCGGCGAGAAGGTCTGCGCGGTGGTGCGGCTGGCGCCCGGGGCGGGTGAGCCGACCGTCGAGGACACCCGGCGGCTGCTGCTCGAGGCCGGTCTGGGGCGCCAGAAGCTGCCCGAGTACGTCGAGACGGTCGAGGACTTCCCTCGGACGTCGACCGGAAAGATTGTCAAGGCTGAGCTCCGGCGCACGCTGGCGGCTCGTTACCAGGCATAGAAAAGAGGCCGGGGGGGGGGGGGGGGGGGTCGCCCCCCCCCCCC
>NZ_JALKFX010000017.1:80935-85563 GCF_023243045.1 Frankia sp. AgB32
ACACACAAAGGCCGGCGGCCGGTTCGATCGAACCGGCCGCCGGCCTTTGTGTGTGTCCTGCGATCAGCTCTCGATCGGGCTGGCGCCGGTCACCAGGTAGCTCGCGGGCTTACCCTTCTCGTTCAGGTTCGCGAAGAGGCCCCCGCGGACACAGACCGCGGGCATGTTCGGGTAGGCCTTTCCGTTGCACCGGAACTTCTGGCCACCGCTGCCGGGCATCTCCTTCTCCGGCGCGGACTTGATCGTCTTGATCACCGTGGCCGGCGTGATGTCACCGGTGATTCCGCCGACCGCCGCCTGGAAGGTGTTCAGGAGCACGAACGTGTTCATGCCGGTCGGGTTCTCGGTGTCGATGTCGTTGCCATAGGCGCGCGTGACGGCCCCGAAGAACTGTGTCGACGGGTTGTCGTTGTCGACGGGCGAGTACGCCGACACCGCGATCCGCTTGAGCACGTCACCGGGAACCGCCTTGCGGGTCGCGTCCGAGAGGCAGGCCGCGATCGCGGTCATGGGTCCGGTGAAGTTGACGGCCCGCAGGCCGTTGAAAGCGCTGATGCAGAACGTGTCGTTGCCGACGACCTCGACGACGCCGGCCTTCGCGCCGGCCAGGCTGCGCAGCTGCGGCGTCATGTCGGCCGTGCCCGGCGGGACCGCCACCAGCTTGAGCTTGACGTCGGCCTTCTTGAAGGCGGCCAGGAGGTCAGGTGACTGGAATCCGCTGACCGCCGCCGGCACGTCGATCACGACGGCGGTCACCGTCTTGAGGCCGGCCTTCTGCGCCACCCGGATAGAGCCGATCAGCGCGCCCAGCGGGTCGCTGAGGGCGAAGGTCGACTGCGTGTCCGTGACCGCCGCGGGGCTGGTTGTGCCGAGGTACATCGTCGGGATCTTGGCCGTGTGCAGCGGGGCCCAGACCGAGTCGCCCACCGCCGACGAGCCGATGAGGACGGCGACGACCTTGTCCTTGATCAACTGGTTCGCGCAGTCGACGGCCTTGCTCGGGTCGTTGTTCGTCAGGCACTCGTCCAGCTGGATCGGCCGGCCGCCGATGCCGGCCTTGTGCTCGTTGAGGTACTTGGCGGTGGCGTCGGCGACGGTGCTCTCGATGGATGTGTCGGCGATGGCGCTCTTGCCGTCAGTGATCAGACCGACCTTCACCGGGGCGCCCTTTGCGGCCGAGACCGGCCCCAGCAGTGTCGCGTCCTTCGCGGTGCTGGACGCCTGGGGCGTGTCCCCGCCGCTGCTGCTGCTCGAACAGCCGGTCGCGACCACCAGGAGTAATCCCGCGGATACGGCTGCGAGGGTCGAGGTGAACCGCGGGAGAGATCCGGCGGATCCCCGCCGTCGCCGTGGTGGTCGCCGACCGAGGGCGTCGAGTTGGTTACCGCTTAGCTGCATGCGCTTTGTGTCCCTACATCTGATGGTGGGCGTCCGCGTCCGCCGAGGGCGGGGCCGCGGCGACTGCTGGCGGCGCGGGGAGAGGCCGTGCGCCTGACGGATCCTGAAACGCCCGGTGAGGAGTGAATGGTGACACGCGTCTCATGACTAGGCAACTTCCACCAGAAGTGAAGCCAGTCTTCTTCCAAAATCGAAAGGTCGTTCTACGTGGCCGTGTCGGAGGGGACGCGTGTGCTCGATCGACAGCCCGTCGACCTCGTGCCGGCCGCTGCCCATGCCCCTCCGCCCCCTCGCCCCGGCGTCGCTTCGCCGGGGACCTGACCCGTTGTCGGGCGGCTCGCGAGCGGCGACCCGGCAACCCTCCCACTGTTATAGTCGAAGTTGACGTCGAGTGTGAGATTGAAGGGTCCGCTACGCGGGGCTCCCACCGGCACAGCTGTGGTGCGCGGGCGACCAGGGTGCGCGGGCATGGCTCTGTGGCCCTGGCCTTCGGGGAAGGATCTCCATGGCAACGCGCGACATCGGTGCGTCCGCGAGGGCGACGCGGTCGGCTACGGAATCATGGAGAGCATCATTCAGTGGCGAAGGGCCCGAGCTGGGCCTCACCGCCGCCGCCGACCACCGCCTGGCCCCGCGGGTCAGCCCCGGTTCTGGGCGAGGCCGGGCAGGTCGGTGCCCGCCGGCACCGTGATGGTCTTCGGCTCCAGGTAGGCGGCCAGGCCCTCGGGCCCCATCTCGCGGCCGAGCCCGGAGCTCTTCACCCCGCCGAACGGCGCCGCCGGGTCGAGGGACAGGCCGTTGACCGAATAGGTGCCGGTGCGCACGCCCCGGGCGATCTCGACGCCGCGGGCGATGTCGTTCGTCCACACGGAGCCGTGCAGGCCGAACGCGCTGTCGTTGGCGATGTCGACGGCCTCGTCGGTGTCGCCGTACGGGATGAAGGCGACGACCGGCCCGAAGATCTCCTCCTGGGCGATCCTCATGTCCCTGGTGACGTCGCGGAACACGGTCGGGGCGACGAACCAGCCGCGGTCGACCCCGGCGGGCCTGCCCCCACCGGTCACCACCACGGCGCCCTCGCCTCGGCCGATCTCGATGTAGTCGAGGACCCGGTCGCGCTGGCGGCGCGAGATCAGCGGGCCGATGAACGTCGCCGGGTCGAACGGATCGCCCACCCGCAGGCCGCTGGCCGCCGCGGCGAAACGGTCGACGGCCTCGTCGTAGCGGTCGCGGGGGACGAGGACGCGGGACTGGGCGGTGCAGAACTGCCCGCTGAGCGACATCGTCACGCCGAGCAGCCGTGGCATCGCCGTGGCGAGGTCGACGTCGTCGAGCACGATGGCGGCCGACTTGCCGCCGAGTTCGAGGGTGACCCGCTTGAGCTGGGCCGCGGCCAAGCCGGCGACCCGCTTGCCGACGGCGGTGCTGCCGGTGAACGCCACCTTGTCGATGCCCGGATGGGTGACGAGATACTCGCTGGTCGCGGGGCCGGCGGTGAGCACGTTCAGGACGCCGGGCGGTAGTCCGGCCTCGTCGGCGGCCTCGGCGAGCAGGTTGCCGTTGAGCGGTGTCTCCGCGGCGGTCTTGAGCACCATGGTGCAGCCGGCCGCCAGCGCCGGCGCGAGCTTCATCATGGTCAGGAACAGCGGGACGTTCCACGGGACGATCGCCGCGACCGTGCCGACCGGCTCGCCGCGGACCAGCGCCGGTGAGTAGCGCCCGGCCCGCGGCGTCTCCGTCCGCATCGTCGCCGCGAGCTCGGCGTAGTAGCGCAGCACGTCGAGCGCGTTGTCCACCTGCGCCACCCGGGCGAGCAGGACGGGGGTGCCGACCTCCGTGATGATCAGGCGGGTCACCTCGTCGGCGCGGGCCGAGAGCTGCTCCAGCAGCGCTTCCATGACCTTCGCGCGCTCGGCGGGCGCCATCGTCGGCCAGGGCCCCCGGTCGAAGGCGCGCCGCGCGGCGGCGACGGCGGCGTCGACGTCCCCGGGGCTGGCATCCGGCACCCGCGCCACCGGTTCCTCGGTGCTCGGCGAGTGCACGGTGATCGACTGGTCCGAGGTGGCCGGAAGCCACCGGCCGCCGATGTAGACGTCCTTGATGACGTGCATGGAAACGTCCTCCTTCACGCGGTCGCCGTCGACGGGTCGCCGGCTGCCTGATCCGTTCCTCGTGGGGGGTGGCCGGACCGGAGGGGGACCCCGGCCGACAGAATCTAGTATTGACATCGGAATCAATAATTTCCTAGTCTGATCCCCGGATCGCCTGGACGTCCTCGACGGCGACGACTCTGGAGGGGTGCATGGCGTTCTCGGTGGCGGCGGTACTGGAGACCCTGGCCCTGGAACCGGTCGGACCGGACCGTTTTCGCGCGCGCAGTCTGCCGATCGAGCACGGGGTGGTGTTCGGGGGTCAGCTCCTGGCCCAGGCCCTGGTGGCGGCGCGCGTCGGGCACGAGGACAAGGCGGTGAAGACGCTGCACACCGTCTTCGCCCGCACCGCCCGGCCCGACGTCGCGCTCGACATCATCGTGACCCGCGTGCACGAGGGCCGCGCGCTGGCGAGCAGCACGGTGACCATCCAGCAGGGCGAGCGCGTCTGCGCCGAATCCGTGGTGCTTCTGTCCGTAGACGAGCCCGACTTCATCCGGCACGCCGACACACCGCTGGCGGCCCTCGTCCCGCCGACGGGGAAGGGCCCGGACGGCGGCGGCTGGCAGGTGGAGATCGAGGGTGGGGTGGACATCAGCGACCCGACCGCGGTCGGACCCCCTGACCTCAACGTCTGGAGCCGGTGGACCGGTGCGCCCGACGATCCCGCGATCAGCCAGGCGCTGGTGGCGTTCACCACCGACGGCTTCCTCATCGGTACGGCGATGCGCCCGCACGAGGGTGTCGGGCAGGCGCAGGCGCACGTGACGGTCTCGACCGGCGTTCTGAGCCACACCCTCACCTTTCACGAACCGTGCCACGCGGGGGAGTGGCTGCTGCTCGCGCACCACAGCTCGTATGCGGGCCGCGGCCGCGGCTACGGCCGGGCGGACGTCTTCCGCGCGGGCGGCGACCTCGTGGCCTCCTTCGTGCAGGACAGCATGATCCGCCCGGCGACCCGTGGCGTCTCGCTGCGCCTCTAGCGCCGCCGCGGGATCCGGTCCGGGTGCTGTACGGATGTCGGCGGGGGGGCCCGCCGGGGCGCGGGCGGTCGGCGCACGCCGCGCGGGCCCCCCCGCA
>NZ_JALKFX010000141.1 GCF_023243045.1 Frankia sp. AgB32
CCGCCGGCGGCCGGGGTGGGGGGCGGGCCCCGCCGGTCCGTGAGTTTCGCGAGCGCCGGCGGGGCGGGGAGGGCCGCCGGCCGCCCGGGCGGGGCCCCCGCCACGACCGGCGTCGCGACCTGGGTCGCGAAGTGGGAAGGCGGCACGGTTGTGCCGCCGGAGGACCCGCGCGCCCTCGCCGACGGCCTGGAGTCCTACCTCACCGACCCGGAGCTCGCCGCCACGGTGGGCGCCCGCGGCCGGGTCGGCACCGCCGAGCTCGAACCACGGCGGATCGCCGTCCGGCGGGTCGAGGTCTACCAGAAGGCGATCGACCGGCACCGCGAGCGCCGCGCCCGGCGCCGGCTGAAGCTGGCCCGATGAGCAGGCCGGCGCGGCCCGGACCCGCGGCGTGACCACGCTGGCCGGCGTCCCCCTGGAACATCCGGTGATGAACGCCGCCGGCACGTGCAAGACGTCGGAGGACGTCGACTCCTTCGCCCGCTCGGCGGTCGCGGCGATCGTGGTCGGCTCGATCACCCTGCACGCGCGACCCGGAAACCCCGGGAACGTCTACTGGGCCGGCCAGAACTACTCGCTCAACGCCCTCGGCCTGCCCAACCGAGGCCTGGAGTACTACCGCGAGCAGCTGCCGCGCATGGTCGCCACCGCCCACGCGGCCGGCAAGCCGCTCATCGTCAGCCTCGCCGGCTTCGACGTCGCGGAGTACCGCCAGCTCGCCGAGGTCGTCGCCGCCGCCGGGGTCGACCTCCTCGAAGTCAATCTGGCCTGCCCGAACGTCTGGGACGGCGGCGCCCAGAAGCGCATCGCCTGCTTCGACCCGGGGCAGACGGCGGCGGTCTGCGACACGGTCGGTGCCGCGCTGCTCGACCGGCCGGCGGCCGGCTCCGGTGCGGCCGTCGCGTACGGCGTGAAGATCTCCCCGTTCTCCGACCCGGTGGCCCTGGCGGAACTCGCCGGGGTGCTGGGGGAGCGGGCCGGCCAGCCCGCGGGCCCGCGTTTCGTCACCGCGGTGAACACCTTCCCCAACGCCTACGTCAGCGATGCCGACCACCGCCCGGTCGTCGAGGTGGAGCTGGCCGGGCTGAGCGGGCCGGCTCTCAAACCGGTGGGTCTCGGGCAGGTGCGCCAACTGCGCAGACTGCTGCCGGAGACCATCGACATCGTCGGCGTCGGCGGGGTGTCCGACGGCCGCGACGTCGCCGAGTACCTGCGGGCCGGCGCGGTCGCCGCGCAGGCCGCGACGGCGTTCTGGAATCGGGGCGAGGACCCGTCGGTGTTCGGGACGATCGTGTCCGGCTGGATCGACCAGGAGGACCCGGCGGCGTTCTGACCGGCGCGGCGCGCTGTCTGGGCTCAGCCGCCGGCGGCGAGGGTCCTCGGCGCGATCGTGTTGTCCGTGCCGGAGATCTCCGCGGCGGCCGCGGCGGACTGCTCGCCGCCGCCCTGCACCAGGGAGATCCGCCGGTCCGGCGGCGGGAAGGTGAGCCGGAAGGTGAACGCTGTCGCCGTCGGACCGTGCGTGCGCAGGTGGCGCACCCGATCCTCGGCCTCCGGTGGATCGGGCTCGTGCCCGACAGGCACCCACCACAGGGCATTGGTGGTCCGGGCCGTCGGGCGAAACCAGTCGCGGCGGTGCCGCAGGAACGCACCGTGGCCCTGGTGCAGGACGAAGTCGGCGAGCGCGTCCACCGACGTCCACACCGTCAGGTTCACGATCGCGGTCAGGTGGGCCGCCGACTCCAGCCGGAAGGTGTGCACGGCACCGGCGCGCGGTTCGGGCGGGCGGCGCCAGACGAAACCGGCCTGTCCGTCGGGGTCGGCCATCGGCGCGAGGCCGGCAGCGAGGTCGTCCGGCACGGCCGAGTGGAGCGGGGCGCGGACTCGGGCGATGTTCACCTGGGCCAGGTGGTAACCCGTCATGCGGGGAGCCTAGCCGCGGTTCCCCGTACTTTCAGCTAATACAAACTGGCAGCGCGGCAGGCCTGGTCGCGGCGCCGTGACCAGGCCTGCCAGGAATGGGCCTGCCGTGCGGGAACGCCACCTCGGAGCGTGGGCGAAGGACCGAGGCGGCGGGTGGACGGTAAGTCGGTGGAAAGCGGCTCAGTCGGTGATGGAGATCGGCGTGCCGAGAGGCAGCATTCCCGCCAGTCGCTCGATGTCGTCATTGCGCAGGCGGATACAGCCGAGGCTCGCGTCGGTGCCGATGAGATCTGGCCGGTTCGTGCCATGCAGACCGATGATCCCGTCGTCCCCGTTGAACTGGGTGATTACGTCCGAGAAGCCGGACAGGCCGAACGCGTACGGCCCCCACGGGCCCTGCGGACTGGCCGGGCGCAGCAGTTCGGTCAGGTAGAACTCGCCGACGGGCGTCGGAGTACTGCCCGTTCCGATGCCGACCGGCAGACGGACGAGAACCCGGCCGTCGCGGGACACGGTCAGTCGGTGCTCCGAGCGGTCCACCCGCAGGTCGTAGGGAGTCTCACTGAGGCTGACAGCCGCCGCCCGCAGCCAGCCCGACAGGCCGTTCGGGCGGACCGGCAGCCGGACCCGCAGCCACCCCGCCTGGCGCCACTCGACCGCGAAGACCAGCGGCACGCCCTGGCGGTTGGGGTTCGCCAGCCGTCCGCCGGGCGTGTCGGCTTCCGGCGCCCGGTACCAGGTGATCCCGTCGCCCAGAGCGTGGGCGACGAGGTGCCGGTACGCCTCGGCGGGGGGTCGGGCGGGCGATGGGTGGGCGGCCGTGGGCCGCACCGTCGGGGTGGGGACGGGGCGGGGGGGGGGCGCCCCCCCCCCCCCCCCCCCCCCCCCGCCCCCCCGCGCGCCCCCCCCCCCCCCCCCCCCCCCCAGACC
>NZ_JALKFX010000142.1 GCF_023243045.1 Frankia sp. AgB32
CCCGCCCCCGCCCCCCCCCCCCCCCCCCCCCCCGCGCCCCCCCCCCCCCCCCCCCCCCCCCCCCCCCGGCCACATCGTCCTTCTCCAGGCCTGGACTCAGCTGTCCTGGGCCTCGGAGTCGACAGGGGCCTCGGTGTCCTCGGCATCAGCATTGCGCGCGACTCCGACCACCTGCACACCGGACTCCAGATCGATGAGCCGGACACCCATCGTCTGCCGCTGGGCCCGGCGCACGTCCTTGGCTATGGTGCGCAACACGCCCCCGTTGGAGGCGATCGCGTAGAGCTGGTCGTCCGGGTCGACGACGAGCGCACCGACGAGGCCACCGCGGGTGGAGACGATCTTAGCCGTCAGCACACCCTTGCCGCCGCGGCCCTGGATCGGGTACTCGGCCAGCGGCGTCCGCTTGGCGTAGCCGCCGGAGGTCGCGACCAGCAGGTCCGCGGTGGTGCCGGGGACGACGACGTCCATCGAGAGCAGTTCGTCCTCGGCGTCGAAGCGCATGCCGATCACGCCGGACGTCGCCCGGCCCATCGGCCGCAGCTGCTCGTCGTCGGCGTGGAACCGGATCGACTGGGCGTTGCGGCTGACCAGCAGCAGGTCGTCGCCGGGGGCGACGAGGCGGGCGGCGATCAGTTCGTCGTCGTCCCGCAGGTTGATCGCGACGAGGCCGCCGGCGCGGTTGGAGTCGAAGTCGCTCAGCGAGGTCTTCTTGCACAGCCCGCGCTTGGTGGCGAGCACCAGGTACGGCGACGCCTCGTAGTCCTGCAACGCGATGACCTCGGCGATGCGCTCGTCCTGGGCGAAGGCGAGGATGTTCGCGACGTGCTGTCCCTTGGCCGAGCGGGCCTGCTCGGGCAGTTCGTGCGCCTTCGCCCGGTAGACCCGGCCCTTGTTCGTGAAGAACAGCAGCCAGTGGTGGGTCGTGGTGACGAAGAAGTGCTCGACGATGTCGTCCTCGCGCAGGGCTGCGCCCTGCACGCCCTTGCCGCCGCGGCGCTGCGAGCGGTAGAGGTCGGTCTTGGTGCGCTTGGCATAGCCGCCGCGGGTGACGGTGACGACGACGTCCTCGCGGGCGATGAGGTCCTCGATGGACATGTCGCCCTCGAAGGGGACGAGCCGGGTGCGCCGCTCGTCGCCGAACTTCTCGACGACCTCGGCGAGTTCCTCGCCGATGATCTCCCGCTGCCGCGACGGCGAGGCGAGGATCGCCTCCAGCTCGGTGATCCGGGCACGCAGCTCCGCGGCCTCGTCGATGATCCGCTGCCGCTCGAGGGCGGCGAGGCGGCGCAGCTGCATGTCGAGGATGGCCGTGGCCTGGATCTCCGACAGCGTGAAGCGCTCCATCAGCTGGCCACGCGCCGCCTCGGCCGACTCCGCGTTGCGGATGAGGCTGATCACCTCGTCGAGGTGGTCGAGCGCGATGAGCAGACCGTCGAGGACGTGCAGCCGCTCGCGGGCCTTGCGCAGCTGGTAGCGGGTGCGCCGGACGATGACGTCGACCTGGTGCTCGACGTAGTAGCGGACCATCTGGTCCAGGCGCAGCGTGCGCGGCACGCCGTCGACGATCGCCAGCATGTTGGCGCCGAAGGTGTCCTGCAGCTGGGTGTGCTTGTACAGGTTGTTCAGGACGACCTTGGCGACGGCGTCGCGCTTGAGGTCGATGACGAGGCGCTGCCCGATGCGGGCGGAGGTCTCGTCCCGGACGTCCGAGATGCCGGTGACCTTGTTGTCGCGGACGAGCTCCGCGATCTTCTCCGCGAGGTTGTCCGGGTTGACCTGGTACGGCAGCTCGGTGACGACGAGCTGGGTACGACCCTTGTTCTCCTCGACGTTGACAACGGCGCGCATCCGGATGCTGCCGCGACCGGTGCGGTAGGCGTCCTCGATGCCGCTGCGGCCGACGACCAGCCCGGCGGTGGGAAAGTCCGGGCCCTTGATCAGGCCCATGAGGGCTTCGAGCAGCTCCTCATCGGTCGCCTCAGGGTGGTCCAGCGCCCACCGGACGCCGCTGGCGACCTCCCGCAGATTGTGCGGCGGGATGTTCGTGGCCATGCCGACGGCGATGCCGCCGGCGCCGTTGACCAGCAGGTTCGGGAACCGGCTGGGCAGGACCAGCGGCTCCTGCGAACGGCCGTCGTAGTTCGGCGCGAAGTCGACGGTGTCCTGGTCGATGTCGCGCAGCATCTCCATCGCCAGCGCCGCCATCCGCGCCTCGGTGTAACGCATGGCGGCGGGCGGGTCGTTGCCGGGCGAACCGAAGTTGCCGTTGCCATCGACCAGCGGGTAGCGCAGCGACCAGCTCTGCGCGAGCCGGACGAGGGTGTCGTAGATCGCCGTGTCGCCGTGAGGGTGGTAGTTACCCATGACGTCGCCGACCACGCGGGAGCACTTGAAGTACCCGCGGTCGGGGCGGTAACCACCGTCGTACATGGCGTACAGGACCCGGCGGTGCACGGGCTTGAGCCCGTCCCGGACCTCCGGCAGCGCTCGGCCGACGATGACCGACATCGCGTAGTCGAGGTACGAGCGTTGCATCTCGACTTCGATGCCGATGGGTTCGATGCGGTCGCCGGGGGGCGGCGGTAGGACGTCGACCACGGGGTCCTTCCAGGGCTGGGGGATCAGTCATCAGGTGGGGCGGGGGTCGCGGGGGGGGGGGGGGGGGGGGCGGGGGCGCCCCCCCCCCCCCCCCCCCCCCCGGTCCGATACCTGCTGCGGCGAGAAGCCGCCGGTGAGTCGCAGCGCCACAGCGTCCCGTGGACGATACGGCCACG
>NZ_JALKFX010000143.1 GCF_023243045.1 Frankia sp. AgB32
TGCCGGCCTCGGTGAGGTCGAACCCGGCGCGGTCGTCGAAGGTCAGCCGCAGCGTGAGCGGGCCCCGGCCGGGCCGGGGGGGGGGCCGGGGGGGGGGGCGCCCCCCCCCCGGGGGAGAGGAGACGCGTTGAAGACTCGGTTGAGCTGCCCGTGCGGCGAGATGATCCAGGGCGCGGACGAGGACGACCTGGTGGCCAAGGCTCAGGCGCACCTCGCGGAGAACCACCCGGGCCACGAGTACAGCCGCGACGAGATCCTTTTCATCGCCTACTGACCAGACCGGCCGCCCCGGCCGGCGGCGTCCCTGCCGGCCGGGTGGTTGGCCGGCCGGGTGGTTGGCCGGCGCTAGCCGATGTGGCTGGTGGTCGGGGTGACCTCGAGCACGACCTTGCCGACGGCCCGGCCGTCGGCGACGTGCCGTAGCGCCGCGACGCCCTCGTCCATCGGGTAGCTCGCGCCGATGTGCGGGCGCACCGTCCCGTCCGCGAGCAGCGCCAGGAGTTCGCGGTCGTCCCGGGCGGCTCCTCGGACCGGTGGCCGATCGTCGACGCCTGGCGGTATGGGCCGCACATCCCCGGCGGACACCACGATCTGCTCGCCGAACGCGCCCACCGTGACAACGCCGAACACCCGGTCCCCGCCCGCGACGGCGCGCACGTCCGGCGCGACCTCCACGACCTCACCGGCGAACTCGCTGCCGGGCACGAACGGCGTCGGCACCGTCAGCTGGTAGGAGTTGGCGACGAGCAGCACGTCCGGGCAGTTGACCGCCGCCGCCCGGATCCGCACCCCACCTGCCCCGGCCCGGGCGACGGCACCTCAACGCCGTCCTCGACCCGCACCACCTCTGGCGGCCCGTACTCGCGGCAGAGCGCCGCCCGCACTAACGACCCTTCCACTGCGGGGTGCGCTTCTCGATGAACGACATGGCACCCTCCTTGGCATCCTCGGTCGCGAAGATCTCCGGCTGCAGCTCCCTCAGGCGCTTCCACGCGGCGCCGGGGTCGGCGGCGGCGAGGCGGACGACCTCCTTGCTGGCCGCGACGGCCAGTGGGCCGTTCGCGGCGATCCGCCCGGCCAGCGCGAGCGCGGCGTCGAGCACCTCCTCCGGCGGGACGACGGTGTTCACCAGGCCGAGCGCCTGGGCACGGTCGGCCTGGATGTAGTCGCCGGTGAGCGCGAGCTCCAGCGCCAGCGCCAGCGGGATGCGGTTGCCGACGAACACGACGCCCCCGCCGGCCGCGATCAGCCCGCGCTTGACCTCCGGCAGGCCGAACTTCGCCGCGGCCGAGGCCACCACCAGGTCGCAGCTCAGCAGCAGCTCGAACCCGCCGCCGACGGCGGTGCCGTTCGCGGCGCCGATGATCGGGACACGGACGTTGCCTTCGGTCAGCCGCATGAACGCGTCCATCTCCGCCTGCCCGCGCTCGTCGGTCGCGGCGAAGCTGGCCCCACTGCTGAAGGCCTTCAGGTCCATGCCGACACAGAACGCGCGGTCCCCGGTCGCCGTGATGATCAGCACACGGATCTCCGGGTTGGCCTCGGCGTCGAGAACGGCGCGACCGATGCCGCGCATCAGCGGCGCGTTCAGCGCGTTGCGCGCCTGCGGCCGGTTCAGCCGGGCGATCAGAACCGCGTCGCGGCGTTCCAGGACGAGCTCGCTCCCGGCGGCCTCACTGTCCGGCATCGTCATATCTGGTCTCCCGGGTGCGCGTAGTCGGTGGTCGCGGCGAGTTCCGCGGCCTCGCGCATCATCTGTAGCACGTTCGGCCCGAACGCCTGGAGTTTCGTGTCGTGCGGGCCGGCCCGCTGGAAGCCCTGTTCGAGAACAACGCCGAGCTTCCATTTCGCGAGAATGACATAGTAGTCGATGTCGTCGACCTGCCGCCCGGAGACCGCGGCGTAGTGGCTGAGCAGCTCGTCCCGGGTGGGCATGAGGTGCAGGTCGGCGTAGCCGGTGCGGCTGGCCACCGGGTCGGCGGGGTCCGCGGGCCAGCCCTGTGCACCGTCCACCCAAGGTCGATCTTCGGGTCGCCGACGGTGCCCATCCCCCGGTCGACGATCGCCGCGAGCTGTGCCGGCGCGCCGTGCGCGAACATCACGTTGGCGAACTGGTAGTCGCCGTGCATGAGCCCCGGGACGTAGTCGAGCGGCCGGTTCGCCCGCAGCCGGGCCGCCGACGGCACTGTTGCATCGGCGAAGTCCGCCATCACGCGGCTGCCGATCAGTCATGATCGAACGATGCGCCGACGTCGTGTCCATCCACCGGCTCCGACATCGGAGTTCGCCGGGTTCCGGCTCCCACCCGAGGTGATCGTGCTGGCGGTCCGCTGGTACTTACGGTTCGCGCTGTCGTACCGGGACATCGAGGAGCTGCTCGCTGAGCGCGACATCGATGCTGATCACGTAACTGTGTACACGAACTGCTTCCCGGGGCCTGCCACGTCGATGCCGCACGGGAGAACAATCGGATCGAATCCGACCACAGCCGCCTGAAAGCCGGACTCCGGCCCATGCGCGGACTGAAACGCCTGCGCTCTGCCCAGACGATCAGCGTAGGGCATGCGTTCGTCCAGTACATCCGCCGCGGCCACTACGAACTCGGGATCGACACCGACCCGCACGCACGACTGAAAGCCGCGTTTACCGAGCTCACCCTCGCGATCTGATCACCCGCTCGGCAGGGCCAACCATGCCCAGCCTTCCCCCAATGCAACAGACCC
>NZ_JALKFX010000144.1 GCF_023243045.1 Frankia sp. AgB32
CCGCCACGCCGTACCAACCCACCGGCCAGGAGTCGGAGATCAGCCACCCAAGATCGACTTAAGCTTCACGGCATTGCGTCTGGAGGTGCTGTTGCTGCGGTTAAGCGAGCGGGATCGGCGCCTCGCGTTGGGTGCGGAGGCGCGCTCCTGGCCTTCACTAAGAAAATCCCCCAAATTTCGCATTAGCGTGTCGCCAAATGCCGAAAACGTCCGTTTCCCGAAGATTAGTACTTTCGCGTTTGCTTCGCAAGGTCTAGCCGATCACGTGAGAGCACCTCACGACTTCACGGTTCGGCTACTCGTAGTGATCGAACTTATTGAGAGTGCTAAGGTGGCGTAGTCGCTAGAGAGCATTGACCAGCAAAGAATGTATCTTCGACCGTGATCAAAATTCAGTCTCTCTTGGCGCCCGGTAACCGAGTGTTACTGGGAGACGAGCAAGTGAGGACTGCGGCCTTAGGTGACTTATGTCATACGCGGGCGCCTCGGTGCTCTATGGCGGGACTCCAGACGCCCCGGACACACGATCATCGGCCCTATCGCCAGGGGGTAAGCGATCGGCGAGCTCACAGCCGAAGAAATGACCGGCCCGGATCTTCAATGTCTGGCGGGTGGGGTCGTTGTCCGGGTTTCCGCTCCCGTTGATGTAGAATTTTTGTTATGATCTTTTGCGTGCTCCGTGAGTGAGGTGTTGTGATGGCGGCCCACTATTTCGATGTGAAGCTGTACCGTTGGGGCGTGACGGGACGGCCCGCAACCCCCTCACGACGCACCGTCCCCAGAAAGGGACAGCGCAGCGGGCGGCATGAGACCGCGTGGAGTAGGTTCGAGCCCGCTCCAAGGCTTTAGGGACCACCCGCGCAACGGCGCCACACCGTTACACCAGGGAACCACAATTCTGCATCAAAGCCACCCCGGTTGGCTGAATTTCTACTCCAGGCGCCGAACACGAGATCGCAACTAAGGCCTGCGGACGAAATGGTCGAGTATGATGCGTTCGACAGCCAGCGTGGCAAGAGGTCGTACCGACAACGCATGTAGCCAGTGAGGCTAGCCCCGCCGCAAGATCTGGAAGTGCCGACCTGTCGTACAGAAGCCACCGTAGCCGGGCAGGGGAGGGCGAGTAGGTGCGGATCTATCTGCGGAGGCGGACCTTCATCCAGTCAAGGTCCACCTCGAATTCTTTCGCGATCGCATTTCGACATGCGTCGAAGCGAGCACTTTTTGCACTAGTTTTGCTCGTCGGAGCGGAGCTATCCGGTTGTTCGGCGAACGGAGTCGACGCAGCCACCGGCTTCGTGCAATCGGCACCGGGCCAGTTTTTCGCGCCTCCCAACATGCGCAAACCAGCACCAAACCTATCGGGCACCACATTCACCGGCGCGAAAATCTCGCTGGCTTCAATGCGAGGAAAAGTCGTTGTCGTTAATTTCTGGGCCTCATGGTGTCCCCCATGTCGCGCTGAGGCTCCCGCACTGGGGCAACTTTCATCCAAGAACCCGACAGTAGACTTCATAGGCATCAACTCAAAGGACAAGCCGGCGCCAGCGAAAGCCTTCATCGCCGACCATCCTCTCGGCTACCCAAACATCTACGACCAGAATGGCATTCTTTCCGCGGGCTGGCCGGCTGCAGTTGGACTACCTCTGACGTATGTAATTGACCCGAACGGCGACATAGCGGCACGAATTACTGGTGGCGTCACTATCGAGAATTTGGGCTCGACATTGGACAGGCTTCGCGCCGAAGCGACACCGGCGCCATCCACTACCCCGCACGTCACCTCATCCAAGCCCACGTAACTTCCCGTGGAGCGGGAGGGCTCGCCGACCAGGACACCACCCCGCGAAGTCATCGAGGGCGTTGGTGGCCAGGCACGAAGAGAGGGCCTCCAAGGTCACGTCGTCACGCAGGACCTCGCGACCGCGCTATGCATGAAGATCGATGACGTACCGGACAGCCACCCACGCTGGATGAATCTGACCTGATCTGCCCCGCGGTCGCCGGCCCATGCTCGGTCATCACTCGTAGACCCACTGGCCGCCCTACGCCCGCTCCCACGAGGCAGGAATGCTCCCTCCGGGGCAGAGGCCGGGCCCGGAGGCTGGACAATCCGCTGGAAGTGTGGGCAATGAACTTGTGATCACGTTCGGTGCCCCTGGCCATCCACCACCATCTGCTGCCCCCTCCCCGAAGTAACCGTTCATACAGTAGACCCGTGACGCTAGTAGCACGCCTCTCCAGTCGTCGCGGGAAGGTGCGTGAAAGCGTTCACAGTGATGGACTGCAGATGTTGAGGTTCACCAGTGATGGTGAATCCCGGGAGGCGGCGAAAGATTTCTCGGAAGATGGTTGCTATCTCGGTCCGGGCAAGATGCGCGCCCAGGCAGTGATGAGGACCTGGACCGCCGAACCCGAGGTGTGACTGCGGTGAACGGGTGAGAACAACCCGGTCTGGCTGAAGGAACATGGTGGGGTCATGATTGGCGGCTGTGAAGCAGATCGCGATCTTCTCTCCTGGAAGCAGGCGGTGACCGCCAAGCGTCGTATCCCGCGACGCTGTGCGGCGCATGAGGAGCACCGGACTGGTGTCCATTCACGGGTGACGGTTCCAGTAGCCCAGTGTTGATGTTGGTTTAGGTGGCGGGGGCGGGTGTCCTGGGT
>NZ_JALKFX010000145.1 GCF_023243045.1 Frankia sp. AgB32
GCCAAGCGTGAAGCCCGGCCGGCCGCTGCCGTTGACGAATCAGCGGGCGCGCAGCGTGATGCGCGTCCAGGCGCCAAGGTAGACGCGGTCGCCGTCGCGCAGTGGCACCGGCTGGCCCGGCTCGATCGGGTCCGGCTCGTCGTTCAGCCGGGTGCCGTTCGTCGAACCGGGGTCACGCACCGCGTACCCGCCGTCGGGAAGCTGCTCGAACATCGCGTGGCTACGGGAGATGCCCGGGTCCTCCGGCGCTCCGGACAGGTCGATGTCCGGGTGGATGCCGCGGGACTCGCTGCGCCGCCCGATCAGCATCTTCGGGCCGGCCAGGGCGAAGACCCGGCGCGGGTAGAAGGTCGGGAACGGCACACGGTGGTCATCACCGCTGTCGTAGTACTCCCGTTCGGCCTCGACGATGGCCTCCCAGACGGTCGCCCCGGCGCTGCCCGGCTCGCGGTCCCAGCCGCCGGCTCCGCGCGGGTCGTCGAGCGGCTCGCGCCGAGCGCCCCGACCCCCGTCGTGGCGCGGATCGCTGAGCTCGGGGTCACCGAGACGTGGGTCGCCGCCCTGCCGGACGTAGCGCGGGTCGGTCGTGTGCCGAGCCTCACCGCCGCGGCCCGGCAAGCCGCGCTCGGGCGCTGCCCCGGGCTCGAGCCCCAGCGGGTCGGGCGCGTAGCCGTACCCGTCGTCGCGGCGGGGCGCGCGACGCTGCGTCTCGGATTCCCGGTCGAGGTCCTCCGGATACCCGCCACGACCGTCCCGAGCCGGCGGGTAGCCGCTGCGGTCGGGCTCGCCGTAACCACCGGCGCCGCGATCGTCCCGGGCTTCCCGAGGGTCGCGCGCGGGCGGCGGGTAACCGCCGCGGTCCTCCGGGCCGCCGCGCCCGTACGGGTCGCCGCGCTCCGGTTCGCCGTAGCCGCCGCGGTCGGGCTCGCCGTAGCCGCCGCGGTCGTCCCGGGCCTCGCGGGGGTCGCGTGCGGGCGGCGGGTAGCCGCCGCGGTCCTCCGGTGCGCCGCGCCCGTACGGGTCGCCGCGCTCCGGCTCCGGGTAGCCGCCCGGTGCGCGGGCGTCCCGACTCGGCGGATAACCGCCGCGGTCGGCCTCGTCCGGCCAGTCGCGGGCATAGGGATCGCGCCCGCGCTCGGCGGGTCGCTCCTCCTGGGCCGGCCGCTCGTCCCGCCGCCGTGCGTACGGGTCGCGGTCGTAGCCGCCACCCGGCGCGTCGTACGGGTCGGCCTGATAGCCGCGACCGCCGCGGGGCTGGTCGGCGTAGCCGTCGCGCTCGTACCCGGCGTACGGGTCACCACCGCGCGGCGGGTCCGCCACTCCGGCCAGATCGGCCGGCGACCGCCGAATGCCCAGCGGGTCGTAGCCCCCGCCCCCCGCCGAATCCGGACTGTCCGGCTGCGCCGGGCCACGCCGACGGTGACCGCCAGGCTCGTCCGTTCCGTAGGGAGACCGACCGCCGTCGTCCGGACGGTATTCGTACCTCTCCTGACCAGTCATGATCCCAATTCCGCATCGATCGCAGTAGTCGGGCCGTGAGACGGGCGCCCGGCGGGGTGTCGTGCCCTCACCGGGTCACCGGCTCACCCGGAGGGTCCCCGTCGACCGGGTGTCAAGGACCGTCTCATCGATCTTTTTGGCGTTCCTCTTCAACCGAACCGTACCTGTTGTGCCATCGTCGATGTGAACCGCCTGCCGTAGGAGGTGGTGGGCGCCCCGTTTGTCGGTGCGAGCGTCGATCGTCCCGCACCGGATCCCCAGTCTCGCAGCGGTCTCCCACCCACCCGGACGGGCCTGCGTACCGCGCATCAGTGCTCCACCCGGGCGGCGACAACCGTGATGTTGTCGTGCCCGCCCGCGTCGATCGCGAAGTCGACGAGATGGCGGGCGACGTCGATCGCGCCACAGTGCGCCGGCAGCTGGTTCACCAGCGTCGCCATGACATCCGGCCGCGACGCGTAGTTCCACAGCCCGTCGGAGCAGACGATCACCGTTGCCGGCGTCTCGATCGGGAAGATCTCGGTGTGCGGCGCGACGTCCTCGACGTCGCCGCCGAGCCACCGGGTGAGCGTGTGCGCCCGGCGGTGGGTCTCCGCCTCGTTGGCCGGGATGAGTCCTGCCCGCGCGGCTTCGGCGGCCCAGGTGTCGTCCGAGGTCAGCCGCTCGCACCAGCGCGGCCCGAGTAGATAGACCCGACTGTCGCCGACCCAGCCGACGGTGACCATGCCCGGGCCTTCCGGTGTCGGCGGGGTGACGATCGCCGCCGCGAACGTGCAGGACGGAGCCATCCGGCCCTCCGCCGCGCTGAGCTGAGCGATCGTGTGCTGCGCGGCGTCAACGGCGGCGTGCAGGGCGGCCTCGGCGTCCTCCGGGGCGAAACCGCCGACGATCGCCCGCGGCGCGGTGCGCGGCTCGGCGTAGTCGTCGTAGTCCGGTTCGAGGATGTCGAGCATCTCGTCGGCCCGGCTGCCGGCCCGCGGCGCCTGTGCATCAGGATGCGCGGGGTGGCCCGGCCCGTGCGCGCGCACCGCGTCCGCCAGCACCGCCATCGCCTCGGCCGCCGCGGCGGCCGCGGCCGGCCCGGCTCCCGGCGGCGTGGGGGCTCCGTCGCACACCCCCGCGATGAGAGTGCCGTAGCCGCCGGCGAGTCCCATGGG
>NZ_JALKFX010000146.1 GCF_023243045.1 Frankia sp. AgB32
GGGGGGGGGGGGGGGGGGGGGGGGGGGGGGGGGGGGGGGGGCGGGGCGGCGCCCGGGGGGGGGGGGCCCCGGGGGGCGCGGGGCGGCGCCGGCGCCGCACTGCCGCCGGCAGCCGGCTGTTCCGGTTCGCCGCGAGGCACGGTCGTCGCCCCCGGTACCGCCGGGCCCACCGCGGCACCGCCGCCGGGGGCGGTGGAGGCCGCCGTGCCCGGCGGCGCCACCAGCGAGGACACCCCTCCCGTGCCGCCCGGCGAACGGCCGCCCGGGATCGTCGTCGGATCCGCGCCACCGCCGGAGTGAACGGCCACGGCGACGATGGCTGTGACAAGGACGAGCAGCAACCCGATACCGGCGGCCAGGACACGCGAGCGCCGTCGATGCCGGCCGGCGGGCACGGGCGCACCGTCCGTGGGCTGACGAGGCAGCTGCGTCGGCACCACGATCGTCGGGTTCGGATCGACCCCGTGCGTGGCGGGCGGCGCGGCGCCGGCCCAGCCGGCGTGCGCGGTCCCTCCCGGGGCTGCCGGGACGGGCGCGGTCACCGGGTCCCGCTCAGCGTTGCCGCCGTCCGGACTGCCGGCCGCGTCGCCCGTACCGCTCGAACGCACGACCGCCGCGGACGGTACCCGGCCCGGTGCCCACAGCCCCGGCTGCGGAATCGGCACCGGCGTCGTCACCGGCTCCTCCGCGTCCCCGTCGGCCGACGCGGTCGACGGCTGGTCTGCGGAGGGGTGCCGATACGGCTGCGCACGCTGCCCCGCCGACCCGGCAGATCCACCCGAACCGGACGAACCGGACGACCCGGACGGCTCTGGCTCCTCCGTCCCGGACGTCCGGGACGACTCGGGTGAACCTGACGTGCCTGCCGGCTCCTGCGGCCTGGACGAATGTGACATTCGTGCCGATCGGTCCGCCGCCGCAGGCCGCTCCCCCGACTCACGGGGTTCAGGAGTGACAGGGCCGGCACCGGCGGACTCGGCCGGGCCGTCGGGACCGCCCGCGACGGGGAAGTTCGCCGGGATGGGGGTCAGGAGGGCGGCGGCCACGTCGCCGCCGAAGCCGAGGCGGGCGGTGGTCAGCGACCCGCGCGGGCCGCCCGCGGCGAGACGGCCGCGCACGGCGACCGTCACGGAGGAGTTCGGCGTGCTCCGGCTCGACGCCGGCGGCCCCACGATCGCGGGGGCGGCGGGCAGCCCGGCGAGCCGGGGCAGCAGGGCCCGCAGGCGGTCCGTGCCGGGCCGGGCCGCGGGGTTCTTCGCGAGCATCGCGGCCACGACCGCCCACAGTTCGTCGGGAACGCCCGGGGGTCGGCCGGGGACCAGATCGGCGTGGGCACGCAGGATGGACAGCATCTCGCGGCCGGCGAACGGCGCGACGCCGCAGAGCATCTCGTAGAGCATCGTACCGGCGGCGTAGACGTCCGCGGCCGGCCCGACGACGCCGCCGTCGACGCTCTCGGGCGCCATGTACAGCGGGGTGCCGAGCATGCCGCCGGGGATGGTCAGCCGCGTCGCGGAGGCCATCAGCCCGGCGACGCCGAAGTCCGACACCTTCGGCCGGGAGGTCCCGTCCCGGCGGTCGAGCAGGACGTTCTCCGGTTTCAGGTCGCGGTGCACGATGCCGAGCCGGTGGGCGGTCGCGAGGCCGGTGAGGATGTCGACGATCAGGCCGACCGCCTCGCCGGGCGGCAGGGTCCGCCGGCGGACCAGCTCGTGGCGCAGGTCGGAGCCTTCGACGAACTCCATCACGATCGCCAGTTCGCCGCGCTCGGCCACGAGGTCGTGAATGGCCACGACAAACGGCGACTGGACGCGAATGAGGATGGCGCGCTCACGCATGAACCGGGCGACCACACCGGGATCGGAGGTGAAGTGGGGCAACAGCAGCTTGAAGGCGAGTACGTTTCCCGCCTCGTCGTGTCCGCGCCACACCTCGCCCATGCCACCGCGGCCGACCCGCGATTCCAGGGTGTAGGAACTTCCCAGCTTTCTCACCACTCCGTGCCATCACCACTTCGCTGTGGGGTTCCTGGTGGATCGGCGGGGGTCCCCGCCGGCCGCCGACCGGACCGGCCGACAATCGCCGCTGTACCGCGGGCGGGCCGGGTGTGCCCAGGTGGGCTAGGTGGTCATGGTGTGCCGGCCGGACGGCCTGGCGTCGCGGCGGCGCGGCACCTCATGCGCGCCGTCCCAGGGCGCCCACGGCGGTGCGGCCGCATCGGGTGACCGGCGACAGTTCCCACATTCCACACACGCACCGTCCCCTCCCTGCCCGGAATCGTCGAACGGCTTTCCCACCCGACAAGGTGTCTACGGGTCGGATTCCGGATCCGACGGTGCCAGGGTGCGCTGTCCAGGTCAGGATGCAACATGGCGCCGCGGGTACGAACCGGTGTGAATATGGGTTTCATCACCGGGGGAACTGCCGGCGGCGGATATCCCCCGCCGGTCGTGTCGGCCGCGACCCGCCGGCCGGTGCCGGTCCTGCCGTCTGTACCGGGCGCGGCCCCGACCGGGTGGCGGCCGCGGGCGGCGGGCGCCCCCCGCCCGGGCGGGGGGGGGCCCCCCCGGGGGGGCCCCCCCCGGGGCCCCCCCCCCCCCCCCCCCCCCCCCCCCCCCCCC
>NZ_JALKFX010000147.1 GCF_023243045.1 Frankia sp. AgB32
TGGTGCCCCTCTTATCCGCGTTCCGTCCGAATCCCATCAGCATTCCCCGGTCTACGTCCGGCGCGGTTGCCGGCACGCACCCGGAGGGTAACCTCGGCATGCACGGAAGGGGAGCAAACAGGTCGGATGCGTAACCATCAGGGGTGTGCGTCTGGTCGAACGCATGTGCCGTCCGGCGGTGTACGGTGCTCTCAGCAAGACGGGCCCGCCCGGGGGTGCAACCCCGGAACGGACCCTTGGCCCGAACGCCTGCCAATACAGGAGTCCGAACCCGTGTCCAGCATGCCACGGGGCGCTCTCAGCGTCCTCTACTCCCATGCCCGCGCCGTCGCGTTGACGTCCGCGCCCGGCGTGTCCGCCCGCACCTGCCGCAGCGTCCTGATCGCCTTGGTGGCGTTCTGCGACCGTGACACCTGGGCCGGCGCCTGGCCCGCCGTCGCCACCCTCGCCGAACGCGCCGAGATCTCCCCCCGTACCGCCCGTCGCGCGCTGCGCGTTCTGGAGACCGCCGGGATCATCGCCACCGAGATCGGCGGGGGCAGAAAGTCCAGCCGGTACCGCATCGTCCCCCCGTCGACGGAGCCGTCACCGGTGTCCGGGCAGACCGGACAGGACGGCCTACGATCCCCGGTGTCTATCCCGCTTCCTCCCTTCGGTCGGAAGCGGCGCCCCGCCGCCGCAGCATCGAACTCGAACCCGAAAAGAATCAAGCAGCTACCGGAGGACCTGCGCCCGCTGGCAGACGCGCTGACCGCCCGGAACCTGCGCGCCGCGTTCTCGCTGACCGCCGGGCAGCTGGCCGAGGTCCGCCAAGCTCTCGCCGAGCACGGGATCCCAGCCCTGGTCCGCGCCGCCTACGCCGCCCACAAGGCGGCGGATCCAGCGCGCTGGTGGTCGGCATGGCTCGGCCTCTGGTCCGGGCTGACCGCACCGTCACGACCCACGGCGCCCACCGGCCCCTCGCCGGATAGTTCACCGAGGCCGGACCGGAACCCGGAGCGGACCACCGCTGGCGCTGCCGCCGTCCGAGCAGCCCTCGCCGCTGTCCGGCGACCCTGAACCCCAGGTCAGACGGCGGCGAGACGCTGGCCGAACTCCACTACCAGCGGCTCCTGCGACCACGGGGCGAGCTGCTGGTGCAGCTTCTGGACCCGAGCCCGCACAGTGGCGTTGGGTACGACCGCGACCGCGGCGAGCGCGGTGATGCCCTCCTGGGCCGCGGTCTCCGGGTCCGGGCGCTCGCCGTCGAGGTGTCCCCGGCCAACGAGGATGTGCGCGATGGCCACACCCACCACGTCATGCACCGCGGTCTCGGCCGCCAACCCGCCATGGCGGATCGCCGTCCGACCCTCCCCTGGGGTGTGGGCCGCCCACTCGGCGATCCCGAGGTGCTCCTCGGCGTCGTCCCATACCCCGCGAGCCACAGCCGCCGCCTTGTTCCGCGTCATGGTCTCTATGGCCTCGGCGGCGCGCCCCCGGTAGCCGGCGGCAGCATTGGCCCGGGCCGCGTAGCCAGCGAACCGGGCGCGCTGGTGCGACTCGCCGACGGACAACGCCCGGTCAGCGGTCTCCGCGGCGAGCCCCCACTGGTTTGCACCGAACGCGATACAGGAGTGCAAGCCGGCAACCCTGGCGATGAGCGCCGGCTCTTGGACGTCGTCGGCATGTTCCTCGGCCAGGCCGATGAACTCGCGGGCGAGCCGGTCCTCGCCACCGTAGCGACAGACGGTGGACAGGCCGGCCGCGAGCTGGCCGGCCAGCAGGGTCAGGCGGCGGACGTACCGCGCTTTGAGGCGGGTACCGAGCATCTCCTCGACGTCGCGGTACGCCGCGAACGCTGGCGCGATGAGTTCCGCCGGGTGCACGGCCCACATATCCCGGTCCAGCGTGGCGAGCGCGTCGTCGGCGGAGGCCACCTTCGAGATGTTCGGCTTGGCGTTGGACAGTTGTTCGGTTACGCCACTGGTGACGGCGAGGACGGATGCGGCTGTGAGGCCGCCCGCTTCGAAGAGCTCGCGCCGATTCGTTGGACCCACCTCCCCTTCCAGATCCACTGTCCGCCATGGCATGTCCGGTCGTCCACCGCCGTAGAGCTTGATCTCTATTCCGGTGTGCTCCATCACGGCGTCCTGCCACAGCCGGTACAACACGCCGTCGGCGCCGAGGGCCTCGTCCAGGGCTGCGATCATGTCGCGGGCCGGTAGGGCGTGCGGCTTGCCGTGCTGCTCGCACCGGAGAGCCGCGCCGACCGTGTTGCGGTCCGCGCGGACCGCCTTCCCCAGGGTCGTGTTGTTCGCGCCCAGTCGCATGACCAGCTCCCGCGCGTAGGCCACATACCGCTGACGCGCCGACCGGATGTCAGGACCAGTGTGCACGGCGGGCTCCCCTCCTACCGTCGTCCCGCGCGGTAACGATCGTTACCGCGCGGGGTAACTGTTCGCGGTCTGTGCGGGATCTGGTGCGCAGGGTCTCATATCCCTACCGGCAGATCAGCCGGCTGACACGGACCCGGAGGGAGACACCGCATGCAACCCGGTTTCCCCCGCC
>NZ_JALKFX010000148.1 GCF_023243045.1 Frankia sp. AgB32
AACACCGTCCGCAGACTCTCGTGCCGAACCACCACATCCCGCAACGCCGCCCGCAACGCAACCCGATCAAGATCGCCTTCCAGCCGTGCCACCAACGGCACGTTGTACAACCACCCGGCGTTCCCCAGCTGGTCGAGAAGCCACAGCCGCTGTTGCGCGAACGAGAGCGGCAGCACCTCGGGGCGCACCCTCGCCACCAGCGCGGGCCGTGTCTCCCCGCCGGACACCAACACCCGCGCCAGCCCCGCCACCGTCGGCATCTCGAAGATCGACCGCAGATCCACGTCGGTGTCGAGAGCCCGGCGCATCCTGCTCACCAGTCGCGTGGCCAGCAACGAATGACCGCCGAGGGCGAAGAAGTTGTCGTCGACGCCCACCGCGGGAACATCAAGGATCTCGGCGAACAGCCCGCAGAGAATCTCCTCCTTCGGATTGCGCGCATCCCCCCCGCGACCACTGGGGATCTGAGGCGCGGGCAGTGCGGAACGATCGACCTTTCCGTTCACCGTCAGCGGCAGCTCGTCCAGCACCACCACCACAGATGGCACCAGGTAGTCAGGGACGCGCTCGGCCAACGACTGCCGTAGCCGCTCGCTCGCCAGTGCCGAACCGACCACATAGGCCACCAGGCGATCGTCGTGCGCGACCACCACCGCTCGCTCAACTCCAGGCAAGGCGAGCAGGCCCGACTCCACCTCGCCCGGCTCGATTCGGAAACCCCGCACCTTCACCTGGTCATCGGTGCGGCCGATGAACTCCAGCACCCCACCCGATGTCCACCGGACCAGATCCCCCGTCCGATACACCCGTCCGCCCGACCCGAACGGATCAGCCACGAAACGACCCGCGCTCAGCCCGGCACGACCCACATACCCTCGCCCCACCCCTACACCACCCACATACAACTCACCCGCCACACCCGGCGGAACCAGCCGCAACCAGTTATCCAGCACATGCACGACGACCCCGTCGTTGGGGCATCCGATGGGGACCGTTCCCCGCGGGTTCGGCGTCTGCAGGGAGAACGTGCAGTGAATCGAGGCCTCCGTGGGCCCGTAGGTGTTGAACAGCTCGCACACCCGGCCCCAGCGCGCGGCCAGCTCCGGAGGCAAAGCCTCCCCGCCGACCAGCAGAGTGCGTAGCGAGGGCACACGCCCGGGTTCGAGCAGAGCCACGACCGACGGGACGATGACGGCAAAGTCGATCTCATGGCGAGCCAGCAGCGCGGTCAGGGCGTCGCCCGAGGCCATGACAGTGGCAGGCGCCATGCAGAGTGTGCCGCCGGAGGTCAGGGCCATGAAGATCTCCCAGACCGAGTTGTCGAAGGCGGCGGATGCGTGCTGAAGTACCCGGCGCCCCTCGTGCAGTCCGAACGCCCGGACCGACGCGGCCACGATGGACGCGATCGAATGGTGCTCGATCGCGACGCCCTTGGGACCTCCAGTCGAACCCGACGTGTAGATGATGTAGGCCGCCTGGGCCGGATCAGATGGTTCGCGGCGCTCGTCGTCGGCCAGGTCCGTTCCCGCCTTCCCGGCGATGCGCGCGGCCTGGGTGGGATCATCGAGCACAACGAGCGGCGCCGACCCCAGCGCGGACGCCGGCCAGCTTTCGGTGACACCCGTCACCGTCAGCAGGCACAGTGCCGCGGTATCGCGGATCATGATCTCCGCCCGGCGCACTGAGTGCTCGCTGTCCAACGGCAGGTAGGCCGCGCCGGACTTGAGCACGGCCAGCATCGCAACGATCATGTCGATCGAACGCGGCACGGCGACAGCCACCACCCGCTCCGGGCCCGCGCCCCGATCGACCAGCACCCGGGCGAGCCGGTTGGCGCGCTCGTTCAGCCCGGCATAGGTGATCGCGTCGTCCTCGAACACGACCGCCTGCGCGTCCGGAGTCCGAACGGCCTGAGCTTCGACCAGGGCATGCAACATCGTCGCGGCCGGCTTGGCGCGGGTTCCGGCCCATTCCTCCAGGATCGTGCGCCGCTCGGTCTCCGCCAGCGGATCGAGGGCCCGCAGAGGCGCGTCCGGTCCAGCGACCACCGCCTCGGCGACCCGCCGGAACCACGCGAGCAGGAGCTCCGCGCCGACCTCGTCGAAAAGATCGGCGCTGTACTCAAGGACGCCGTCGATGCCCGCAGGGGCGCCGGCCGCGTCGAACCGCTCCGCCAGCCCGAAGGACAGGTCGAACTTGGCCGTGCTCGCCGTGACCCGCTCGGCCCGTAGCTCGATCCCAGGCAGATCGAGGCTCGCCTCCGCAGTGTTCTGCACGGCCAGCATCACCTGGAACAGCGGGTGCCGGGCCAGCGACCGGGCCGGCGCGAGTACCTCGACCAGCCGTTCGAAAGGC
>NZ_JALKFX010000149.1 GCF_023243045.1 Frankia sp. AgB32
CCGGCGACCTTGACGTACGTGTTGAGTCGGCCTGGAGCGCGGTGCTGACGTTGCCGCCAGTCCGTTTCTCCAGACCGCTCGCCGAACCGGACGTGCCCGTTCCCGAGCATCCGGCTCTCCACAAGCTCGTGCCGTGGGGTCAGGCTGGGACGGTTGTCGCTGTCCACGGGAGCGGGATCTTCGAACCCCGGTAGCGGTAACGGGTCACCGTCACGCTGGCGGGGTTGAACAGACTGACCCCGTTCTGCGTCGGTCGCCATCCCGGGAGGAAGTGCCGACGCAGGCGCGCCCACGAGATGCCCGGGTGTCGTTTGCGCAGCCAGCCGACTACCCGTTGCCAGGCGAACTGGCCGAGGTAGGCGAAGGTCCGCTTGGACACGCCGTGCTGGAAGTAGGCCGCCCATCCCCGCAGCACCGGGTTAAGCCGGTGCAGCAGGTCGAACAGTCTCCGGTTCGCTGCTCTGCGGGTCAGCGCCCGCACCCGTGCCATCACCGAAAGCAGGGCCTTCTTCGAAGGGTAGGTGTAGAGATGGCGCTGAGCCGTGCCTCGCTTGCGGCGGCGTTGGATGCGCCAGCCGAGAAAGTCGAAGCCCTCATCGAGGTGGACCACGCGGGTCTTCGCGTCCGAGAGCCGTAGGCCCAACGGTGCGAGAAGCCGCGTGACCTGTCCCCGTAGCACCTCGGCGTGCTCACGGGTGCCATAGACCATCACGACGAAATCGTCCGCATAGCGGATCAGCCGATAGGTCGCGCCACCACGTTTACGGATGCCTTGGCGCCGCTGAGGCGTTCCGGTCGACCGCCACACCTCGGCGAAATGATCGTCGAGGGTGGATAGTGCGAGGTTCGCGAGCAGCGGGGACAGTATTCCACCTTGCGGCGTGCCGGTGAGTGATCCGAGTTCGGTTCCGTCGGCGGTGAGGATCCCCGCTTTCAGGAACGCCTTCACCAGAGCCAGGACGCGTTTGTCGCCGACCCGGCGACGCACCCGGCCCATCAGGGCTGTGTGGTCGATCGAGTCGAAACACGCCTCGATGTCCGCGTCCAGCACCCACCGGTAACCATGGGTGTGGAACTGGTGTATCTCGGCGATAGCGTCCTGCGCCCGGCGTCTCGGGCGGAAGCCATAGGAACACGGCTGGAAATCCGCCTCGAAGATCGGTTCGAGTACCAGCTTCAGGGCCGCCTGCACGACCCTGTCCCGCACAGTCGGGATACCCAGCCGGCGCATCCTACCGCCCGACTTCGGGATCATCCGTTCCCGCACGGGCAACGCGACGAACTCGCCGGCCCTCAGATCGGCCCGTAGCTGCGTAAGGAACTCGTCCTCGCCGCGGACCGCCCTGATGTAGTAGGCCGTCGCCCCGTCGACCCCCGCGGTGCGAGCACCACGGTTGGTCCGCACCCGTTCCCACGCGACCATCAGAAACGCGGGATCGGTGACGAGATTGAACAGATCATCAAACCGGCGACTCACGCCCTCCTTCGCCCAACGGTGCAGCTTTGTCTGGATCCCCAGTACCCGCCCCTGCGCCTCGGTGAGACTCAGGGCCGGCGCGCCGGTATTCACCCGCGTCCTCCTGGCCTTCCAGTCCACTCACTGCGAGCTTGCTGCCGCCCTTCGCCATGTGGCCGGCTTTCCCGACCTCGGACTACTACGACGGCTCCGCCCCGCTCTGATGCCATCGGCTGACGACGAGCCTTCCCGCCCCGGTCGGAGGGGAGCACCAGCGCGGTTCCCACGTTCGCCACAGATTCCCTCGGCAGGGTCGGTGTCCAGCTATGCCCCAGCGGCCATCCACGAGTACGCCGCAGGCTTTCCCCGTGGCCACCCAGCCGGACAGACATTCGTTCCCGCCGGGCGCCCCGACGCAGGACGAGATCCACGTCAGGTTCACCGCAGCCCAGCCCACATCCGCCAGGTTCGAGCTGGTGTTTCGCTTGAGGGGCTTTACGACGCTGGTTCCTCACGTACACCTTTCCGCCTCGCTTGCCAGGCCCAGGCCGTCTGGCAGTGCCGACCTGTCCCGTCGTTGTCAGGGCTGCTTCCCGCCCTCCCCGGCGTCTCCCGGCTCAGGCTGCCCTCAGCTCCAACCGGCCTGCTGCGACAGGCCAGCGGTGAAGGTCTCTCACCTCCACAGGAATCCACAGCGCCTCGTGGCGCACCTCGTCGACGAACCA
>NZ_JALKFX010000150.1 GCF_023243045.1 Frankia sp. AgB32
GCGGCGCGCCGCGCGCGGCAGCCCGGCGAGCACCCGGGCGGGGCGGGCGGCCGGCGCGCCCGTGGCGCCGGCGGCCCGGGGCGAGGGCCGCGCGGCCCTCGCCGCCCTCGACCGGGCCCAGGACGCGTTCGAGCGGGGCGAACCCGACGGTGGCCGGGTGTGGACCCATTTCTTCGACCGGGGTCGCCTGGACGGCCTGAAGGTCACCACCTACACCCGGCTGCGCCGCCCGGCCGCGGCGTACGCCGCGGCCACCGACGCGCTGCGCGCCGCCGGCCCGGGCGCGACGAAGAAGCGCTCGCTGCTGCTGAGCGACATCGCCGAGGTGCACGTGCAGCGCCGGGAGATCGAGGCCGCCTGCCACTTCGCGGCCGAGTCCCTGTCGATCGTGGCCCAGACGGACTTCTCCCTGGGCCTCGCCCGCGTCCGGCGCACCCGCGAACACCTGCGGCCCTGGCAGCACACGCACGCGGTGCGGGATCTGGACGACCAGCTGCGCGCGCTGCTCTGAGCCGTACGGGGCTGGCCTGACCGAGGCCGGTCAGCCCCGTACGCTGGGAGTGGTCTCCACACTGATCCACTCCAGGTAGTCCGCGTGCCCGGCGACTATCGGCGTGGCAATGATCTCCGGAATGTCATACGGATGAAGCGCAACGAGCCGCTCTCGTAGCTCCTCGAATCGATCGGTCGTCGTTTTCGCCAGACAGAGCCATTCGTCGGCCGCCTCGATCTCGCCGTTCCAGCGGAAGATGCTCCGCATGGGGCCGAGGATCTGGAAACAGGCAGCCAGGCGGGCCTCCACCAGCTCCCGGGCGATGCGTTCGGCGCCATCCCGGGAGTCGATACTCACGATGACCTGCAGGTAGCCCACGCGCACTCCCATCAGAAACAAGGGATACCCGCAATACTCTACATCGATCGGCTCGCCGGGCCGTTGAATTTTCGGTACACGGAGGAAGGGACGCTATTACCCTTCCGACATTTCACTCCTACCTGCCCGGAACGACTGGGAGCCGGTACATCACGTTTACGGCACGTTGCAGCGGAGGGCACCTTCCGGGGTGGTTTCACCACGCTCAGCGTCAACCGGCTCGAGACCTCCGGTGCGATGAGTGGGTGGTGCCGTGCGCCCGCGCCGGAACGGGATGGGCGCCGTTCGGCGCGGAGCCCGGCACGGCGGTTCGGTCACTCGCTGAAGGCACCACGGGGCCCCGGACATCCCAGGAGCGGTTGCGGATCCCCCGGAAGTGGTTGTCCCGCCCGAGGGCTTGAATTGACCCCCGCGTGACATGTGGAACTCGGCCGGCGGGCGCGGCGGCCCACGGCGGGGTGCCTACCGGGCGATCGAACCGGAACGATCGCCTACCGGCTCGGCGCTGCCGGGAACGACAGGAGCGGATTCCCGGGCGGCCCCCACGGAGCGCGGATCGCCGCCGGGGGCCTGACTCTGGGTCGGGCAGGCGCGGAAACAGTCGTAGACCCCGCCTACGCCCCGGACGACGGCGAGCACCGCGTCGAGCTGCCCGGTGCCGGTCACCTCGATCGTGAAGCGGGCGTGGGCCACCCGGTCGTCGGAGGTGGCGGTGGAGGCTGCCCGGACCGCCACGGACGTCTCGGACAGGACCTCGGTGATGTCAGCGAGCAGGCCGTAGCGGTCGAACGCCTCAACGGCGATCTCGACCGGGAAGATCTCGACGTCGGGGGCGGACCAGGCGACCACCGCAAGCCGCTCCCGCTCGGCACCCACCTCGGCGGCGTTCACGCACTCCTGGCGGTGCAGCGAGACGGAGCTGCCATGCGTGGTGAGCCCGACGACGGCGTCACCGGGCAGGGGAAGGCAACATCGGGCCAGCCGGACCGGGGTGAGCACCCCTGTGCCGTCGTCGGCCAGGGCGGCGAGGTTCGGTGCGCCCCGGCGGCCGGTCGGCCGGGCCGGCGGCCGGGCGCCCGCGGAGCGGCGACGGGCCGCCCGGCCCTCCCCTCCGACGCTCCCGGCCGAGCCGGCCTGCGCCCCACCGGTGGCCGCGTCGGCCCCGGCGACGGCGCCCTCGGCCGCGGTCGGCCCCGTCGTGGCCCGCCCCCGCGCTGTCTCGTTTAGACAAAGCCGCGCCCCCGCCCCCCGAGGAC
>NZ_JALKFX010000024.1:0-54999 GCF_023243045.1 Frankia sp. AgB32
CCGGGCGGGGGGGGGGGGGGGCTGGCGGGCGGGCCAACGCCGTCAGCTCTTGGAGGACACCTCTTCGTGGTAGTCCTCGTCGACGTTGACCTCCCACACGTCATGGTGGGTGCCGTCGACGATGTTCTGCACGGTCAGCATGGCGGTCAGCATCGAGTGGTCCTGGTTGTTGTAACGGTGCATGCCGTTACGGCCCACGGGGTGCACGTTCGGCGCGTTCTCCGCCAGCCAGGCCCGAATGATGTCGACGTTCTGCTTGTAAGCCATATCATAGTACGGGTAGGCCTTGGGCATACGCACGACATATCCCGTTTCGACCTGACCGGACCGGATAAGGCCGAGTTCGACGAGCTCCTTGGTGGCCAGTGCGACGAGGTCCTCGTCCGAGCTGTTCCACGTCTCGTCGCCCTCGAAGACGAAGTACTCCAGGCCCAGGCAGGTCTTTCCGTCCTTGACCAGGAACGGCGACCAGGACGCGAAGTTCTGGATGCGGCCGACCTTCACCGTGGGGGCGTGGATGTAGATCCAGTTGTCCGGGAAACCTGCGGACTCCGGCACCACGAGGGCCACGGTGAGGAAGTCCCGGTACTTCAGCGCGTTCGCCGCGTCGAGCACCTTCTGCGGCGCCGGCGGGTCCATCACCCGGACCAGCGACGAGAACGACATCGACGAGATGATCTCGTCGGCGGGGTACTGGTACTCGCTGCCGAGGTCGGACCGGGACGACTCCGGCGCGCCCGCGCCGGGGCCGTAGCCACCGGTGACCTGGGTGGAGACGCCGGTCGCCCGACCGCCAGAGTGGTGGATCCTGCGGACCTTCTCCTCGAAGACGACCCGGCCACCCTGCTTGACGATCTTGTCGGTGGCGGCCTCCCACATCATCCCAGGCCCGTACTTCGGGTACTGGAACTCCTCGATGAGGGACGTGATGTCCTTCTGGTTCCGCTTCGGCAGGACCGCGTTCACGATGGCGTTCATCATGGACAGGCTCTTGATCCGCTGCGCCGCCCAGTCCGAGGGCATCTCGGAGACCTGCACGCCCCACAGCTTCTCCGTGTACGTCTTGAAGAAGGTGCGGTACAGCCGCCAGCCGAAGCGGGCGACCAGCCAGTTCTCGTAGTTGCTCTGGTCCTTCGGCGGGCGGACCCGCGCTGCGGCGTAGGAGGCGATGCAGCGCGCCGCCTCGACGACGCCGAGATTGCCCAGCGCGTTCGTTGCCTTCAGCGGGTAGTCGAAGAACTTGCCGTCGTAGTAGATACGGCTCGACCGCGGCCTAAGCAGGAAGTCCTCGTCGGGGAGGATCTCGTGCCAGAGCTTTTCGACCTCGGGAACCTTCGTGAAGAAACGGTGGCCGCCGATGTCGAAACGCCAGCCGTCCCGCTGCGCGGTACGGCTGATTCCGCCGACGACCGAGTCACCCTCGATAATCGTTACGGGCACGTCCCGTTTCACCAGCTCCCAGCCGGCGGTCAGGCCCGCCGGCCCGGCCCCGATGACGACTACCTCTGGCTTTTCGGTCACTGTGCCGGACCTCTCCTCAACACACCTTCATGGTCACTCCCGCCAGCCGGAAACCGTGCTGCGGCTGCGGGGGCGCCGGACCCTGGGGCCGGCCACGGAAGGAAGTCTTGCATGGGGACGGCTGTGATCCTCCCGCACCCCCTCGCCGTTCCGGGCCGGTCAGTCGTGGTACACCCGGACCACACCCGACGCGGGGCCGCCGTTGCCACCCGCGTGGGCTCTGGCATCGTGCGCACATGGCCTCGCCGGTCCCCGCCTCACGGACCTCCACCGTCGCCCGGCCCGCGCCGGACGGTGAGGCGCGGACACTCGCGCTGGTCCTCGTCGGCTGGTGCGCACTGGCCTGGGGCATCGCGGCGAAGGACGGCCGCTACGGCGCCTGGGCCATCGCCTGCGTCCTTCTCGGCGTCCTCACCACCGCGCTCGCGGTCGCCCGCGCCGGCGCCGGCCGCCGCTCCCGCCGGCCGCCTACCGGTGGTGCTGGGCCTACCGGTGGTGCTGGGCCTACCGGTGGTGGGGGGCCTGCCGGCGGATGGTCGGGGGGACTGGTACCGGGGAGCTGGGCGCTGCTGGCCGTCACGGTCGGGGTCGGGCCGATCGTGCGCCATCCCCGGTACTACGCGAGCGGGTCGCTGGCCAGTGTTGCCGACGTGCTCGCGATCGCCGCCGGGCTGCTCGCCGCCGCCTCGATCGCCGCCAGCTCGATGCGCGGTACCTCGACGGCCAGTACCTCGACGGCCAGCACCGCGAGCGCCAGCACCGTGGCCGCCGAGGCCGTGGCGCGACCGGCGGCGTTCGGGCCGGCGCGGCGGGTACTCACCGCGCCGGCACTGTTCTGGGTCGTCCTCGTCCTGGCCCTCGGCGCCGGCGTCGCCACCGTGCGGGCCGCGCCGATGCCCCGCATCGACGTGTTCCACCTGCTCCAGGTCTCCGCCGCCGGGCTGGCCCACGGCGCCGACATGTACCGCCAGCAGTGGGCGCCAAGCCGCGCCACCTACGGCGTCGACGGGCTGTTCGACGTCTACCCGTACCTGCCGCTGACCACGGTGCTGCTCGCGCCGTTCCGGCTGCTGTTCGGTGATGTCCGTTACGGCCTGCTGCTGGCGCTCGCGGTCGCGGCGCTGTGCGCGCGGCGCCTCGCCGCCGGTGGCGCTGACCGTCCGGGCGCTCGGCCCGCACCCGCGCTCGCGATGCTGCCGCTGCTGGTCGTGATCCTGCCCGAGTCGATGTACGCGCTGCAGCAGTCGTGGACGGAGCCGCTGCTCGTCGCCTGCCTGGCGGCGATGGTCCTCGCCGTGCGGGGCGGGCACCCCCGCGCGGCCGTGGTCGCGTTCGCGCTGGCCCTCGCCGCGAAGCAGCACATCGTCCTGCTGCTGCCGGTCGCCGCGCTGTGGCCGGCGTTCGGCGCGCGGCGGGCGGGACTCGCCGCGGGGCTCGCGGCGCTGCTCGTCGCCCCCTGGGTGCTCGCCGGACCGCGGGACTTCGTCGACGACGCCGTCTGGACGAACCTGCACTACCAGGTGCTCGGGCACTCACTGTCGGTGCCGGGCTGGGCGTCCCATTTCGGGATCACCCTCGGCTTCCTGCCGGCGCTGGTCGCGCTGGTCGCGGCCTGCGCCGGCGTCTGGTGGGCCCGCGGCGACGCCGCCGGGTTCTGCCTCGGTGGCGCGCTGGTTCTGGTCGTGCTGGACCTGATGAACAAGCAGACGTTCTTCAACCACTACACGCTGCCGATGGGCCTGCTCGACCTCGCCGCGGTGCTTCTCGGCGAGCAGGTGCTCCCGGGCGAGCCGGTGCCGGGGGGGGCCGCCGGGGGGGGGGGGGGGGGGCCCCGGGGGGGGGGGGGGGCCCCCCCACAGCCCGCGACCGCGGTGGCCGGCCGGACGGGGCGAGCGAGAAAGATTCCAAAGAAGTCCCCCGGCTCATTTGACACCTACCGGTCCTGGCCCTGTATGGTGAAGACACACCGACGCGGGGTGGAGCAGCTCGGTAGCTCGCTGGGCTCATAACCCAGAGGTCGCAGGTTCAAATCCTGCCCCCGCTACAAAGAGAAAAAGACTCTCGGGAGAAACTTCCCGGGAGTCTTTTTCATTGTTTAGTCGTCCGCTCACGGCGGACGGCTGTGCCGCCAGGCCCGAGGCCGAACGCAGGCACCGGCCGCCCGGCGCGTCGCAGCTGGTGCGAGAGCGGTGCCGCCGCCCGGCCCGGCGGGTCCGGCCCGGCGGCCCTGGTGGGTCAGCGTGGGCCGGGGCGGGGCGTGCGCCAGGGAGTGGCCGGTCGGGCCGCCTCGGCCGCGCGTACGAGCGCCTGTGCCAGGCGGCGGGCCTCATCGGGATCCAGGTAGGCCGCCGCGAGCGTGTCGAGCATCGGGGCGTCCACGCGGAGCAGGATCACCGGAGCTCCGGTGGCGCTCGCCGGTGGTTCGGGCCGCACGGTGATCTCCGCCTGGCCGATGCGCGTAATTATTATGCCGTCCTGCGGGTCATGGTGGACTAGCGCCATGCTCACCCCATCGTGTCTGGGCCGAGTTCGTTTGACCGTCGTTACGTATGTTGGACTCTTGTTGGTGCTTTATGGTTGTGCGTTGAGCGTGTCATCGGGGTGACCCTGCCGACCGTTCCCGTCTCTGGCCGCCTCACGCACGACGCGTGGTAATGGATTCGCGCGGGCAGGCCCTGGTGGGCTGTTTGACCCGGACTTTCCCACGTCGTCGCATTCCGTCGGCGGTGACCGGTGCGCCCGTCGGTGCCCCGTCCCCGTGTGGTCCGTTCTCGGCGCCTCAGCGCACTCCCCAGGTGTAGGTCTGTTTCACCAGTCGCAGGTAGACGAAGGTCTCCGTGGCGAGTACCTGCGACATCGCCCGTATTCGCGAGTTGATGAGCTCCAGCAGGTGGTCGTCGTTCTCGGCGACGAGTTCCGCGATGATGTCGAACGAGCCCGCGGTGAGCACGACGTAGTCCACCTCGGGCAGCGTGGCGATCGCCTCGGCGACGATCCGGCTGTCGCCCGTCACCCGCACGCCGATCATGGCCTCGCGGTGGAAGCCCACCCGCAGCGGATCGGTGACCGCCACGATCTGCATGACGCCTGCGTCGAGCAGGCGCTGGACCCGCTGGCGCACCGCGGCCTCGGAGAGCCCGACGGCGGTCGCCATCGCGGCGTAGGAGCGCCGGCCGTCCTGCTGGAGCTGCTCGATGATGGCCTTGTTGACGTCGTCGAGCAGGCCGTCCGGGGAGGGCCGCTGGCCGAGCGGCCGTCGAGACTGCACCCGGCATCCTCCTCGTCCCGCCCGGCGGCGGTGCTGGGCCGCCCGCTGGTCGGGTACCCGGTGTCGCCGGTGGCCCATGCGTCCGACGAGCGTCTGCTGTCATGGTATGGCTACCCCCGACCAAACTGGGAAGCGATTCAAAAATCGGGTTTTCTCGACGGATTCCATCGCCGCTTGACCCTCAGCGCTACGCTTTCAGTAGGCGTCTGCCGGAAGGGGTGCATGGACGGTGTCGAAGCTGATGGGGACCCGTAGCGGTGTCAGCCACACGGCGCTCCAGGCCAGAGCGACGGAGCTCACCGAGCGGGAGGAGGCTCGTCTGCGGGCCCGCACCGGCGGGTCGGAGCGGTTGCACGCGCGGGCGGCGCGCTCGATGACGTCCGGCGTGCCGTCGTCCTACCAGGTCCGCGACCCGTGGCCGATCTATCTCACGCACGGCCGCGGCTCGCTCGTGTGGGACGTGGACGGCACCGAGTACTCCGACTTCCACAACGGCTACGGGTCGATGGTGCAGGGGCACGCGCACCCGGCGATCGTGCGGGCGGTCAGCGAGCGGATCGCGCTCGGCAGTCATTTCGCCATGCCGACGGAGGACTCGGTCATCGTCAGCGAGGAGCTGGTCCGCCGCTTCGGCCTGCCGCAGTGGCGGTACGTGAACTCGGGCTCCGAGGCGACGATGGACGCGATCCGCATCGCCCGCGGGGTGACCGGCCGCGAGACCATCATCAAGATCTTCGGTTCGTACCACGGTCACCACGACTACGTGATGGTCTCGATCGGCACTCCGTACGACGACATCGGCCCCGCCGACCACATGAACTCCCTCGGCTACGGCGCGGGGATCCCGCGGGCGGTCGTCGAGCTCACCGTCCCGGTTCCGTTCAACGACGCCCCGGCGATGGAACGCCGGATCTCCGACCTTGCCGCGCAGGGCCGGCTGCCCGCCTGTGTGATCATGGAGCCGGCGATGATGAACCTCGGCGTCGTCCTGCCGGAGCCCGGCTATCTGGCCGCGGTCCGGGAGATCACCAGCCGGCACGGCATCATCCTGATCTTCGACGAGGTCAAGACCGGCCTGTGCGTCGCCCCCGGCGGCGCCACCGAACGCTTCGGGGTGCGCCCGGACATGGTGACCCTCGCCAAGGCGCTGGGCGGCGGGCTGCCCTCCGGGGCGATCGGCGCCACGGCGGAGATCATGGAGATCGTCGCCAGCGACCGGGTGAAGCAGGTCGGCACCTACAGCGGAAACCCGCTGTCGATGGCCGCGGCCCGGGCGAGCCTGTTCGAGGTCCTCACCGACGACGCCTACGCCCACCTGGACCGCCTGAACGACCGGCTGATCGCCGGCTGCGACGCCATCCTGGCCCGGTACGGCCTGCCCGGCTACACCGTCGGCATCAGTTCCAAGGGCTGTGTGAACTTCACCGACGCGCCCATCCGGGACTACACCTCCTTCATGGCGCACCAGTTCGCGGAGCTGCCGGACCTCGGCTGGCTCTACAACGCCAACCGGGGAGTCCTGATGGCGCCGGGCCGTGAGGAGGAGTGGACCCTCTCCGTCCAGCACACCGACGCCGACGTCGACCGCTACCTCGACAGCCTCGACAGCCTCGCCCACGACCTCACCACCTGAGACGGCACCCACCTGAGACGGCACCCACCTGAGACGGCACCCACCTGAGACGGCACCCACCTGAGACGGCACCCACTTGACAGCGCACCCGGCATGCAGGAGGAGACGAATGGACGCGATCCTCGCCAACCTGATCGGCGGCGAACCGGCCCAGGCGGCCGATGGGCAGACGATGGCGCTCATCGACCCATCCACCGGGACGGAGCTGGCCCAGGCCCCCCGCTCGGGTCCCGTGGACATCGACGACGCCGTCGGCGCCGCGGCGACGGCGTTCGAGACCTGGCGCGACACCACCCCGTCGGAGCGGGCCCGGGCGCTGCTGCGGCTGGCGGATGCGTTGGAGGAGCGGGCTGACGAGGTCGCCGCGGTGGAGAGCGCGAACACCGGCAAGCCCCTGCGCCTGACCGTGACGGAGGAGATCGGCCCGTCCGCGGATCAGCTCCGCTTCTTCGCCGGGGCGGCGCGCCTGCTGGAAGGCCGCGCCGCCGGGGAGTACCTGGCCGGCCACACCAGCTACGTCCGCCGCGAGCCGGTCGGGGTGTGCGCTCAGGTCACCCCGTGGAACTACCCGCTGATGATGGCGGTGTGGAAGATCGCCCCGGCGATCGCCGCCGGCAACACGGTCGTGCTCAAGCCGGCCGACACCACGCCCGCGTCCAGTCTGCTGCTCGCGGAGCTCGCCGCCGAGTTCCTCCCACCCGGGGTTCTCAACGTGGTGTGCGGCGACCGGGACACCGGGCGGGCCCTCGTCGCCCATCCGGGGCCGGCGATGGTGTCGGTGACGGGCAGCGTGCGCGCCGGTATGGAGGTCGCTCGAGCGGCGGCCGACACCCTCAAACGGGTGCACCTGGAGCTCGGGGGGAAGGCTCCGGTCATCGTCTTCGACGATGTCGACGCGGCTGCCGTCGCCGCCGACATCGCCGCGGCCGCGTACTTCAACGCCGGCCAGGACTGCACGGCGGCGACCCGCGTACTGGCCGCGCCCGGCATTCACGACGAGCTGGCCGCAGCCCTCGCGAAGGCCGCCCGGGACACCGTGACCGGCTCACCGGACGAGTCCGGCGTCGACTACGGGCCGCTGAACAGCTCCGGTCAGCTCGAGCGGGTCGGCGGTTTCGTCGAGCGGGCGCCGGCGCACGCCGAGGTGCTCGCCGGCGGCGCGCCGCTGCGCCGGCCGGGCTACTTCTATCCCGCCACGGTCGTCGCCGGCCTGCGTCAGGACGACGAGCTGGTCCAGTCGGAGGTCTTCGGACCGGTCATCACCCTGCAGCGGTTCGATTCCGAGGACGCGGCGGTGGCCTGGGCCAACGGAGTGGAGTACGGCCTGGCCGCCAGCGTGTGGACGCATGACCACGGCCGCGCGATGCGGGTCGCGCGGCGGCTGGACTTCGGCTGCGTCTGGATCAACACTCATATCCGGATCGTCGCGGAGATGCCGCACGGCGGCTTCGGACGAAGTGGCTACGGCAAGGACCTTTCCGTGTACGGCCTGGAGGACTACACCCGGATAAAGCACGTAATGAGCAACATCGAGTTCTGACGTTCGGCGGGCGAGAAGAGGTCGGCCTCGGACATGACTGCGGCGGACATGCGGGCGACGGCCCGACAGGCGGCCCTGGACCACGGCGTGGTCCAGGGTAGGGAACGCGCCGGTGACACGGGGCGGGCCGGGGCGCCGGTCGCCGCGCTCACGCCCCGGTTCGTCACGGTGCACGGCTACCGGCGCTGCTACCTGCGCGCCGGGCACGGCCCGGTGCTCCTGCTCATCCACGGCATCGGGGACAACGCGCGGACCTGGCTGCCGATCATCCCCCGGCTCGCCCGCCATCACACTGTCATCGCACCCGACCTGCTGGGCCACGGGGAGTCGGACAAGCCGCGCGGCGACTACTCCATCGCCGGCTACGCCTGCGGCATGCGGGACCTGCTGACCGTGCTCGGCGTGGAGCGGGCGACGGTCATCGGGCACTCCCTCGGTGGCGGCGTGGCGATGCAGTTCGCCTACCAGTTCCCCGAGCGCTGCGAGCGGCTGGTCCTCGTCGCCACCGGCGGTGTGGGTCCGGATGTGCATCTGGTGCTGCGGGCCGCCGCCCTGCCCGGCGCCGGACCGGTGCTGTCGCTGGTGAACCTGCCGCCGGTGCGCCTCGCCGGGCGGGCCGGGATGCGGGCGCTGCGGCTGCTGCCCACCGACCTGTCGCGCGACGCCGAGGACATCCTGCGCGTGGGTGACTCCCTGGGCACGCCGACCGCCCGGGCGGCCTTCCTGCGGACACTGCGCTCGGTGATTGACGCCCGTGGGCAGTCGATCACGATGCTCGACCGGTGCTATCTCGCGGCGGGGATGCCGTCGCTGATCGTCTGGGGGGAGCGCGACGCCGTCATCCCCGTCGGGCATGCCCACACGGCGCACGGGGCGATGCCCGGCAGCCGGCTGGAGATCTTCCCGACCGCCGGCCACTTCCCGCATCACAGCGAACCGGAACGGTTCTGCCGGGTCCTGACCGACTTCCTGGCCACGACCCGGCCGGCGAACCACTCGCCGCGCCAGTGGCGGGCAATCCTGCGCGAGCACACCTGCGCCACCGAGTCGGCGTACCCGTCGTTGCCGGCCGACAGGGGCTGATCCCCGCCCGGGGGAGCGAGGGTGGGCGGCCCCGCGCGGCGTCAGCGGGGACGAGGACAAAGTCAGGAGACGCCGGAACTCCTCCGATGGATGCGGTTCAGATGTTCTCGCTGAACCGCTCACCTCGATGCGCTTCGTCACTCGTAAGGTTCCCGCGAGGCCTGTGCGCGGGTGGACTCGTACCTTGTGCATCGCCGCCTGTTCGGGCCGGTCGGCGTTCGTGTGATGTCGCTGTTCGGGTGCGGGTCTGCATTAACAGGTCGGCACCCGCTATCGTGTAGTTCAACGGGCAGGCCGGCGTCAATATGGCCTATCCTTGGTGGCACGACACCAAAGTCGTCAAATCGCGGAGGTCGACCGTTGGCACGCCGTGCACGGCTCAGCTGGCCCCAGGAACGGCGCCAAGCGAGCGAAGTGGTTGTTAGCCGGGTCGATCCCGGGCGGGGCTGGACCTTGGAGCAAGCTCGTGACCTCGTGCGACAGGGATACTCCGTCGGCCGGGTCGCGGAACGGACCGGGTTTCCGGAGCAGATGCTGAACGTGGCTGACGAGGACGACGAGGACTGAGCGGAGTCGGTCGCCATCGCCGTGTCAGGAAAGTGCCACCCTGAGCCTGGGCAGTATACCGGGCGGCCTGTGCGGTAATCGCATGCTGCGGCCAATCCGGTGGTTCGTCCGACGGCCCAATCGAGGCCACCGTCGGTTGGCCATCCCTATACCTGGGTGGAAGTCGTCCTAACCGCAGAAGTTATGACACTCTGCCGGGAGCGATGTCACGCTGCGCACAACGCAATGGGTCACTTCGTCAGCTTCGACAGGCAATTCGGCGAGACTGTGACGCTGTCGGGATGACGCTGGTGGCGATGATGTGTGGTCGCGCCCCGGTCGTCGCTAGGTCGCGGCGGATCCTGCCACTCGGACCAACCGGCGGAGATGATCACTGTAGACCGCGTCGAGGCCGTAGCCGGCCAACCGGCTGAGCGTGCCGCTGCGTTGCGCGTCCCAGCCAAAGGCCGCAAGGCCGAGATCATGCAGGATGGTGGCGTAGTCGGCACGCTGCGGTCGCCATTCCCGGGTCCGCAGGTTCAGTGCCGCGACCCCCGCGGCGCGTAGCCGCTCGCCGTACGCCTCGATCCCACCGCCGGCCAACACGTTCGCCACCGAGGTCGAATTCACCAGGCGCACGTCCGGGTCGCGTGCGCGGTAGGCGGCAAGTTCCGGCAGATTTCCACACAACCACAGCCGGCTCACAGCCGCGCTTCCGCCGGCATCTCTGGCCACGGCCACGACGGCGGCGGCCGCCCGTTCCCAGCCGCCCGCCGGTCCCTTCAGGTCGAGGCTGAACTCGAATCCCGTACCGAGCTCCTGGTAGAACGCCGCCAACGTCGGCAGCCAGCCCGGCAGTCGGTCGGCGGGCAGGTCGGTGACCCGCCGCCGCCGGCCGGGCGGGCCGATGATCCCGTCGTGGTGCAGCACCGGCACCCCGTCCGACGTCAGCCAGGCGTCGGACTCCAGCCCGCTCGCCCCGCCGGCCAGCGCCCGCCGGAACGCGGGAAGGCAGTTCTCCCGCTGGTGCGGGGCCGGGGCCCCGCGGTGCGCGAAGCCGATCACCGATGGCGGCGGGCGGGAGTCATGACCTCAGCGTACGAACGACCGCAGGGCCGCGTCGTGCAACACCCCGTTGGTCGTGAGGACGGTGCCGTGCCCCGGACCGCGCTGGCCGGTCAGGTCGGTGAACCGGCCGCCGGCCTCCTCGACGATCACCACCAGCGCCGCCATGTCCCACAGCGACACCTCGGGCTCGCAGGCGAGGTCCACGGCGCCCTCGGCGACCATCATGTGGGACCAGAAGTCGCCGTAGCCGCGGGTCCGCCAGACCTGGTCGGCCAGGTCGAGGAACTGGTTGAGCCGATCGGCCTTCCGCCAGCCCTCCACCGAGGCGAAGGACAGGAACGCGTCGTCGAGCCGGCTGACGGAGGACACCCGCAGCGCGCGGGTGTCGCCGGTCGCGTCGCGGGTGAACGCGCCGGTGCCCCGGGCCCCCCACCACCGCCGGCTCATCGCCGGCGCGCTGGCCACGCCGACCACCATTTCACCGTCGACCTCGAGGCCGAGCAGGGTGCCCCAGACCGGGACGCCGCGTACGAAGTTCTTCGTGCCGTCGACCGGGTCGAGGATCCACCGCCGCCGGGCGCCGCCGGCGCCGACGAGTCCTTCCTCCTCGCCCAGCACCGCGTCATCAGGGCGGGCAACCGCGAGCCGCGAACGGATCATGGACTCGACGGCGGTGTCGGCGTCGGAGACCGGCGTGTTGTCGGGCTTGGACTCGACGTGCAGGTCAACAGCCTGGAATCGGGAAAGAGTAATCCGATCGGCGGCGTCCGCGAGGCTCAGTGCGAGCGCCAGATCGTCGGCAACCGTGACGGCGTCGAGGTCTTCGTTCGATTCGGTGCTCACGGAGGTGGGATTAGGCGGGGTCACCCTGCGAGACTACGAGCCGAGCCGGTGTGGCGTCGGGGACGAGACCGCTGATATCCGCGTGGCGGGAAGAGTGTGACGAAGCTCCTGCTGCCGCGTTCAGGCCGGTGTTCCGCGGGCGGCCAGCAGGCGGCGCAGGCTCGCCAGCCGGGCGGCGTCCGCGTCACCCGCCCGCACCGCCGAGTCCAGCGCGCAGTCCGGGGACGGCGCGAGGTGCTCGCAACCGGGCTGGCAGAACGCCGCGGCGGCCGCGAGATCGGCGAAGGCCCGCAGCACCCGGCTCGGCGACACCGCGCCGAGGCCGAGGGAGCGCACCCCCGGGGTGTCGATCACTGTTCCGCCGTCGGGCAGCCGCAGCGCGATCGCGGCCGACGAGGTGTGCCGCCCGCGGCCGGTCACGGCGTTCACCGCGCCGATCGCCCGGGCGGCGTCCGGCACCAGTCGGTTCACCAGGCTCGACTTCCCGACCCCGGAATGGCCGAACAGCACGCTCAGCCGGTTGGCGAGCAGCGCCAGCAGCTCGTCCAGCGGGCGGTCCGGGCGGGTCGTCACCACCGGGAACCCGAGCGGGCGGTAGAGCTCGATCGTCGACTCGCCGTCGGCCAGGTCCGTCTTCGTCAGGCACAGCACCGGCGAAAGACCGCCGTCGTAGGCGGCGACCAGACAGCGGTCGATCAGACCGGGCCGGGGCTCCGGGTCGACGACGGAGCAGACCATGACGAGGATCTCCGCGTTGGCCACGATCGGCCGTTCGGCCGGATCGGTGTCGTCCGGAGTGCGCCGCAGCACGCTGGTGCGTTCCTCCCGGCGCACCAGCCGGGCCAGCGCCCCCGGCGCCCCGGAGATGTCACCGACCAGCGCCACCCGGTCACCGACGACGACGGAGGTGCGGCGCATCGACCCGCCGCGCACGGCGGCGACGAGCCGGTCGGGCGAGCGGTCGGGCCGGCAGGTGTAGCGGCCGCGATCCACCCCGACCACCGCCGCCGGCACCGCCTCGGCGTGGTCGGGCCGTTCCCGGGTGCGGGGCCGGGAGCCACGTCCGGGTCGGATCCGGACGTCGTCCTCGTCGAGCTCGCGCGGCATCGCCTAGCCCGCGGTCCGCCGGTTCACGCCGGCCCGCCTGACGGTCCCGCGAGGTCCGCCGCCGGAGCGTCCGGAGCTGGAGCATCGCTCGCGAGCATGGCCGTCCACATCCGGGGAAAGTCCGGCACCGTCTTGCCGGTCGTCGCGATGTCGTCGATGAGGATGCCGGGCACCACCAGGCCGACGACCGCATAGGCCATCGCGAGTCGGTGGTCGGCGCGCGGGTCGAGCCGACCACCGCGCAGCGGCGCCGGTTCGATCGCCAGCCCGTCGTCGGTCACGGTGATCCGCGCGCCGAGGCTGCCGAGCTCCTCGGCGAGCGCGCCGAGCCGGTCGGTCTCCTGTAGCCGCAGGTGCCCGATGCCGCGCAGCCGGGACGGCGAGTCCGCGAGCACGGCGAGCGCGGTCAGGACCGGCGCGGCCTCGCCGAAGTCGCTCAGGTCGACGTCGATGCCGTGCACGGTGCCGTGGCCGCGGACGGCCAGCCCGTGCTCGGTGCGTTCCGTCGACGCGCCCATCGCCGCGAGCAGCGTCGGCAGCATCCGCCCGGGTTGCTCGGTGGCCTGCGGCCAGTGCGGGATGACGACCCGGCCGCCGGTGGCGAGCGCGGCGGCGAGGAACGCCGCGGCGCTGTTCATGTCCGGTTCGATGGCCCGGTCGGCGGCGGCGAGCTCGCCCGGCTCGACCCGCCACCGGCGGCTGCCGTCGGCCTCGGGCGGGCCGGCCTCGACCGCCGCGCCGGCCGCCCGCAGGTCGGCCACGGTCATGTCGAGATACGGCCCCGACGGCAGCCGGGCGCCACGATGGACGACCGTCACGCCGGCGTCGTAGCGCGGCGCGGCGAGCAGCAGGCCGGAGACGAGCTGGCTGGAGTCGGAGGCGTCGACGGTCACCTCGCCACCGGGCAGTCCGCCGCGGCCACGCACCGTGAACGGCATCCGGTCGCCGTCGATGTCGGCACCGAGCCGGCGCAGCGCGTCGAGCAGCGGGGTGAGCGGGCGGTCCCGCATCCGCGCGTCGCCGTCGAACACCACCTCGCCAGCGCGCAGGGTGGCCAGGGCCGGGGTGAAGCGGGCGACGGTACCGGCGTTGCCGCAGTCCGCCCGCGCGCCGGGCGTCACCGTTGGCGAGCCCGCGGGCGCCACCAGCCAGTCCGGCCCGTCGGTGTCCACCGCGGCGCCCAGGGATCGCAGCACGCCGGCCATCAGCAGGGTGTCCCGCGAGCGCAGCGCACCGCGCAGCCGCGACGGGCCGGTGGCCAGCGCGGCGAGGACAAGCGCCCGGTTGGTGCCGGACTTCGCGCCGGGGACCGGGACGACGGCCGTCACGGGACGCTGCGCGGTGGGGGCCGGCCACGGGTCGGACCGCGTCCCGGTGGGCTCGGTGTCGGTGAGGGTGCTCACCATGCAAGCATGCCGGACGGGCGAGCGGGACCGGGCGGCGCTCGCGGCCGGAGTCGCTATGCGCCGGTGTGTCCGACCGGCCGGCGGGTCGGGATGGCGCGGAAGGGGCGTGGATGGCGAAGTGTTCCGGGTCGGCGCCGGGAGCCGTGCTGCGCCGGGAGTATCCCTCGCTCGGTGTGACCGAGATCTCGGCGGCGGTGCGCGCCGGTCGTCTCCCGCCGCGGGACGTCGTCGCCGCCGCGCTGGCCCGCCTCGGTGACGTCGACCTCGCGGCGCGGGCCTTCACCGCCCGCTGGCCGCGGGCGGCCCACCGGCAGGCCCTGCTGGTCGAGCAGGCCCTGGAACGGGGTGCCGAGCTGCCGCTGGCCGGCGTACCGATCGCGCTGAAGGCGGGCAGTGGCACCACCGGTCCCGTCACCCGAAGGCTGTTGGCCGCCGGCGCCGTCGCGATCGGCGTGACCTCCACCCCCGTGCGGGCGGCGCATCCCTGGCAGACATGGGGCCACACCGACCGTGGCCCGACCGTGAACCCGTGGCGGGCCGACCGGGTGCCGGGCGGGTCCTCGGCCGGCTCGGCGGTCGCGGTGGCGAGCGGGGTCGTTCCGCTGGCGACCGCGGCCGACGGCGCCGGCTCGACCCGCATACCGGCCGCGTGGTGCGGCGTGATCGGGCTCAAGCCCACCACCGGCCGCCTCCCCGGCCCGGACCGGGCGGGGCTGACCGTGCCCGGCCCGATCGTGCGGCACGGCGTCGACGCGGCGGCGTGGTGGGCGGTCGTGGCCGGGTCCGGTGGGGTGCCGTCGCCGGGTCCGGGCGCGCCGCCGGCGGGCCCGCCGGCGCACGGGCGCGCGCGCGGGCGCACGCGCCCCCGGGGGATCGCCGTCTTTTCGGCGACGCTCGGCTACGCCAGCCCCGAGCCGGAGGTGGTCGCCGTGAGTCGGGCCGCGACCGACCGCCTCGCCGCCGCAGGCGTGCTGACCCTGGTGGAGTTGCCGGTGCTCCTGCGGGACCCGGAGACGGCCTGGCAGGCTCTGCGCACCAGGGCGCCGGCCGGGCCGGGCGCGGTGGACGTCGCCCAGGTGCGCGCGCACAACGATCGGGCTCTCGCGGCCGTGCTGGCGCGGGCGGACCTGATCCTCACCCCGACCACGCCCAACCGGCCGCACCCGCACGCCGGGCCCGGCGAGGTCCGCAGCGTGAGCCTCACCTGGGCGACCAACCTCAGCGGGCACCCGGCGGTGAGCCTGCCCGCCGGCTTCACCGCCGACGGCTGCCCCGTGGGTCTGCAGGTCATCGCCCGCCACGGGGAGGAGGAACGACTGCTCGACACCGCCGTCGCGCTCGAGGAGATCGCGCCCTGGCCGATGCCGGTCCGTGCCGGTGGGATCAGGCCGGCCGGCGGGCGGAGGCGATGAGGTGGATGCCGTTGGACTCGCCCTCGCGCTCCGCGGCCAGCTCCACCTCGGTGCGCACCAGGGTGGGGAAACAGGAGACGTCCTCGGCGACGGCCCGCTTGACCGCCTCGGCGGAGAGCAGGGTGCGCGGCCGGATCCAGTCGACCTCGAACCCGGCGCTGGACAGCAGCGCGCTGAGCTCCTCCGGCCAGAAGCAGCGGGTGATCGTGCCGTCCTCGGCCGTGACGAGCACGACGTCCGCGCGCGGCACGTCCGACAACTCCGCCCAGCGGTGCTGCTCGGCGAGGCGGGCGAGCCCGAGCAGCAGCGAGTCGACACAGAGCAGCAACTGCCCGCCCGGCCGGAGCATGCGGTAGATCTCTTCCAGCGTCGTCTCCGTGGCCAGGCAGAACGACAGCGCCCGGGCCTCCGCCAGCACGGCGTCGAAGGAGCGGGGCAGGAACCAGTCCAGCGAGCGGGCGTCGCCGATGACCGGCAGCAGGGCGCCGGGGCCGGTCGCCGGATCACCCGAGGTCGGCTCGGCCACCACGCGCACCACCTGGTGACCGGCAGTCACCATCTGGCGGGCGAACCGGGCCCGTGGGCCGGACACATCCAGCACCCGCGAGGGCCGCGTCGGCAGCCACTCCCGGAGCTGGACGGACGCGACCTCCTCGTAGAAGGCCCAGTAGGGATCGTCGCTGTCTGCTGGAGCCTCACAGACCAGCGTCTTCGCTTGTCCACGAGACGGACGCAGGTCGGCGTCGGGGCCAGGCGCCATGAACCGTTCCCATTCTTCAGGGGGCACTGATGCGAGGTACGTCACACACGCACGGGGGAAGTCTGCCAGATTCCACCCACAGCCATGCCGTGTCCTTCCCCGTCGTGTCGGACCAATGCGTGCCGCTGCGACCTACCTGCGCCGAACGTGACGAGGACCACTGCATGCCACATCACTTCCCGCCGTCCACCGGCCCGTCGGTGCCCCTCGGCGAGGCCCTCACCGCTGTGGACGGAGGACGGCTGCGGCTGGTTCCCGCGACCGGCGATTCGACCGTGTTGTTCCTGCACGGCGCCGGCAGTGGGGTCGACACCCCCCTGTTCGACGCGCTGGCCGCCCGGCTGGCCGCGGCCGGTGTGCAGGTGGCCCGCCTCGAGATGCCGCATCGGGTCGCCGGCCGGCGCGCGCCGGCCCGGCCCGCCCGGCTCGACGCCGTGGCCGTCGCCGCGGTCCGAGCGCTCGGGGCACCGCGACCACTGGCGCTGGCCGGCGTGTCCATGGGTTCCCGGGTGGCGATGCGGGTGGCGGTGACGGTGGGCGCCCGCGGCGTGCTGGCGCTGGGCTTCCCGCTGCGGCCGCCGGGCACCACCGCGACGGGTGAGCCGAAGCCGTCCCGCCAGGGGGAACTGGACGGCGCGGGGACCCCGGTCCTCGTCGTCCAGGGCGATCGGGACCCCTTCGGCCGGCCGGAACCGGATGCCGGCCGGGACCGGCGGGTGCACCTGGTCGCCGGCGGCGACCACTCGTTTCGCACCCGGGTACGGGACGGCCGGCCCGCGGGCGAGGCACTCGCCGAGGCGGCCCGGGTCGGTGCGGACTTCCTGCTCGACCGGATGGGCGGGGGTGCCGGCGGGCCGGGAATCGCCGGGTCGTAAAACCGGTTGACGTGATATGCCAGTCGAGGTCACGGAGGTCACATGACTCCAGCGAGCGCCCTGCGCCAGTCGCCGTCGCGGACGTCCCAGCAGCTCACGCCGGTTTCGTCCGTGTTGTCGCGGTCCGCGCCCCACCCGTCCGCGTCGCGCCGGTCCACGCCGGCCGCAGTGGACGTCGCGCGAAATGTCCCACACCAGTCCGCCTCGGCGGCTGCGGCGCCACGCGATCAGTCGACCGTCGAGGTATCCTCCGCTCGGAGGAACCGGTCTGGTTCCGCGGGGTCTGCGGCGTCGCGCGTCGGGCTGGGCGTCGTGGCGGAAGACGGTGAGGGGATGATCCTGGTCGACGAGACCACCGAGGAGCGGGGCGCCCGGTTCGAGCGGGACGCCCTCCCGTACCTCGACCAGCTGTACGCGGCCGCGCTGCGGATGACGCGGAATCCCGCGGACGCCGAGGACCTCGTCCAGGAGACCTTCGTCAAGGCGTTCGCCGCCTTCCACCAGTTCCAGGCCGGCACCAATCTCAAGGCCTGGCTGTACCGGATCCTGACGAACACGTTCATCAACACCTACCGTCGCCGCCAGCGCCAGCCGTTGCAGAGCCCGACCGAACAGGTCGAGGACTGGCAGCTCGCCGAGGCGGAGTCGCACACCTCCGCCGGGCTGAAGAGCGCCGAGACGGAGGCGTTGGAACACCTGCCCGACAGCGATATCAAGGACGCGCTGCAGGCGCTGCCGGAGGACTTCCGGATGGCCGTGTACCTCGCCGACGTCGAGGGCTTCTCCTACAAGGAGATCGCGGAGATCATGGGTACGCCGATCGGTACCGTGATGTCCCGGCTGCACCGTGGTCGCCGGGGCCTGCGCAAGTCCCTGGAGCAGTACGCGGCGGACCGCGGGCTCGTCCCGGCAGGATCATCCGATGCCGAGGGTGGTGCGTCGTGAGCTGCGGTGGCGAACACGAGATCGACTGCCGGAAGGTGCTCGACGCGGTCTTCCTGTACCTCGACGGGGAGTGCGAGGGCGGGCAGCACAGCCTGATCCGGTCGCATCTCGACGAGTGCTCCCCGTGCCTGCGCGAGTTCGGTCTCGAACGCGAGGTGAAGATGCTCGTCGCCCGCAAGTGCGGGGGGGAGCGGGCGCCGGACTCGCTTCGGTCGAGCCTGCTGGAACGGCTGCGCCTGGCCCGCGCCGAGGTGGACGGCGCCGAGTTCCGCGCCGAGTAGGCGCCTGGGTGGGCGCCCGGCGGCGGGCCGTGTCGACACGGCCCGCCGAGCTGCTCAGGTGTTCGGGCGCTTGCCGTGGTTGGCCTTGTGCTTCGCCCGTGCGCGGCGCTTGCGCTTCTTCTTCGCCATGGCGGTCTCCTTCCCGTGAGGTGGGTGTCCCGTCATCGTGCCAGTCCGCGGCGACGAGCGGTGACCGGCCTCGGACCGAGGTTGTCCTCGTTCCGGCTGTCACGCTCCGCGTCCAGGCTCCGGACAGGGTCCGCCCGGTCGTCGTCGGGGCCCCAGTCGTCGCCCTCGCCGTCCGCCTGGCCGCGAGGCGTCGTGCCGTCGCGGGCGCCCGCGACGCGCGTGTCGTCCCTGTCGTCCACGGCCAGGTCGTCTGCGGCCAGGTCGCGCGGGTCGGTGTCGTCCGGGTCGGCGTCGTCCGGGTCGGCGTCGTGGATGTCGCCGTCGTCCGGGTCGGCGTCGTGGATGTCGCCGTCGTAGGCGTCGCTGCCGTAGCTGTCCCTGCCGTAGCTGTCCTCGCCACTGGTGTGGGCGGCGTACGCGCCGTCGCCGTCGTCGTCGTAGGTGTCGTCGAACGCGTCATAGGTGTCGCCGAGCGGATCGCCGTCGCCGCGCCGCACGGGCGGGCCGTCGACGGCGTCGTCACCGGGTTCGCCGGGCGCGACCGGGCGACCCGTTCCGCCGTAGCTCGCGGGCAGGGCCCCGGCCAGGGCGGCGTTGCGGCGGGCCTGTAGCGTGCGCCGCGCCCGGACCGGCGTCACGGCGCCGAAGACCCCGAGTGCCGCCGCGATCGCGACATCCCCGATGCTCACCACGGCCGGGACGCCCGGAAACGGGAACGGGATGACGTCGCTGAGCAGCCGCAGGCTGGTGCCGCCGCCGGCGGGAGTGTGGAAGGCTGAGGTGAGGATGTCCTCGATCGGGACCCCCGCGTGGCGCGCGCCCCACAACGACACCGGCATCTGACCGCCGTTGGCCGCGATCGCGGCGGCGTTGGCAATGATGCCGGCCAGGAGAAGTCCCAGACCGGGTAGCCGGTTGTTCATTCCGGCGAACAGGGCGGCGAGCACGGCGGCCACGATCCAGGCCGGGCTGTGCAGCGCCGGGACGAGTCCGCCCACGGCCAGCACCAGCACCAGCACGGCGAACAGCCAGGGCCGGTAGACGTGAACGCGGGCGAGGGCGCCAAGGGTTCCACCGCGGGCGAGGCCGACGCCCAGCCCACATACCAGGGTCAGCACGACAAGTACGAGCACATGCGTAGTCTGCGGGTTTGCGGGATTCGCGCCCAACACCGGGCGGCCGATTCGTGCGTTCGGCGTGTTCCGGTCGGCCTTGTGGGCGTGGGCCATTGGTCCGGATGCCCGATGGCACTAGGCTCCTGGAAGGTCCACTACAGGCGGGTCCGGTGATTCGGATGCTCGAATCCGGCCCACAAGGTGCGGAGGGGAGCGTCGATGGCGGAGGAGGTCCGCGCGGAGATGGTGGCCAACGTGTGGAAGGTCGTCGTCGGTGTGGGGGACTCGGTGTCCGCCGGTGACGCCCTCGTCATCCTCGACTCCATGAAGATGGAGATCCCGGTGATCAGCGAGGACGGCGGCACGGTCGCCCGGATCGCCGTGCAGGAGGGCGACGTGGTCCAGGACGGCGATCTGATCGCGGTCGTCGAGCCCGTCGCCGGCTGAGCCGGGCTGGCGGGCCGCCGCTGGCCCGCGTTGGCCGCAGCCGGCGCTTGCTGCAGATCACACCTGTGTGCCATGCCTTAAGATTCCGTTCATGGACGCCTCATTCTGTGACCGTTGCGGCCAGTTGGCCAGTGTGGGCAGCCATGAGGTGTGCGCGCGGGCGCGGGAGCTGGAGCCACCGCGGTACTGCCGGATCTGCCGGCGGCGGATGGTGGTCCAGATAACGCCGAGTGGCTGGTCCGCCCGGTGCGCCGAGCACGGCCGCACGACGGCCACAAACGCCTGACACGGCATCCCGGGCGGTGAGCCGGTCGTTCGCGATGCCGTGTGCCGGCACGGGCCTGGGCCCGCGCCGGCGCCATGGACGGTCCTACAGGGTCGCCTGCAGCGACTTGATCGGCATGCTCAGGTCGGCCAGCATCTTCAGGTCGGACTCGGCCGGCCGGCCGAGCGTCGTGAGGTAGTTGCCAACGATCACCGCGTTGATGCCACCGAGCATCCCCTGCGTCTCCAGGTCGCCGAGGGTGATCTCGCGGCCGCCGGAGTAGCGCAGGATCGTGCGGGGCAGGGCGAGCCGGAACGCGGCGATGGCACGCAGCGCGTCCCGCGGCGCGACCGGCGGGTAGTCGCCGAAGGGAGTGCCGGGGCGCGGGTTGAGGAAGTTCATCGGCACCTCGTCCGGCTCCAGCAGGGCGAGCTGCGCGGCGAGCTCGGCGCGCTGCTCCAGCGATTCGCCGACCCCCAGGATCGCGCCACAGCACAGCTCCATGCCGGCCGCGCGGACCATCTCGCAGGTCTCCCAGCGCTCCTCCCAGGAGTGCGTGGTGACGACCTTGGCGAAGTGGGACCGAGCTGTCTCGAGGTTGTGGTTGTACCGGTGCACCCCGAGCTCGGTCAGCTCGTCCACCTGCTGCTGGGTGAGCATGCCCAGAGAGCAGGCGATATTGATCTCCACGGCGGCGCGGATGGCGGCGACGCCCTCGCGGATCTGGGACATCAGCCGGGCGTCGGGGCCGCGGACGGCGGCGACGATGCAGAACTCGCTGGCGCCGGTCGCCGCGGTCTGCCGGGCGGCCTCGACCAGGGAGGGAACGTCCAGCCACGCCGAGCGCACCGGCGAGTCGAACTTGCCCGACTGCGAGCAGAAGTGACAGTCCTCCGGGCAGCCGCCGGTCTTCAGGCTGACGATGCCCTCGACCTCGACCTCCGGGCCGCACCAGCGCATCCGCACCTCGTGGGCGAGGGCCAGCAGGTCGTTCAGCGACTCGTCGGGCAGCCGCAGGACAGCGAGCACGGCGGCCTCGTCCAGGCCACGCCCGGCCTCGAGCACCTCGCTGCGAGCATACGCGAGCAGCTCCGCCGGGCTCGGCTCAGTGGCGGCGACGGCCACCGGCTCTGCCGGGGAGACGGGGGCGGAGGTCTCGGCGGCGGCTCCGGTGTCCTCCCGGGTGACGGCGGTCTCGGTGCGCGCGCCGGGAACCACCCTCACGGGGGACCCTGCCGTCGAGGCGGGGTGCGCGGTCACGGGTGCGGTCACGGTGGCCTCCAGGACATGGACGTGGACGGGACTGAGTCGGCGGGTCGGGTCGTCATTGTGGTTGGTCGCAGGTGCGGATGGTCGGTTTTGCGGTAGTCGTGGGCTGGCATCGGGCGGATTGGGGCGGTACGTCGGGACCCGGATCGTGATGGGATCACTGGCCCCTTCGGGCGCGCATCCATTGTGGAGGCGGGGCTGCCGGGTCGGGCGACTTTCGAGGGCGATCTCCGGCACGTTCAGCACAGGAACGCGCCGGAACATCACAGATGGTGATCGTCGCGGAACGTTCGCGCCGAGAAGGTACCGCCGAACGCCGGCTCGAGCGAGCGTCTGGCCGTCGCGAGGAAGTCGGTCCGGCCCAGCAGGCCAGCGCCGGCGGGCAGCGCGCCCGACAGCGGCCGACCCGCGAGGATCTCCAGGTCGGTCAGGTTGCTGCGGCAGGCCAGATCCGGCTCGGCCGGCCACGAACCGATCACCACCCCGGCGAGGTCGAGACCGCGGTGCGCCAACGCCTCCAGGGTGAGCGCGGTGGTGTTCAGCGTGCCGAGTCCGGCGGCCGTCACCACCAGCACCGGGGCCGACAGCATCCGGGCGAGGTCGGCCAGCGTGGCGCCGTTGTCGTCGTAGCGCACGAGCAGGCCACCGGCCCCCTCGACGACGACGAGGTCGCGCCCGGCGGCCAGCTTCCCCACCATGTCCGCGAGGGCCGTGAGGTCGACGGCGGCCCGCCCCGCCCGCCGCGCGGCCGCCGCGGGGGCGAGCGGATCGGGAAACCGCGCCAGTTCGTGCACGTCGTCGACGCCGGCGAGACTGGCGACGAGGTCGACATCGCCGAGCTCCCCGGGCTTGACCCCGGTCTGCGCCGGCTTGACGACGGCGACGGCGTGTCCGCGGTCGTGCGCGAGCGCGGCGACGGCGGCGGTCACCACGGTCTTGCCGACTTCGGTACCCGTGCCGGAGACCACCAGCACCGTCATCGGCCCGGCACCGTCATCGAGTGGGCGCCGCTCTGGGCCAGCACTCCGGCTGCGGCGAACGCCGAGGTCACCAGGTCGAGATCGGCGTCGGTGAGGTCGGCGCGGGCAGCCAGCCGCAGCCGGCTCGTACCCGCCGGCACCGTCGGCGGCCGGAAGCACCCGACCGCCACCCCGTGCGCCAGACAGGTCGCCGCGGCCTCGAACGCGGGCTGCGGCTCACCGATCAGCACCGACACCACCGCCCCCGCCGGCGACGGGGCCCCGGTGAGCTCGGCGAGCTGGCGGGCCCGCGCGCGCACGGCGGCCGGCAGGTGCGGCCGGGTCCGGACCTCGGTGAGGGCGGCGAGCGCCGCGCCCACGTTCGCCGGGGCGAGGCCGGTGTCGAAGATGAAACTGCGCGCCGTGTCGACGAGATGGTCGCGCAGCGCCTCCGTGCCGAGCACCGCGCCGCCCAGGCCGGCGAGCGCCTTCGACAGGGTCACCGTGGCCACCACGTCCGGCGCTCCGGCCAGCCCCGCCGCGGCGAGCGCGCCACGCCCGGCCGGGCCGACGACGCCGAGCCCGTGCGCCTCGTCGACGACGAGCAGCGCACCGTGGGCGCGGGCGGCGGCGTGCAGCTCGGCCAGCGGGGCGGCGTCACCGTCGGCGGAGAACACCGATTCGGTGACGACGATCGCCCGCCGCCAGCCGCCGGCGGCGAGCGCCGCACCGACGGCGGCGACGTCCGCGTGCGGGGTGATGACCACCCTCGCCCTGGACAGCCGGCACGCGTCGACGATCGAGGCGTGGTTGAGCGCGTCCGAGACGATCAGATCGCCGGGGCCGGCCAGCGCGGTCAGGCAGCCGAGGTTCGCGGTGTAGCCGGAGGAGAACACCAGCGCGGCCGCGAAGCCGACGTGCTCGGCCAGGGCGTCCTCCAGCTCGGAGTGCAGGGTGGTCGAGCCGGTGACGAGCCGGCTTCCGGTCGACCCGGTGCCCCAGGTCCGCAACGCCCGCGCGGCGCCCTCGACGACCGCGGGATGCCGGCCCAGGCCGAGGTAGTCGTTGCCGGCGAGGTCGACGCGGACGGCGCCGGGCGCCCCGTCGCCCGGGTCGGCGGCCGGGGCGGGGCGCGGGCGCAGCCGGCGGCGCAGGCCGGCGGCCTGCCGATCACTGGCGTGCCCGGCGAGCCAGGCGAGGGGGTCGACCGGTGCTGGGCCGCCGGCCGGACCTGATGTGTGCCGCGCCACGTCGTCGCTGGCCGGCGGGCTGGTGGCCGGTCCGGCGCCGCAGCGGGCCACCGGGGGGGCACTGTCGGGTGTCACGACGGCGAGCGTACGACCAACGACGGGCGCTGCGGGGTGCCCGCCAGCTCATGGCCCTCGCCGGTCTGGCAGTGTGCAGCCCGTGGGAACCCTCGCCGACATGCTGCGGGCGAGCACCGACCTCAGCGACGACGACATCGACCATCTGCACGCGCTCGTCGCGGACTGGGCCCTGCTCGCCGACCTGTCCTTCGCCGACCTGCTCCTGCTCGTACCCGTTCGCTCCGGTACGGCGTCGGGCCGCGGCGGCCGTACGAGTGGGACCGAGTTCCTGGTGGTGGCCCAGGTGCGGCCGACGACGGGGTCGACGGTCTACCACAACGACGAGGTCGGCAGTGTGGTGATCAACCGCTGGGTGGTGCAGAACGCCTGGCGGGAGCACCGGATCGCCCGGGAGGGCGAGCCCGAGTGGGACGGCGGGGTGCCGGTGCGCACCGAGGCGATCCCGGTCCGCCACGGCGACGAGGTCATCGCCGTGCTGGCCCGCGACACGAACCTGGCCAATCCCCGGACGCCCAGCGACCTGGAGTCGTCCTACCTGCAGGGCGCGAACAACCTTGCGCTGATGGTCGCCGAGGGCGTGTTCCCGTTCCGGGGCAGCTCCTCCGAACTGCCCGAGTCGCCCCGGGTCGGGGACGGCATGATGCGCCTGGACGGCGCCGGCAAGGTCGTCTTCGCCAGCCCGAACGCGCTGTCCGCCTACCGTCGCCTCGGCTACACCGGCAACGTCACCGGCGAGGATCTCCGCTCGGTGCACCGGGCGCTGAACCTGCCGGCGACGACCCCGGCGGCCTGGCACGCGATCGGCCGGCGCCGGCCGGTGGAGGTCGAGGCGGCGGTCGGCAGCACGGTGGTGCTGCTGCGGGCGATCCCGCTGTTCCCGGGTGCGACCCGGGAGGTCCTGGTGCTCGTCCGGGACGTTTCCGAACTGCGTCGGCGCGAGGAACTGCTGCTCAGCAAGGACGCGACGATTCGTGAGATACATCACCGGGTCAAGAACAACCTGCAGACGGTGGCCGCGCTGCTGCGGCTGCAGATGCGGCGCACCAAGGTCGACGAGGCGCGCGCGGCGCTGCGGGAGTCGGTCCGCCGGGTGACCTCGATCGCGGTGGTGCACGAGACCCTGTCGCAGAGCCTGGGCGAAAGTGTGCCGTTCGACGAGATCGCCGACCAGATCACCTCGGTGACGGTCGACCTGGCGTCGACCGGGGCGCGGGCCAACACCCGCCGTTCTGGCTCGTTCGGCCGGCTGCCGGGCGAACTCGCCACGCCGTTGGCCCTTGTGCTTTCAGAGCTTCTGCAGAATGCTGTAGAACATGCGTTCGACGGCTCGGCGGGTTCGATCGAAATCCGCGTCGCCCGCTCGGTGGACCGGCTCGACGTGGTGGTCGCCGACGACGGCGCCGGCCTGCCGGAGGACTTCCAGCTCGAGCACTCACCCCGGTTGGGGTTGCAGATCGTGCGTCAGCTGGTGCTGGGAGAGATGCATGGCACGATCCGGCTCCAGGCTGGCCAGGAGCGTGGCACCGAGGCGCTCCTGTCCATCCCACTTTCTGAAAGTTGATGGTTTGGGTCGCCGGAAGGCGGGTATCCCTCTGATGTGTCCCTCGTCGGTGGTCGGAGCGGCGTTGAGTCATGCCGTCTCGCGGCCCCCCGAAGGCCGGAAAACGTGACGGCCGCTCCGTCCGCGTCGCGCCGCATCGCTGCGGCGGACGCGCGGACAGAACGGCCGATGTTGCTGCTCGCCGCACCCCGAAGTAGATCCGGGGCCAGGCGGAGCGTCGTGCGGGGACCACTGTGGCCGGCTTGGACGGAACTGTCCGGCTGGCAGGGCATGCCGCGAGCGGATGTCGGCGAGCCGACGGGGAACGGTGGTGCGCCCCGGTCCGCTGCGGCGCGGCGCCGGAGGTGGTGCGGTCAGGCGGTTCGGACCCGCAGCCGAATCTGGCGCTTGAGCGCCCGGCGTTCGTCCTCGCTCATCCCACCCCAGACACCTGAGTCCTGCCCGGTGTCCAGTGCCCAGTTCAGGCAGTCACTAGTGACTGCGCACCGCGCGCAAACGGCCTTTGCCTCTTCGACCTGGCGTTCTGCCGGACCGGTTGTACCGATCGGGAAGAAGAGCTCGGGATCCTCGTCACGGCAGAGCGCTCTGTGGCGCCAGTCCATGCGTACAACTCCCTCTCTCGTCGTCTCGGGCCACACTGCACATGAGACGCTTTGCGAGCCGCTACGGTTGTGCCGCGGCGAAAATTGAATGAGCAGGTTGTCTGCTCGGCCCCGGCGGCGGGCCGTGGAGCGGGTTTCTGGCGGTCGGTGAGCCCAGGTGCACGTGCATCCACCCCGGACATTCGCCACCCTCCCACCGGAACCGGCAGGCGCGCAAGAACCTGCAAGCGTCTTCACACCCTCTCTGGCCTGCACTTGTCCGGCAGGGACACAGACGGGCCACGCCCCGCCACCGTCTCCCGTGGTCGCGTGCACAGGACGGAAGTCCTGGTTAACAGGGGATGTCGCACTCCCGACCCGAGTCTCGCGTAGCCTCGGAGACCGGCCCAGGACACTCAAGATGATCACCGCGGTTGGGTGGGTGTAGACCATGCCATCTGGGCATCGGTAGGCCTTCTGGGTACATCCGGGGGTCTCCGCGGCCCGCGCGGGTGAGGTCATCTGCCTGCTATGACTTGATCAACCGGCCGGAGATGGCAGGGTTGAGTCATGGAGGTACTTGGTCATCGGGGTAGTAGGGTGCCCGGCCCGGAGAACACGGTCGAGGCGGTGGACGCGGCGCTGAGCGCCGGTGCGGACGGCGTCGAGATCGACGTCCGTCGCAGTGCCGACGGGGACCTGGTCTGCATCCACGACGCCCGGCTGTCCCGCCCCGCCGGTAGGGCGGTCATCCGCCAGCCCACCGAGGTGCTGCGGGCCCGTGGGATCCCGCTGTTCGATGAGATCATCGATGTCTGGGCGGGCCGGGGCCGGCTCATCCTCGAGATCAAGAACCAGCCGGGGCAACCGGACTTCGACGCACCCCGGGAGCGCACCGCCCGGGCCCTCGTGGAGCGCCTGCGGGCCCGGGGCCTCACCGGCCCCCGGCCCACCGTCGCCGAACTCGACGCCGGGGCGGGGGGCATCACCGTGTCGTCGTTCGACTGGTTCGCGATCGAGGTGGTGCGGGACGCGGACCTGGCGGTCGCCACGGCCTTCCTGACGATGCCCAGGATGTCCGTCAGCGGCGGTCTCGGCTACGTCCGCTCCGCCGGGCACGCGGAACTGCACGCCCACACCAGCGCCGTGCTCGGCGCCGCGGACGCCGCGGCCCGCGCCCGCCAGGCCGGTGTGAGGCTGGTCACGTGGACGGTCACCACCGTCGAGGCTGCGCTCGCGCTGCGTCACGCCGGCGTCGCCGGCGTGATCTGCGACGACCCGGTCCAGGTTCGCCGCGCGCTGGCCGCCCCCGGCAGCTAGCGGCCCGCCCCGCGGGACGGTCGCCGACTGTGATGGTCTGCTTCCGTTTCGCCGGGCACGGCGGCACCGTGGTTCCTCTGTACGGTTTCCTGCCGGATTTGTCCATGCGGAGCGACCACGAAGATTCGCGGGCGTGATCGCCCGCGCCGCCGGTGTGGCGGCGTGTCAGCCGATGACGCGCAGGACCCGCGGATGGTGGATGAGCAGTACCTCGTGGCTCTCGCCGAGGTACTCGCCGTCCATCTGCAGCGGGATCGGGTCGTCCGCGCGGAACCGCATCGTCGCGGCGTCGTGCCGGCTGACGACGTTGCGCCCGTGCGGGCCCCCGTCGGCGGCGAGCATCTGGCGGGCCGACCGCAGCACCGAGGACATCCGCACCCGCTGCAGCGCGAGCAGGTCGAGCCCGGTGTCGAACGAGGCGTCGGGGCAGGCGAGCACGGGCCGTGAGTTCAGGTAGGTCCACGGGCGGGTGTTGCAGACGATGCCGAGGGCGATCTGCCGGTCGGTGTCCTCGCCCGGCTGCTCGCCCGGGTCGCCGGACGCGGGCCGCTGAGCCTCGGCCAGGCCGTCGGTCGTCCCGTCGCGCTGGCCGGGCACGCCGCTGTGGGCGGCGGTGGTCTCCAGCTCGATGGTGGGGCTGCCGCGGCCGGTACCACGGGCGAGCTGGACCGCGGCGGTCCGGAGAAACAGCCCGGGCGAGTTGCGCCGCCCACCGGAGCGCTTGCGCTCGACCCGGTCCACCACCCGGGCATCGAGGCCCAGGCCGAAGCAGAAGGTGAACCAGCGCCGCCCGTCGCCGTAGACGGCCTCGCCGAGACTGATCGGGCGGCTGCGCCCGGCCCGCAACGCGTCCAGCAGCTCACCGGTCGCCTCGACGGGGGAGGCGGAGTAGCCCAGGGCACGGACGAAGACGTTGGTGCTGCCGCCGGGCACCACCGCGAACGCGGGGCCGTCGGCGATCGGCCCGTTCTGCACCATGCCGTTGACGACCTCGTTGACGGTGCCGTCGCCGCCGAGCGCGATGACCACGTCGACACCCAGTTCGACGGCGCGCGCACCCAGCTCGACCCCGTGGCCACGGCCCTTGGTGACCACCGTGTCCAGGACGAGGTCGGCCGCGAGCGCGCTGGCGAGGACGTCACGAACGCGTTCGGTTGTGGTGGTCGCAACAGGGTTGACGACCAGCAGCCCTCGCATGCCTCTACCGTAGCCCGCCCACCCAGGCCGGGCGTCGGCTGGGAAAACTCTCACAAGGGGAAAAGCGGCCGCGAGCGCCGGCGGAGCGCGAGTGGTCACCTTGGCGGTCCACCGCGCGACGTAATGTCGAGGGATGGGATCTGTGAGCGGCCCCGGCGGGCCCAGGCCGCGGCGAACGGGTGCCGGCGGGCTGGGCGGGGTACTCGCCGCCTGGCGCTCGGCGTCCGCCCCGGCCCGGCTGGCCAGCCTGCTGCTCGCCGCCGAGGCGCTCGCGCTGCTGGCGCTGGGCGTGCTGCAGGTGCTGCGGGGGTTCGGGGCCGGCATCGACGACGTCGCGCGAGCGGAGACGGGCGGCGTGCTCGCGGTCGTCGGTGGCCTCGGGGTGGCCGTGCTGGCGGTGGGGGTGCTGGGGCGGGCCGCGTCGTTCCGCTCGCCCACCCTCGTCGTCCAGATTCTCTGCCTGCCGGTGGCCTGGGGTCTGCTGCAGGCCGGGGCGTACGGCTACGGCGTTCCGCTGCTCGCCATCCCGATTGTGATCATCGTTGCGCTGCTGGCGGCGGGCGGGTTCGGGCCGGCGGCGCAGGACGCCGACGACGCGAAGGGTCAGGTCGCGCGCGGCGACGGTACGGAGGGTGGCGGCCCGCGGCCCACTACCCGGCGCTCCCGGCGGACGTGAACTCCCACCGGATGGGCAGTTCGGGCGGGGCGGCGCGCCCCCGCCTGGAAGAGCGGTTGCTAACCGTCCTCGAGCAGGCCGCGGCGCAGCTGGGCCAGGGTGCGGGCGAGCAGCCGGGACACGTGCATCTGGGAGATGCCGAGCTCGGTGGCGATCTGCGACTGGGTCATGTTGCCGAAGAACCGGAGCAGCAGAATCCGCTTCTCCCTGGGTGGCAGCTTCTCCAGCAGCGGCTTGAGCGACTCCCGGTACTCCACGCCCTCCAGGGACTCGTCCTGGACGCCGAGGGTGTCGGCGACGGCAGGCGCCTCGTCGTCGCCGGAGTCCGGCGCGTCGAGTGACACCGCGGAGTAGGCGTTCGCCGACTCCAAGCCCTCGAGGACATCCTCCTCGCTCATCTGCAGGTGCTTGGCGATCTCGCTCACCGTCGGGGAGCGGCCGAGGGTCTGGGACAGCTCGGAGGTCGCCTTGGTCAGCGAGAGCTTGAGCTCCTGCAGCCGGCGGGGGACCCGGATCGCCCAGCCCTTGTCGCGGAAGTGCCGCTTGATCTCGCCGACGATCGTCGGGGTCGCATAGGTGGAGAACTCCACCCCGCGCTCCGGGTCGAACCGGTCGACCGACTTGATCAGTCCGATGGTGGCCACCTGGACGAGGTCGTCCAGCGGCTCACCGCGGTTGCGGAACCGGCGGGCGAGGTACTCGACCAGCGGCAGGTGCATGCGGACGAGCTGGTCGCGGATGGCGGCGCGCTCCGCGTCGCCCTCGGGCAGCTCGGCGAGGCGGACGAACAGGGACCGGGCCAGCGCCCGGTCGGGGGAGTGGGTGCGCTCCACGACCTCCACCGGCTCGGCCTCGGCGGCCGGCGCCGGGGCGTCGGTGCCGGGGGCGCCCTCGGCGGCCGCCGAGGGCTGGGCGGAGTGTGCGCCCGTGCCGGCGCCGGGATGATCGTCGAGGGCGGCTGCCCGCTGCTGGCTGAGCGCGCCGACCTGGGCGCTCGTCGGCTCCTGCTCGGGCGCCACCCGCGGCGGGGTCGGAGTCCTCCCGGTCGACGTCACGGCGTACCTACCGCATCACCCAGTGGAGCTGCGTTGGCCGCGCCCGATCCTCGCACGTGCCCGGCCGGCGGCTCCCCGAGATCCGCCCGCACGCCGCGGCGCTTCTGCAGCGTGATGCTCACCTTCGAGCCGGGGCCGGTGGCGGTCTCGACATCGCCGGCCAGCGCCTTGAGCACCGTCCAGGCGAAGGTGTCCTCGGACGGCGGCTCGCCGTCGAGGCTCTCGACGGTCACCAGCACGTGCATCACCCCGGGGGAGAGCGTGAACGTGCAGTCCAGGGACGAGCCGGGCACGGCCGACACGAGGAGCAGAGCGCACGCCTCGTCGACGGCGATCCGCAGGTCCTCGATGTCGTCAAGGGTGAAGTCGAGTCGGGCCGCGAGGGAGGCCGTTGCTGTTCGCAGCACGGTGAGATACGCACTGGCGGCCGGCAGGGTGAGCGCGACGACGTCGCGCAGGCCGCCGGAATGGGCGGTGTGGCTGTCGATGGTGTCGGAGTTCTCCGCGCCGCCGGTCGAAGGCGTCGGATCCACGTTCCTACCCCCAAAGAGCCTGCGTCGTGCGAGGAGGTTCCCTCGCGGGTGGCCGAAGCCGGACGGACGATGATGTTGCGGATGACGGCCTTCCCCGCTGCCGACGCCGTCAAGCCTGTCCCCGCCGGGCGTGACGTCCCTCATGCACGCCGGGGAGCTCGTCGTCGGCGGCCGGTCGTTGCCACCGCCTCCACCGTACCCAGCCGGCCGTGGGTACCGCAGGTCGGGTGATCGAAAGACGCCAGGAAGGGCACAGTCGCCGGGCCTGGTCCCACCACCGGACCCGTACGTTCCCGTCGCGCCGGGCCGGGGCTCAGGCGGGATGCTGGGGCGTCGTGCCGGGGCACGGGCTGGCCACTGCCGCGAGGTCGGCCAGCGCCGCGCCGTCGGCCCGCCAGGTCGTCCAGCCGGTCATCGGCCGGGCCGCGATGGCCCGGTAGAACTCCTGCGCCGGGGTGTTCCAGTCGAGCACGGCCCATTCCAGCCGGCGATGCCCCTGCTCGACGCCGATCGCGGCGAGCGCCGCGAGCAGGGTCCGGCCGTGGCCGGCCCGCCGGTGCTCGGGCTGGACGAACAGGTCGACCAGGTACATCCCGGTCTGCCCGGTCCAGGTGGAGAAGGTGGGATGCCAGATCGCGAAGCCCACCACCGCGGGCGGCGGGGCTACCGCGCCCGGGGGACCCCCGTCGGGCCCGGCCGTCGGATCGTGCTGCCCAGCCGGGGATTCCGGCGTGGCGGCGGCGACCAGGCAGTGGGCGCTCGGGGTGGGGCCGAACAGGGCGGCGTTCAGGTCGTCGGCGGTCATCGCGACCGCGTCGGGCTCCCGTTCGTAGGCGGCGAGCTCATGGACCAGGGCCAGGACGATCTCGACATCCCCCGGGCCGGCCACCCGGATCACCGCGCACCGTCCGCCGGTGCGCCGGCGGCCCGCAACTCGGCGTACAGCGCCTGGCAGTCACGGTAGGTGGGCAGCAGACCGGCCGACTCGGCCTCCTTGAGGGTGGGGGCCACGGCGTCCTTGTCGGACAGCAGCGGGGTCAGCTCCTCGGGCCACGGCAGTGCGAGGTCGGGGTCGAGCGGGTTGATGCCGTGCTCACGCCCCGGCGTGAACGGCGTGGAGCAGAGGTAGGAGACCGCCGCGTCGTCGGTGAGAGCCATGAACGCGTGGCCCAGGCCCTCCGCGACGTAGAGCCCGCGGCGGTCGACGTCGTCGAGGACGACTGCCGCGAAGGTGCCGAAGGTCGGCGAGCCGGTGCGGATGTCCACCACGCAGTCCAGCACCCGACCGCGCACGCAGGTCACGTACTTCGCCTGGCTCGGGGGGACCTGCGAGTAGTGCACGCCACGCAGCGTGCCGCCACGGCTCACGCTGTGGTTGGCCTGCGAGAGCGTGAGCGGATGTCCGACCGCCTCGTTCAGCGCGTCGGAGCGGAACCACTCCAGGAAGGTTCCGCGGCTGTCGGAGTGCTGACGCGGGGTGAACACCCAGGCGTCCGGGACCGATAGTGCGCTGATCTCCACGCGTGCGACGGTACCGGTTCGCCTGTGCGTCACCCAGCAGGCCGGACCGTCCCGCCAGCGCCGTTGGCGTGCAGGTGTGGCTCTTGCCGTGCGTTGGCTCCCGCGGTGGGCCCGAGCCGCCGTCGGTTACGTAACGTAGTTCACCGTTGTCCGAGAGGGCGCCGCGTTCACAACACCCTGGCGAGGAACGCCCGGGTGCGTTCGTGCGCCGGCGCGGTGAGCAGGGTGGCGGGCGGCCCCGTCTCGACGACCATGCCGGCGTCCATGAACACCACGGTGTCGGCGGCCTGTCGGGCGAAGCCGAGTTCATGGGTGACGACGAGCATCGTCATGCCCTCGTCGGCGAGCTGACGCATGATCTCCAGGACCTCGCCGACCAGTTCCGGGTCGAGCGCCGACGTCGGCTCGTCGAAGAGCATCAGCTTCGGGCGCATCGCCAGCGCCCGGGCGATCGCGACCCGCTGCTGCTGTCCGCCGGACAGCTGCGCCGGGTATGCGCCGGCCCGGTCGGCCAGACCCACCCGGGCCAGCAGTTCCTCGGCATGGCGCACCGCGTCGGCGCGCCGCTCGCCGCGTACCCGGACCGGCGCCTCGGTGATGTTCTCCAGGGCGGTCAGGTGCGGGAAGAGGTTGAACCGCTGGAACACCATGCCGATCTCGCGCCGCTTGCGGGCGATCTCGCGGGGCCGCAGCTCGTGGATGCGGCCACCGTGCTCCCGGTAGCCGACCAGCTCGCCGTCGACCGCCAGCCGGCCGCCGCTGATGCGCTCCAGGTGGTTCACGCACCGCAGGAAGGTCGTCTTTCCGGAGCCGGACGGGCCGATGAGGCAGGTGACCTCGCCCGGGGCCACGGTCAGGCTGACGTCGCGCAGGGCGACCTGGTGGCCGAACGACTTGCGCACCCGCTCCGCGCGGACCATCGGCACCACCGCGCCGCTCGCCCGGTCCGACGGCTCCTTCCCGGAGGTGTCCCGATCCGCCGCGGCCGTCATCGTGCTGCCTCCGTCCGGCGTGGCCTGGCGTGGCCCGGCGCGAGGCCACGGGCGTAGCGCCGTTCCAGCTGGTACTGGCCCGCGGTCAGCACCGAGGTCAGCGCCAGGTACCACAGTGCTGCCACGATGAGCAGGGGCACGGTCTGGTAGTTGCGGGCGTAGATCAGTCGGGCCGCGTTCAGCAGCTCGTCGTAGGAGATCACGCTGACCAGCGAGGTCGTCTTGAGCATCGAGATGGTCTCGTTGCCGGTCGGTGGAATGATCGTCCGCATGGCCTGGGGCAGCACCACGCGGCGCAGCGTCAGTGCCCGGGTCATCCCGAGGGCCGCGGCCGCCTCGCTCTGGCCGATGTCGACCGCGTTGATCCCGGCCCGCACGATCTCCGCCATGTACGCCGCCTCGTTGAGGCCGAGTCCCAGTACCGCCGCCGCGAACAGCGGCACCACGTGGTTCGCGTCCCCCGACACGAAGCTCGGCCCGAACGGGATGCCCAGCGACAGCCGGGGGTACAGCGCGCCGACGAAGCTCCAGAACAACAGCTGGACCAGCAGCGGCGTGCCGCGGAAGAACCAGACGTACACCCAGGCGGCGCCGGCCACGACCGGGTTCGCCGACATCCGCATGATCGCCAGGAGGACCCCGCCGGCGATGCCGATCGCCATCGCGATCGCGGTCAGGTAGACCGTGGCCCACAGTCCGCGCAGCACCGGTGCGGCGAACAGGTAGTCCCCGACCGTGCCCCACTGGTAGTTCGGGTTCGTGGCGAGGGAGTGGGCGGCCATCGCGGCCAGCACGAGGACGACCGCGGCGGCCACCCACCGCCCGGGATGGCGCAGCGGCACGGCCTCCATGTCGCTGCCACCGATGGCACCGGTCTCGATGGCACCGGTCTCGATGGCACCGGTCTCGATGGCACCGGTCTCGATGGCACCGGTCTCGCCCGACGCCACCGCGGGCACGGTGGCGTCGGGCGAGACTCCCTCGGTGGGACTCATGCGGTGGCGCCGTTGATCTTCGGCTCGGTGATGGCGCCGTCGGCGATGCCCCACCTGTCCAGGATCTGACGGTAGGTGCCATCCTTGATCAGCTTCTGGAGCGCGCCCTGCAGCGGCTTGGTCAGGCCCGCGTTCTTCGGTACGGCGATGCCGTACGGGGCGGTTCCGTACGCCTTGCCGACCGTCACGATCCGCCCGCCGGAGAGCTTCGCCTGGTAGTCGGCGACCGGGGAGTCGGCCATCGACAGGTCGGCGCGGCCCGACGTCAGCGCCAGGTTCGCGGCGTTCTGGTCGTCGTAGCCCTGCACGGTGACCGCGGCCTTGCCCGCCGCGGTGCAGCGGCCGCTCTGGTCGCTCGCGTCGGTCTGCTGGGTTGTGCCGGTCTCCACCGACACCGAGTGGCCGCACAGGTCGGCCAGCGTCGAAACCTTCACGCCGCCCTGGCTGCGGGTCATGAACGACGTCCCGGCGGAGTAATAGGTCACGAAGTCGACCTGCCGCTCCCGCTCATTGGTGTCGGTGAACGAAGACATGCCGATGTCGAATCGCCCGGCGGCCAGGCCTGGCAGGATCGAGTCGAACGTGGCCTGGCTGAACTGGACTCGCAGACCCAGGACGCCGCCGAGCGCCCGGCCGAGGTCGATATCCATTCCGGTGATGGTTTTGCCGTCCGTGGCCAAGAACTCGTTCGGCGCGTACGAGGGGTCGGTGGCGAAGGTCAGCGTCCCGGCGTTCCGCACCTTCTGAGGTACCTGACCTGCGAGGACGCTGTCGGTCGCGGGCGCCTGGGAGCTCGCCGAGGAGGAGCCCGAACTACTGCTGCCGCAGGCGGCAGTGATCGTCGCGAGGGCAACCGCCGCGACGAGTGTGGATACCCTCGACCTATGACGAATGACGCCGACGTGCACGGATGACCTCCAGGTCGGAGTGAAGCGCGAGGTGCCGGAGACGGGTTCCGATCTGCACCCAAGCCCTGTCATGTGACACCACGGCTACGCTCGCACACCTGATTCGTGTCCGTGTGTTCCTTCTGTGTTGCGGCGACGTTCGACCGCGGTTCGCTGCGGGCGAAGCTACCCCGCGAACCGCACCGGCTCGCCGTGCCATATTGGATGTACCCCGGGCACCCCCGGGCTTGCGCCCTGCCCCACACGACGGGGTGGGGCCGGTCAGGCTCGCCCTCCCGCGGATCACGGCACGCGCACGGAGGGCGGGCACCTTGTAGCCGCCGCCCTGGTGGGACCACGACCGCCTCAGCGGATCCCCCGTCGGCTTGTCCGAGGAGCAACCTGCGTGTCCGCAACCACTGACCACACGACTATCGACTCCACCACCGCGCCCGATCTCGCCGCGGTCAGCCCGCGGCCCTCCGACGACGACCCCGCCTTCGCCCTGCACCGCGGCGGCAAGATCGGTGTCGCGCTGACCGTTGCGCTGGAGACCCGCGAGGACCTCTCGCTCGCCTACACCCCCGGGGTCGCCCGGGTGTGCACGGCGATCGCCGAGACGCCGGCCCTCGCCGACGACTACACCTGGCGGGCCAACACCGTCGCCGTCGTCACCGACGGGACGGCCGTGCTTGGCCTCGGTGACATCGGCCCCGCCGCCTCGCTGCCGGTGATGGAGGGCAAGGCGGCGCTGTTCAAGCACTTCGGGGGGGTCGACGCGGTGCCGCTCGCCCTCGACGTCACCGACGTCGAGGAGATCGTCGAGACCGTCGCCCGGCTCGCTCCCAGCTTCGGCGGGATCAACCTGGAGGACATCTCCGCGCCCCGCTGCTTCGCGATCGAGCGGCTGCTGCAGGAGCGGGTCGACATCCCCGTCTTCCACGACGACCAGCACGGCACCGCGATCGTGGCGCTGGCGGCGTTGGAGAACGCCGCCAAGCTGACCGGTCGCACCCTCGGTGACCTGCGCGCCGTCGTGTCCGGTGCGGGCGCGGCCGGGGTCGCCGTCACCCGGATCCTGCTGGCCGCCGGCATCGGCGACATCGCCGTCGGTGACAGCCGGGGCATCATCTACGCCGGCCGGGACAACCTGACCTCGGTCAAGGCCGCCCTCGCCGCCGAGACGAACTCCGCCGGCCTCACCGGCTCGATCAACGACGCGCTGCGTGGGGCCGACGTGTTCCTCGGCCTGTCCGCCGGCAAGGTGCCGGAGGAGGCCATCGCGACCATGGCCCCCGAGGCGATCATCTTCGCGATGGCGAACCCGGACCCCGAGGTGGACCCGGAGATCGCGCACAAGTACGCCCGGATCGTCGCCACCGGGCGCAGCGACTACCCGAACCAGATCAACAACGTGCTGGCGTTCCCGGGTGTGTTCCGCGGCGCCCTCGACGTGCGGGCCAGCCGGGTGACGGAGGGCATGAAGCTCGCCGCCGCCGACGCGCTCGCCGCCGTGATCGCCGACGAGCTCACCGAGGACCACATCATCCCGAGCGTGTTCGACAAGCGGGTCGCTCCGGCCGTCTCCGCGGCCGTCGCGGCGGCCGCGCGGGCCGACGGGGTCGCCCGTCGCTGAGGCCGCTCCCACGGCAGCGTGGTCGGCGTCGGGGCCCCGAAGTGCGATGGCATTCCGGGGCCCCGCGGCGTTACCGGGTGTCGGCGGGTCAGACCCGGCCGCAGCCGGCGCAGGGCCGGTTCTCCGCGGCGTCGACGAGCGGACGCAGCGTCCCGCAGCCCTGGTAGGAGCAGCAGACGAAGTCCGCCGGCTGCACGGTGATGACCGGGGTGCCGTCGACGATGATCGTGGTCGGTGGTTCCGGGGCGGCAACGGGCCGCCGACGCCGCCAGCCCAGCCGGTGCCGCGCGCCGCGACGCTCGGGCGTTCCCGCATCGTCCGGTGGGGTCACCGCGATCCGTCCGTCGCCGCGGCCGCGCTCGTCGTTCCCACGGAGATGAGTTCAGCACACCCGTCCCGTCGATGCGCGGGACGGGGCGGCTGATCCCGCTTCGCCGGGTTTCGTGGCGCCACCGGTCCCGGCCGTTCGCGCCCGGACAACCGGGACCGTAGGTTCGGGACGTGCTCGCCGCCGCCGCCGTCGCCCTGCATCCGGACGCGCCCCTGGACGGCCTCGCCGTCGGGGAACAACCCGAGCCCGCGCCGCCCGACGACTGGGTCACCGTCGACGTGCGAGCGGCCTCGCTGAATCATCACGATCTGTTCAGCCTCCGTGGGGTTGGCCTGCCGGCCGAGCGCCTCCCGATGATCCTCGGCTGCGACGCCGCCGGCGTCACCGCCGACGGGCAGGAGGTCGTCGTGCACGCCGTCATCGGGGATCCGGCGGCCGGCGGCGGGGACGAGACGCTGGACCCGCGCCGTACTCTGCTGTCCGAGCTGCACCCGGGCACGCTGGCGGAGCGGGTCGCGGTGCCCCGGCGCAACCTCGTCCCGAAACCGTCGGAGTTGTCCTGGGTGGAGGCGGCCTGTCTGCCGACCGCCTGGCTGACGGCGTACCGGATGGTGGTGAGCCGGTCCGGCCTGCCCGCGGACGGGGGCGGCACGCTGCTCGTGCAGGGCGCCGGCGGCGGGGTCGCGACGGCGGCGCTGCTGATCGCCAAGGCGGTCGGGCACACCGTGTTCGTCACCTCCCGCGACGAGGTCAAGCGCCGCCGGGCCGGCGCCCTGGGCGCCGACGAGGTCGTCGAGTCCGGCGCCCGGCTGCCGAGGCGGGTCGACGCCGTCATCGAGACGGTCGGGGCGGCCACCTGGGCGCACTCGCTGCGGTCGCTGCGACCCGGTGGTCGGATCATCCTGTCCGGCGCGACCAGCGGCCCGAATCCGCCGGCCGACCTCACGCGGATCTTCTTCCAGCAACTGTCGGTGATCGGCTCGACGATGGGCAGCCGGGACGAGCTCATCGCCCTGCTCGCCCTGCTGGCCCGCACGGGCATCCGCCCGCTGGTGCAGGAGGTGCGCCCGCTGGCCGCGGCGCGGGCGGCGTTCGAGCAGCTCGCCGCCGGCGACGTGGTCGGCAAGCTGGTCCTGACCTGCTGACCTGCTGACCTGCTGACCTGCTGACCTGCTGACCTGCTGACCTGCTGACCTGCTGACCTGCTGAGCCGGCCCCAGGCCGCCGATGCCGGTGGCCCGGGCTGGGCTGGGCGGGCTCAGAGGTCGGGGTCGTCGTCGGGGCGGGCGAGCCAGGTGGCGAGCCGCTCGATGGCCACCTCGAACTCCGGGTGGACGTCGACGAACGCCCGCATCGCGTCGGCGAGGCCCTCGATGGTGAGCGTCTCCTCGCCGCGACGGTCAACCAGTTCCTCGATGCCGCGGTCGGTGAAGTACATCCACGCTCCTCAGGCCCGCCGTTCCTCGCGCCCCTCGATCGACCTGCCAGCCCTCTGACGTGCCGGCCGACCGTCGGGCGCCTACCGCCCACGCGCCGGCGACCGGGCTCCTGGTGGAGAGCCCCGGGCCGCGGGCGCGCTGGCGACGTCAGTCTCCGAAGGCCGCCTCGACGAGGGCCTTCTGCTCGCGCTCGTGCACCCGCGACGAGCCGGACGCCGGCGCGGCCGCGGCCCGCCGGGACACCCGCCGCAGCCGGATCCCGCCGGGCAGGTACTCGGCGATGTTGAGCGCCATGTGCGGGTAGGCGCCCTGGTTCGCCGGCTCCTCCTGGACCCAGACGATGTCGGTGACGTTCGGGTAGCGCTCCAGCACCGCGGCCAGCTCCGGCCCAGGCGTCGGGTAGAGCTGCTCGACCCGCAGCAGCGCGCACCGTCCGTCGGCGTCCAGCTGGTCGCGCGAGGCGGCCAGGTCGTAGTAGACCTTGCCGGCGGACAGCAGCACCCGGCGCACCGCCGCCGGGTTGGTGACGGCCGCGTCGTCGATCACCGGCTGCCAGCCGCCGCTGGTCAGCTCCTCGACCGCCGACGTCGCCGCCTTCAGCCGCAACATCGACTTCGGCGTGAACACGACCAGCGGGCGCCGCACCGGGGAGAGGGTCTGCCGGCGCAGCAGGTGGAAGTAGCTGGCCGGGGACGACGGCGCCGACACCGTCATGTTGTTCTCCGCGCACAGTGACAGGAACCGCTCGATGCGGGCCGAGGAGTGGTCCGGGCCCTGGCCCTCGTAGCCGTGCGGCAGGAGCAGGGCCAGCGACGACCGCTGCCCCCACTTGGCCTCGCCGGCGGTGATGAACTCGTCGATGATCGACTGGGCGCCGTTGGTGAAGTCACCGAACTGCGCCTCCCACATCACCAGCATGTCCGAGCGGGCGACCGCGTAGCCGTACTCGAAGCCCATCGCCGCGAACTCACTGAGCAGCGAGTCGTAGACGTAGAAGGTGCCGACGCCCTCGTTGTTCTCGGTGCCGTCCAGCCCGTAGCGCAGCGTGCGCAACGGGGTGTGGTCCTCGGCGGTGTGCCGGTCGACGAGCACGGCGTGCCGCTGGCCGAACGTGCCGCGGCGGCTGTCCTGGCCGGTGAGGCGCACCGAGCGGCCGTCGAGCAGCAGCGTGCCGAACGCGAGGGTCTCGGCGAGGGCCCAGTCGATCGCGCCGGTCCCCACCATCTGCGCGCGCCGTTCGATCTGCGGGCGCAGCCGCGGGTGCGGGGTGAAGCCGTCGGGCAGGTTGACCTGGGTGTCGATGACCCGCTTGACCGCCTCCGGGGTGACCGCGGTGCTGACCGCGGCGGCCGCGGCGGCCTCCTCGGGGGTCGTGACGATCCGCGGCTGCGGCGCCGTGCCGGCCGGGGACGTGTCCCGCGTCTGCGCGAACGCCTTCTCCAGCTCCGCGCGGTAGGACTTCATCGCCTGCTCGGCTTCCTCGCGGGTGATGTCCCCGCGGCCGATCAGCGCCTCGGTGTAGAGCTTGCGCACCGAGCGCTTGCTGGCGATCGTGTCGTACATCAGCGGCTGGGTGAACGACGGCTCGTCCATCTCGTTGTGGCCGCGGCGCCGGTAGCAGACCAGGTCGATCACGACGTCCTTGTGGAACGCCTGGCGGTACTCGAACGCCAGCGCCGCCACCCGCACGCACGCCTCCGGGTCGTCCCCGTTGACGTGGAAGATCGGCGCCTGGACCATCCGGGCGACGTCGGTCGCGTACACCGACGAGCGGCTCGACTCCGGCGAGGTGGTGAAGCCGACCTGGTTGTTGATGACCAGGTGGATCGTGCCGCCGGTGCGGTAGCCGCGCAGCTGGGAGAGGTTGAGCGTCTCGGCGACGACGCCCTGGCCGGCGAACGCGGCGTCCCCGTGCACGAGGACGGGCAGGACGGTGAAGCCGGCGGAGCCCTTGTCCAGGATGTCCTGCTTGGCGCGCACCACGCCCTCGGTGACCGGGTCGACGGCCTCCAGGTGCGACGGGTTGGCCACCACCGAGACGCCGACGGTCCGCCCGGACCGGCCGCAGTACTCGCCCTCGGCGCCCAGGTGGTACTTGACGTCACCGGAGCCGTGCGCGGTCTGTGGGTCGAGGTGACCCTCGAACTCGTCGAAGATCTGCCGGTAGGACTTGCCGACGATGTTGGCGAGGACGTTGAGCCGGCCGCGGTGGGCCATGCCGATGACGACCTCGTCCATGCCGGCGTCGGCGGCCCGGTCGAGCACCTCGTCGAGGGTCGGGATGGTCGACTCGGCGCCCTCCATCGAGAAGCGCCGCTGGCCGACGTACTTGGTCTGCAGGAACGACTCGAACGCCTCCGCCGCGCCGAGCCGCTCCAGCACGTGCAGCTGCTCGGCCGGGTCAGGACGCTCCGCGGACCGCTCGACCCGGGCCTGGATCCAGGCGCGCTCGTCGGGCTCCTGGATGTGCATGTACTCGATGCCGACCCGACGGCAGTACGAGTCGCGCAGGACCCCCATGACGTCGCGCAGCGACATCGTGCGCTGCCCGGCGAAGCCGCCGACCGCGAAGTCCCGGTCGAGGTCCCACAGGGTGAGCCCGTGACTGATGATGTCCAGGTCGGGGTGGCTGCGGATGGCGAACTCGAGCGGGTTGGTGTCGGCCATCAGGTGGCCGCGCACCCGGTAGGCGTGGATCAGCTCCAGCACCCGGGCGTTGTGGTCGAGGTCGCCCTCGTGCACCACGGGCTTGTCCGTGACCCAGCGGACGGGCTCGTAGGGCACCCGCAGGGCCTGGAAGATCTCGTCGTAGAAGCCGTCCTCGCCCAGCAGGAGCTGGTGCATCCGGCGCAGGTACTCACCGGACTGGGCGCCCTGGATGATCCGGTGGTCGTAGGTGCTGGTCAGCGTGATCGTCTTGGAGATCGCCAGCCGGCTCAGCGTGTTCACGGCGGCACCGGAGTACTCGGCCGGGTACTCCATGGCGCCGACGCCGATGATCGTCCCCTGGCCCTGCATCAGGCGGGGCACCGAGTGCACCGTGCCGATGCCGCCGGGGTTGGTGAGGCTGATCGTGACGTCGCTGAAGTCGTCGGCCGTCAGCTTGTTCGCCCGCGCCCGGCGCACGATGTCCTCGTAGGCCACCCAGAACTCGCGGAAGTCGAGCGTGTCGGCCTTCTTCACCGCGGCGACGACGAGCTGGCGGCCCTTCGGCGTGACCAGGTCGATCGCGAGTCCGAGGTTGACGTGCTTCGGCTGGACCACCGCCGGCTTGCCGCCCACCTCGGTGTACGAGGCGTTCATCGCCGGGTTGGCGGCGACCGCCCGGACCATCGCGTAGCCGATGATGTGGGTGAACGACACCTTGCCGCCGCTGGAGCGGGCCAGATGGCGGTTGATCACGATGCGGTTGTCCGCGAGCAGCTTCGCCGGGAACGCCCGGACCGACGTCGCGGTCGGGACGTGCAGCGAGGACTCCATGTTGGTGACCACCCGTGCCGCCGCGCCGCGCAGCGGGCTGACGGCGGAGCCGCCTGCGGCGGGCTCCTTCGCCGCCGGCGCCGCGGGCTGCTTGGGGGCGGGTGCCTTCGCTGCCGGCTGGGGCGCGGCGGGCTGCGCCGGGGCCGGTGCCGCGGTGGGCTTCACGCGGGCGGCGGGCGCCGCGGGCGCCGGGCGGGCGGCCGCGGGCTGCGGCGCGGCCGGCGCGCTGTGTGTCGTCTCACTCGCGGGAGACGCCCCGTTCGGGGCCCCGTCGGCGCCCAGGGGCATGCTTGGGCGGTAGTCGGAGAGAAACTCCCGCCACTCCGGTGACACGCTTTGCGGATCTTCGAGAAACTGCTGGTAGATCTCGAAGACCAGCCATTCGTTGGGTCCGAAGTCAGGTCCGGACGCAGGAACCGTCGGTGCTGTCACGGGGCCAATCGCCTCTATCCACGGTCTCACTACACGGCCTCCGAAAGGCCCTTCTGCCACCGTCTGACCAGGCTACCCGCTCCCGACTTCGGTGGCGGAACCGGTCCCGCCCGGTCGGACAACCCGGCCTGGGCGACGGGGTCGATGTCGCTGCGGCGCGGGGCCGGAGCGCCCGTGGGCGGCGGTACGGATGCCAGGTGTGGTCGCCGGAGATCGGGCGGTTTTCATCGCAAAATGGGCCTTTCGTCCGCGATTCCCCGACGGGAACACGGTCGCCGCGCCATCGGTTAAACTGAGCAGCGCCGGCCCGCATCATGGCCCCCGGACCCAATAAAAGTCGCTTCGTGCGACCTACGCCCGTGAGGCGACCTGGCGGGCCGGCGCTCACACTTCTGCTGTTGTCCCCGGAGTGGACAGCTGGTTAATGCGGCCTTGGTGGGCGGCGATGCGGTGGCGAAGATAGTTGCGGTGGGTGACGGCGATGGCCAGGCTTGCGTGGGCGAGCGGCCATGGGGGTCCCTCTGATCGAATTCCCGTCCGACTTGTCGCCCAGAAGGACCCATGGTTCGGCGCTCCGGCGCACTTCGGTGACGGCCTGTCGTCTCGGGGCCGAACGATCGCGCCACCGGGAGGCCGGGGGAGATGACCTCCTCCAGCCCGACGACGAGGATCCGCCGGTGCGCCGCCCGCGCGCGACCTGAACCCGCCGGCCGCTCACCCGAAATGGTTCCACCCGCCGGAGCCGCGAGGTGCCTGCCCGGCCACGCTCACGCCGGCGCCGGCCAGGACCGCGCCGATGCGTACACAACCTGCCGGCAGCGTCGCCTCCGCCGGCAGGCAGGCGACCAGCGCGTGGTCCTCACCGCCGGTGAGCGCCCAGCCCAGCGGATCGGCCCCCAGCGCGGCGGCGGCCGCCCGCAGCGCTGGGCCGAGCTCGATGGCGTCCGGGTCCAGGTCGATCCGAACCCCGGACGCGGCGCAGATGTGCCCCAGGTCCTGCAAGAGGCCGTCCGAGACGTCGCACATGGCGCGCGCGCCGGCGGCGGCGAGCGCGGGACCGAGCGGGTAGGGCGGGCGCGGCCGGCGATGCGCGGCGCGTAGCTCCGCCCATGGCGCCGGCCCGTCGCCGAGCCCGGCGCCCAGCAGGGCGAGGCCTGCCTGGGCGGGTCCGACGGAGCCAGCGAGCACCACCACGTCACCCGGGCGCGCCCCCGAGCGCAGCACCGGCGCCCGACCCTCCAGATCACCCAGGGCGGTCACGCCCAGCATGATCGTGTCGGCCGAGCTGACGTCGCCACCCGCGACGCTCGCCCCGGCCCGCGCGCACTCGGCGGCCAGGCCGTCGGCCAGCGCCAGCGCCCAGTCCACCGCCAGCTCCCCGGGCGCCGCGAACCCCACGAACAGGCCGGTCGGGCGGGCTCCCATCGCCGCGACGTCGGAGAGGTTCTGGGCGGCGGCCTTGTGCCCGACGTCCGTCCCGGACGACCAGTCCCGGCGGAAGTGCCGGCCCTCGACCAGCAGGTCCGTGGTGACGACCACCCGGCCGTCCGCGGCGGCCAGCACCGCCGCGTCGTCCCCGGGGCCGACGAGCACGTCGCGACCCCGGCCGAGACGGGCGGTGATCGCCCTGATCAGCTCGAACTCACCGAGGTCCCGCAGCGTCGCGGTCATGGCCGGCGGCCGGTCTTCCGCACGGCGATTCCCCCGGCAGCGGTGGCCCGGAAGGGCCAGCCGGCAGCGTTTCGCGGCCACTGACCGTACGTGGACGGTGGGTTTGCCGGCTCCACGATGCTCTGCCGACGGAATGCCCGTGATCGCAACACTGGCGTGACCTTTTCGTCATATGCCGCGGAAAAACTGACGCGCGTGCAGATTCAGCCCTGTCGATGTGTGCGGCTCAGAGCCCCCGTCGGCACCACCGTGGCCGTCCGACCGCGCGTCCAGGCCGTTCGTCACGGCGGTAGCACGCCTGGCCGACGCCGGGCGCGATAGGTCTGCCGGTGGCCCTGCAACCCGGCCGCGGCAAGATCGAGGGAAAGCACTACCTGCCCTCCACGCCGGAGACAGTCACCTGGGGCGATCTGCCGAACGCCCTGTCCAAGCCGGTCCTGAGCATCGACTCGGGCGCCACGGTCACCTTCGACACGGTCAGCCCGGAGGGAATTCTCGGCGACCAGGGACGTGATCCCGACGCGTTCCTCGCGGCGCTGGGCGTCGCGCCCCCGGAGGTGCTGGCCGACGCCCGCGCGATAGCCGCCTCCGGCCTGCCGCACCGGTTCGGGGTGGACGCACCGCACATCGTCACCGGCCCGGTGCTGGTCCGCGGTGCCCAGCCCGGGGACATGCTGCGGGTCGAGGTCGTCTCGCTGCATCCGCGGGCCCGGTACGGCATCGTCTCCACCCGCCACGGCGACGGCCTGTTCGCCGGGGAGTTTCCCGAGGGCGGGCCGCCCGAACGCGGCGCCGACGCGCGCCACTGGCAGCGCTTTGGCACGCTCACCACCTTCTGCGCCGTCGAACGCCGCCGAGGCCGCCTCTTCGGGGTCCTGGCCAGCGCGAACGGTACTCGGGCCCGGTTTCCGCTGGCGCCGTTCCTCGGTGTCATGGCGGTCGCCGTGGACAGTACCACCGAGGTTCTGCCGTCCACCTCGGTCGGCCTGCACGGCGGCGCGCTGGACTGCGGCGATCTTGGTCCCGGCGCTCGGCTGTACCTGCCGGTGCAGGTCGTCGGAGCGCTGCTCGCCGTCGGGGATCCGCACTACGCGCTCGCCGACGGCAAGATCGGCGCGACCGCGCTGGAGGGCCCGTTGCGCGCCACCCTGCGCCTGACCGCGCTGCGGGACGCCGCCACCAGCTCCGCGATCGGCGCGCTGCGGGAGCCGTTCATCGAGACGGACACCGCCTGGGTCACGATGGGCGTTGACGTCGAGCTGTCAGAGGCCATCCGCCGCGCGACCCGCTCGGCGGTGCTGTTCCTGCACAGCCGGACAGGGATGGAGCGGACCGAGGCGCTGGCCTACCTGTCGGCGGCCGGCCACCTCGCGGTGAGCCACCTCGGCCCGGGGACGCAGACCGCGTTCTGCCGGATCCGCCGAGCCGACTTCATCGAACCGGCCCCCGCCAAGTCCCGCCTGCCCAGGCCTGCGTTCGCCCGCATCGTCGGTGCCGGCGACACGACCGGCCCGGACGAGGCGGCCGACGCCAACCCGGACACCGACCCGACCGTCCCGCATCTGGACGACGCGGCCGAGACCGACGGCACCGCAACTCCCGGCAGTACGGCACCTCCCGGCAGTACGGCACCTCCCGGCAGTACGGCACCTCCCGGCGGCGCCGCACCTCCCGAGGGCACCGCACCTCCCGCGGGCACCGCGCCTTCCACGCCTGAGGGCCCCGCACCTGCGGACGTCGCGCCTTCCCGGCTCGTCACGCCGATGCGGCACGGCACGGCCGCCCGGCACGGATCCTCATCCCGTCATGGCCTGTCAGCCCGTGACAGCAGGAGGCCGCGCGAAGCCAAGCCCACCCGCACCACCAGAGCCGCGCGCGACAGCGGGCCGCCGGGCGACGCGGCACCGGCGGACCAGCGGGTCCCGCTGGAGGGCGGGCTGGCTCACGGCGGGCAGCCGGAGACGGGGACGCGTCACCGCCGCGACCCGGTTCCCGACCCCGTCGACGACCTGGGGCCGCCACCGCTCGAGTCCGACGGGGTGGCGGGTTCATCGGGCTGATCGTCCAGGCCCTCCAACTCCGACAGGGCAATCGGCCGCCAGCGGGCGACGAGCTCGTCGGCGGCGGCGCGTACCCGCGGCCGTCCGGCCGGGGCCGACCCGCCGGGCGCCTGCGGCCCGCTGGCGAGGGGGCTGATCCCGGCTGCGGCCAGCCGTGGCCACAGCGTCGCGAGGGCGGCCTCGGGGTCGAGTTCGAAGTCGGACCGCCGGATCCGCCAGAACGGCCAGCCCGCCCGGCGCAGCTCCCGCTCCCGGTCGAAGTCGCGGGCGAGCTGGCCCGGATCGGCCCCCCCACCGCCGTCGCCGCCGATCGCGAACCGGGCCCGGCCGCCGGAGACGACCAGGTCGATCCGCTGGCCGCCGACCTCGAGGCGAGGGGTGACGAGGTAGCCGCGGCCCGCGAGCGCCCGGAACACCCGCTGCTCGAACAGCGAGCCGAACGCCGGATGCGGGCGGTCCACGGGGACGTCGGCGAGCGGCGGTGGGTCCCCGCCGGGCGCCAGCGCGGCCGTCCGCGTCGTGGACAGGACGTAGCCGAGGTAGCTGTGCCGCAGGTCCTGGTGGTCGAGGTCGGCCAGGGTCACCGAGTGGAACAGCCACACCTGGTCCCGCGCGCGGGAGGCGGCGACGTTGAACCGGCGCTGGTACTCCAACCGGGTCAGCGCGACCGGCCGGTCGTTCGGCGAGACCACCAGCGAGAGGAACACGACGTCCCGCTCGTCGCCCTGGAAGTCGGCCGGGGTGCCGACCCGCAGCCGGCGGCGCAGATGCTCCGCGGCGGACATCCGTTCGGCCAGCAGGTCGCGGATCATGGTGGCCTGGGCGCTGCCCTGCGCGACCACGACGCCGAAGCTCAGCCCCGCGTACCGGGGATCCTCCGCGCAGGCCAGAACCTGCGCGACCAGCGCGTCGGCCTCTGCCGGATTGCGCGGCCCGGCCGGGGTGGACGCGGTGGCCCCGTGCGGGACGTAGCGGGCCATCAGCGGTGGCAGCCGGTCCGCGCCGAACTGGCGCAGCGGGACCAGCGGCGCGTCCCGGTAGAACATCACCGACGACCATTCGATGATCTCCGGCATGCAGCGGAAGTGCTCCCGCAGCCGGACCACCTCGCCGAACCGGGTCCGCAGCAGGCCGAACAGGCTTGACCGGGGGGTGAAGCCGACCCGCAGCCAGGCCGGCACGTCCGGCAGCAGGGCGTCGAGCCGGTCGAGGACGCCGTCGAGATCCTCCGCCGGGTCCTCCGGTGGCGTGCACTGCCGGTCGTCTCCGACGACGATGACCCGCGGGGCGAGCCAGAGCAGGAACAGGCTGTCGAGTCCCGCCTGACTGCCCTCGTCCACGATGACCACGTCGAAGCTGTCCCGTACCGCCGGGATCGTGGAGAGGACCTCCCGGATCGGCATCACCCAGGCCGGCACGGCCGCCTGGGCGACCCGCATCGCCTCCCGGGCGGCCTGGCGGTAACGCTGCGCGTGCCGGCCGGCGAGGGTGCCGCCGGCGGCGACGGCGTCGGCGTAGGCGCGCAGGGCCGCGGACTGCTCGGCGCCCATCCGGGCCAGACAGTGCTGCCACGCCCGGGCGCTGGCGAGTTCGGCGGTGGTCGCGGCGACCATGCCGTCGGCCGCGTCGAGCTCCGCGTCGAGATCGACGGGCCCGGCCGGTGCGCCGGCCAGGCCCGGCCCGGTGGATCCGGGCCCGTCCACCTCGTCCGGGCGCTGGTCGGACCGGGTGGCGCGGGCCAGCCAGGCGGCGGCGAGCCCCCATTCCCAGGCGGCCGTGAACGTGCCCAGGCGGTGCGGCCACGGATCGTCGTCCGCCCTCGTCGGGCTGGCCGCGGCGGCCGAGACCAGCACGTCGGCCAGCGCCGGGTGGGCGGTGCGCAGCCGGCCGAGCAGTTCGTCGCGCCGGGCGGCGTCCCGCTCGGCGGCCAGCCGGGCCGCGAGCGCGGTGGCGGCGGCGGTGTAGGCGGCCGGGTCGCGTTCCCGGGCGGCCGTGGCGAGCGCGGTGAGCTCCGCGGGCGCGGCCGGGTCCGCGGCGAGCCGGTCGAGGCCGGCGGCGGTCTCGGACAGCTCCCGGTCGGCGGTCGCCGCCGCGGCCACGGGCTCGAGTGCGGAGATCGTCACGGGCAGGCCGCGAATGTCCGCGGCGGAGTCGACGCGGGGTGGCTGGCCGGGGCCGAGCTCGCCGGCGAGCTCGACGAGCCGATCGCGTGCCGCCACCACCGCGTCGATCGCCTCGATTGCCTGGTGATCCTCGGCGAGCCGGGACAGGCGGATCTCGATCGGTTCCGCCGGCTGTCCCGGCCGTCCCACCAGCGTCCAGGCCCGGTCGGCGGCGTCGACGGCGAGCTGCGCCCGCAGCCGGCTGCGCACGAGGTCGAGCAGCTCGACGGTGCTCGGCGGCTGCCCGTCCACGGTGACCTGCCGGAGCAGCGCTTCGGCGGCCCGCTGCGCCTTCGGTCGGAACCGCCGGCGCAGGCCGCCGCCGTCGTCCAGGTGCTCGCGCAGCGTCTCGGCCTGGGCGAGCAGGCTGGCCGTCCCGGCCATGGCGTCCCGGTCGGCATCGGCATCGGTGGCGGTGGCCGGGTCGCCGGCGGCGGGTCCGTCCGGGTCGACCTCGCCGGCCGGAGCCTCGGTGAGGATCACCGCGGTGGGGAGCTCCACGGCGTGCAGGCCGACGTCGATGAGGTGCCGGGTCGCCTCGGCGACGAACGGCGCAGCCGTGCGGACCTTCGCCCACAGCAGCTCGTCGCGGCCCGCGAGGGCATCGTCGAGGGCGGCGGGGATCCACTCCCGCCCGGCCGAGCGGGCGGCGTGGGCGGTCAGCTCGTCCACCGCGCGCACGACGGCCAGCACCGCCGCGCGCTCCTGGTCGACCACGGCCGCGGGCGAGGCGGCGAGCTGGTCCAGCAGGCCCCGCGCCGCGGTCGGCAACCCGGCCCGGGCGGCCGCGGCGGCTGTGGCGGTCCGCTCACCGGCCGCGACCATCGCGGCGAAGCGAGCCACCGACGGCACCGGCCACTCCCGCGGCGCGGCGCGGCGTCGCGGGCCCGCCGCCGGGTCCGGCGGCTGGGCCACCAGCAGGGCATACAGCTCGACGGCCTCGGCGTCGGCCAGCGGCGACGGTGCTGGGCGCGCGAGTCCGGACGGTGCCAGCCCGGACGGTGCCAGCGCGGACGGTGCCAGCCCGGACGGTGCCAGCCCGGACGGTGCCAGCCACCCGCACGCCGACCGGCCCGCGCGAACCCGGGCCGCGATGTCGGCACGGGTGCCACCCCAGCCCGGCGCCACCTCGGCGTCGGAGTGCACGGTGAACTCCGCGCGCCGGGCGGCACGAGCCCGGTCGGCCAGCGACTCGCGCACGCGCAGCGCCTCGGTGCGACGACGGGCGGCCAGCTCGATGCGGCGGTCCAGCTCGTCGGGACGGTAGGTCGCGCGGCGCGCGGCCAGGGCGCTCACACTCGTCGCCAGTTCCGGCGAGCCGATGCTGTCCGGTGCTGCGGCGGACGGGGTGTCGGCATCGGTGAGCGACACACACAACTGCTGCAGATCGGCCGGCAGTTTCGCCCGCAGCACCCGCAGCGCCTGCGCCTTCTGGCTGGTGACCAGGACACGCTGCCCCTCGGCGAGCAGCGCGCAGATCAGGTTCGCGATCGTGTGGGTCTTGCCGGTGCCCGGCGGGCCTTCGACGACGACCCCGTTGTCGTGGCCGAGCCGTTCCAGCACGCGGGCCTGCTCGGGGCTCGTCGGCAACGGCAGCAGCGGGTCGGCGCCGAGCACGGCGCCGCTCGTCGCGCCCTCGGCGGCCAGCCACGCGAGCCGTTGCGGGGTGTCCAGCGTGGCGACGAGCTGGGCGAGACCCAGCGGCGGCGGTCCGCCACCGCGCAGCGCCTCGATCATCCGTTCGTAGTAGCTGAGCAGGGCCGCCTGGTCGCGGACCCGCAGCACCAGGGCCGGCGCGAAGGCCAGCCGAGGGCCCGCCGGGCCGGCCGGCGCGGGCGGGGGAGCGTCGCCAGGGTCGAAGCCCTCGGTCGGGACATCCAGGGCGACGGTAAGCCAGTCCCGCAGCGCCCGGGCGTCGTCGGGGCCGAGCGGGGCCGGCGGCCGGTCGCGCAGGCGGTCGTGCAGGCTGTTCGTCCGTTCCCGGCGGAACCCGGGCTGGTCGTCGAGCAGTGGTCCGTCGCCGAGCCGGGTGGACGCACCCGCCGGCACCCGCACCCGCAGGTCCGAGGTGACCGGGTCGATCTCCGCGGTGAGCCGGGTGGTCAGCAGGTGCTCGCGGATCAGCGGTCCGCCGGCCGGTCGCCAGGTCAGCAGGCCCGTCGCGAGCACCAACTCCAGCGCGTCACCCTCCTGGGCGAGCCGGGCGGCGACGGCGTGCAGGGTGGTGTGCAGGGCGCGGCGCTCGGCGTCGGCGCGGGCCCGACCTGCCCAGGTCCGCCAGGCCGGCAGCCACTCCCGGTACGCCTCCTCGGCCTTGGCCTTGATGTCGGCGTTGGTCTCGGGGTAGGTGCCGGCCTCGGGGTCGGGCTCCAGCCAGGCCGGGGGGTTCACCGGGTCCGCGTGCGCCGCGTCGGGCAGGTCGACGCGGCCGGCCAGGACCGCGGGCAGCGGGGGCGGCGGGGGCAGGGCGGCGGCGGCCGGGGCGGTCAGCAGGACCTCGCCCGGCCCGGCGTGCTCGGCGAGCTGGGCGCTGGCGGGGAGCTCGGACAGCCAGAGGACGAGCGGATGCTCGTCGACGGTCCGCACCCGGGCGCCGCGTCCCACGGCCAGTTCCTGCAGGAAGCGCACCAGCCGGTGACAGCGGTCGGCGAGGGCCGCGCGCCGCTCCTCGTCGCCGGCTCCGGCTTCGGGAACGCGCGTCACCGTGACCCCGGCCGGATCCGCCGCAGGTCATCCGTGGGAGCAGTGGGCCGCTCGTCGGTCGCCATCCGCCGCCTTCTCTCCTCACCGGGCCACCGTTGGCCCGCGCCGTCACGCCGTCACGCCGTCACGCCGTCGCTCCGTCACGCCGTGGGACACGCCGGCCGTTCGTCGCGGGAGACTGACGAGGGCGGCGCCGGGGCCTGGGGCGATGTGCCGCCGGCCCGCGCGACGCCGCGGGACCGCCGGGCGGCGTGCGCCGAAACGGGATGACCTACGAATAATGACCGGCGTCCGTCCCCGGGCAGCGTCCGGGGCGGCTCCGGACGGTCCACGCTGTGTCCACGTCCGGTCCGCGGACCGGACGACGCCCCGCCCGCCCGGACTGCCCTCGGACGCCGGCTGTCCACCTGTGTTCCCGTTGTTGGCCTGGTCGGGGTCGGTTCCGTCGTGTCGGCGTGCCGATGGCGGACGGCGGCGGCGGATGCGACAACATACACATCCGTGATGTCACGGTTCTATGCTGATTTGCACATCCACTCCCGGTACTCACGGGCCTGCAGCCGCGACTGCGACCTGGACCACCTGGCCTGGTGGGCGGCTCGCAAGGGCATCGCCGTCGTCGGCACCGGTGACTTCACCCATCCCGCGTGGTCCCAGGAGCTTGCCGAGAAGCTCGTTCCCGCCGAGCCCGGCCTGTTCCGGCTGCGGCCCGAGCTCGAACGCGAGGTCCTGCGCACGCTGCCGGCCTCCTGCCGGACGGCCACCCGCTTCATGATCTCCAGTGAGATCTCCACGATCTACAAGCGGGGCGAGAAGACCCGCAAGGTCCACCATCTGCTCTACACACCGACCCGGGAGGCCGCCGCCGGCATCACCGCGGCGCTGGCCCGCATCGGCAACCTGGCCGCCGACGGCCGGCCCATCCTCGGCCTGGACTCCCGCGACCTGCTGGAGATCACCCTGGCCGGCGGTCCGGGCTGCTACCTGGTGCCCGCGCACGTGTGGACGCCCTGGTTCGCCGTGCTGGGTTCCAGGTCCGACTTCGACGCGATCGAGGACTGCTACGTCGACCTCGCCGACGAGATCTTCGCCCTGGAGACCGGCCTGTCCGCGGACCCGGAGATGTTCTGGCGGATCTCCGGCCTCGACCGGTACCGGCTGGTGAGCAACTCCGACGCGCACTCGCCGCCGATGCTCGGCCGGGAGGCGACGGCGTTCGACTGCGAGCTGGACTACTTCGCCATCGAGGCCGCGCTGCGCGGCGGCGACGGGTTCGCGGGAACGGTCGAGTTCTTCCCCGAGGAGGGCAAGTACCACCTCGACGGTCACCGCAAGTGCGGGGTGTGCCTGACCCCGGAGCAGACCCGCGAGGTCGGCGGACGCTGCCCGACCTGCGGCGGCCCACTGACGGTCGGCGTGCTCAACCGGGTCGAGGGCCTCGCCGACCGCGCACCCGGCACGCGGCCGGCGACGGCGGGCGCGGTCCGCTCGCTGGTGCCGCTACCGGAGGTCGTCGGGGAGATCCTCGGCGTCGGGCCGAAGAGCAAGGCGGTCGCCACCCAGGTGAGTTCGCTCGTGTCGCGGCTGGGCCCGGAGCTGGGGATCCTCGGCGACGTGCCGACGTCGGCCATCGCCGCGGCCGGCTCCGCCGCACTGGTCGAGGCGATCACGCGGCTGCGTCGCGGCGAGGTCATCCGGCAGGCCGGCTTCGACGGCGAGTACGGCGTCATCCGGCTGTTCGGGCCGGACGAGCTCGCCGGCGGCGGCACGCTGTTCGATCTCGCCCCGCCCGTCGGCGCGGGCGCCGCGCCGGATCGCGCCGCGGCCGGCGGCGCGGGCCGGGCGAAACGGTCCCGGCACAGCGCGCTCGCCGCCGACGTTCCGGACACCGCTCCCGACGGACCGTCTCTCGACGAGGCGCTGGCCGCCGTCCCGGCACTCTCGGCGACCGCCGACCCGCCGGCGACCGCGACCGGGGCCGGTCCGACGGACGCGGTGACGGGCGGGGCATCGTCCGCGGACGGCCTGCTGGTGCTGGCGGGGGAGCTCCCGCCCGCGGCGGGGGAGCCGACGGCACCGTCGCTGCTCGACGGGCTCGACCCGGACCAGCGCCGCGCCGCGGCGCACGCGGGCGGGCCGCTGCTGGGGCTCGCCGGCCCCGGGCCCGGCAAGACCCGCACGCTGGTGCACGCGATCGCCCACCGGGTCGCCGACCTCGGCGTGCCCGCCGCGCACTGCCTGGCGGTGACCTTCACCCGCCGGGCCGCGGGGGAGCTCACCGAACGGCTCGACGCGATGCTCGGCGAGCGGGCCCGGGAGGTGCTCGCGACGACGTTCCACGGCCTCGGGCTGACGATCATCCGGGAGCAGTACGAGCGGCTGGCCCGCGGCGCCCGGGTGCGGGTCGCCGACGAGGCCGTCCGGGCCGAGCTGCTCGACGCCGCGCTGCACGGAGTGGGCGACGCCCAGCAGCGGCGGCGGGTGTCGGCCGGGATCGCCGAGCTCAAGCGGCTGCGCGCGCTCGGCGCGGCGCGGCGCGACCACGACCTGGTCGGCGTGCTCGCCCGCTACGACGCCGAGCTGCGGGAACGGGACATGGTCGACCTCGACGACCTCGTCGTGCTGCCGCTGACCCTGCTGCGGGACTCGGCCGAGCTCGCCGAGCACTACCGTCGCCGCTGGCCGCACGTCTGGGTCGACGAGTACCAGGACACCGACGAGCTGCAGTACCGCCTGCTGGCGCTGCTGTGCACGCCGGAGTCGAACCTGAGCGTCATCGGCGACCCGGATCAGGCCATCTACAGTTTCCGTGGCGCGGACGTCGGGTTCTTCCTGCGGTTCACCGAGGACTACCCGGGGGCCCGCACCGTCGCGCTGACCCGCGGCTACCGCTCGACGCCCACGATCGTCCGCGCCGCCCTCGACGTGATCGCGCCGGCCAGCCTCGTTCCGGGCCGGGCGCTGACGGCCGTGCGGGGCGCCGCCGGCGACGGGCCGGTGCTGCTGCGTCGACACCGCAGCGACACCGAGGAGGCGATCGCCGTCGTGGACGGCATCGACGCGGCCCTCGGCGGAACGTCGTTCCACGCCCTGGACTCCGGCGTCGACGGGTCCGTGGAGGCCGGGATGTCGTTCGCCGACATCGCCGTGCTGTACCGGACGACCCGTCAGGCGGAGCCGATCATGGAGGCGCTGGCGAAGCGCGGATTTCCCTTCCAGCGCCGGTCCCACCTGCCGCTCGCCGACGCCCCGGCCGTCGCCGCCCTGCTCGCCATGCTGGAGACGGGTGGGGGCGCGGGGATTGCGGGCAGGCCGGTGTCGGCCCTGTTGCGGGATGCGGCCGGACGGGCGCAGGACCTGGCGGACGCCCTGGGCACCGAGCTGGGGGCGACACCACCGGAGGGTTTCGGGGGCTTCCCGGGCGGGCGGGTGCCGTCGGAGGCGGAGCTGCGGCTCGCCATGGAACTGCTGGCGCCGGCGGCGGCCTCGGCGGGCTCGGACCTGGACGGGTTCCTCACGGCGGTGACGATGGCCAGCGAGGTCGACGGGTTCGACCCGCGCGCCGACCGGGTCTCGCTCCTCACCCTGCACGCGAGCAAGGGCCTGGAGTTCGGCCTGGTCTTTCTGGTCGGCTGCGAGGATGGGCTGCTGCCGATGCGGTTCGGGCCGGCGGGTCGGCCGGTGCCGGCAGAGGTGGTGGCCGAGGAACGGCGGCTGTTCTTCGTGGGCGTCACCCGGGCCCGCGACCGACTGGTCCTGTCCTCGGCGGCCCGTCGCCGGGGGACCGGTGGGGACGGCGAGTCCAGGCCGTCGCCGTTCCTCGCCGACATCGGCGCGACGCTGGTCGCGACGGCGGACGCGGATGTCCCGGGCCCGCGTGGGCGGGGCCGCCGGGGGGCGGCCCGCCCCCCCCCCCCCCCCCGCGCCCCGCGGCGGGGGGATAAGTTTGTGGGGGGGGTTGGCCGCC
>NZ_JALKFX010000024.1:55007-82615 GCF_023243045.1 Frankia sp. AgB32
GCCCGGGGGGGGGGGGGGGGCCGGCGGGGGGGGGGGGGGGGGCCGGGGGGGGGGGGGGGGGGCCCCCCGGCCGGTCGCCGGCCAGCAGCTCCGCCTCGTCTGACCCGGCGACCGGCCCGGGGCGAGCGGGTCAGCGCTTGCGCAGCACCATCGCCAGGTTCCAGGTGATGATCTCGCGAGCGCCGGGCACCTTGAGGATCACCTTGGCCCAGTCCGGCAGGTAGCGGGGCATAGCGTCGACGATCTCCACGTCGCTGCGGCGCCGCGCCCAGGACAGGGTGTCGGCCACGGACACGGGGAACAGCGTCCGGCCGTAGATGTTCTTCGGGGCCTTGCCCTTGCGCCGCTCGAAGCGGGCCGCCGCCCGGTCGCCGCCGAGGTAGTGCCAGGGAGCGGTCTCGTGGCCGCCCCAGGGCGAGAGCCAGTTGGTGTAGCTGAGGAAGATCAGCCCGCCGGGGCGGGTGACCCGGACCAGCTCGGAGCACATCCGCCACGGGTCGGGGACGTGCTCGAGCACGTTGGACGTGTAGCACAGGTCGATGCTGCCGGTCTGGAACGGCAGGTCGAGCGCGCTGCCGCGGACCCGTCCCGGCACGTCGATGCTGGCGGCCTCCATCTCGGACACGTCCGGCTCGACCCACACGTACCGGGCGCCGGCGTCGAGGAAGGCCGAGCGGAAGTAGCCCGGTCCGCCGCCGACGTCCAGCACGAGCTGGTCGGCCAGGGGGGTGTACCGCTGGAGCTGGCGAACCGAGTCCGCGGCGATCAGCGAGTAGAACCCCGCCGGGTCGACCGGCTCCTTGCGGTGCGCGAGGAACAGGGTCTTGGAGCGGATCAGGCCCCAACCGGAGTAGGGCAACGTGCGCACCGGCTCCGCCTGCTCGCCCGTCGGGCCCGCTGGTTCGCGCGCCGCGGGGTTCGTGGGCTCCTCCGTGGGCTCGGCGGAGGTCGCCGCCCATGCCGCCGTGTCAGACATGGCGGGCACGATAACATCCCCGCCGGTCAGGCTCGCCCGACCGGCTGGCGGGGGCGCCTCGGCACGGATCATTGGCCCGCACCGGTATGCCGGCTGCGGACTAACTCTGCGGGCAGTCCCTTGGCAGTGGACGGAGCTACCGCCGGTCTGTTTGGCCTTATTGTGGCCGAATTTCGGAATCCAACGACTCGTGCGGTTTATCATTCTGCTGCGCGGGATTCCCTCGGTTCTGTTTGCGCTTCCTCGTTCCCTGGCTCGGTGACGTTCGTTTCCGATGATCCAAAGGATTGGTGATGGTAGTCGCGTGCCCGCATGTCCGACAAAACTGGCAATCTAGACATATCAGGCGAGCTGGAGCTCGTTCGGCCAGTAACGGCCTACACAAAGCCGCAGTGCTAGCGCATCCGGCTGGCCAGCCGGCCCGGTGGCGGGGATGACGCGGACTGTCGAAAGCCCGGGACGGTCCGGGCCGCTGTCGGCCGATCTATTCTCGACGGCCTGGCGTCCCATCCTGGACCAGCCACTGGGGATACTGGCGGAGCTTGACCGAATGCGTCGCAGCGCGCCCTTTTACGATGCGACGGTCGACGAGATCAATGGTCGTCGAGTGCGGATCGGCAGTCATTGGCTCACGGATTTTGCCTCCTGCAACTATCTCGGTCTTGATCTCGATCGTGAGATCATTGCCGCCGTTCCCGCCTATCTGGACCGGTGGGGCACCCATCCGAGCTGGTCCCGGCTGATCGCCAGCCCGGAGCCCTACGGCACCATCGAGCGGACCCTCGCCGAGCTGCTCGGCGCCGAGGACGCACTGCTGCTGCCGACCATCACCCATATCCAGCTGTCCGTGCTGCCCGCGCTGGTCGGTCGGGGCGCGTTGTTCGTGGAGACCCACGCCCACCGCACCGCCCACGACGGCGCCGCGATGACCGCCGCGCGCGGCGGGACCGTGCGGCGCTTCAGCGTCGACCGACTCGACCGACTCGAACAGCGCCTGCGCGTCGCGCCCTTTCCCAGACTGATCTGCGTCGACGGAATCCACAGCATGACGGGCAACGGCCCGCCCCTGGCCGAGCTGCTCGCCCTCGCCCGCGCCCACGACGCGCTGCTCTACGTCGACGACGCGCACGGCTTCGGCATCGTCGGCGAACGGCACGCCGACGAGTCCAGTCCGTACGGCGACCGCGGCAACGGCATCGTGCGTCATCTCGGCGAGTCCTACGACAACCTGATCCTCGTCGGCGGCTTCTCGAAGGCGTACTCGTCCCTGCTCGCGTTCGTCGCCTGCCCGACGGAGGTGAAGGAGTACCTGAAGACCGCGGCGGGGCCCTACATCTTCTCCGGGCCGTCGCCGGTCGCGTCGCTGGCGACCGGGCTGGTGGGCCTGCAGGTCAACGAACGGCGCGGCGACGAGCTGCGGGCACGGCTGCACCGGCTGACGGCCGCGGTCCTCGGTGGCCTGAGCCGCATCGGCGTCGGCACGCTGAACACGAGCGGCTTCCCGATCATCGAGATCCCGTTGACGGACACCAGCCGGGCCGAGGAGCTCGGCCGTTTCCTCTACGACCGGGGAGTGTTCGCGTCGGTGGTGCCCTTCCCGGTCGTTCCTCGCGACCAGGTCGGGGTGCGCATCCAGGTCACGGCCGCCAACACCGAGGAGGAGATCGACGAGCTGCTCTCGGTTCTGGCCGCCGCCGCGGCCCGCTTCCCGCTGATGGCGGCCTCATCCCCGCCACCGGCCGGGACCGGGTCGACCGGGAGCGGGTCGACCGGCTGAACCCACTTCGCGCGCGGTCGGGTGCGCGGACCGCCGCCGTCAGCCGGCAGGTGGCGCGAGCCGGCTGACGGGCGCTCGGTCCCGGTCGAGCCGGACGTCGGCGTCGCGGACCCGGGTCAGCACCGCGAGGTAGTCGCGGCGGGGCACCTCCCGGGCGCCGAGGGAGGCGAGATGCTCGGTCATCATCTGCACGTCGAGCAGCGCGCCGCCGGCGGCGGTGAACCGCGCGTCGAAGTCGGCGAGGGCGATCTTGGAGGCGTCCGTGCGGGCGTGGAACATCGACTCGCCGGCGAAGACGCCGCCCACCCCCACCCCGTAGACGCCGCCGACGAGGTCGTCCGCATCCCAGACCTCGACGCTGTGCGCCCAGCCCAGGGCATGCAGCTCGGCGTAACCCTCGATCAGCTCATCGGTGATCCAGCCGGAGGTGCCGTCGCGCTGGCAGCCCCGGACCACCTCGACGAAGGCCGCGTCCACCGTCGACGTCCACCCGCAGGTGCGCATCCGCTTGCGCAGCGACCGGTTCACCCGGACCTGCCCGGCCGGGATCACCGCGCGTGGGTCCGGGCTCCACCAGGGCAGGTCGTACCCGCCGGGGCCGCGCGGCGACAGGTGTCGGATCCGCCGGGCGGCCACGGCCGCCCGGAGCAGCTCCCGGTACCCGATCGCCTCGTCATCGGCCGCCTCGTCATCGGCCGCATCGTCGTCAGCATCCGCGCCGGTAGGCCACGGGAAGGCACCGACCCGATAGGCGCCGATCAGGGTCGGCGGGTCCAGCCTGCCGCCCACCGCGACCGGCGCGCGTCCTGGGCTGCGCAGCAGCGAGACGCCGTCCCACACGGTGTGTCCCACCGGGCGTGGCGCCGCGGTCAGCGCCACGGGCTGCCTGCCGACCCTCGGGTCCGGCTCGCCGACGTCCTCAGCACGCCACCCTCCTCAGTCCGGGCGCAGCCGCCGCGGCTCGCTCGATCCGGCCAGCGCCCGGCCCACCCTCGGCATCCACGAGGTCACCATCCGTGCCACCCAGGTGCGGGCTGTCGAGGTGCGGGCTGTCGACCTTCACACCGTCGACCTTCACACCGTCGACCTTCACACCGTCGACCTTCACACCGTCGTCGGGATCGCCGCCGGTGTCGCTCTCGTCGATCGTGCCAGCCGGCAGGCAGCGCCGCTGGAGTTGTCCGGTAACCGTCTCGGACGGGCCCGGTTCCCCGAGGAAGAACCCCTGGGCGAGGTCGCAGCCGACGTCGCACAACATCCGGATCGCCGCCGCGGTCTCCACTCCCTCGACGACGATGCGCAGGTCGAGGGCGTGCGCGAGGCTCACCGTGGACCGGACGATGGCCTCCGCCCGCGGGTCGTTCGCCATCTGCTGAATGAAGGACTTGTCGAGCTTCAGGACGTTGACCGGGAGTTCGAGCAGCCGCGTCAGCGACGAGTAGCCGGTGCCGTAGTCGTCGACGGCGATGCCGACGCCGAGTGCCCGCAACTCGCCGAGCACCGTCGCCGACACCACCTGGTCGAGCATCAGAGTCGTCTCGGTGATTTCCAGTTCGAGGGCGGCGGGGCTCAGGCCGAACCCCGCGAGAATTCCGCTGACCTGGGCCGGGAAGCTTCGGTCCAGCAGGTCCGACGCGGACAGGTTCACTGCGACGGTGACCGCCAGACCGGCGGAGTGCCACCGCCGGCACTGTTCGAGGGCGCTGTGCAGCACCTCGATCGTCAGCAGCCGGATGAAGCCGGCCTGCTCGGCCAGGGGGAGGAACTCGGCCGGTCCGAGCAGCCCGCGGGTCGGGTGGCGCCAACGGGCGAGTGCCTCGACGGCATCCGCCCGGCCGGTGACCAGATCAACCTTGACCTGGTAGTGGACCTCGATCTGGCCGGTACCGAGGGCGGCCCGCAGCGATTCGATCATGTCCAGGCGGGCGAGGTTGTCCGTGTCGGAGCCGGGCCGGTAGGTCTCCACGCCGGTGCGGTGCGTCTTCGCGGCGTACATCGCGATGTCGGCGCGGCGCAGCAGCGTCTGCGTGTCGGGCGCGTGGTCGGGGAAGACCGCGGCTCCGATGCTGGCGTCGACGTGCAGGATCACCCCGGCCACGTCGAAGGGCTCGGACAGCACGGCCAGCACCCGGTGGGCGACGCGGCGGGCCCCGTCGGCGTCGGCGTTCTCCAGCAGCACGGCGAACTCGTCGCCACCGAGACGGGCGTGCAGGTCGCCCGGGCGCAGTGCGTCGGCGATGCGCGAGCCGACCTGGGTGAGCAGCGCGTCGCCCGCCTGGTGGCCGAGCGAGTCGTTGATCACCTTGAACCGGTCGAGGTCGAGCAGCAACAGGGCGAACGTGGTCGCCCGGCCGACGCCCTGCCCGGCCCGGGCCAGCCGTTCCAGGAAACCCCGGCGGTTGGCGAGCCCGGTGAGATCGTCGGTGTTGGCCAGCACCCGGCTGTCCGCGAGCTGCTGGACCTCGATGAACGTCAGCGCCGCGCGGGCCAGGGCGGCCAGGACGGTGCTCGCCGCGAGCCCCACGGTGAGCGGCGGGAGCTCGGTCGTGGCACCCAGCACCAGCAGCCCCAGCGAGATCGCCGTGAACACCAGCGGGACGGCGATCACCCCCCAGCCGGACATCGTCGACGACGGCTGCCAGCGCGGACGCAGCCAGGCCGCCAGCGACGGCATCAGGGCCGAGAACAGCCACAGGGACGGCAGCACCCCACCGGCGGGCGCCCAGCCGGTCGTGACGAACACCACGAGCAGCGAGTCGGCGATCGCGAACCCCGCCAGCCCGGCGCCCAGCAGCCACCACATCCGGCCCGGCCGCCAGCCGAGCAGGCCGAACACGGTTGCCACCAACAGGATCAGCAGCAGGTCGGCGAGCGGATACGTGACGTTGACCGCCATCGTCCACGCGCTGTACTCCGGGTTGGCCCGGGCGATCGCCACCCCGATGGCGCTGGTCAGCGCCGCCACCCCGAGCACGCCGACGAACGCGTCGAGCCACACGCTGTGGTGCAGCCGGACCAGCCGTCGGCGCAGCAGCAGGATCACGGCGAGGTAGCAGGCCGGGTAGAACAGCAGCCACGCGACGTCCGCCAGCGATGGTGCGACATCGTTGCCGATGGCGACGGCATGGTAGATCGTCCCGCAGCCGTAGCAGACCAGCCCGATGCCGAGCAGGGCCCAGGGCAGGCGTTCACCGCGGACCAGAACCGCCCGGGTCACGCAGATGAGGCCGGACAGGACCGCGATGCCAAAGCGCATCGAACCGACCTCGCCGCTGAATCCCGGCACGTCCACGAACGAGGTCACGGCCAGCGCGAGCGTGGCCAGGATCAGCAGAAGCTGCATGATCCGGACCAGTCGGAACCGCCGTGGTGGTGGTGGTGAAGTGGTCAATCCGGTGATCCCCCGTACGCCCAGTGGGTGTCGCCGACCTGGCCGCTAACAGTCGAGGGGTCGACTACCGAACAGGCCATGTCCCGCATTGTCGTACATGAGGGTCTAGCGACCTTGCGGGTGGTAAGTCCACCGGGAGTAGTCGTGATCAATGTGGGCCGGTCGACCCGGGCGCGGGGCGCGGAGCTTCCTGATGCCACCCTCCGCAGACGGAATGATTTCGCGGTCGCCGAGGTGTGGGCCGGACCACACGGCGGCCCCCGCGGATGTCGCGTCGGACGACGACCTCGAGCCTTTTCGTCTGACCGGACATCGCTCGCCGGGGCCGGCGAGCGCGGGCAGGAAGATTCGTTCCGCCAGCGTTTCGGACGGCGCGGCGGATCCGTTCTGGCCGGTTGTTTCTGGTCGTCCCGAAGAGTTTTCGGTTGGGCTTCTGGTTGTCCTCGGGAGACATTTTCTGGCCTCGTCGGTGCGGTGTGGCAGTTGTTTCCGTGCTGGTGGAGCGGGGTCGCCGGGCGGGAATGTCCGCGCTTTCCGGCCTGGTGGGCGGGCGTGCGTCACGGGGGCGTCGGCCGACCGGGAACCAGCACCGACGCGGGTGCCTCGGCTGCCGACACGGCGCCCGAGGGGAGCCGCTCCGGAGCTGCGCAGGGCCCATCGGCCCGAGCGGGATCGGCCGGCGCCAGGCGGTGGCCGCCGGAGCTGGGCGGGCTGGTCGGGTGGCCCGTACGCGCCCGCCCGGGCCGGCCCGGGCACCCCCCGGCCATTTGGGAGGCGGCAGGTGTCCTTTCCGGGCAGCATGTACCGACCGGCGCCTTGGTCGCGGCACTTCTCCGCGGCGGCCTCCCCGTCGCCCGGACCGCGGCCGCTGGGTCGAGTTCATCGCGTGGTGGGCCCGCCGGCCAGGACAGATCAGCGGTCGGATGCCCAGACATCCGGACACCGCCCGGAAACGGACATTCTGGGAGGCCAACGCCGATTCTGCTGGTTCAGCCCGGCGGACCGATCTCGCTGACTATCCTGAATGTTGCTGGAGGGGGATGGGTCGAGGGAACGGGGCCGACGTGTCTGCCGACAAGCATCCAGGCTGGTCGCCGAGCACACTCAGGCGTTTTCGAGAAGCGCACGGTCTGACCCAGGACGGCCTTGCCGAACGGCTGCGCGGACTGCCTCGGACGGCTGGTTTCCGACCGCCGGCGGCGACGGCAGAAATGGTCCGTCGACACGAACTTGGCAAAGTCTTTCCCGGTGTCGCCTACCGGCGTTTCTACTGTCAGCTGTTCGGGGTTACCGAACCGGAGCTCGGATTTCGCCCGCCGCTGCCGGGTGAGCTGATCAACACCGGCGGGTACGACAGGTCACCCGCCCGGCCGGTCTCCGACGATCGTGCCGACCCGCCGGAGGTGCCACCCGGAACGGCAGGAGACGAAAGCCGGCCGCTTCCGTCTCCCCTCGCCGGATTTCGCCTGCCATTCCAGAGCGTTCGGCCCGCCGCCGCGTGGACCCGTCGCAGCAGCGAGGTGCTCGCGGTCTATCTGGCGGGCGCGGTCCGGGGCGCCCCCACCGCGCCGGGAGATCCCGGGCCGGCGCCGCCGCGCCTGCGGGCCCGCGTCCCCGGCCAGGCCTGTTCGCCTGAAGGAGAGCCAGGCTCCTGGGACGCCGTGCGGCTCGCCCACGAGTGGCTGCTGATGGAGCCACCCCAGATCGCCGAGCTGGCCGCCGGCCGCCACGTCGGCGCGGCCCTGGCCGAGCGGGTGGAGGGCCGGGTTCGGCAGTTCCGCCGGCTCGACGACCACGTCGGCGGACGTGACCTCATCGCCCTCGTGGAGCGGGAGCTTCTCGCCACGGTCACGATGGTGCGCGAGGCCGTGTACGACGCGGCGGTCGGCCGCCGGTTGCTGTCCTCGCTGGCCCAGCTCTGCCAGCTCGCCGGCTGGGTCGCCGCGGACGCCGGCCGGAACGCGGCCGCGGGCCGCCTGCTCACCGGCGGGATCCGGGCGGCCCACGCGGGCGGTGACGCCGCCCTGGCCGCGAACCTGATCTCCACTCACGCGTACCAGCTGGCGAGCAGCGGCGATGTCCGCCAGGGTGTGCTGCTCGCGCAGACGGCCTGCGCCGGAGTGGGGACGGCCGCGTCGGCGACCACCCAGGCGATGCTCGCCGACCGGCTCGCCTGGGCGCATGCCCGGGCCGGCGACCGGCGGGCCTGCGAGCGGGCGCTGGCCAGCGTCGAGCGGTTGTTCGACCATGCCGACCCGGGCGCCGACCCCGAATGGGTCTACTGGCTGGACGGTCGGGAGATCGACGTGATGGCCGGCCGGTGCTGGACGGAGTTGTCCCGGCCGGAACGCGCCGAAGACCGGCTGCGGCGTGGCCTGACCGGCTACGATCCACTGCGGGCGCGGGAGGTCGCTCTCTACGAGACCTGGTTCGCCGAGGTCCATCTGCTGCGCGGAGACGTGGAGGCGGCCTGCGCTCGGGCGACCCGCGCGGCGCGCCTCGACGCCCGGGTGAACTCCGCGCGGTCCGCCGAACGCCTGCGGATGCTGGCCCGCCGGCTCGGCGGATACCGCTCGGTGCGGGCGGCCCGGGACTTCGCCGAGGTGTACAGGTCGCTGCTCGCGGCCGCGCCCGACGCGGTCCGGCCGCCCGCCGACCCAGGCCGGCGGCGTCCACCCGCGCCGGGCGTGACCCCGGGTGATTCGGCCCCGACGGCTCGTGCCGGCCGGGCCGCGGTCTCCGTGGTCGGCTCCGATCCGGCCCGCCGCTGACACCGCCGCCAGCCGGATCCACGGCGGCGGTTGCCCGCGTGGGCCGGTTCCCCTCATCGGAACGGCGCGAGGCAGTCGGCGCTGGCATGCACCGCCGAACCGATGCTCACAACGGCGAGGGTCAGGCTCAGCACGGCGAGGGGGACCGGGATCCGGTCCGGGCGCGGCGGACCGTCGAGCAACGCGGCGATCCGCTCCGCGACGCTGCCGTGGTCGAGCCCGGTCACGGTGCGGCTCGCCCTTGCGACCGTCTCCGCAGCCGGTCGGCCCGGCCGCGGCGCGCGCAACGTCGCCAGCGCCGCCTTCCCGAGCGCCCGGGCGAGCACGACCCGCTGGCCGGTCGTGCGGACCGCGCGCTCGTCGGCCCATCGCTCGCAGGCCGCGTCGACCAGCCGCGGAAGGTGCCGCAGCAACGGGTCGACGGCCGCGCAGCAGTCGACCACCATGCGCAGCCAGTGATGGCGGCCCGCGAGATGTGCCTGTTCGTGGGCCAGGACGGCCGCCCGCTCGTCGGTGTCCAGGCAGGCGAGCATGGCTGTGGTGACCACGACGCGCCCGTCGGTCACGCCGCCCACCGCGTAGGCGTTCGGCAGCCGGTGCGCCACGACGTGGACGCGGCCGTCCGGTAGCCGGCGGACCATCCGTTCTGCCCGAAGCAGGTCACGGGCCAGCCGGGCGACGACCGCGACCAGGGTGAGCACCGCGACCACCACCGCGCCGGCCGCGACCGCGCCCACCGTCGACGGCGGCAGGTCCACGGCGGGCCGGGGTGGGACGCGCAGGTCCAGGCCGCGGGCGAGCCCGGGCAGTCGCTGCGCGAGGCTGGCCGCCAGCAGGGCCAGGGACCACAGCCAGCCGGTGGCCGCCAGCACCGCGCCGCCCGTCAGCGCCGCCGGCCGCGCCCACGGTGGGGTCCGAAGCGCCGCCGCGGGCGCCGCGACGGCGATGGCGACGCTCACCACCAGCGGAATCCAGACCATGTACCGCATTGCGGATCAGGCCCGCGCCGGGCCGACCGGGCCCGGCGCGCCGCGGTCCTCGGCCTCGCCGGGACCAGCCTGGCGGGATCCGGGGTCGGCCACGTCGCTTTCGGCGGCCGCCAACAGGGCGAGCAGGGTGGCCTCGTCGTCGGCTGTCAGGCCGGCGACGAAGTGGCTCAGGACGGCCGCCCGGCCGCTGCCCTCACCGAGCAGCCCGCGCATCCGGTCGGCGTTCTGCCGGGCGGCGTCCGGAGACGGTGCGTAGACGTGGCCGCGGCCGGCGGGGGTACGGTGCAGCAGGCCCTTGGCGTGCAGCCGGGCCAGGGTCGTCGCCACGCTCGTGTACGCGAGCTGATGACCGTCCTGGGCGAGCGCCTCCTGTGCCTGGCTGGGTGTCAGCGGTTGCTCCGCCCCCCACAGCACGGCGAGCACGACCGTCTCCAGTTCCCCGGCCTCTCGGCGGGCCGACCCCTTGCGCCGCATGCCGCCAGTCTAGCCACCGGCGACTACCACAGTAGTATGACTATTGCTGTAGTACTACTGTGGTAGTCGCCGGTCGCGCCAGCGAAGCGGCCGACCCGAAGGAGGCACTGTGGGCCCGACCGAGATCAACGGACTACCCGCGCACGCACTGCTCGTGCACGTGGTCGTCATACTCGTGCCGCTCGCGGCGCTGCTGGTCGTGCTGTCGGCGCTCTGGCCAGCCGCCCGCCGCCGGCTGGGCGTCGTGACCCCGCTGGTCGCGCTGGTCGCTCTGATCAGCGTGCCGCTGACCACGCATGCCGGGGAGTGGCTGGAGGCGCGGGTGCCGGCGGACCCACTGGTGCAACGGCATGCGGAGCTCGGCGACCAGCTGCTGCCCTGGGCGGCCGGGCTGTTCGTCGTCGCTGCGGCCACCTGGATCTGGACGCGGCGCGCCGGCGCGTCCGCCGCGGGCGGCGGCGCGCACGCCGCTGCCCGCAGCGGCGGCACAGCGGAGACGCTGGTGCTGACGGTCCTCGCGGTCCTCGCGGTCGTGCTCGGCGTCGGCGCGGTCGTGCAGATCTACCGGATCGGGGACAGCGGCGCCAAGGCGGTCTGGCAGGACAGCTTCACCCAGCAGCCGCGGGCCGGCGCCGGCGGCTGACCCGGGACCCGCCCGCCCCCCCCCCCGGCGGGGGGGGGGGGGGGGGGGGGGGGCGCCCGCCCCCCCCCCGCCCCGCCGCGCCGAGCCGGCGGTAGAACGCCAGATGGGCCCGCGCGGCCTCGGCCCAGGTGTAACGGGCGGCGAGGGCACGGCCGCCGGCGAGCCTGGCCGCGTCGCACCCGCTGGCGGCGGCGAGCAGCGCGGCGCCGAGATCGTCGGCGGTGGCGGCGTAGCGGACCGCGCCGCCCAGGACCTCGCGCAGCACCGGCAGGTCCCGGGCCACCACCGGCACCCCGGCGGCCAACGCCTCCAGCGCGGCCAGGCCGAAGCCTTCCTTCGTCGACGGGAACGCGAACGCCGCCGCCTCGGCGACCAGCGCGGGCAGCTCGCCGTGCGGGACCGGCCCGAGGATCCGCGGTGTCACGCCGAGGCGCGCCGCCCGGTCGAGCACCGACTCCCGGTAGTCCCGGTAGTCGAACAGGGTCTCGCCGCCGGCGATGACCAGGGACAGGTCCGGGCGGGCCCGTTGGACGGCCGCCATCGCCTCGACCAGGTCGGCGGTTCCCTTGCGCGGTTCGATGCCGCCGACGGCGAGGACGTACGGCCCGAGCCGGTCGCGCCATGCCCGCCGGCCGGCGCGGTCGTCCGCGGCAGCGGCGAAGCGCGAGGCGTCGACCCCGTTCGCGATCACCGTCGGCCGGATGCCCCAGCCGCGCTCGACCTCCGTGGCGACCGCGGCGGAGACGCACACGTGCGCCCGCGGGGCGACGACGGCGCGTTCGTGGCAGGCGGCGAGCTCCGGCGTGGTGAAGCTGTCGAGATGGTGGATCGTGCGGACGCACCGGGCCGGGCCGCGGTCCGGCGTGGCTGCTGCTGCTGTGGTGGTGGCCGCGGCGGCGTCGAGCACGGCGTTCGCGCTGATGCAGTCCTGGGCGTGCACGGCGTCGTAGCCGGCGTCGTCGAACGCGTCCGCGAGCACGGCGATGGACCGGCGGATCCGCCGGCCGACCGGTTCGTCGGGCAGGTCGGGAAGGGGTACGATCCGCAGCCCCACTCGCGGGTCGACGGGCCGGAAGAACCCGCTGTCGCCGCCGCGGGCCAGCGTCCACACGTCGACGGCGGCACCCAGCTCGACGAGCGACTCGGCCAGCGCCAGGGTGTGCACCACACCGCCGCGGGGCCGGGTCGAGTAGGTCAGCAACGCGATGCGCACGGCGTCTCCCCGGTCACCGTCTCCCCGGTCACCGGCCGTCCGGCCGGGCGGACAGCTCCGGGTGCCCGTACAGCTCGGGCCGCCGCTCGGCGAGGTGGTACAGGACGCGCCGGGCCCGATCGATCTCGCCGGCCACGTCCACCTCGGCGACGGCGAGGCCGCCCTTGGTCCAGGTGCGGGCGAGCACGTCCCCACCGGGGCCGACGATCTTCGCCTGTCCGAAGAAGGCCAGGCCACCCGTCGTCCCGGTCTGGTTCGACGACGCCCAGACGATCTGGTTCTCGGCGGCGCGGGCGCAGTCGTACAGGTCGAACAGACGGGCCTGACGGTCCTGGGTGAGTCGTTCCGCGCGCCGGGTGAGGCTCGCCGGCCAGGCGGACACGCAGGCGACGACGCGCGCGCCGTCCAGCGCCAACGTCCGCGCCGCCTCCGGGAAGGTCTTGTCGTAGTCGACGAGCAGGCCGAGCCGGCCGATCGGGGTGTCGAAGGCGGCGAGGCGGTCGCCGGCGGCGTAGACGAGAGCCTCGCCCGGCGGCTGGTGCACCTTGCGGTAGCGCCCCAGCACGCCGTCGCCGTGCACGCACACCGCCGAGTTCCACCGCTGGCCGTCCGCGAGTTCGGTGTAGCCGAGGCAGACGACGAGCTCGCCGGCCAGCGCCGCGACCCGGCGGATCTCCGGGCCGTCCGCCGCCACCGCGGGCGGCCGCGCGTCGGGGGCCGGGGAGCGCAGGTCGGCGAGGTAGCCGCCGAGCGCACCGCCGGGCAGGACGAGCAGCGCCGCGCCCTCCCGGCGGGCCGCCTCGATGATCGAGCCGATCCGGTCCAGGGACCGGTCCAGGTCACGGCCGAAGTGTGCGGCGGCGGCCGCGAGGCGGATGGCCGTCACCGGCCGTCCCGCGCCGGCTCCCCGCGTCCGCCGGCGCCGGCCGGCTGGTCGGCCGGCTGGTCGGCCCTGCGAGGGCCGGCGATCGCCGCCGCGGCGACTGTCCCGGCGGCGCGGCCTCCGGCGAGGCACTCGGCGATCCGGTCGGCGATCCGGTCGGCGAGGTAAGCGGCGTCCGGCGCGAGGCCGGCGAAGCGGCCCGAACCCCAGGTGTGCTGCCAGGGCAGGCCAAGGAAGTACAGGCCGGGCAGGGCGGTGACCCCGCGGCGGTGCTGTGGGTGCCCGGCGCCGTCGAAGACCCCGGCGTGCAGCCAGCGGTAGTCCCGGGTGAAGCCGGTCGCCCAGACGACGGCGGCGAGCTCGCCGAAGCCGAGGTCCGGCCCGGTGTCGCTGTCCGGGCGCCAGACCGGCGCGTAGCGGCTCGGGCCGACCGGCACGTCGAGTCCCTTCGCGGCGATGTGGGTGTCGATGAGGCCGTTGATGCCGTTGTACACCTCGTCGGCGGCGTCGAGGTTCACCGTCAGGTCGTCGGCGAAGCGCAGGCGGCCGTCCTCGACCCCGAGCAGCCGGCCGTGCAGCACCATCCCGTCGCGGGCGAACGCGCGCAGGTCGATGTCCCGCCCGCCGTCACGTCCGGTGACGTAGTGGTTGGTGCGGTCCTGGTCGCGCTCCTCGACGGGCTTGTCGGTGACGGGTTTGGCGTAGTGGCCGGTGTCGTGCATCCAGGCGATGACATCGCGGCCGCGGTAGCGGCGGGCGAACCGCGGCGCGTTGCCGACGGCGAGGTGCACCTGCCGGCCGGCGAGATGCAGATCCTCGGCGATCTGCGCCCCCGACTGGCCGGTGCCGACGACGAGCACCGGCCCGTCGGGCAGGTCGGCGGGACGGGTGTAGCCGGCGGAGTGCACCTGGTGCAGGCCGGCGGGCAGCCGCTCGGCCAGGCGCGGGATCGCCGGGGTGTGGTACCCGCCGGTGGCGACGACCACCTGCTCGGCGACGATCTCGCCGGCCGTCGTGCGCACCGCGAACCCGCCCGCCGGGTCCTCGGCGCCCGGCCCGTCGCCGAGCGGGCGCACCGCCGTCACGGCCAGGTGCTCGCGCAGCGGCGGGCCGAAGCTCGCACGGTAGCCGTCGAGCCAGCTGATGATCTCGGACCTGACCATGAAGCCGTCCGGGTCCGGCCCGGCGTAGTCGTAGCCCGGCAACCGGCACTGCCAGTTCGGGGTCACCAGGCAGAAGCTGTCCCACCGGGCGTCGGACCAGGTGTGCAGGGCGGCGTCACGTTCGAGCACGGCATGCTCGACGCCGTCGGCGACCAGGTGCCAGCTCATCGCCAGGCCGGCCTGGCCGCCGCCGACGACGACCACGGGCAGGTGTTCCACAGACACGGCTATCAGACCTCTGCCACATGACTGGTGGTTGTTCCCGGACCGGCGGACGCCACGTCCGCGGCCGCCCGGGTGGGCGCCGGGTGATCGGTGCCCGGTGGGTAGGTGTCGGGCCGGCGGTCGCGCAGGTGGAACATGCTCGCCCGGGCGCTCGCGAGCATGGCCGCGAGGTCGACGGCGGCGTACGCGACGCCGGGACGGGTGCCGGTGGTGGCCAGCACCTCGCCACCGGCGCCGACGACCTTGGCACTCGCGACGAACCGCAACGACCCGAAGGAACCGGCCTGGTTCGCCGACAGCCACAGCACCTGGTTCTCCAGCGCACGGGCCCGGTCGAACAGGTCGAACCGGTGGGTCCACCGGTCCTCGGCGAGGTCGGGCGCGCTGAACGTGCGCGCCGCCGGCCAGGCCGACAGGCACGCCACGATCTGCGCGCCGTCGACGGCGAGCGCCCGCGCCGCCTCCGGGAACGCCTTGTCGTAGCAGATCAGCATGCCGAGGCGGCCGACCGGCGTGTCGAACGCGGCGAAGCTGTTCCCGGCCAGGTATGACGCCCCCTCACCGAGCGGCTGATGGACCTTGCGGTGCACCCCGAGCACCCCGTCGCCGCTCACCGCGACGGCGGTGTTGTACCGCGCGTCCCCGTCGGCCTCGCACAGTCCGGCGGTGACCACCAGGTCGCCGGCCAGCCGGGCGAGCCGGCGCACCTCCGGGCCGTCCAGGTCGAGCGCGGGCGGCAGCGAGTAGTCGGCCGCGCTGGCGGCGGGAGCGGGTTCGCCGGCCGGCGCGGCCGCCTCGTCGGCGGATACGGCGTCGAGAGCGGTCAGGTAGCCGCCGAGGGCGGCCTCGGGCAGCGCGACGAGGCGAGCGCCGCGGGCTCGCGCCTCGTCGAGGATCGCGGCGATCCGGGTGAACGCCACGTCAAGGTCGCGTCCGAACTCCGCGGCGACCGCGGCAACAGTGATCATTTCTTCTCCCTGGCCGGGCCGAGCCCGGTGACACTGCCGGGCACGCCGTCGGTGAGCTCGCCGTCCGGCCAGCGCAGCGCCACCCCGGCGCCGCGCACCAGCGCGCCGCAGGCGACGGTCGTCGCGGGGCCGGCGGCGGCGACGCCGCGGCCCGGCTCGTCGGCGGTGAGCATCGCGAAACCCGGAAAACAGGACAGCCAGTCGGCGACCCCGGCGCCGACGGGTCGGGGGACGGCGGCGACGTCGAGCACGGCACCGCAGCCGCTGGCCTCGGCGAGCATCCCGAGGGTGCCGGCGATGCCGGCCATGCTCACGTCCTTCGCGGCCGCCGGCCTGGTGCGCGCCACGACGCTGGTCAACAGGGCGAGCGCGTCGGCGTCGCGGCCGGTGGTGGAGTCCCACTGCCGGCCGGTGTGTCCGCGCCGCCAGGAGCCGCCGAGGTCGGCGGTGATCGACACGACGTGGCCGGGCCGGCCGCCGCCGGACGGGACGGGCCGGGCGGCGCGTCCCAGCGCCGTGACCGACAGCGCCGCCGGAACGCCGAACTGGGTGTGCCCGCCCAGGATCGGCAGCCGGTAGGCGGCCGATCCCGCGCGCAGCCCCGACAGCACCCGGGCCGCGAAGGAGGCGTCGCGGGCGGCGACGGCGTCGAGCAGCCCGACCGGCTCGGCCCCCATCGCGGCCAGGTCGTTGGCGTTGACCAGGACCCCGCACCAGCCGGCCCACTCCGGGTCGCGTTCGACCAGCGAGGGCACGATCGCGTCGCAGGCCGCGACGAGATCGCTGCCGGGCACCGGCGCCCCGTCGTCGCCGACGAACCCCTCGCCGCCGGGTCGCAGGCCGTCGAGCAGCGCGCCGAGCGGCGCCTTGGCCGCCGCGGCCTGCCGAGCCAGGCGGTATGTCGGCCAGCGCATCAGCACGTGGGGCGTGCCCGCCGTGGGCTGCGGACGGATCCGCGCCCAGCCCAGCCGGGTGAACATCCGGGCGGCGCCGGGCTGCACGGTCGCGTCGAAGCGCAGCACCCCGGCCTGTTCGGCGAACGCACAGGCCGCGCGGACCAGGGCCGGGCCGATGCCGGTGCCGCCGCGGGCGGAGCGGGCGACGGCGAGGCGTCCGCCCCACCACCAGCCGAGGTCGATCGCGGTGGCGGGATGCAGCCGGACGCCGCCGAGCAGGTCCCCGCCGGCCGCGCGGGCGACGAGGACGACGGTGCGCTCGTCGTCGTCGGCGTCATCCCGGTCGGTGCCGGTGAAAAGGCCCTGTTCGGTGACGAAGACCTCGTGCCGCAGCCGCCGGTAGGCGCGCAGGTCGGCCTCGCCGGCCGCCACCTCGATCGTCCACGCCGGTCGGACGGCGCCCGGCGCCGGCGCACCGAGCAGGACTCCGCCCAGGTCCATCAGGCACCCGCCGAGGGCAGCGTGCTGCACGCCCCGCAGGCGGCGCAGCCGGCACGTTGCTCCGAGCCGCGCATCCCGGCGGCGCGCAACAACGCGGCCACCCGGGTCGTCACGTCGGCGACGACCTCCGCGGCCGGTGGTGACGCCCCGTCGACGTCGGTCGCGAGTGTTCCCGCGATCGACCGCAGCGGCACGACGAACGGGTACACGCCCATCTCGACGAGTTCGGCGGCGCCGGCGACCAGCTCGTCGGGATCCTCCCCGAGGCCGATGATCAGGTAGGTGGAGACCTGGTTGCGGCCGAACACCCGCACCGCCTCGCGCCAGGCGGCCCGGTACTCGGCCAGCGGCACCGAGCCCTTGCCGGGCATCCACCGGCGCCGGGCCGCGTCGTCGAGCGACTCGACGTGGATGCCGATGCTTGCCGCGCCTGCCTCGCGCAGTTCGGTGAGCGTCGCGAGGTCACCCGGCGGCTCGCACTGCACCTGCACCGCGAGGCCCGGCACGGCCGCGAGGACCGCGCGCACGCAGCGGGCCAGGTGCCGGGCACCGCGGTCGCGCCCGGCGGTCGTGCCGGTGGTCATCACCAGCTGCCGGACACCGTCGAGGCGCACCGCGGCCTCGGCGACCTCCGCGAGCTGCTCCGGTGTCTTCACCGCGGTGGTCGAGCCCCGGCGCAGCGACTCCTCGATCGCGCAGAACCGGCAGCGCTCCTCCACCCGGTACCGCACGCAGGTCTGCACGACCGTGGTGGCCAGCACATCCGCGCCGTGCAGGCGGGCGATCTGGTGGTAGGGGACGCCGTCGGCCGTGGTCAGATCGTAGAAGGCGGGCCGGCGGACCGGCTCGACGGCGAGGCCCAGGTCGGCCCCGTCGAGGAGCAGCCGGCCGTCCCGCACCTGATAGCGGCTGGTCGGGACGATCGGCAGAGCGGCACCGGCGCCACCCAGCAGGACGTGACCATCGTCGGAGGGGCCTGCACCACCGTGGCGCTGGACGGGGGCGTCGAGGGCCACGCCGCAGACCGCGAGCTCACTTCTCAGCGCGGTGCTCGCCATCGTTACACCATGTAGGTGGAGTTGATGATGGCACCCTTGCGGGCGTAGTGGATCACCGCGTCCTGCACGTCGAGCGGGTGCGCGGGGATGACCCCGGCGATGAGGTCCTCCTCGCGGGCGCCGTGCAGGGCGAGGCCGAAGCGGCAGCAGTAGACCGTGCCGCCCTCCTTGATGAATGTCTCCAGCGAGAGGTTCATGTTGGTCTCGCCGGGGAACGCCGCGTCACCGGTGGTGGGGAAGCCGCGGTTCGCGATGCAGTTGATCGAGCCGGGGCCGTAGAAGTAGATCGCCGACTCGAAGCCCTTGCGCAGTGCCCGGGTCGCCTGGAGCACGGCGACGAAGCTCACCGACGACTCGTGGGCGATGCCGTGGACGAGGGTGAAGTAGCACTCGCCGTTCTCCGCCTGGTAGTCCGGGAAGATCTTGGTGCCGCCGTAGAGGTTGCTGCCCTTGGGCAGGGACGGGTGCGGGATCTCGGCCAGGCTCCTGGCGATGTTCTCGCTGATCGTTTCGTCAAGGGACATCGTGTTCTCCTCGTGGGTGTCGGGCGCCTGCTGCTCGGGGACGGTGCTGCTCGGGACTGTGCTGCTCGGGGACGGTGCTGCTCGGGGACGGTGGCACGACCGGGTTGACCCCGGTCGGGTGGATGGTCCGGATTTGGGGGACGGTGGAGACGCCGGGGGGCGGATCGTGGGGTCGGTTCGCCTGCCGTTTCCGCTACCGACAGGCGGCACGGGGCCGGGCGCTCGCCGGTTCAGTCGTAAAGGGCGGCGAAGTTCGCGCCGAACACGTGCCGGGCGAGCTCGCCGTCACCCACCGCCGCGGCGAGGCGGGCGTGTTCCCCGGCGTGATCGCCCCAGGGTTCGTCGGAGGCGAACAGCAGCCGGTCGTGGCCGAGGCCGCGGCGGTCGATCTCGGCGGCGAGCCAGCGCGGCGCGAAGCCGATCGACCAGCTCAGGTCGGTGTAGACGCGTTTGCCGGCGGCGACCCAGTCGAAGAACCGGCCGCCGGCCAGCTTGATGTGCCCGCTCATCCCGCCGCCGAAGTGCACCAGATGGATCTTCGCCTGGTCGCCGAAGCGATCGACCAGCTTCCCGACCTGGTCGATGTCGCTCGCGGCGCCGGGCGAGGTGTGGATGTGGACGATCAGGTCGCGTTCCACCGCGGTCGCGAAGATCTGCTCCAGCTGGGCGAGGCAGCCGGCGTCGTCGACGCTGCCACCGAGCAGGAACGTCGTCTTCAGTGCCCGCACCCCGGGCTCACCCGCGAGCGCCAGGGCGCGCGCGGTGAGGTCGGCGTCCTGCGGGCGCGGGGAGACGAACAGGCCCGCGCGGATGCGGTCGTCGTGTGCCGCCGCCTCCAGGACCAGGTTGTTGAGTTCGAAGGTGCGCGCGACGTCGGGCACCCCGTAGTTCGGGATGACCAGGGCGCGCGCGGTGCCCTCCCGGTCAAGGTCGGCGATGAGGTCCGCCACCGTGCCGCGGGCGCAGACGTCCGGGTTCACGGCCGGACCTCCGTAGAACGGGTGGGCCGGCAGCACACCAAGGTGCCGGTGCGCGTCGGCGAGTCCGGCGAACGTCATGTAATGAGTACAAAGTTTGTGAATTTAGGATTGATAACCTTCGGAACAAGTTCATGTGTCATGCGCAGCCGCTTCCCCCACAGCCGATCGGGGCCTCCGACGAGATTCCTGGTCAGGAACCCCCTCGCGCCGTTGCGGTGATCGCATCCAGTCTGCCGGACGAGGCGCGATATTGCCCCGGCTAACGGTCATCGTGTTGATCTGACCGTAATGTGAACGCGCAAGCAGGGGAAACGCGGGGACGTTTCGGGCGTTTCGGCACGGTGGAGCACCGGATCAGCCCGGTCGGGCCACCCGGGCAGCCGCCGCCCAGCGGGTCAGTGATTCGCGGTAAGAGCACCATCGGCGCTGGTCGCGCGCCTGCCGTCGACATTGGCGGACTGCTCGACCTCGAGCAGGGACTCGGCATGCCGCTCGGCCTCGAAGGCCGCCGCCCCGCCGCGAACCCCGAACAGCCGCTTGCTGACGATCAGGTACGCGACCGCGGCGACGTTGATGATCAGCGCCCCGATCCGTAGGAACGTGATCCGCTCCGTCAGCTCGTAGACCTCCAGCGGCAGGAACGCCGAGGTCGCCACGGCGGCGAAGTACTCGCCCCACCGCCTGAGCAGCCACAGCCCGACCGCCTCGACGATCTGCACCGCCGCGTACCCGAACAGCAGCAGCGCCACCAGCAGCAGCGTCTGGGGCCGGGTATGCACCAGGTGACGCAGATGTTCGATGGTGGGGGAGTGGTCGAGGTCGAGGTGGAGCACGTCGGCGAGGGGCCGCGCGGCCGGCACCGCCCGGTCGAACAGCCGCTGCACCTGGTCCTCGGATCGGCGGAAGCGGAGGATCGCGTAGGCGACCAGCACCATCAGCAACGCCCGGACCAGCCGTTCCAGGGCGAGCAGCCGCAGCACGGTGGCGTCGCGCAGCGCCCGGCCCCGCAACAGCGTCGGCGCGTCCCGCGCGGGACCGGACCGCGCCGGCTCGCCGGGGACGAAGTCGCCGCAGCGCAGGCACCGCCAGCTCGGCCCGGCCGGCGTCGCCGCGGTGAGGCGCGCGGCCAGGTCCGCCTCGTCCGGCCGATAGGTGACGTGGCCCTTGCGCGAACAGGCCCGTAGTTCCCAGTCCACCCGCATCCCCTCCCACCTGGTTCGCCGAGTCTCCCAGCTGGCGAAGGCTGGCAGAGCGGCCCTGACGGCTGCCCGACATCAGGATGAATGAGCGATGTCAGGGCGTTTCGGCCATCCCGTGTCCGCCGGTCGGAACCTGCCCGGTCCGCCGGCCGGGCCCGCCGCGCGGCTGGGCGGCCGGACGCGACGCCGGGTTCCAGACCGGACACCGTCATCAGGCTGCGCCGGGTTCCCGCCACCGGGTGCGCGCCGCTGCGGGGGCGGGCCGGTCAGCGGGCGTCCGGCACTGACCGGTCGGCGGCGCTGCGGGAGCGGGCCCGCAGATGCATGCGTTGGCCCTGCGGGCCGAAGATGCTGAGGAACTCGACGGCGTTCTCGTCGGCGCCGCCGAACCAGTGCGGGACGCGGGTGTCGAACTCGGCGGCCTCGCCGACGGACAGCACGAGGTCGTTGCCCGCGAGGACGATCCGCAGCCGGCCGTGGAGAACGAACAGCCACTCGTAGCCCTCGTGGCTGCGCGGATCGGGGGCGTCCACCCGCGGTCCCGCGGGAATGATGTGCTTGAAGGTCTGGATGCCGCCGGGCCGGTGGGACAGCGGCACGACGGTCATCCCGCCGACGCTGATGGGTTTCCCGTGCACGCGGGGGTCGCCGGTCGGCGGGGCGCCGACGAGCTCGTCGAGCGGCACCCGGTAGGCGCTGGCCAACGGCAGCAGGAGCTCCAGTGTCGCCCGGCGCTGACCCGACTCGAGCCGCGACAGGGTGCTCGTCGAGATGCCGGTGCTGGCGGAGAGCTCGGCGAGGGTCGTCTCGCGCTCCCGGCGCAGGCGGCGCAGCCGCAGGCCGACGGCGGCAAGGGTCCGGTCCAGATCGTCGTCCCGGGAGGCGCCCACCGTCATCGGTTCAACCCACGTCGGCGCCCACCCGCTCCCGCGCCGATCGCCGGGCCGGGTGTCACCGTCGTCGATCGTTCAGGCGGCGCGGGCGACCGGCTCGGGCGAGGTGCCCGGCACCGGCGCCGGGACTCGCGCGGGCGTGGGGCCGGGCAGAGCCAGGCGCAGGATCCGCTTCCAGACGCTCACGGTCTGTCGGGGCAGCGACCCGGTCGTGTAGGGAAGTCCGAACCGCTCGCACAGGGCGCGCACGCGCGGCGCGACCTGCGCGTACCGGTTGCTGGGCAGGTCGGGAAAGAGGTGGTGTTCTATCTGGTGGCTGAGGTTTCCGCTGAGGAGGTGAAGCACCGGCGGGCCGCTGATGTTTGCCGAGCCGAGGAGTTGCCGCACATACCAGTCGCCCCGGCTTTCACCGTCGAGTTCCGCCTCGGCGAACGTCCTCGTGGCCTCGGGGAAATGGCCGCAGACGATGATGGTGTGCGCCCAGATGTTCCGGACGACGTTGGCCGTGAGATTACCGAGCAGGACGGGCAGGAAGGCGGGCCCGGCGAGCGCCGGAAAAACGACGTAGTCCTTGAGGCCCTGGCGGAGGACTTTCTTGAGCATACCCCGGAGCTGGTCAAGGGTTTCGTCCCAGGGCTTCTCTCCGCGGAACGCCCGTTCGATCTCCACGTCGTAGATCGCGATGCCCCATTCGAACAGGGCCGCGAGCGCGAGGTTGTACAGCGGCTGGGCGAGGTACACCGGATTCCACGGCTGCTCGGGACTTACCCGAAGAATGCTGTAGCCAAGGTCGCGGTCCCGGCCCAGAACGTTCGTGTAGGTGTGGTGCACATAGTTGTGCGAGTACTTCCACCCGTCGGCGGGGGACGCGGAGTCCCATTCCCAGGTGGTGGAGTGGATGCGCGGATCCCGCATCCAGTCCCACTGGCCGTGCAGGACGTTGTGGCCGATCTCCATGTTCTCGAGGATCTTGGCGAGGGACAGCATCGCCGTGCCGGCGAGCCAGGCCGGTGGCAGGACTGCGGCGAACATCGCCGCGCGGCCGCCGATCTCGAGGCCGCGCTGCAGCGCGATCACCCGGCGGATGTACCGGGCGTCCTGCTCTCCCCGGCTGGCGAGGACCTCCTCGCGGATACGGTCGAGTTCGCGGCCAAGGTCCTCGATGTCCTGGGGGCTGAGGTGCGTCGCTGCTGGCATCGGCCTGGTCCTCAAAGATCGATTTCGATGTCGCCGACGGCGGCGGACACGCAGGTCTGGATGAGATCGCCCGCGGTGCCGTGCTCCACGCCGGTGCGCAGGTCGCGCACCCGGCCGTCCGCCAGCGGGACGAGACAGCGGTGGCAGATGCCCATCCGGCAACCGCTGGGCATGAGCATGCCCGATCGCTCTCCCGCCATCAGCAACGGGGTGTCCGCCGACGTGGTGGTCTCCCGCCCGCTTCGGACGAAGCGCACCCGTCCGCCTGCTCCGTTGCCGGCACGCAGGTTCGGGTGGAAACGTTCGGTGAGCAGCCGCTCGCTGATGCCGCGCTCCCGCCAGTACGACTCGGCCTGCTCGACCAGCGCGGCGGGCCCGCAGACCCAGGCCATCCGCGCCGGGAGGTCGGGGCAGAGGGTGGCCAGCGCGGCCATCGTCAGCCGCGTCGACCGTTGGTCGCCGGCCGGACGGGTGTGCTGCTCGTGGAGGCGCAGGCTCGGGAACCGGGCGGCCAGGCGACGCAGTTCCGCCCCGAAGATGACCTTCGACGGGTCCGGCGCCGAGTGCGCGAGGACGACGTCGGGCATCCGCGGGCCGGCGGCGAGGTGACGCAGCATCGCCATCACCGGAGTGATTCCACTGCCGGCGGTCACGAAGAGCAGGCGCTCCGGAAGTTCGGCCGGGAGCACGAACGTCCCCGCGGGCTGTCCGAGCCGGACGATGTCACCCGGGCGCAGTGCCTGCACGATGTGCCGGGACACGAGGCCGTCGGGGTTGGCCTTCACCGTGATCGAGATGAGGCCGTCGGCGCGGTCGGGCGGGGAGGACAGCGAGAACGTGCGCGAATGCCACACCCCGTCAATACGAAACGCGGTGTCCACGTGCTGCCCCGCGATGCCCCGCCGCCAGCCCAGGCCGGGACTGATCAGGACGGTCGCGGCGTCGGCTGTCTCCGGGACAACGGCCTTGACGCGGCCGGAAGGTCGGTTCCGTGACCACAGGGGGTTGAGCGTCGCCCGGTAGTCATCGGGAGTGAGCGGGCTTGTCAGGGCGCCCGCAGCAGTCGCGAGCAGTGGCCTGATGCCCAGCATCGGTCTTCTCTCCTGTCACTGGTCGAGAAGCCGAGTGCGCGAAGGGTCGCAGGCCGCCACGGTTTCGTGGACGGAATCCTGCTGATGCGACCGACGGCGGGGGGGTGGGCCGGTTGCCACCCCGCCGCGGTCAGGTCGGGTGCGACCTGGTGCGACTAGTACGGAAGAAGGCGTTGTGCCCGCTGCCGGACGAGTAGGCCGCAGTCCGTCGGATTAGATCAGAGGCTGTACCTGAGCGGCTTGCGGGCCCTTCTGCCCCTGCTCAATCGTGAACGAGACACGCTGGCCCTCTTCGAGGGACTTGTAGCCGTCTCCCACAATCGAGGAAAAGTGGGCGAAGACGTCGGGTCCTCCGCCATCAACCGAGATGAAGCCGAAGCCCTTTTCGGCGTTGAACCACTTCACAGTACCTTCGGACACGTTCTTTCCTCGTTCCCCATGCTGCGGCACACCCGCGTGGTGTTCCGGCTTTGCGCCGATGTTCGCCGTCGGCGATCATCGTGATGCCATCCTGTGTGGTGACCGGCGGCACCAAGGAGAAGAGCAACGTCACCACGGTACACCCTGGGTCACGGTCATGTGGCGGGAGCGTGGCGCCGACGGCGTTTCCGCTGGCGGCGTTGGGATGTCGACGGTCGGGAGCGGAGGCCGTGAACGTCGACGGTCCGGCATGACCCTGCCGTTCCCGTACGATGGGGACATGGCGGAAGATGATCTGTGGACCACCGCGGATGTCGCCAGTCGGTTGACGATCTCGGTCGAGCGGGCTCGGCGCCTGTGCTCCCGGGATGATTTTCCACAGCCTGTCGAGTCCGCGCCGTACTTCGACCGGTGGCGGGCCGGCGACGTCGAGGCCTGGCTCCTCGATGGCAGGGCTGATCACTGACCGTAGGTACGACACCGCCTTCCGGCGAGCCGCTGCGGGTCGGCGTCTACATCGACGGTTTCAACCTTTATTACGGCGGCCGTGGGTTGATGGGCGGCAGCGGCCGGCCTGGCTGGCGCTGGCTCGACCTGCGCGCCCTGGTCACCTCGATCGTGGCCGCCCGGGCCCAGTGGGCCAGGGCGCGGATCGTCCGGGTGGTGTACTGCACCGCGCCGATCGACGGCGCGAGCAACCCCAGTGGCGCCAAGGACCAGGAGATCTATCTGCGTGCGCTGCGGGCCGCGAACTCCGTCGACGAGATCACGAAGGGCCGTTACATCACCAAGCTGGTGAGGGCGCCGCTGGCCGTGGCGGGTCCGGGTGGCCAGGCGGACGTGGCCCGATCGGCATGGCCGGTGATGGTGCAGGACTCGGCCGGCCAGCCGGTCCGCAACGCCGCGTTCCTCGTCTCGGTCGCGCAGCGGGAGGAAAAGGGATCCGACGTCAACGTCGCGTCCCATCTGCTGCTCGACCTGCTGCACCAGCGGATCACCGCCGCCGTCGTGATCAGCAACGACAGTGATCTCGCCTTTCCGGTGGCGCAGGTCCGCGACCTCGTCCCGGTCGGGGTCGTCAATCCCAGCAAGGGCTACACCGCCGGCGCGCTGCGGGGCGAGTCGCAGACCGGCGTCGGCCGGCACTGGTGGTACAACCTGCGACCCACCGACCTGACCGCGGCGCAGCTGCCCGTGCGGATCGGCGCGATCAGCCGCCCGCCCGAGTGGTAGGCCGATTTTGACATCTGGCCCGCCGCGTGCGAGATTGGGCAACTAGCCCACCCGGCCCCCTCGCGGGCCGGGTTTTTTTGTTGCGCGCGATCGAGATCCCCGGCCGGGAGACGTCGTCGGCCGGGTTCAGGGGTAGCGCAGGCCGATCTGCTCCCGGACGGCATCGGGCATCCGCATGATCGACACGTACTCCGCCAGCGGGATGATGTCGCTTTCCAGCTTCCCGGCGCGCAGGCGGTCATGGACCTGGTGGACCTGGTGGTGCAGGCCGCCGCCGGCCCGGTCGTCCTGGTCGGTTCCGGCGGTGTCGAGGGCGGCGGCAGGCTGATGCGCTCGACGTCGAACCCCGCGCGGACGGTGAGTTCGTCCGGGCAGTGCATGAACGCGGGGATCTCGATGCAGCCGGTGGTACCGGTGATGCGGCCTCGGCGAACCTGGGCGCGATCGTTCCGGTCCCCGCGATGGCCCAGCGAAACGGCATGACGTCAGTCTCCCTCAGGTGGGCGTCAGCGCGGGCAGCCCGCGCAGCATCGCGTCGATCTCCTCCGGACCGGGCAGGCACGTCGCGTGGACGTAGCCGTCGGGCCGCACGAGTACCGCGCGCCGCGCATCGGTGCATCCCCACCGCACCGCCGCGGCGGGACGCGGGGCGCCTGACCCCGCCGGGCCCGCGCCGGGAACCAGGATCGTCCAGCCGTACCGGTGCGCCCAGTCGCCGCCCGGCACGACCCGGGTGCCGACGAGGGGGTCGCCGGGATCCGCGCCGTAGGAGATGCCCAGCTCCGAGATACGCAGGCTGAGCAGGTCGGAGGCGGCCGAGCCCGCACCGACCGCGGCCAGGGCGGTGTCCCGCACCTCGGCCAGCGCCGGCTGCGTCATCGTGGCCACGGAGGTGAGCTGCGAGGTGAAGGCCACGAGTGCCGCCGCGAGCGGGTGACGTTCCTTGTCGTAGGAGTCGAGCAGCCCCTCGTCGGCCCCGCCGCCGAGCACCGCGGCGAGCTTCCACGCGAGGTTCAGGGCGTCCTGGATGCCGGTGTTCATTCCCTGGCCGCCCGCCGGGCTGTGCACATGGGCGGCGTCACCGGCCAGGAGGACGCGGTGCTGGCGCATGCTGTCCGCGACCCGTTCCGACACCCGGTACGAACCGGCGCGGCGCACCTCCCGCAGCGCGAGAGGCAGGGACGACGGCGCGCGCTCGTCGAGGAGGCGGCGCACCAGGCCTGGTTCGATCGCGGTGTCGGCGCTGTCGCGGGTGGCGATCAGGCGGGCCTCGTCGTCCGGAAGCGGGACCAGCAGCAGCACCCCGCCGGGCGCGAAGGTGAGCAGCACCCGCGGCTCGCCCGGCAGGCCGTCCAGACGGACGGTGGCCAGCAGGAAGTCCTGTGGCTTGTCGGTGCCGGGGAAGCCGACGCCGATGCGGTCGCGCACGCCGCTGTGCAGCCCGTCGCAGGCGACGACGTACCGGGCCCGCAGGCACCGCACGACGCCCTCGGGTCGGCGATTCGCGCGGACACCGCGTCGAACTCCGGATCGAGGTCGAGCACCCGATGACTGCGGTGGACGAGACCGCCCACCTTGCTCAGCGCCCGCTCCAAGACCTGTTCGGTCATCACCTGCGGCACGAACAGCAGGAAAGGACACGGGGTGGGGAGCGCGCCGAAGTCGATGTCGAGCAGCGTTCGCTCGCGACTGCCCACGCGCAGCCCGGCCCCCTGGATGCCCCGCGCGATCAGCTCGTCCGCCACGCCGAGCCTGGCCAGGTCCTCCAGCGTCCCCGGGGCTGCACACCTGCGGCACGCGAGCCTTCCTGGACCCCCGCGGCGGTGTCGACCACGACATGGTCGACACCGAGCGTCGACAGCGCGAGGCCGGCCGCCAGGCCGGTGGGCCCGGCTCTGACCACCAGGACATCGGTCTCCGTCGGTAGGGCAGGGGCGTCCATCCCCGGACCTCCTCCCACTGCGTGCGCGCCTTGCTTCTCCGCACAGGGCGCCCCTGCGGGAACTGTCCCCGCACGAAGGGAGTTGGCTCCTGTCCGCCCTGATCGGATGGCTCCGATGCGGAAGCCCTATCCGTCAGGATGAGATGAGTCAGGCAATGGCTATCATCTTGTGACCTGGGCGGGTGGGGAGAGGAAGATCGT
>NZ_JALKFX010000151.1 GCF_023243045.1 Frankia sp. AgB32
GGGTTGTCAACTGCCGCAGCTTGAGTATGCGATATAATGCGTAAGTGAACTTGAAGCAGTGGGCTGAGCGTGAGGGCGTGCATCACGTCACCGCGTACCGCTGGTTTCGAGAAGGCAAGTTGCCGGTACCTGCCCGGCGGGTAGGTCGGTTGATCCTGGTGGAGCCGGAAGCCGTGGAACGGCCGACCGGGCTGACCGCGGTGTACGCCCGGGTGTCATCCGCCGACCAGAAATCGGATTTGGACCGGCAAGTCGCTCGGGTCGCCGCATGGGCTACCGGGCAGGGCCGGCCCGTCGACCGGGTGGTCACCGAGGTCGGTTCCGCGTTGAACGGCCACCGCCGGAAGTTCCTCGCGCTGCTACGCGACCCGGCGGTGTCCACGATCGTCGTGGAACATCGCGACCGGTTCGCCCGTTTCGGCGCCGAATATGTCGAGGCCGCGCTCGCGGCGAACGGCCGCGAACTGCTGGTTGTCGACCCCGCCGAGGTTGATGACGACTTGGTCCGGGACATGACCGAGATCCTCACGTCGATGTGCGCCCGGCTGTATGGCCGCCGGGCTGCGGCGAACCGCGCCCGGCGCGCGGTCGCCGAGGCGACGAAGGATGGCCCAGCGTGAAGACGTTGCGGGCGTACCGGTTCGCGCTCGACCCGAACGCCGCCCAAAGCGCGAACCTGCATCGCCACGCGGGGGCGGCCCGGTTCGCCTACAACTGGGGTCTGGCCCGCGTGAAGGCCGCGCTTGCCCAGCGCGACGCCGAACAGTCCTACGGGCTGGACGGCGATGCGCTGACCCCGGTGCCGTGGACCCTGCCCGCGCTGCGGCTCGCCTGGAACGCCGCGAAGCGGGACGTCGCCCCATGGTGGGACGAGTGCTCGAAGGAGGCGTTCTCCGCCGGGCTCGACCAGCTCGCCCGCGGGTTGAAGAACTTCACCGACTCCCGCAGGGGAAAGCGGAAGGGCCAGCGGGTTGGTTTCCCCAGGTTCAAGAAGCGCGGGAAGGCCCGCGACTCGTTCCGGTACACCACCGGCGCCTATGGCCCGGCTGATGACCATCTGGTGAAACTGCCTCGGATCGGTCGGGTGAAGGTCCACGAACCAATGGGTGCGCTCACCGGCCGGCTGGCCGAGGGGCGGGCCCGGCTGCTCGGCGCGACCGTGTCCCGTACCGCCGGGCGCTGGTTCGTGTCGTTCACCGTCGAGGTCGACCGGGAGATGCCTGGCGGCCCGTCGCGGCGGCAGCGCCGTGCCGGGCCGGTCGGGGTGGACCTGGGCGTGACGCACCTTGCCGTGCTGTCCACCGGGGAGATGGTGGCGAACCCGAAGCATCTCGCCGGGTCGCTGCGCCGCCTGCGGAAAGCCTCGCGGGCCTACGCCCGGTCGAAGCCCGGCAGCGCGGGACGGCGCCAGCGTGCCGCCCGGCTCGCCCGCATCCACGCCCGCGTCGCCCACCAGCGCCACGACGGGCTGCACAAGCTCACCACCCGGCTTGCGAAGACCCACAGCGTGATCGTGGTGGAAGACTTGCACGTCGCCGGGATGGTCCGCAACCGGCGGCTTGCCCGTGCCATTGCGGACACCGCAATGGCGGAGGTCCGCCGCCAGCTCCTCTACAAAACGCGCTGGTACGGCTCCCGGCTGATCGTCGCGGACCGCTGGTATCCATCGAGCAAGACCTGTTCCGACTGTGGCGGGCGAAACCCAAGCCTGACCCTGGCCGACCGTACGTTCACCTGCCCGTCCTGCGGGCTGGTGGTCGACCGCGACCTGAACGCCGCGGTCAACCTGCGTCACCTCGTCGCCGGCAGTGCGCTGGAGACGGAAAACGCCCGTGGAGGCGACCGTGAGACCGCGCTCGCGCGGCAGGTGCCCATGAAGCGGGAACCCGGCACCGCGCGAGCGGGTCAGACCGGGAGCGCCGTCCTGTCGACGACGGCTGCGAGGCAGAGGCTTACTCATGCTTCATGACTCGCAACGG
>NZ_JALKFX010000152.1 GCF_023243045.1 Frankia sp. AgB32
GGTGTGCCACGAACGCTGAAGGTTGCTTGCTAGCTGAGTGATCGACAGCGGTGCTGTACGAAAGATGGAGGATTGCAGGCCCTCCGGAGCCGCCCTTCGGGGGGAGGCTTCAAACCGCCCTCTGCCGCGTTGGCTGAAGACCGTCGTGGTGAGCGATGAGGGAAAAGGCGCACGTGATGCGTCAGGTGGGGTCCAGGAAGGCGTTGCATTGAAAGTCCCGTGAGGGATTCACCGTTTGATAGCGTCGTTATTTAGAGAAGTGGCATCAAAACCGGGTGTTACTGCTTGGCCCGGGATGAGCCTGGTGGTTGCCCGGATTGCTGGCCAGGTGGTGCCCGGCGCAGAGGTGGCGCGAGCCTGGACTGCGGCTTTCGTACGGAACGTGGGATGGCGTGCCCTGAAACTGCCGTTTTATAAAGGGCGGCGAGAGGGAGAGTTCCAAGCGTTTGAACCGTGAGGAATTGAGTACCGTCGTGGGGCGCGCAGGCGGACCAGCTCGTAGTAGCGGCGAAGTTCCTGCTTGATGCGGTGGGAGCGGAGCGAAGGGGCTGGCTTGTCCGTGGTTCGTTTGCAGGGTCAACCAGCGTGGCTGGGAGGAATCAGGTGAGCGGGCAGGTATCACCAGAAAAGCCGTTCGGCATTTCCAAGTGGGAGGTGTGGCAGGCATATCGGAAGGTGGCGGCCAACAAGGGCACTGCCGGAGTCGACGGGGTCGGCCTGGCGGAATTCGAGTCCGATCTGAAGGGAAACCTGTACAGGATCTGGAACCGGATGTCGTCGGGCTCGTACTTCCCGCCTCCGGTAAAAGCGGTGGAGATCCCTAAGGCGCATGGCGCGGGAACCAGGATGCTCGGCGTTCCTACCGTAGGTGACCGGATTGCGCAGACCGTGGTCGCAACCCGACTGGAGAGCGTGGTGGAACCAAAGTTCCACCCGGACTCCTACGGGTACCGACCCCGGAAAGGCGCGCTGGACGCCGTGGGGAGATGCCGGCAGCGGTGCTGGAAGTACGACTGGGTCATAGACCTGGACGTGCGGAAGTTCTTCGACACCGTCCCCTGGGACCGCATCATCGCGGCCGTCGAGGCAAATACCACCTTGCCCTGGGTGATCCTCTACGTGAAGCGGTGGCTTGCCGCTCCCATCAGGATGCCCGACGGAACGCTGGCGGAACGCGACCGCGGAACCCCACAAGGATCCGCGGTCAGCCCCGTACTCGCCAACCTGTTCCTGCACTACGCGTTCGACCTGTGGATGGCCCGGGAGTTCCCGGCCTGTCCTTTCGAACGCTACGCCGATGACGCGGTCGTGCACTGCAAGTCCCTGGCCCAAGCCAGATTCGTGCTGGACAGGCTGCGGAAGAGGCTGGAGCAGGTCGGTGTCAGCCTGCACCCGGAGAAAACCCGGATCGTGTACTGCAAGGACGGGAAAAGACGTGGCTCGCATGAGCACACCGAATTCACTTTCCTTGGCTTCACCTTCCAGGCGCGAGGGGTGCGGGCAAAGAACGGGAACGTGTTCACCGGGTTTGTCCCGGCGGCCAGCAAGGACGCCATCAAGAAGATGAGCAAGAAAGTGAAGTCCTGGCGGCTTCACACGCTCACCGGCCACACCATGGGCGGGATCGCCCGTGCGGTCAATCCCGTCATCCGGGGCTGGATGCAGTACTACGGTGCCTTCTACAAGACCGAGCTGTATTCGCTCCTCTACCGCATCAGTGCAAATCTGCTGCGGTGGATACGAAAGAAGTACCGACGGCTGAGGACCTTCGCCAAAGCGCACCAGGCGTGGAAGAGGATAACCTCGCAGTACCCGACGCTGTTCGCGCACTGGCAGTGGATCCACGGCTTCTGGTGAGAAGGACAAGAAGAGCCCGGTGACGCGAGAGTGTCACGCCGGGATCTGCGGGAGCCCGGGGGTGCGATTCCCCCGGGCCACCCGAC
>NZ_JALKFX010000153.1 GCF_023243045.1 Frankia sp. AgB32
GAGCGCCGGGATAAACCGGCATGGAGAAGGAGATGGAAGAGCTCTACATCGAAGGGCTAGCGACCCACGGTGGCCCTGAACCATGCGTCGGTGTCCGCGAGGGCGCAGGCGAAGCGTTGGTAGGGGTACGTGCAGGCCGGGCTATTGAGCCGCGAAATCAGGGAGGTTGGGGTGCCGACGCGGTTAACTGACGCGGAAGGCAACATCGCCGGCGGCGCTATGCGCGAGTCGTCGGGGGACCCCGCGCGGTCGGAGAACCATGGCATGTACGGAATCTTCATGCGCGAGAACCGGGAGATCCCACGGTCGCCCGCCGGGTCGATGGCCGGTCGGGCCGCTCAGAGAACGCTGAGGCGGTACGCCTGAGATGCACGAACGTGGGAAGTCAGACATGCCCGTAGTACCTGCGAACCTGTCGAACAAAACCGTGTACGCGGTGGCGGAGATGGGGGAGGGAAGGGGCATGGCCGAGGGGAACACGGCCAGCAAAACGCGTCCCGGACACAGAGCCGGAGCAGGCGCGCCCAATGCGCTGGAACGTGTGCGCCGCGTAGCACGACAGAAAAAGGAAGCACGGTTCACCGCGCTGCTGCACCACGTTGACATCGACCGCCTCAGAGCGGCCTACCGGGCTATCCACCCGGCAGCCGCTCCGGGCATTGACGGGATGACGTGGGAGGCTTACGGACAGAGGCTGGAGGACAACCTCCGCGACCTGCACGAGCGGCTTCACACAGGGCGCTACCAGGCGAAACCATCACGCAGGGCGTACATACCGAAGGCGGACGGGCGGCAGCGGCCGCTCGGCATCGCCACACTGGAAGACAAGATCGTCCAGCGGGCCGTCGTCGAGGTACTGAACGTCGTCTACGAGGTGGATTTTCTGGGATTCTCCTACGGGTTCCGGCCGGGGCGCAGCCCGCATCACGCGCTCGATGCGCTCACGGTCGGGATCGAACGTAAGAGGGTGAACTGGGTGCTCGACGCGGACATCCGCGATTTCTTTACCAGCCTTGACCATCACTGGCTGATGAAGTTCCTTGAGCACCGGATTGCGGATCAACGGGTCCTGCGGCTGGTCCAGAAATGGCTGAACGCAGGAGTCATCGAGAACGGGACGTGGTCGCGGACCATGGAGGGAGTTCCGCAGGGAGCATCGGTTTCACCGTTGCTCGCCAATGTCTACCTCCACTATGTCTTCGACCTGTGGGTCCAGTGGTGGCGAAGTCGCTTCGCGCACGGAGACATGATCGTCGTGCGCTTCGCCGACGACGCCATCGCTGGCTTCGAGTACCAGGAAGACGCCAGGCGGTTCCTGGCCGATCTACGCGAGAGGTTCGCGAAGTTCGGAATGGAACTGCACCCCGACAAGACCCGGCTGATCGAGTTCGGGCGCCATGCCGCGGAACGGCGAACAGCGCGGGACAGGGGTAGACCCGAGACGTTCAACTTCCTGGGATTCACGCATATGTGTGCGATGACCAGGGGTGGGCGGTTCTGGGTGAGGCGTGTCACGGAAAAGAAGCGCATGCGGATGAAGCTGCGGGAGATCAAGGAAGAGCTCAAGCGGCGCCGGCATCAATCCCTTCCCGAGCAGGGGCGGTGGTTACGTAGCGTGGTGAACGGTTACCTCGCCTATTACGCTGTCCCTGGCAACACCGATGCGGTCGCATCTTTCCGCACGCAGGTCGGGCGGCACTGGTACAAGGCGCTGCGGCGCCGCAGCCAGCGCACGCGTCTGAACTGGATACGGATGGACCGCATCACCAAACGATGGCTACCACCCGCCCGTCCACGGCATCCTTTCCCCGTCGTGCGCTTCGACGCCAGAACCCGAGGCAGGAGCCCAGTGCGGTAGTCCCGCACGCTGGGATCTGTGCGGGGGGCCGCCCGCAAGGGCGGTCCCTACCGCGATC
>NZ_JALKFX010000154.1 GCF_023243045.1 Frankia sp. AgB32
GTGTCCATTCACGGGTGACGGTTCCAGTAGCCCAGTGTTGATGTTGGTTTAGGTGGCGGGGGCGGGTGTCCTGGGTACTGGTAGCCAGGGTTCGCCGGCGAGTGCGATGCGGATGGCGTCGATGGCGCGGATGCCGTGGTCGCGGGCGGAGACCAGGTAGGAGCGCACGCGCAGGTAGGCGGCCAGCGTCGTCGTGGTGTGCCAGTAGCCGGAGACCGCCTGGTGGCGTTTCGGAAGCCGGATCGCCTGTTCGGCGGCGTTGTTCACCCAGGGGACCTGGAAGTTGGCGCAGAACAGCCAGACCTGGTCGGCCTTCGCGGCGAGCCTGCGGGCCAGGACCAGGCCGGGATGGTTCTTCTCGTCGGTCCAGAGCCGGGACATGTTCGTGAGCTCGCCGATCCTGACGTCGGCGTCGTAGCGGGCTCGCAGCCTGTCGAGGACCTGCTGGTCGAGGCGGCTGTGGCCGGTGGCGCGGGCGGCGACGACCAGCCGGTTCGCCTCGCGGAGCAGGTCGATCAGCCGGCCCGCCCACTTCTGGATCTTCGGCGCGAGCGTCAGCACCGCCCGCAGGGAACGGATGAGGTGCTGGCAGCAGAGCTGGACGCCGGCGAGCCCGGCGTCGTACTGGTGCCAGCCGGCGTAGTCGTCGCGGGTCAGGCAACCGGCCCAGCCGTCGAGGACGCCGGTCGCGTCGATCGCCCGCGACGACCGGGACCCGATCGCGCCGTACCAGACCAGTCCGGGGGCGGGGGTTCGCACCGCCAGCAGGTGTGGGCTGCCCGCGCACGGCTCGCCGGTGGCCTCGTCGAGATCCTTACGCAGCACGTTCACCGGGGACTCGTCGCCGCACAGCACCGGCTCGGCGCGCAGCGCGGCCTTCATCGCCTCGTCGAACCCGGCCGCCTGGAGATCCTGGGCGAGCCGTTCGTGCGCGCGGGCGACGAACCCGGCCGAGACCGGCACCCCGAGCAGCGCGTCGATGACCATCGCGGCCCGCTCGACCGGCACGTTGCCCTCGGACGCCAGCAGCACCGCCGCCGCGTGCAGCCGCGGCCCGTAGGACACCGTGCCCGGCCCCGCGTGCCGGACCCCCGGCACCGACCCGGCCGTGACCTTCCAGCAACAGCCGCAGCGCCGCCGCGGCAACACCCACTCGACCTTCTCGCACACCGGATCGAGCAGGTCCCAGACCTGCGCCCAGCCCTCGGCCAGCACCTCGGCGCCAGACAGATCCGCCTGGCACGACGAGCACTCCGTCGGCGGGTCCGCCGACAACGACCGGTCCGGCTCCGCCTCCCGCGAAAGCCCCGCACCCGGATGCCCCGGCTGCCCGCCCGGTTTGCGGTCCTTCGACCGCACCCGCTCCGACGAGGCCCGCCGCTCGGCCTTCCGCTTCTCCTTCGCGCCGATCGGCTCCTTCGACGGCGGCACCGAGGAGTTCGTGCTGTCCATCGACACCCGCCGCCGCAGGTCAGCGACCTCCAGCTCAAGCTCGGCGACCCGGCGCCGCGCCCGGTCCGCCTCGGCCCGCGCCACGCCGAGCTCCGACTCATGACGTTCGGCCGCATCCGCGACCACCCGCCGAAGCCGCTCGTTCGTCGCCGCCAGCTTCTCGTTCGCGGACCGGGCCTCGGCAAGCCCCGCGGCAAGCCCCGCGATCCGCGCCTCGGCCGCCCCGAGACGCGGCTCCCACGACGCGGACGGGTCAACCACACCCCTGATCATCCACACCCAACCACGCCGATCAAGCAACACCCACGACGTGTCCCCTCAACACAAACCCCAAGGTCAGCGGGCTACAGCCGCCCACCCCTGAATGGACAC
>NZ_JALKFX010000155.1 GCF_023243045.1 Frankia sp. AgB32
AGAACGGGTCGTCGAGGAGCATCTTCCGGCCCTCGCTCAGGAGACCGGCGTGCAGGCAGCCTGCCGGGCTCTGGGCCGGTCCCGGGCGACGCATTACCGGCGGCACCGCAAAAGCCCGGCTCCGCCGCGGCCGGCACCGATCCCGCACAAGCAGCGCCGCCAGCCCGCGGCCCTGACCACCGAGGAGCGGGCCCGGGTGCTGGAGGTACTGCACTCGGAGCGGTTCGTCGACGCCTCCCCGGACCAGGTCTGGGCGTCGCTGCTGGACGAGGGGATCTACCTGGCGTCCCCCCGCACGATGTACCGGATCCTCGCCGAGCACGGCGAGACCGGGGAACGCCGCCGCCAGGCCACCCACCCCGCCCACGTCAAACCCGAACTCGTCGCGGAGAAGCCCAACTCGGTGTGGAGCTGGGACATCACCAAACTCCACGGACCGAAGAAATGGACTTACTATCATCTGTATGTCATCCTCGACGTGTACAGCCGCTATGTTGTCGGCTGGATGGTCGCCGAAACGGAGTCGGCCGCGCTTGCGGAGGATCTCATCACGGCCACCTGCGCGAAACAGCGGGTCGACCCGGAACGGCTGACGATCCACGCCGACCGTGGCACGTCCATGACCTCGAAGACCGTGGCATTGCTCCTCGCGGACCTCGGTGTCACCCGTTCGCACTCCCGGCCACGGGTGTCAAACGAGGTGAGTCAGCGGCGGGAATCTCACCCGCCGCTGCTCTCAGAACCCGGCGTGACAGTCTCCCGTCACCGGGCTCCCACCGTCGAACCAACAGGCCTCGCGCCATGCTTCCAGTGAGCGAACATCGCCGGGAATTCTGACGCTATCTCGGCCAGTTTCCGGCGGGCCCTCCGTTTCGCCCGACGCAGTCGCTTGTACTTCCGCATCGCCCACTTCACCAGGAAGGGGTTGATCCGCTGTCCCAGGAAACCGGTCAGCCTGGACTTGTAGAAGCGTCCGTAATAGCCGATCCATCCTGCCACGATGGGATTGACCATCGAGGCAATATCCTGAAGGCTCGCACTGGTCCAACGACCGATCTTCCACTGCCGGATGACCCGCGCCATCGACTTCAGTGCAGCCTTGCCGACCAGCGGGACGAACCCGCACATCAGCACGCCGTCGCGTCGCCGGATGGGCGCACGACGAAAATCGAAGCCCAGGAACGTGAAACTTGCTACCTGGTGTTCTTCGTCGCGTCCGTCCTGCTTGCAGTAGACGATCCGGGTCTTGTCCGGGTGGCAGCGCAGCCCGAACTCCAGCAGCCGCTTTCCAACGCCATCACGAATGAACTTTGCCTGTCGCTGGCTGTAGCAGTGCAGGATGATGTCGTCGCAGTACCTCTCGAACCGCACCACCGGGAATTTTCTGGCGAGCCAGGAGTCCACCGCATAGTGCAGGAAGAGATTCGACAACAAGGGTGAGATCGCCGAACCCTGCGGAGTTCCCTTAACGGGAGTCACACGGCTGCCGTCCGGGTGTTGAATCGGCGCAACAAGCCACCGTTTCACGTACAACACCACCCATGCCAGGTTCGTATGCTTCTCCACTGCAGCGATGATCTGCGCGTGCGGCACGTTGTCGAAGAACCCCTGAATGTCCAGATCGACCACCCAGGGACGCCGCCAGCACCGCTGTTTGCAGACCTCCACCGCGTCCAGCGCGGACTTCCGCGGCCGATAACCGTAGGAGTCGACGTGGAACACTGGGTCCACGTCCGGTTCCAGGATCATGGTCGCGGCCGTCTGTGCTATCCGGTCGGCGATGGTGGGCACTCCGAGGAGCCGGGTGCCACCGTCTGGC
>NZ_JALKFX010000156.1 GCF_023243045.1 Frankia sp. AgB32
GTAAACATTCACGTGGTTTGGTGATCTTGCTGTGAGTTGCTGGCGGGTCAGCCGGGTGTGGATGTTGTTCGGCGTGCTGGGTGTCGTGCGCGACGGCCGGGTGGCGGTGTGGTGATCTGGCTGGGTGCCGCTGGAGGAGATGTCGCGTGAGGAACTGCTGGCCGTGGTGGCCGCGCAGGCCGCGACCCTGGCGGCGCAGGCAGAGTTGATCGAGGAGTTGCGCGGGCAGGTCGAGGCGCTGGCGGCGGAGGTCGACCGGTTGGGGCGGGCGGGCTCGCGGAACTCGGGGAACTCGTCGTTGCCGCCGTCGTCGGACGGGGTGCTGCCGGGTCGGGCCGGGCCGAACCGGGCGGAGCGCCGTGCCGCCGGGGGCGGGATGAAGAAGCGCGGGAAGCAGCCGGGGCAGGACGGGCGGACGTTGGCCTGGCGGGAGGACCCGGACCGGGTCGAGGCGCATTTCCCGGCCGGGGTGTGTGACTGCGGGGTGTCGCTGGCAGAGGTGGCGGTGGTCGGGGTCGCCCGCTCGCACCAGTCCCACGATCTCACCCTGGCCCGGGTCGGGGTGACCCAGCATGATCTTTACCGGGTCGTGTGCGGCTGCGGGCGCCGCCACGTGGCCGCCCGGCCCGAGGGGGTGTCCGGGGCGCCGGTGTCCTACGGGCCGGAGTTGCGCGCGCTCGCGACGTACTTCCTGGTCCGCCAGCACCTACCGGTGGAGCGGGCCCGGGAGGCGATCGCCGAGCTGTGCGGGGTGGAGGTCTCGGCGGGCTGGCTGCACTCGCTGCTGGCGCTGGGCGCGGACGCGGTCGAGGCGCCGGTCGCCGAGATCGAACAGCGGATCGCCGCCGAGAAGGTCGCCGGGTTCGACGAGACGCCACTGAAGGTCGGCCCGAAGGGCGAGAAGCGCTACGTGCTCTCGGCCTCGACGCTGCTGTTCACGCTGTTCATGCTGGGAGGCCGTGACAAGGCCAGCTTCCGGGTGTTCCTACTCGGCCGGATGCTCGGGGTCGTCGTCCACGACCGCTACGCCCTCTACGACTGCGACGAGTTCACCGGCTTCCTCCACCAGTTGTGCGTCGCCCATCTTCTGCGCGACCTCCAGGACGTGGTCGAGACCTACCCCGAGGCCCTCTGGCCGGTCCAGCTCCAACAGGCGCTGCGGGGCCTGGTCCACCAGGCCAACCTCGCCCGCGCGGCCGGACTGACCGAGGTCCCCGCCGCGCTGCGCGACCCGCTGATCGCCGAGTACCGCGGCGCGGTCCGTGTCGGGCTCAGGGACGTTCCCGCGGCCGAGAAGGGCACGAAGCAGCCGGCCGGCCGCTGCCTGCTCGCATGCCTACGTGACCGGCAGGACGACGTACTCCGTTTCGTCTTCGACCTCGACGTGTGGCCGACGAACAACCAGAGCGAGCGCGACCTCCGGCCGTTCAAGACCCAGCAGAAGATCTCCGGCCGGCTCACCTCCGAGGCCGTGACCGCCTGCCGCCTCCAGATCGCCAGCTACCTGTCCACCGCCCGCAAACACGGCGTCTCCGCGCTGCACGCCCTACGCCTCGCGTTCCGCGGCGCTCCCTGGATGCCACCAGCCGCCGCCCCTACCTGACGGCTGCCCC
>NZ_JALKFX010000157.1 GCF_023243045.1 Frankia sp. AgB32
GCAATGCCGTGAAGCTTAAGTCGATCTTGGGTGGCTGATCTCCGACTCCTGGCCGGTGGGTTGGTACGGCGTGGCGGCGTGGCATCTGTGCCGCTGGGTGGTTTGGTCACGGTTCGTGGCTTCGATGGTGACCCCGGACCAGGTATCGGTCGGGGTGTTGGTGACAGCGGTACCACGCGACGCGGTGGACGAGGCGGTCGCGGCCTGTGGGGTCGGCGAGCGGCGCAGGGGCGGGAAACTCCCGCCGCACGTGACGGCCTATCTCACGCTGGCGATGTGCCTGTTCCCGGACGACGACTACGCCGAGGTGGCGCAGAAGGTCACCGGGTCGCTGGACCGGTTCGGCTGCTGGGACGCGGGCTGGGCGCCACCGAGCGCGAGCGGGATCACCCAGGCCCGTAAGCGGCTGGGCCGGGCGGTGATGGCGGAGGTGTTCGAGCGGGTCGCCGGGCAGGTCGCGACGCTGTCCACGCGTGGGGCGTGGCTGCGGGGCCGGTTGCTGCTCGCGGTCGACGGGTTCGAGATCGATGTGCCCGACACCGAGGAGAACGCCGCCGCGTTCGGCTACGCCGGGTCGGGGGAGAAGCGGTCGGCGTTTCCGAAGATCCGGGTCGTCGCGCTGGCGGAGTGCGGCACGCACGCGTTCCGGGCCGCCGAGGTCGGCGGGTGGACGACCAGCGAGAAGGCCCTGGCCCGGGGACTGCTGATGAGGCTTCGCCGGGACGAGGTCCTGACCGCCGACCGGGGGTTCTACTCGTTCGCCCACTGGGGACTGGCGGCCGGCACCGGCGCGGACCTGATCTGGCGGGCCCCGACCGGGCTGGGTCTGCCCGTGGTGAAGGTCCTGTCCGACGGCACGTTCCTGACCGTGCTGATCGACCCGAAGGTCACCGGTGCCCGGCGACGGGCCGCGCTGCTCGCCGCCGCGAAGGCCGGCACCGACCTCGACCCGGACGAGGCGCACCTGGCCCGGGTCGTCGAGTACGACATCCCCGACCGGGCCGGGTCCGGTGCCGGAGAACTGGTCGTCGTGCTCACCACGATCCTCGACCCCCGTGAGGCTCGCGCCGACGAGATCGCCGCTGGCTACAACGAACGCTGGGAGGAGGAGACCTCCAACGATCAGCTCAAGACCCACCTGCGTGGCCCCGCCACGATCCTGCGTTCCCGGCTGCCCGACCTCGCTCTCCAGGAGATGTGGGCCTGGCTGACCGTCCAGTACGCGATCACCGCCCTGATCGCCCGGGCGGCCGAGGCCGCCGACGTCGATCCCGACCGGGTCGGCTTCGCCCGAACCCTGCGCCTCGTCCGCCGTTCCGTCACCGGAACGGCGGACATTTCCCCCTGAGGACTGGCACGCCCAGCTACCCCGGTTCCACACCGAGATCACCCGCACGCTCAACCCACCCCGGCGCCATCGCACCTGCCCCCGCGTCGTCAAACGCCCCCGCCACAACAGCTACCGCGTCAAGAAACCCGGCGAACCCGCCTCGACCCGCCACCCAGGCCCACCAACGATCCGGCTCCACCCGCTCGCACCACGCGCAGCATGACCAGATCCCGGAAAGATCAAACTACGCTTCACGGCATTG
>NZ_JALKFX010000158.1 GCF_023243045.1 Frankia sp. AgB32
AGTTGACCGGAAAGGGATCGGGTGTTGGCGTGTCGGGATGGACGAACACCCCTCCTCCTTAACCGAGTGGCATTGGCATATAGGCAGCATGAGTCCGGGCCAGGCTCTCGTATGGAACGTGTGAAGGTGTGTCCCGATATGGACGCCGAATTCTGGCGTCGAGAGGGATGACTCCAAGCGGCGAGAACCGCGAGGAGCAGAGTACCGATGCGGGACACGCCGGCGGACTCGCCCGTAGTAGCTGTGAATCCTCTGCGTATCGCAGTGGGGGTGGAGCCAAGGGGCGGGGCCATCCAGGCGAACACGTGTGGCCAACCAGGAATGGGAGGAGTCACATGAGTGAGCCGAGGTCTCAGGTCAAGTCGCATGAAATTCCCAAGCTTCTGGTATGGGACGCATGGTTGAAAGTGAGGGAGAATGGAGGAGCGGCCGGGGCCGACGGTGTGTCGATCGATCAGTTCGAGGAGAGGCTGAAAGACAACCTCTACAAACTGTGGAATCGTATGTCGTCGGGTAGTTACTTCCCCGGTCCGGTCCGCGCGGTGGAGATACCCAAGAAGGGTGGGACAAGGGTTCTTGGTATCCCGAACGTGGTCGACAGGGTGGCGCAAACAGCGGCGGTTATGGCGCTGGAGCCGAACGTGGAGAAGGTATTTCATGACGATTCCTATGGCTACCGTCCAGGGCGTTCCCCGTTGGATGCGGTTGCGGTATGCCGACAGCGGTGTTTCAAGAGGGACCGAAAGGCAAGCTCGTCAGGTATGGGAGGCAGTTGAACGCCGGTTCGTCCAGATCGGGCTACAGCTGCATCCTGACAAGACGCGGATCGTGTACTGCAAGGACAGTCGACGTCGCCAGGAGTTCGAGCAGGTGACGTTCACGTTCTGCGGGTATGCATTTCGTCCTCGGATGGCCTTCGATAGGAAACGGAAGCAGGTCTATACAGGTTTCCTGCCGGCGGTGGCTCCGGAGAAGCTGGCTGAGATGAGCCGCAGGATAGCATCCTGGCGGATCCATCGGCGCACGAATCAAACCCTCGCCGAGATCGCGCGGTGGCTGAACCCGGTCCTGAGGGGCTGGTTGAACTACTTCACCGCGTTCTACCCGACCATGGTGATCCCACTGTACGAGCGTATCGACCGTCATCTGATGCGCTGGGCGCGGTGGAAATACAGGTGACTGTCCCGCAGCGAACGGCGGGCGCGGCAATGGTTGAAGGTAGTCCGGGAACGGGAGCCCAACCTGTTCGTGCACTGGGCGATGCGGTACTGATCGAAGGACTGGAGGGCACGAGCCGGATGAGCTGAGAGGTTCATGTCCGGATCTGTGGGGGCGGGCAGGTGAGATCCCTGCCCGCTACCCGGCAAGGCGTTGATCAGGCATTGTTGATCGCTCCGATAGAATCCGAGTGTGGCGGACGGGCGGTCGAGGGAATTTGCGGCGATGAAGGCACGTCTGGATGCATTGCTGCCGAGGTTGAACGAGCGGGGCCGGCGGTTGGCAATGGCTGCCGAGGCGCGTACCTGGGGGCGCGGGGGAATATCGGTGGTATCGAGGGCGACCGGGTCGGCGCGT
>NZ_JALKFX010000159.1 GCF_023243045.1 Frankia sp. AgB32
AGTTGAACTGCCAGCCGTTGAAAACGAGCGGCTCACCGATCGTATTTCGCTCGGCGTGCTTGCCAAAATCGTCCCCCGGGACCTCGTCGATGAGGTGCTGGTGGAGACGAAACGGCAGGAACGGCGCGTCAGGCTACTACCGGCCCGGGTGATGGTGTACTTCACCATGGCTATGTGCCTGTTCTTCGACGATGACTACGAAGAAGTCATGCGTAAACTCGCCGGTGCGTTGACATGGTTGGGGAACTGGAAGGGTGACTGGAAGGTCCCGACCAGCGGGGCGATCTCGCAGGCACGAGTCAGACTCGGCGCCGCACCACTGAAGCTGCTGTTCGAACGTGTCGCCGTGCCCGTCGCGGGGCGAGGTACCAAGGGCGCATGGCTGCGTTCCCGGCGACTGATGGCGATCGACGGATTCTTCCTCGACGCGGCGGACACCGCCGAGAACGTTGCCAGGTTCGGACGCCACACCAACGGACACAAGGCCAGCGCCCAGCCGCAGGTCCATGTCGTCGCCCTCGCCGAATGCGGCACGCACGCGATCGTCTCGGCCGCGGTCGGCCCATGTGCCAGCGACGAACGCGCACTCGCTGCCACTCTGCTCGATGCCTGCGAACCAGGGATGCTCCTCACCGCCGACCGCAACTTCTACAGCTACGACCTCTGGCACCAGACACTCGACACCGGCGCGGATCTACTCTGGCGGGTCAAGTCCAACCTCACGCTACCGGTCATCCAACCTCTCCCCGACGGCTCCTACCTCTCCATCATCATCAATCCGAAAATAGGCGGGAAACGACGGGAACAGCTCATCGCCGACGCCCGCGCCGGCCGTGACGTTCCCGAGGAATCCGCGACACCGGTCCGGGTCATCGAATACACCGTGCCCGACCGCACCGGCTCCGGAACCGGAGAACTGATCTGCCTGGTCACCAACATCCTCGACCACACCGACATACCCGCGGTGGAACTCGCCACGGCCTATCACGAGCGCTGGGAAATCGAAAACATTTTCGATGAGGTGAAAACCCACCAGCGAGGCGAAGCCCGCGTCCTACGCTCGCAACTCCCAGACCTGGTGGAACAGGAGATCTGGGCGCTTCTCCTCAGCCACTACGCAATCCGAAGTCTTATGCGCGAGGCCGCCGACGAAGCCGACGTCGACCCGGACAGACTATCCTTCATGCGATCACTACGCGTCATCCGCCGCCAGGTCACCGACCAGGCGGATTTTTCCCCCTGACGACCACACACAC
>NZ_JALKFX010000160.1 GCF_023243045.1 Frankia sp. AgB32
CTCACCTGGTTCGATTCGGAAGCCCCGCACCTTCACCTGATCATCGACACGGCCCACAAACTCCAACACCCCACCCGACGCCCAACGAACCCGATCCCCCGTCCGATACATCCGCCCACCACCCACCACAAACGGATCAGCCACAAAACACGCCGCCGTCAACCCCACCCGATTCACATAGCCACGAGCAACCCCCGACCCCGACACATACAACTCACCCACCACACCCGGCGGCACCAACCCCAACCGCCCATCCAGCACATACACCGCCGTATTCCACATCGGCCGACCCACCGGCACCGGACCAGACGACACCTCACCACCCGACCCAAGCCAGTAATCCACACAACCCACAGTCGTCTCAGTCGGCCCATAATGATTAATCACCTCCAACCCCGGATGCCGACGACGCAACTCAACCAACTGCTCCCCGAACAACGCCTCACCACCCACCATCAACTGCCCCACCGGAACACAGCCATCCGGCAGCGCCGCCAACACCGGCAAATGACTCGGAGTCACCTTGAGAAACGTCAGACCCCCCAGCTCCGCCACACCCTCATCCAGATCCCCGACACACAAAACACCACCCGCCAGCAAAGTCCCATAAAGCGACGTGATACCCAGATCAAACGATATCGGAGAATGCCACAGCGACCGACCGGACAACCCCGGATAAACCGCCACACAACGCACCACATAATCAGCCAACGACCCGTGCTCCACCACCACACCCTTCGGAACCCCCGTCGAACCCGACGTATAAATGACATACGCTGGATGCGACGGAGACAACGACACCACCGGAGGCGAGTCCGGACACCCCGCACACGCCTCCACCGTCACCTCGTCATCAAGAACCAGAACCTCCACCCCAACCCCCACGAACAACCCACAAGCCTCCCGACTCGTCACCACCAACTCCACCGCCGCATCCCGACACACAAACGCCACCCGATCCCCCGGCAGACCAGGATCCAACGGCACATACGCAGCACCAGCCATCAACACACCCAGCATCGCCACCAACGCCCCAGCCGAACGAGGCAACGCCACCGCCACCAACGACTCAGGCCCCACCCCCCGACCCACCAACACATGAGCCAACCGACTCGCACGAGAACCCAACTCCCCATACGACAACTCCCCCACCACATCCCGCACCGCCACCGCACCCGAAGAACACCCCACCCGATCCCAAAAAAGATCAGGCAACAACCCCGAAGACGAACCACGCGACGTGTCGTT
>NZ_JALKFX010000025.1:0-51962 GCF_023243045.1 Frankia sp. AgB32
TGAAAAAATGCGCGGCGTACTTCGCCAAGGATCATCGGTGAGCGACACGTTCGAGTTCATCGATGCGGAGTACGCCGGCCGTACCACCACCACTGCGAACACCACCGGCGCGACACCGTCCATCATCCAGATGTGCGCATGGTTGGGCGTGTCCCGCTCGGGCTTCTACGAATGGCGCGACCGCTCCGTCTCCGCGACCGCGACCCGCCGTGGCGAGCTCGCCACCCTCGTCCACCAGTCGTTCACCGCCTCCGACGGCACCTACGGCTACCGGCGCGCGCACGCCGACCTGTGCGCCTGGGGACGCCCCTGCAGCCTCGAGCTCGTCCGCGCACTCATGCGGGAGCAGGGCCTGGAGCCGTGCCAGCCACGCCCCTGGCGGCACACCCTGACCGAGCGGGGCCAGGACCCCGCCTCGATCCCCGACCTGCTGCACCGCGACTTCACCGCCGACGCCCCGGGCACGAAGATGGTCGGTGACATTACCTATGTTCCGACCTGGGAAGGCTGGCTCTTCCTCACGACCGTCATCGACTGCCACACCAAAGCCGTCATCGGCTGGGCCATGGACGACAACTACAGGACCGGGCTCATCGACACCGCCATCAGCATGGCCGCCCGTAACCACCAGCTCGCCGACGGAGCGATTTTTCATTCGGACCGCGGAAGTAACTACACATCAGCCCGCTTCGCTGCTACCTTGACAAGGCTCGGGATCCGTCAGTCCGTCGGCCGGACCGGGATCTGTTACGACAATTCGATGGCCGAATCGTTCTTCGCGACTCTGAAGAACGAACGTGTTCACCGTACCGTCTACCCCACCCGCGAACACGCCCGGCGCGACATTGCCCGATACATCGAAATCCGTTACAATACGACACGCCGCCACTCGGCACTCGACTACCGAACCCCACAGCAAGTCCACGATGATTACTTGAAAAGACAGTCCGCTGCGTAGATCAGCTTAATAACGCCTGTCCGGAATCAACGGGGCACACCAACCCAGGGCTTGACGGTCAGGCCTAGCTGGCCGGTTGGTCGTCGCGTAGCTGCTGGTTGATCTTGTTGGCTTCGGCGAGTTGGTCTTCGAGGATGACGATGCGGCAGGCGGCGTCGATGGCGGTGCCGTTGTCGACGAGTTCCCGCACGCGGCCGGCGATGCGTAGCTGGTAGCGGGAGTAGCGGCGGTGGCCGCCCTCCGAACGCAGGGGGGTGATCACACGGGCTTCGCCGAGGGCCCGCAGGAAGGCCGGGGTGGTGCCGAGCAGGTCGGCCGCGCGGCCCACGGTGTAGGCGGGGTAGTCGTCGTCGTCAAGGCTGTCGGACAATCTGCGGGTCGTTCCAGGAGACATTGCACCTCTCGGGACACGTTGAAAGGGGGCCCTGGTGCCATCTGGCACCAGGGCCCCGAGGGTTCAACACCATCTACCGGCGAGAAGCGCCGGATTCGGGGTTCCGCGCCGCCACCACAGGGGGCGGGTGCGCGGAGATCGCATAGGCGTGACCGGGGACCACCTTCCAAACCTGGGTCTGCGGTAACCGGGCGAGAAAACCCATCGCCCGGGCGATCCTGATGGCGTCTACTCCTCTCTGTCTGCCTACTCGCTGCCGAACCTGCACGGTGCTGCTCGGCGGCCCGACTGGCCGCCGCCCCGCTCGCGGCAGTTCGTGTCTGCCGCGACCATGGACTCCGTTGGCTACGAGAGCAAAGCTACCCCACGTCGAGCCCGATGTCTACTGTGACGGGAACAGATTTTTCGGCTCCTCGCGGCCAGGTTAGCTGCTGTGGCCGAGTGCGGCCGGCGTCGACGCCGCCGCACCGCCAATGTCTGCCGTGCCGGCAGGGTGCCTGGCAGGTGACCTGATCCCTACCGCGGCCAGGCTCAGCGGCGCCGGGCGAACCAGACCTCCTCGGCCGGCCAACGCTGGACCCACTCGGGCGGAAACTCCGCGAATTCGCTGTTGGTCGCATCCGGCGGCACCTCGACCTCGACCAGGTCCTCCACGACAAGGCCGCAGCCCGTCATGAGCCGGATCCATTCCCCGTGCGGCAGCGTGAACTGCCGGTACGCCAGGCCCGACCCGCCGCGCCTGGCCAGCCGGTGCAGCCCGAACAGGTCCTGGACCAGTCGATTGGTGACCGGCCCCTGCTCGGGCATGCACAGGCGCGCCAGGACCGAGTAGGTCAGGAACACCAGCCGGCCGCCGGGCCGCAGCAGGCGGGCCGCCTGCGGAATCCAGCGGTACGGGTCGCACCAGACCGCGGCACCGAACTCGTTGATCACCAGGTCGGCGCATGCGTCGGCCAGTGGCACCCGCTCGGCGTCCCCGTGGACCAGCGGGAAGCGCACGCCGAACTCCTCCTGCATGCGGCGTGCGAAAGCCAGCTGCCGGGCCGAGACATCGACGCCGACCGGCCGCGCGCCGCGGCGGGCCAGCCACGCCGAGACATAGGCGCTGCCGCAGCCCAGCTCAACCGCCACCCCACCAGCCAGGTCCGCAGGCGCGACCGGTAGCCGGGACTGGGGGACGCCCCACATGCCCCAGTACGGTTCGTCCGCGGCCCACCGAGGACGCGCATACCGCTCAAACCAGGCGGCGGGGTACTCGTCCCACTGCCGCCGAGTCACCGGTACATGAGCGCCCGCCTTCTCCGCCATAGCGAAAGCGTAGGACAGCCGAACATCGGTTGATCTTTGGCGATCTGGTTCTGGCTCTCAGGCACGATCCGCGCAATGCGGCCGCTGGCCGCGGACCCGGAGCCACTGTGGCTGTGGCTGTGGCTGTGGCTGGCGACGGTGAGCCTGCACGGACGACTGTTGCCGGGGTGCCCGCGGGTCGGCGGCTGTCTGGCGCCATAGTGTCGGCTGTGCTCGACTGGTCTCACAACGCCTTCTACCAACGGCTGCTCTTGCGCGCCCTGCCGCGGCCCTGCCGGCGGGTGCTCGATGTCGGCTGTGGCGCCGGAGGGTTCGCGGCCCGCCTCGCCGAGCGCGTCGAGCACGTCGACGCCGTCGACCGCAGTGCGCGGATGATCGAGGACGCGCGGCGCCACACCCCCGGCAACGTCACCTGCGTTCTCGCCGACGTGCTGGTCGACCCGCTGCCGGGCAAGGACTACGACGCGATCGTCTCGATCACCGCGCTGCACCACATGCCGCTGGCGGACGCGCTCGAGGTGCTTGCGGCCGCGCTGCGACCCGGCGGGGTCCTCGCCGCCGTCGTCCTACCCCGCGTGGACCTGCGCCGGGAGTGGCCCGTCGAGATCGTCGCGATGGTCGGACATCGCCTGCTTGGCGTCGCCTTCCTCGTGAACAGGTTGCTGCGCGGCGCCCCTACGTTCGCGAAGGAGCACCACACCCGCACGAGCATGCCCGTGGTCCTGGACCCGCCGCTGACCACACGCGAGGCCGCCCGCGTGGCCGCCGCGGTGCTGCCCGGCGCGCGCGTGCGACGGCTGCTGTTCTGGCGTTACCTCCTGATCTGGGAGAAACCGCTCCCCCGCGACGGCAACCCCGCCGCGGCGGGGCCCTCACCGAGGAGCACCTAGGGGTGGAGCCCGCGCGCAGGTGCACGCCGCGAACCCGCGTGGCCGACGATGTCGTCGCCGCGGTCTTCTCGCGGTCCAGCTCGGCGCCCCACCTGTTCGGCGAGGATCGCGGCGCGTTCGAGACGCGACTGCGGGAGCTCCTGCGCGACGCGAGTCCCGAGGGCACGTTCAGCGAGCAGACACGCGACATCGCCGTCGACCTCTGGCAGCCCCGTGATCGGGCGGACGCCCCGTGCGCCCTGTCGGTGACCCCACCGTCGGCCCACCGCCTGGGGAGGTCTTCACGTCGCGCTGAGGGTGGTGTGGGCAGGCGAGCGCGACCGTACGTCACCCACGGGCCGGCGGCCGGTGACCAACCGCCGCCGCAGCCCGGTCGAGGCGGTGCGGCTCCCGGGTGCGAGTGGACCGTGGGTGCGGCGGGCCTTCGCTCAGGCCGACGGCGAGGCCCAGGGCGACGACGGTGATGCCGACCCAGACGAGCGGGGCGGGCGCCGTCCCCGTGACCGGAACACTGATCGCCGCGGCGGCCGCGGGGGCGACGCCGGTGAGCAGTCCGGCGCGAGCGGCGCCGATCGTGCGTACGCAGCTGTACCAGAGGACGAACGCGACGGCGGTCACGGCGGTCGCGAGGTAGCCGATCGCGAGCAGGTCGGCGGCGTCGAGACGGCCCAGCGCCGGCCAGCTTCCGGTGGCGATGCCCAGGACCGTGAAGATCAGCGCCGCGAGCCAGGTGACATGGACAGACACGCCGTGGGCTCCGAGGCGGGGCAGCACGGGGACGGCGAGCAGGGTGAACGCGGCCTCGCACGCGAAGGTGACCAGCGCCCAGAGCAGGCCGGCGGTGTCGCTGCGTCCAACGCCCTCGACGAGCGCGGAGCCGGCGGTGACGACGAGTGCCGCGCAGAGCACCCGGGCCTGGGGCCGGCGGTGCTCGAGCAGCGGACCGCACGCGGCCATCACGACCGGGACGCAGGCCACGGCGACGCCGAGCACCGCGGGTTCGGCGTGGCGCGAGCCGCGCACGAGCGCGACGTTGAAGACGACCAGGCCGGTGACGGACACCCCGAGCAGCCACAGCCATTCGGTGCCGCGCGGGCGGTGCGGCACCCGTCCGCCGCAGCGGGCTAAGAGGAGCAGCAGGGCGCAGCCCAGGGTGTAGCGCAGCGCCTGGGCCGGGTAGAGCGCGGCGTCGGCGAGCACTCCGGAGACCGCGACGCCGGCACCGACGAACATCATCCCGGTCGCGCCGGCGAGCGAGGCACGGCGGGTCGCGCCGGCGAGCGGGGTACGGGGAGTGGACATCCGCCGATGCTCGCCGCCAGCATGGTTCGTGAACCAGTGCCAACGATGGGCAGGTTTCATGGACCAAACCGGGTGGGGAACCGACTTCCTGCAACTCGACCCGGCGGCGGCGCCGACCCGCGGGCTTCCCGGCTGGCTGGTCGACGTGCTGCGTGCCGCGATAGGCGACGGCCGGCTCCCGACGGGCAGCCGGCTGCCGGCGACCCGCACGTTCGCCGCGGAACTCGGCTGCTCCCGTGGTGTCGTCGTCGAGGCCTACCGGCGCCTCGCCGACGAGGGTCTCCTGCGCGCCCACCGCGGCGGCGGAACGACGGTGCTGGCCCCGCCGACGCCGTCGCCGCGGGCGGGCGAGCGCGCGGGGGCGTACCCGGACGGACCCGGCTGGCAGGGGCCGCTACCCCAGCCACGGCCGGCGGGCGGCGCGGTGATCGACCTGTCTCCGGGAGTCCCGGACCTCTCCGCGTTTCCCCGCGGCGCCTGGCTGCGCGCCGAACGCGCCGTGCTCACCGAGACCCATCCCGACGACCTGGGCTACGGCGACCCGCGCGGGCATCCCCGGCTGCGCGCCGCGCTCGCCCCGTGGCTGGCCCGCACCCGCGGGCTGCGCGTCACCGGCGAGGACATCCTGATCGTCGCCGGTGTCGCGCAGGCGATGGCGCTGCTCGCCCAGGCGCTGCGCCGTGAGGGCATCGACCGGATCGCCGTGGAGGACCCGGGTTCACGCGGCGCCCTGGACGAGTTCGACTACTGGGGGCTGCGCCCCGTCCCCGTCCCCGTCGACGACGAGGGCCAGCGCGTCGACGCGCTGGCCGCCAGCGCAACCCGCGTCGCGTTCCTCACCCCCGCGCACCAGTTCCCCACCGGGGTCGTCCTGGGCGCCGCGCGGCGCCGCGCGCTGCTGGCCTGGGCCGCCACCGACGCCGAACTGATCATCGAGGACGATTACGACGCCGAGTTCCGCTACGACCGCGCGCCGGTCCCCGCACTGCACCGCGGCGCCCCGGCCCGGATCGCCTACACCGGCAGCACGTCGAAGACCCTGGCGCCGGCGATGCGCCTGGGCTGGCTCGTCCCACCGCCGGCGCGTTACTCCGCCCTGGTCGCGGCGAAGCACGCCAGCGACCTCGGCAGCCCGACCGTCCCCCAGCTCGTCCTGGCCCGCCTGCTCGAAAGCGGCGCCTACGACCGGCACATCCGCCTCGTGCGGACCCGCCACCGCGCCCGTCGCGACGCGCTGCTCGATGCCCTGCGCGCCGGGCTGCCGGCCGTGACCGTGCGGGGCGTCGCCGCCGGCCTGCACCTGCTCGTCACCCTGCCCGACGAGCGGATGGACGACGCCGCGCTCGCCGAGCGGCTACACGCCGACGGCGTCCTCGTTCATCCCCTGTCCCGCCACCGCCGCCGCCCCGGACCACCCGGCCTCGTCCTCGGCTACGCCGCCCACCCACCCGACCGCCTGCGCGAGGCCGCCGCGACGATCGTCCGGGCCGTGCGCCCACAGAGCAGGTGATACCGAGGCCGGCGCACTGGTGCTCGCCACGACGAAGGGGCCCTCCACGATGCCGTGGAGGGCCCCTTGGCGCACAGGCGTGGATCTACTCGTCGAGCGCCTTGCCGATGCTGGCGCCCGCCACCGCACCCGCGGCGGCGCCACCGCCGGCGATGGCCATCGCGCCGTGCGGTCCGACCACCGGCAGCGCGGCCGCGCCCGCGTAGGCGCCGGCCGCGAATCCCGCGATGGTTCCGAGGACCGCCCCGACCTGACCCGCGGTGCTGTTCCCCGCGATCTCGTCCGCCTTCTCCATCCCGGCCTTTGCCGCGTGCACACCTGCTGACATATCCGCCTCCCCCGACGAAAAGAATTCCAGCCATCCGGCCTGGAAATCTATTTCCGCACAGGGCGCGGCGGACGTCAACGTATTTTCCCCCGCCTGGGAACGCGGCGTCGCGGATGTCGGACCGAGATCTCCGATGCCCCCTCGAAAGAATGGGGAAGCATGGGAGTCGGGTCTCTTCCGCGCACGCCACTGGACGCCGGAGCGGAGGGATCGAACCCGCTGGTTCTGAACCCGCCCGCTACCAGCGAACCGCACCGTGGCTCCAACCGCTTCGACGGCCGCCATCATGATCATGGAAGGGGTGCTGCCGCGACCCTCGATAAACAAGGGGTCCAGATTCCCGGGTCCGGACACCGAGGACCGCGAAGGTGGCGAGGCGCATGTGAGCGCCGCGGACACGGCCCGGCGGGAAGGTGCCGCGGTTGCCACGAGAATCGCCAGAAAACGTCTGGCCCGACGATTCGTGCCATGGCCACCTGGCCGGAAACCCTCGCACCCAATGCCGCCGCCACGGCGTTTCGACGGCGGGGGGGTGGTGGTGGACGTGTGCCCGGGCGACAGCGTCGGCCGCGTCCACGCCGGACAGGATGGCCCGCGATCCCGCTCCCGCGCCACGGCGACCACCTTGCCTGACGGCCCACCGCGCCGCGGACAGGGGCTGCCCGCGCCCGGCGATGGCGGCGGCGCGGCGCGGCGCGTGCTCAGGACTCCAGGAAGACGGTCTGCTCGGGTGGGACGGTCAGGGTAACCGTCTGGCCGGCGCCGGAGGGGTTGTCGGTGACGGTGACGAGGGTGTCCAGGGCGGTGGCCTGGCCGGTGGGGACGGTGAACAGTCGGTCGTCGAGGGTGGTGAGGAAGGCGGGGAAACCGGTGAGGTCGACGCCGCCGGTCTCGTCGAGGGAGAGGTACTCGGCGAGGCGGCGGAACAGTTTCGGCAGGATCACCAGGTCCTCGGTGAGGGCGTCGCGGGAGACGACGGTGAACCCGGCGGTGGTGGCGTCGAGTTTCCAGATGCCGGTCCCGGCGCGGCGCGCGGCGGCGGCGGTGGCGGCGAGGTCGGCGCGCAGGTCGACGTAGAGCTTGGAGTAGAAGGTCGGGTAGACCCAGCCGGCGGCGAGCAGCCGGTGGTTGACCGAGTGGTGCAGCCCGTCGACGTCGAGGAACAGCGGTCCGCCGTCGCGGGTGCCGGCGGGCGGGTCGGCGGCGAAGACCATGGCGACGGCGCGGCCGTAGGTGTCGGCGAAACGGGTCAGGATGTAGCCGTCGACAGTGGTGGGGGTGGCGGCGGTGACGGTTCCGGCGGTGTTGCGGGTGACGTCGGTGAAGCCGAGTTCGCGCAGCAGGGCGCCCGCGGCGCCGGCGCCGAACTCGGGGCGCTGGTGCCAGGAGTGCGATGTGTGCGGCGGGGTGTAGTGGGTTTCCAGGGCGTCGATGGCGTCGAGGCGTAGCTGCACGCCGCCGGAGGCGTTGGCCTTCACCGCGATGCGCGCGTGGGCGAACGCCTGGCGGTCGTGCGGGTAGAAGCGGACGGAGTCGCCGTCGGGGGAGGCACCGACGATCCGGAAGGTTCCTGCGATCAGTGTCAGGGGCACGCAGCGAATCTGCCCGGTCACCAAGGCCGCAGTCGGGCGGGTCGGTGAACGTCGGGTGAAACCGTGATCATGACCCGGTGGACGGGTGCGGGCGGGTCTGTGCCGCCGGGGCGGGCCGTGGGGTGACCCCACTGTCGGCGGGTCTGCCCGCACGGTCACATCGGGCCGCGTCGGTGCCCGCGGGTGCGGGTATCACCGCAGTTCAGGGCACTGCGGCGGGGTCGGGTGGGGGTCGCCGCGGACCAGATGATGATCGTTCGCGCGGACGCCGGGGGTGTGCGGCGCCTACCATGGAGATCATCGACGGACGAAGGGTGAACATCACCGTGACCACCTTCGAGGACGCCGCCGCTCTCGGCCGCGCCGAGAGCGGGCTTGCCGTGATCTCCACGGCGCGTGCTGACGGCGGGATCCAGGCGTCGGTCGTCAACGTCGCCTTCATGGACCATCCGCTCAGCGGGGTGCCCGCCGTGGGGTTCGTGACCTATGGCGGGGTGAAACTGGCGCATCTGCGGGCCCGGCCGGGCGCGGCCGCGACCGTGCGGTCGGGTTGGCGGTGGGCGACGGTCGAGGGCGCGGCGCAGCTGCTCGGCCCGGACGATCCGCATCCCGACCTCGACGCCGAACGGCTCCGGCTGCTGCTGCGGGAGGTCTTCACCGCGGCCGGTGGCACCCATGACGACTGGCCCACCTATGACCGGGTGATGCGCAAGCAGCGCCGCACGGTGGTGTTTGTGACCCCCAGCCGCGTCTACGGTCCCTGATCCGCCGCGCCGCGCCGCGGCGTGCCTGTCGCGGCGCGGCGGGTTGTCGGTCCTCCACAACTGCCGGTGCCTGTTTCCGGTGGTGCCGGTGCTGGGCGAACGCGGCGCCGGGCTGCGATGGTGAACCCGAGGTAACGCGCGTGGGGTGTCCCGGCATCGGTCCGCCCCGCCGGGCGCGTGCGAGGCAACGGTGGAGGGACAGGAGACCGGATGGTACGGGACAGGATCGTGGTCACCGGAATCGGCGCGATGACCCCGCTCGGCGGTGACCTCGCGACCAGCTGGGAGGGGTTGCTGGCCGGCGCGTCGGGCGTCGTGATCGTCGAGGACGAGTGGGCGCGGGAGCTGCCCGTGCGTCTCGCCGGGCGGCTGCCCGTCGACCCCGGCGTGTCACTGCCCCGCAAGGACGCCCGCAAGCTGGACCGCTGCGAGCAGATGGCGATGGTCACCGCCCGCGAGGCGTGGGCGGACGCGGGGCGTCCCGAGGTCGACCCGCAGCGCCTGGCCGTGGTCATCGGCACCGGGTACGGCGGGGTCCAGTCGACGCTGGGCCAGCATCGGATCGTGGAGGCGGGCAACGCCCGGCGGATGTCCCCGCACGCGATCATCATGCTGATGGCGAACGGCCCGGCGGCGTGGGTCAGCATCGACCTGGGCGCGCGGGCGGGGGCGCGCACGCCGATCAGCGCGTGCGCGTCGGGCGCGGAGGCGATCTCCATCGCGATGGAGATGATCCAGCTCGACCTCGCCGACGTCGTGGTCGCCGGCGGGGTGGAGGCGCCGGTGGACAACCTGCCGCTGGCCGCGTTCGCGCAGATGCGGGCGCTGTCGACCCGTCACGACGATCCGGCGGCGGCGTCGCGGCCGTTCGACGTCGACCGGGACGGGTTCGTCCTCGGTGAGGGCGCGGCGGTCGTGGTGCTGGAGCGGGAGGGTTTCGCCGCGGCCCGCGGGGCGCGGGTGCACGCGGTCGCCGCGGGCGCGTCGGTGAACTCCGACGCCGCCGACATCACCACCGCCGATCCCGTGAACCAGGCACGGGCGATCAGCACGGCGCTGCGGCGCGCCGGGGTCCTGCCGACCGACATCGGGCTGGTCCACGCCCATGCCACCTCCACGCCGGTCGGTGACCCGTTGGAGGCCGAGGCGATCGCGGCGGCGATCGGCACCCATCCGGCGGTGACCGCGACGAAGTCGATGACCGGGCACACCCTGGGCGCGGCCGGGGCGATCGGCGCGGTGGCGACGATCTGCGCGTTGCGCGACGGGCTGATCCCGCCGGTGCGTAACCTCGACCGGCTCGACCCGGAGATCAAACTCGACGTGGTGACCGGGGTGGCGCGCCGGGAGCGGGTGCATGCCGCGGTCGCGAACGCCTTCGGTTTCGGCGGCCACAACGCCACCCTGGTCTTCACCGCCGTCTGAGCTGTCCCCGTCACGCGGCACCCGCGGGCAGGGGGCGCGGCGGCGGGGCCGTGTGGCCGCGGGTGGGCCGATTCCCCGCGGTGGCAGTGCGGCGTCGGCCCGACAAGCCTCACCGACGCGATGCGGATCATCAAGGAGGACTTCGGGCACCCGGCGTTCCTGCCCCGCGCCGGTGACCCCGCCGAGATCGGCCCGGTCATCGCCTTCGTCGGGTCCCGCGTCACCAGCTACCTGACCGGCGCGAACATCAACGTCGACGGCGGCAGCGACTTCCAGGACGTCTCCTGGCGCGTGACGTCGGTCGGTCGCCTCGAGGCGACCGGCTCTGTCGGCGCAGGTGGGCACCTCAGCGACGTCCAGGCCGCCCCGCCGGCCGCGCGGCGCGCAGGATGACGACGCCCAGGGCAGGGGCACGCAGCGCGATCAGCGTGCCGCCGGCCGCGCGGTCGACGAGGACCGTCAGGCGGTGCTGGGCGCAACGGGCACGCAGCAGTTCGACCCGGGTGTCCTCGGACAGGATGTCGCGGTGGGCACGGCCGAAGGCCAGGCCGTCGGCCCGGGCTCCGGCGGGAGGCCGGCCGGCGGCCCAGGACAGGAACCGGGCGGCGAAACCGGGCTCGGCCGCGAGTGCCGGCCAGTGGCGCGCGACGCTGTCGCGGCGTTTGGCGAGCAGCACCTGGCGGGTCGCGTCCAAGGCCGTCGGGTCGAATCCCGGCGGGTCGGCCACGCCGGCGACCAACGCCGTGAGCAGCGCGGACTGCCCGACCGCCAGCCGTGCCCGCACAACATCAAGATCATATTGTTCGGTGACGCCACACCCGGTGCCGGCCCGCTCAGCCGCCGCATCCACCGCCACATCCACCACCCCCATCGCCGCCACCGCATCCCCCACCACCGTGGTCACCGCCATGACCACCGTGGTGACCACCGCCGTCGCGGCCATCGGACCCGCCGAACAGGCCGTACCCGCCGAGGAACTCCCCGCCGCTGCCGTCGGCGCGCCCGCCGTGCGCGGCGCGTCGGGAGCTGCGGCGGTCGGGCTCACGCCACCGGCCGACGTAGGCACGGTCACGTATCCACACGACCAGGCGATACGCCGCCACCAGGAGCAGCCCCAGGATGATCAGCAGCACGACGTCCTTCACCATGACCTCCACCGCGTTCGTGAGGACAGCGGACGGTGCACGCCGGCCGCGGCGGTGCGGACCAGGTCGCACTCGGCGTAGAACGTCGCGGGCGGGGGATAGCGGCCGTCCCGTTCGAGCAGGTAGGCGGCACGCCCGGGCGGGAACCGCCCGACGGCGTCGGCGAGCAGCGTCAGCTGCGGCGCCCCGACCGGGTGCAGATGGGTGTCGTGATAGCGACCCTGGCGCATCACGCCCCCCGCGACATGCAGGTAGGCAACCCGTTCCCAGGGCAGCCGGTCGAACGCCTCGACCGGGTCATGACCATGGTTGATCATGTCGCCGTGGAGGTTCGCGACGTCGACGAGCAGCAGCGCGCCGCTGCGTTCGGCCAGCTCGGTCAGGAAGTCGGCGGGTGCCAGCTCGTCATCGGGCCAGTGCAGCAACGCGGCCGTGTTCTCCAGCGCCAGCGGCGCCGGCAGCTCCGCGCAGGCGATCCGGACGTTCGCGACCAGCACGTCGAGCGCGTCGCGGGTGTAGGGAACCGGCAGCAGATGGCCCGCGTCGTAGCCGCCCGCCCGCACGAACGCGACATGCTCGCTGACCAGCGGGGCGCCGAACGCCTCGGCGACGGCGGCGAGGCGGCGAAGCCTCGCCGGGTCGGGTCGCTCGGCCCCGCCGAGAGACAGGCCGATGCCGTGCACCACGACCGGCACGCCCAGCTCCCCCGGCGACGGCCCCGCGGGCGCCGACGCGTGGCCGCCACCGAGCGCGACGTTCTCCGCGATCACCTCGACGAACCGCAGCCCGGCACACCCGCCGAGCATCCCGGCCAGCTCCGGCCGCCAGCCGACTCCGAACCCCGCCACCGCCGACACTCCACGATCGTCGCAGAACACCGGCCGGTCGGTCCTCCCCTGTCCCCCTCCTGACTGCCGGCCTGATCACCGTGCTGGTTCGCCGTTCCCGCGCGGGTCGCCGCGGCCCGTCGCACCGCACCCGCACCGGGACGTCCCGGTGGATGTCCCGCCGATGTCCGGTCCTCGCACCAGTTCTCGGGACGTTCCTCCCTGATCGGTACGAACGTGAGACGGTGCGGGACCCCGGCGTGCGCGGCGGCGGGTTCCCCGCTGGTGCAGGACTTCGGGCCGGTGCAGGACTTCGGGTCGCCGGTCGCCCTCACCAGGAACGCCGCCTGGTGGGCCTTGAGCGAGGCCAGGTCGACCCCGGTGAAGTACGGCGCGAGCAGCGGATCGGCGAGGACACGGTCGTAGAAGTCGGCCGCCACCGCGACGATGGAGCTTTCCCGACCCAGGGGCTCGTCCAGCGTTGTCATCGGCTCCGCCCGTCACAAGGATGAGGACCGTCGCATGGGATCAGCGCGGCGCGGTGCGGCGGCACCGCGCAGGCGTCGGCGCACGCCGCGGGACCCTGGGATGACCCCGCCGGGTGGCGAGGCCGCAGCCGGCGGGGACGGCACGCGGCGGCGCCTGGCCCGGGCCCGCGCCGCCACCATGATCGTCCTTTTCGTGCTCGCCGTGGTGCTGGGAAGCTGGGCGCCGCGCGTGGCGCAGGTCAAAGGCGAACTGGGCCTGGGTGACGGGCGCCTCGGCCTGGCGCTGCTCGGCGCGCCCAGCGGTGCCGTCGCGTCGCTGTGGCTGGCCGGAATCGCGGTGACCCGCTTCGGCAGCGTCGCCGTGGTCCGCGCCGCACTGCCCGCCTACTGCGGGGTCGGCGCGCTGCTGGTGCTGGTGCACGGCCAGTGGTCGCTGTTCGCGCTGCTCGCGTTGTGGGGCGCGACCAGCAGCGGCCTGGACATCGCCGCGAACGCCCAGGCCGTCGGGGTGCAGGCCGGCTACGGCCGGCCGATCATGGCGTCCGCGCATGCGGCGTGGACCGCCGGTGCGCTCAGCGGCGCGGGGATCGGCACCGCCGCCGCGGCCCTCGCGGTGCCGATGGGCGCCCAGTTCGCCGTCCTCGGCGCGATCTGCCTGCTCGTCGCCCTGCCGGTGACCCGCTGGATGCTGGCGGACCCGGTGCGGGTCGCGCGCGAGGACCCGCGGCCGTGCGACACCGGCGGCGCCGGGCCGGTGGCGGCAGGGGTCCACCCGGGCCGTGCCCGTCGCCTCCGCCGCCGTGCGGTGGGGCCGTTCGCCGCGCTGTGCGCCGTGTCGTTCGGGAGTTTCCTGTGCGAGGGGGTGGCCGCCGACTGGAGCGGGGTGTACCTCACGGAGGTCACCGGGGCGGCCGCCTCAGGCGCGGGGGCGGGGTTCGTGGCGTTCACGGTGTGCATGCTCGCGGTGCGCCTCGTCGGGGACCGGGCACTGGGCCGGTTCGGCCCGACGCGGACGGTGCGCGCCCTGGCCGGCGCCGCGATCGTCGGTTTCGCCACGGCGCTCGCCCTCGCCGCCTCACCGGGCGGCGCCATCGCCGGCGTGCTCGGTTTCGGGACCATCGGCGCCGGCACCGCCTGCGTTGCCCCGGCGGTGTTCTCCCGCGCCGCCCAGCTCGGCGCGTCCGCGGGGCGGTCCATCGCCCTGGTCAGCACCGTCGGCTACGCCGGCTGGCTGGCCGGCCCACCGCTGGTCGGCGGCCTGGCCGAACTCGCCGGCCTGCACCGGGCGCTGACCGTCGTCCTGCTCCTGCTCGCCACGATCGCCGCGTTCGCCCCCGCCCTGAGCAGCCCCGGCATCGACCCCCGGCGCGCCGGATCACCGAAAAGAGTTGGCGGTGACGTCCGTCGTTCTGCCAGGGTTGACCGGTGATCGACGAGCTTCCCGATGGTCTGGTGTGGCGTCATCCCGACGTCGAGGACCATCTCCGCGTGCTGGCAGTGATGGACGACTGGTGGGCGGTTTTCGGCGGTGCCGACGGGTCACGCCAGCGCGCCCTGCTGCTGCCCCGGCTGTTCTTCCAGCACTTCACCGACAGCAGCTGGCTGGTCGAACACGGCGACGGCCGGATCGCGGCGTTCCTCATCGCCTTCGTCTCCCCGTCCCAGCCCGACACGGCCTATGTCCATTTCGTCGGGGTGGATCCCGCTCTGCGTCGCCGCGGTGTGGCCGTGGATCTCTACCGGCGGTTCTTCCGCCTGGCGGCCACCCGGGGCGCCACGCGGGTGCGGTGCATCACCAGTCCCGGCAACGCGGCGTCGCTGGCATTCCACACCGGCATCGGCTTTCGGGTGGATCCCGGCGACCTGACGATCGACGGCGTCGCCGTCCAGGGTGACTACGACGGGCCGGGGCTGCACCGCGTCGCCTTCACCCGAACACTCACCGATCCGGCGCCGACACCACCCGCGGCGATCAGGGACGTGCGGGTGTGCTTTGTCGGGGACTCCTTCGTCGCGGGTACAGGTGATCCCACCGGCCTGGGCTGGGTCGGCCGCCTGACCGCCCGCACCCGCACCCGCGGTCTGCACCTGACCGCCTACAACCTCGGGATCGGTGGGAACACCTCGACCCAGATCCTCGCCCGGTGGCGCCAGGAGTGCCTGCCGCGGCTGAGCGGGGCACCCGAACCCCGGCTGGTGCTCTCGTTCGGCGTCAACGACATGACCTCGGACGGCCACGGCGTACGGGTCGCCCCTGATCGGTCGGTGGCCAACCTGGCAGCCCTGCTCACCGACGCGCGGGCGATCCTGCCCGTGCTGATGGTCGGACCGGCACCGGCCGGGAACCCGGGCCGGGATGCTCGCGTCGCCGCCCTCGACGAGCGGTACGCCGACGTCTGCGCCGCCCATGGCGTTCCCTACGTCCCCGTGTTCGCCGCGCTGAGGGCACAGCCGTCCTGGCAGCACGAGATCGCCGCCGGCGATGGCGCCCACCCCGCGGCGGCCGGCTACGAGCAGCTCACCGGCCTCGTCGCCGCCACCTGGCAACGCTGGCTTGCACCTGCCTGACCTGCGCGTTGCTGACCTGGCCCGGCACGCGGCGCGGACGGTGGTCCCCGGCCGGGTCGCCACGCCGGGCGCGCGGCGGCGCCGCCGCGGCGGCGATCAGCGGGCGGAGGTGACCCCGGAGCGGCGGGGGCGCCGCCTGCTCGCCCGCTCGCCGGGGGTGCGTGGCGCCGGCGCGCCGGTCCCCGCCGGCGCATCGGGATGATCCCCGCGGCGGCTCTCGGCGTCCCGGGCGATGCCGCAGGGGTCGTTCTCACCGGGCGCGCACGGTTCGCATTCCGCTTCGATGGTGACGTGGGTGAGGCCGTGGCGGGCAGCGAGCATCGACTTGAGCTCGCCGGCGACGACGCGGGCCTGGGCCAGGCTGGGATGGCCGCCGTCGACGCCGTCGGCCGGGTCGAGGTGGCCGAGGGTGACGTGCACGGAGGCGGCGTGGACCCGGTCGGACAGGCTCCACACGTGCAGGTCGTGCACGTCGAGAACCCGGTCGTCGCGCAGGATGTCCGCGCGGACCGCGGCGACGTCGAGGCTTTCCGGGGTCTCCTCCAGCAGGACCCGCGACGCGCTGACGAGCAGCCGGGCGCCCTGCGCGGCGATCAGCAGCGAGATCACCAACGACACCACCGGGTCGAGCCAGTAGGCGCCACCGGTCAGCCAGATCACCGCGCCGCTGGCCGCGACCGCGACCGACACGACGGCGTCGCCGGCCAGGTGCAGCACCGCGGCACGGGTGTTCAGGTCGGCGTCGCGTTCGCGCACGACCAGCGCGCTCAGCCCGTTGACCAGCGCGGCGAACAGCGCCACCGCGACGACGACCGGGCCGTCGACCGTCCCGGACCCGCCCAGGCGGCGCAGCGCCTCCACGGCCAGCAGCGCGGTGACCACCAGGACGGTCGCGGCGTTGGCCTGCGCGGCGAGCACCGGCCAGCGCACCCCGCCGAAGGTGCGCCGCGCCGACGGTGGCCGGCGTGACAGGCTGATCGCGACGAGGGCGAGCGCGACGCCGGCGGTGTCGGTGAGGTTGTGCCCGGCGTCGGCGAGCAGGCCGACGGAACCCGCCGCGACCCCGGCGACCGTCTGGCCGACGACAATCGCGAGGTTCAGCCACGTCGCCAGCCACAGCCGGCGGCGCTGCGACGCCGTCGTGCGCCCGGACGGCACCCCGTGATGATGCCCATGCCCCGCAGCACCATGCCCATGCCCGGCTCCCGAGCCGTGATCGGCGCCGTGATCGTGCGCGGTGGGCCCCTCGGCGTGGTCGTCATGGAGGTCGGCGGGCGGCCCGGTGCCGTTCGGGGCCGTCATGACCCGCTCACCGCCACTCCCGCAAGGTCGGGATCGGGTGCCTCGCCCGCGGCCGGCTCGCCGGTGTGGACGTGGTCGGTGTCGACGGCGAGGACGACGTCGAGCAGGTCACCGAGGGCGTGGCGCAGCTTGTCGTCGGCGAGTTCGTAGCGCTGCCGGCGGCCCTCCGGGGTGGCGACGACCAGGCCGCAGCCGCGCAGGCAGGCGAGATGGTTCGACAGGTTCGTGCGGCCCACGCCGAGGATCTCGGCGAGGTCCGACGGGTAGGCCGCGCCGGAACGCAGCACGAGCAGCAGCCGGGCGCGGGTCGGATCGGACAGCGCGTGCCCGAAGCGAGCCAGCACCTCCGCCGACGACGCGATCGTCACCATGCCCCGATAGTACAGCCGATGCTGACGTCAGCGCATCCTGAAGTGCCAGGTGAGCGGGCGGGCTCAGGCGTCGAACAGGGCGCTGACGGACTCGCCGTTGTGGATGCGGCGGATCGCCTCGGCCAGCGGCGGCGCCACCGTGAGGACCGTGAGCTGCGGGACCCGCTCGGCCTCGGGCACCGGCACCGTGTTCGTGCAGACGATCTCGACGACCTCCGGCTGGTCGGAGATGCGCTTGAGCGCACCAGCCGAGAACAGCCCGTGGGTGCACGCCACCCGCACCGAGCGCACGTCGAGCTCGCGCAGCCGCTCCAGCAGCTCCAGCACCGTGCTGCCCTTGGCAATCTCGTCATCGAGAACGATCACGTCCCGCCCGGCGACGTCACCGATCACCGTGGAGATACTCACCCGGTCATCGGCGAACCGCTGCTTGGCCCCGGCGGCGACCCCGACCCCGAGGATCCGCGCGAACGCCGCCGCCTCCTTGGCATTACCGAGATCCGGGGACACCACAGTGGTGTTCGACAGGTCCAGGCGACGGAAGTGCACCGCGAGTTCACGCAGCGCGTGCAGATGGTCCACCGGGACGCTGAAGAAACCGTGGACCTGCGGCGAGTGCAACGTCATCGCCAGCACCCGGTTCGCCCCCGCGGCGACCAGCAGGTCCGCGACGAGCCGCCCGCCAATGGAGATCCGCGGCGCGTCCTTCTTGTCCGACCGGGCGTAGGCGTAGTGCGGCAGCACGACCGTGGTGCGCGCCGCCGACGCGCCGCGCGCCGCGTCCAGCATCAGCAGCAGCTCGACGAGGTTCTCCTGCACCGGCGTGACCAGCGGCTGGATGAGGAACACGTCGCGCTCGCGGCAGTTCGCCGGAAGCTGGACCTCCAGGCAGTCGTTCGCGAAACGCTGCACCCGCACCCGGTGCAGCGGCACGCTCAGGTGCGTGCAGATCTCCTCCGCGAGGATGGGATGGGCACTGCCGCTGAAAACGGCGATGTCACGCACGAGGGCTCCCTGTTCTCCGCTGCCCGGCCCGGGCAGCGGACCGCGGCACGCCGCCCGGGCCACAAGCCGGCCCCGGCGAACGTCCGATTGACACCGGATGCTATCCAGACGACGCCGCCTCAGGTCGCGCGCAACGCGTCGCGGATCGACACCCGCGTCCCCGACCGCTTCACCGCGTTGCCGTAGACCCGGCCGGTCAGCCACACCAGCACCGCGATCAGCGCGAGGGTCAGCCCGAAGGCGACGAGCACCTGCCACACCGCCACGCTGCCGATACCGATGAGCATCGGCATCAGCACCGGCGCGAACAGCGGAATCATCGCCATGATCAGAACGAGGCTGGAATCCGGCGACGCCGGCAGCACCGAGATCCCCACCACATAGGGGATGAGGATCGCGGCGATCATCGGGGTGGTGACCCCGGCGGCGTCCTCCTGCCGGCTCACCAGCGCCCCGGCCGCCGCGAACAGCAGCGCGTACATCGAGAACCCGACCAGGAACCACAGCAGCGCCGACGCGACCTTCCCGACGGCGATCCCGGCGGGCAGGTCCAGCTCCCCGGTGCCCAGCCCCAACCCGACGCCGACCACCCCGATCAGCAGCAACTGGCCGAGCGCGACCACGCCGATCCCGACGACCTTGCCGGCCATCAGCTGCCAGGGCCGCACGACGGCCAGCAGCAGCTCCACCACCCGGCTGCTCTTCTCCTCGATCACACCCTGGGCGACCTGCGGGCCGAAGGTGAGCAGCGCGATGTAGATCAGGCCACCGGAGAGCAGGCCGAGCAGCAGCCGGGTGCCGTCGCGGTGAGCCCTGGGATGCAAGGCGTCAACGTCGACGCCGGCCGTCGCGACCGCTCGACCCACCATCGCCGGATCGCCGCCGAGCGCGGAGATCTGCCCCTCCAGCGCCGCCTGCCGAGCCGCGACGGTCAGCACGGACGCCAGCGAGTCCGGCAGATCCTCCTTGACCGTCACCTGGTAGCCCCCGCCCGCCGCGGTGACACGCACGAGCGCGTCGGCGTCGCCGTCGAGCACCGCCGCCCGGCCCGCGGCCGCGTCGGTGACGGTCCGGATCCGCACGTCGGTGTCGAGGGAACGCGCGGCCGCCACGATCGAGGCCGCCTGCCGGCCGTCCGCCGCCGTGACCGCCACCGTCCGCGTCGACGACGACCCGCCGACGGCGTCGAGGATCAGCGTGGTCGCGGCGATCGCGAGCACGAACAGCACCGTCGTCACCTGGAACGCCCGCGAGCGCAGCCGCACCGTGATCTCGCGCCGGGCCACCAGCGTCAGAATCCGCCGGGCGTCACCGGAACCGCCGACGCCCGTGTCCGCACCGGCCCGCGGGTCGCCGTCCGCCATGTCCGCCGTCACCCCGTCCGCCGTCACCCCGTCCGCCCTGGCCGGTTCGACCGTCACACCGTCTGCCGTCGCGGGGACTGCCGGCGTGGCGTCCGGCGTTGGTTGCGCCATCGCAGCGTCCGTCTCCTGGGTCATGACGTGCCGCCGGTGGGGGTGACCGTCGACTCGGGGGGTGCGGCGGGCGCCGGCACGCTGGCGCCCGGGGTCGCGGCGGCAGCGGGCGGGGGATCGACGGCGCTGACGACGTTGCGGAACAGTTCCGCCAGGGATGGCCGACGGTGGCGGAACTCCCGCACCGGGCCCGTTGCCAGTGCCGCACGCAGCACCGCCTGGTCGTCGACACCGTCGGCGAGCTCGAGCAGGGCCGCCGTGCCCTCCCGGCCGCGTACGCGCACGCCGTCGAGGCCGTCGGCCCAGTCCGCGCCGGCCTGGGGCACGTCCACCACGAGCAGCCCGCGGCCGCCGTCACGCAGCTCCTCGACCGGGCCGCAGGCGACCATCCGGCCGGCGCGCACGATCCCCACCCGATCACACAGCCGCTCCACGAGGTCCAACTGGTGACTGGAGAACACCACCGGCACCCCGGCGGCGCGCCGCTCACGCAGCACCTCGCTCATCACGTCCACCGCGACCGGGTCCAACCCGGAGAAGGGTTCGTCGAGGACCAGCACCGCCGGGTCGTGCACCAGCGCCGCGGCGAGCTGCACCCGCTGCTGGTTGCCCAGGCTCAGTTTCTGCACCTCGTCGTCGCGGCGCTCGGCGACCCCAAGCCGCTCGGTCCAGCTCTGCACGGCCCGGCGTGCCGCCGCCGGGCCGAACCCGTGCAACTGTGCGAGATAGCCAAGCTGCTCGGCGACCTTCATCCGCGGGTACAGGCCACGTTCCTCGGGCATGTAGCCGATCCGCCGGCGCATCGCCAGGTCCAGCGGCGCACCGTCGTAGCGGACCTCACCGGCGTCCGCGGCGAGGACGCCGAGGACGATCCGCATCGTCGTGGTCTTCCCGGCGCCGTTGCTGCCCACGAACCCGAACAGCTCACCGGCCCGAACATCGAACGACATCGCGTCCAACGCCACCACGTCGCCGTACCGCTTGGACACCTCGTCTATCACCAGCCGGCCGTCGCCCATGCCACCGCCTTCCCACCGCCACGCCCCATGCCCGGTACCGCACGATCCGATCCTCCGTGTCCGGGTTGTTCGGATTATCTTCCTCGGGCTCGGGAGTGTGCTGTGCGCTCAGCCGGGTGGAGCTGTTGTTTTCCATTTTTTGGGTGGGCGAGGGGCTGACGTCAACACCGTTGATTATCTTGATGATGTCGATCCGCCGGCAGGATTCGCCGACGTCGTCCGACTCCCTTCAGGGTTGGCGGGGCCGTCCTCCCCCATGCCCACCCTGGGCCGTGACCGGATCGGGGCGCGCTCCCCCGCCGCGCGCCCCTGTGCATCCCACGCTGCGGACGCCCTACCCCGCCGCGACAGAAATGTGTCGACCATGCTCCCCCAGGCGGCTCTGCCCGCGACAGGACCTCCGGCGTTGGGCGTGCCGCGCGATCAGGCGGTGGGAAGGTCCCGGCGACGCAGGCCGACGAGACCCGCGGCGGCGAGGGTTGCGGCGAGCAGGCCCAGGACCACCAGCGGGGTCGCGGCGACGGAGCCGCCGGGCGGCCGGGTGGTGTGCGTGAAGGGCGACACGTCGACCAGCCAGTGACTGAGATTCAGGCCGGAGCCGACGACGCCGAGGAGCAGGCAGCCGGCCAGCGCCCCCCAGCTGACCGGCCACAGCCGCGGAGCCAGACCGAACAGGGCGAGCGCGAGCGCCGCGAGCACCGCGACGGCGGGCAGCTCGACCGCCGCGGCGCCCACCGCGTGGGTTGTCTCGCGGCCGACACGGCCGGCGGCCGCGCCGTGGACGAGGCCGGTGACGGTCCCGGCGAGCAGCATCGCGACCGTCGGGCCGAGCGCCGCGAAGACGAGATGGCTGGCGGCCCAGCGAGACCGGCCGACAGCGGAGGCCAGGACAGCCTCGGCCCGGCCGCTGACCTCCTCGGCACGCAGGCGTAGCACCGCCTGGATGGCGTAGCCGGCGACGATCATCCCGAGCAGGGACATGACGGTGGCCAGGTAGGCGTCGACCAGTCCCTGACGACCGCCGAGGCGGGCGAAGGTCTCACGCAGGCCCGGGTTGTCGCCGACCAGATCCGTCACGCCGTTGGCGACGGAACCGAAGACCAGGCCGAGCAGCGCGAACCCGACGACCCAGGCGGCGAGCAGGCCCCGGTGCAGCCGCCAGGCCAGCGCCCACGGCGACCGGAAGGCCGACGACGCCGCTGGGGGTCCGAGCCGGTCCCCCAGCAGCCCGGCGCCGAGGTCACGCCGCGCCGACAGCGCGGCGGCCACGGCGACGAGGGCGACGGCGACGCCCGCGGCCACGCCGAACACCCACCAGACGCGGGCTCCGGACGGTCCGGCGTACGGGTGGACGCGCTGGACCAGCCCGATCGGCGAGACCCACGACAGCCACTCCAGCGCGCCGCCTGGACCGCCGGGTGTGACCGAACCGCCACGATCCCCCACGATCCGCGCGGCCCAGGACGCGGCGAGGACGCCGACCGCGATCCCACGCGCAGCCCCGGCGGCCGCCGTGAGCTGGGCGGCCACGGCCCCGACGGCGGCGAAGATCCAGCCCGCGGCCGCCCCTTCCAGGCCGACCGCGACGGACCCGGCCACCGGCAGGCCGCGCAGACTCAGCACCACCGCGGTCACCAGCGCGGTGCCCAGGTTCGCGCCGAACGCGACCACGAGCGCCGCCGCCAGCCCCGCCTGCCGACCGACGGCCGTCGACCCGATCAGCTCCCGCCGGCCGGCCTCCTCCTCGGCCCGGGTGTGCCGGATGACGACGAGCAGGCTGAGCAGGCCGGAGACGATCGGGAGGAACCCACCGCGCCAGGCGACCAGCTCACCGAGACTGGAACCGGAAAGCCGACCGTAGAGCGCGGTGAACGTGCCGTTGCGCGCACTGGTCGCCGCGAAACCCGTCCGGTCGGCGGCGGTCGGGTACAGGTGGGCGAACGACACCGCCAGGCTGACCGGGATGATGCCGACCGTGTAGATCCAGATCGGCAGCAGCACCCGGTCGCGCCGCAGCGCCAGCCGCGTCAGCGCGCCGGTTCCCCGCAAGCTGGTCATCGCGGTGCCCACGCGGGTGCGTCGCCGCCGCGGTCGTACCGTCCGAGGAACAGCTCCTCCAACGTCGGCGGCCGGCTCACCAGGCCACGCACGCCGGCCGCAGCCAGCCGGGCCAGCGCGGGGGTGAGCGCGCCCGCGTCCACCTCGAAGGTGATCCGGTCGCCGTCGGCCGACAGCGCGTGGACGCCGGACAGGCCCGCCAGGCCCGCGGCGGTCGCCGCCGTATCGGCCGTCGCGGTGAGGTCGGCCGTCACGGAGGTCCGGGTGAGGTGACGCATCTCGTCCAGTGAGCCCGCTTCGACCGTCCGGCCGCCGCGGATGATCGTCACTCGCGCGCACAGCGCCTCGACCTCGGCGAGGATGTGGCTGGAGAGCAGCACGGTACGCCCGTCCCGGCGCTGTTCCTCGCGGATCACCTCCCGGAACTGCTCCTCCATCAGCGGGTCGAGGCCGCTCGTCGGTTCGTCGAGCATCAGCAGCTCGACGTTCGACGCGAGCGCGGCCACCAGCGCGACCTTCTGCCGGTTGCCCTTCGAGTAGGACCGGGCCTTTCTGCGCGGGTCCAGGTCGAACCGGTCCAGCAGCTCCGCCCGCCGGCGCGGGTCCAGCCCGCCGCGCAGCCGGCCGAGGAGATCGATCGCCTCGCCCCCGGACAGGTTCGGCCAGAGCGTGACGTCGCCGGGCACGTAGGCGAGCCGGCGGTGCAGCGCGGTCGCGTCCCGCCAGGCCTCCCCGCCCAGCACGGTCGCCCTCCCCGCGTCCGCCCGCATCAGCCCGAGCAGGATGCGCAGCGTCGTGCTCTTGCCGGCTCCGTTGGGCCCGAGGAAACCGTGCACCTCACCGACGCGCACGGTCAGGTCCAGCCCGTCGAGCGCCCGGGTGGCCCCGAACGTCTTGACCAGCCCGTCCGCCCGGATTGCGTCACTCATCGTGCGCCTTGGCCGTCAGATCCTTGTCCGCTCCTTGTCCGCCCGCTGCCCATGCACCTCGACCGCCCTTCCCGACCGAGACCATACGCGGCGACAGCCCACTGCACATTCGTGTTGGCCGGACGCCGTCAACAGCGTTGATTATCTAGGTCAGGTTGGTGACCGGGGACGTCGGGACACGACGGTGGAGAGTTCCGGGCGCGTGTCTGCGCAAGCCTGGCGCCGGCCAGGTCCGTCCAGGACACACCCGGCCGGGCAGGCAGGCAGGCAGGAACGGCCCAGGACGGTCTCCCGGTCAGCCGCGCGCGGCGAGGACCGGGTCGAATCCGGCGAGCGGATCCTCCTGGCAGGCGCTCACCGGCGGCCGTGCCGGCGCCAGAGTGCTGGGGGCCGGGCCGATCGTCACCGGGACCGGACCGCTCCCGCGGCGGCCGGAACGTCCCGGCCGGGAGTGGTCGACGGACGGGCGCGGCGGGGCGACGTCGCCGCGGGCGAGCAGCGCGTCGACGCCGTGGCCGACGACGCATTCGGGGTCGGGGCCGTCCAGTGGCAGGCCGGTGAAGAACTTCGCCGCCATACAGCCGCCGCGACACGAGTCGAAGTGCCCGCAGGACGCGCACGCCCCGGCGGACTGCGGTTCGCGCAGCGCCGCGAACAGCTCCGAGGTCCGCCACACCGAGGTGAACCCGCCGGTGTCGCGCACGTTGCCGGCGAGGAACTCCTCGTGGATGGCGAACGGGCAGGCGTAGACGTCCCCGACCGGGTCGATCAGGCACACCACCCGGCCGGCGCCGCACAGGTTCAGCCCGGGCAGGGCCTCGCCGTAGGCGGACAGGTGGAAGAACGAGTCGCCGGTGAGCACCTGCTCCCCCGAGGCGACCAGCCAGTCGTAGAGCTCACGCTGCTGGTCGGCGGTGGGGTGCAGCTCGTCCCAGACGTCGGCGCCGCGCCCCGAGGGGCGCAGCCGGGTCAGGCGCAGCTGGGCGCCGTAGCGCGCGGCGATCGCGGCGAAGCCGTCGAGCTGGCCGATGTTGTGCCGGGTCGCGACGACGGACAGCTTGAACCCGCGGAACCCGGCGGCGGCGAGGTTCTCCATCGCCCGGATCGCGGTGTCATACGAGCCGGGGCCGCGCACGGCGTCGTTGACGTCGGCGGTGGCGCCGTCGAGGGAGATCTGGACGTCGACGTAGTCGCTGGCGGCCAGGCGCGCGGCGATCTCGGGGGTGATGCGCACGCCGTTGGTGGAGAACTTCACCCCGACGTGGTGGGCGGTGGCGTAGTCGACGAGTTCCCAGAAGTCCGGGCGGATCGTCGGTTCGCCGCCACCGATGTTGACGTAGAACACCTGGAGCCGTTCGAGCTCGTCGATGACGGCCTTGCACTCCTCCGTCGACAGCTCCCGGGGGTCGCGGCGCCCGGAGCTGGACAGGCAGTGCCGGCAGGCGAGGTTGCAGGCGTAGGTGAGTTCCCAGGTCAGGCAGATCGGCGCGGCCAGGCCGCGGGCGAAGTGGTCGACGAGACGCGCCGGGGCTGCGGTGCTCACGCTGGTTTCCCCTCGACGATCATGTGGGACGCGGCGAGGGTCGCCAGCGCCCGCTGGTAGCGGTCGAGCTGGGCTGCGGGCAGGCCCGCCGCGGCGGCCGCGGCGCGCGCGCTGGGATGCGCGGGCAACGCCTGGACCAGCGCGAGCAGACCCGGCTCCTTGAGGAACGACAACCGGCGGGTGCCGAAGTGGTAGAGCAGTGCGCCGAACGCCTCGGGCCGCACGGATACCTGCGGGTGCAGCTGCCACGCCCGGTCCAGATCGAACCCGGTGCCACCGGTGCCCGTGTCCCCGGAACCGGCCGCGGGATCCCCGGGCGCGGGCCCGCCGGCAGCCGGGCCGGCGGGCCGCTCGGGGGAAACGGCGCTCAGTAGACGCCGCACATGCCGTCGATGGAGACCTCCTCGACGAGGAGGTCGGCGACGATGGCGTCCGCGGCGTCGTCGGACGCGGCGGGCACCGCCTCGGTGACCTGGTCGACCTGCTCGAGCACGGACGGCTCCACGGCAACTCCCTGGATCTGCGCACGGCTGGGTGGCGGAGAACGGGCTGGCGTGCCTGCTCCCCGCTGGAAGACTGTAATGGCACCCAGTGCCAAAGAAAAGCTGTTTCTGGTCCACCAGGGAGGCGAACACGGTCGCCGACCGCCCTACCCTCACTCACCGTCACCGGGTTGCGTGGGAGGGGGCGCGTGTGGGTCCCTCTGGGCGACATTTCAGGCGGGAATCCGACCGCAGGGACCCACATTGCCGCCTTCCCCTGCGGACACCCCCGCCACGGTCACGCCCCGCGACCGATCCTCCGCCAGCGGACGGGACCAGCCCCGACCAGGCGAAGGCGCTCGATCTGGCCCCCAGGTGCGCGCGAGTGGCGTGCCCTCAGCTGCCGTGGCGGCGTTCGCGGGCGGCGAAGCTGCGCAGCGCCCGCAGGAAGTCGATCTCCCGGAACGCCGGCCAGTACGCCTCGCAGAAGTACAGCTCCGAATAGGCGCTCTGCCACAGCAGGAAGTTCGACATCCGCTGTTCGCCGGAGGTGCGGATGACCAGGTCCGGGTCGGGCTGGCCGGCGGTGTAGAGGTGGCGGGCGATGTCGTCCATGGTCAGCGAGGCGGCGGCGTCGGCGAGGGAGTCCCCCGCCTCGGCGCGTTCGTGCAGGTGCTCACGCAGCGCCTCGATGACTTCCTGGCGCCCGCCGTAGCCGACGGCGAGGGTGACGTGGAAGCCGGTGGCGCAGTCCCGGGTCGTCTCGACGGCGTCCTTGAGGACCCGGGCGGTCGAGTCGGGCAGCACGTCGAGCATCCCGGCGAGGTGGACCTGCCAGCGCGCGTCGGGCCGGGCGAGCCGGTCGGAGACGACCTGCTCGATGACGCCCATCAGGAACGCGACCTCGGTGTCGTCGCGGCGCTGGAGGTTCTCCGTCGAGCAGACGAACACGGTGACGTGGCGGATGCCGACCGCCTCGCACCACGACAGCACGTCCTCGGCGTGCTCGGCGCCGTAGCGGTGGCCGAGGCTGGGGTTGGCCATGCCCATCTCGCGGGCCCACCGGCGGTTGCCGTCCATGACGAGCCCGACGTGGGTCGGCAGCGGGCCGGTCATGACCGCGCGGCGCAGCCGCCGGGTGTAAAGCGCGTAGAGGGGGCCGCCGAGCGCCATGTGCACCTTCCCGCCGCCGGTCTCCACGGACCGCGGCGGACCAGCCACCGCGGTCGGCCACGACATGACCGTGATGGGTGACGATACCCGCAGTTGGCCGGGACCCGCGCGCCCACCGCCCGCGGCGGATCAGGTACCGGGCAGTGTCGTGGTCGCGGCGCTGCCATCGGTGAACGCGGTGGCCCGCCAGAGGTCCTCCCAGGCCGGCGGTGACGTTCACCGAGCCGTAGACGCGGCGACCACGGCGGGTAAGACCCGGTGCCCCTGGTCGCCACCTGGACCCGCTTGGCTGGTCGGGCGCCCACGCGCGGCGACGATCGCCGCCGGGCACGCTGGAGGAGCCGTGGACCGCCGCCAGGTACTCGCGGGCCTTGCCGTCGCACCGCTGACCGCCGCCCCGCTGGCCGTCGCCGGACCGGCCCTGGCCGCCGGTTCGGCGCCTCGGCGCACCACCCTGGTCATCGGTCATCGGGGTGCGGCCGGCTACCGCCCGGAACACACCCTGGCCTCCTACGAGCTCGGTGCCCGCCTCGGCGCGGACTTCATCGAACCCGATCTCGTCCCGACGAAGGACGGGGTGCTCGTCGCCCGGCACGAACCGGAGATCGGCGGGACGACGAACGTCGCCGACCATCCCGAGTTCGCCGCCCGCCGCAGGACCGTCTCCCTCGACGGCACGGCGACCACCGGCTGGTTCACCGAGGACTTCACCCTGGCAGAGCTGAAGACGCTGCGGGCCAGGGAGCGTCTGCCCGACGTCCGCCAGGAAAACTCCATGTACGACGGGCTGTTCGAGATCCCGACGTTCACCGAGGTCCTCGAGCTGCGGGCGCGGCTGTCCCGGGAACTCGGGCGGGAGATCGGCGTCTACCCGGAGACCAAGCACCCGACGTACTTCGCCAAGGCCGGTCTGCCACTGGAGCAGCGCCTGCTCGACACACTCGGCCGGTACGGGCTCAACCGCGCCGACGCGCCGGTGTTCGTGCAGTCCTTCGAGACGACGAACCTCGCCGAGCTGCGCACACTGGGCCTGCGCACCCGGGTCGTGCAGCTGCTGTCCGCCACCGGCGCGCCGTTCGACCTGGTCGCCGCCGGGGACAGGCGGACCTACGCGGACCTGGTCACCCCGGCCGGGCTGCGGGCCATCGCCGTGTACGCCACCGGCATCGGACCGGACAAGCTGCAGGTCATCCCGAAGAACCCCGACGGGACCCTCGGCCGGGCGACATCGCTGGTCACCGACGCGCACGCCGCCGGCCTGCTGCTGCACCCCTACACGTTCCGCGCGGAGAACAGCTTCCTGCCGAAGGACTACCAGCGCGGCACCGCGCCGAACGACTTCGGCCGCGCGATCGACGAGCAGGTCGCCTACCTGCAAGCCGGGATCGACGGGCTGTTCACCGACCAGGCGGACATCGGGGCGCTGGCCCGCGCCGTCGCCGCCGGGCAGTCGATCGCCGCCACCCCGCCGGGTCCGCACCCGGCCTCCTGAACCGCCGCCAGGTGAGGGCGGCGTGGTGTGGTGGGGGGGGGGGGGGGGGGCCGGCCCCGGGGGGGGCCCGGGGGGGGGGGGGGGGCGCCCCCCCCGGCGCGGCCGGAGGCCATCCCCTCCAGGCCGGCGATCGAGAAACTCTCGAACCGGCTGGGCACGACCACCACCCGGGCCTCCTCGTAGGCCTTGACCAGCTCCGGCCGGCTGAGGTGGCCGGTGAACCGGTAGGCGACGCCGAGCTCGACCGCCCGGCGTTCCAGCCAGGTACCGGTCGGGACGCCGTCGATGACGCCGGACGACTGGCCGGCGAACACGACGGTGGGCGACACCCCGCGTTCCTTGAGCAGCGCGGCGGCATCGAGGAGCACGTCCAGGCCCTTGCGCCACTCCAGCCGGCCGACGACGAGCATCGTCTGGTCGGTTCCCTGCGGCGGGACGACCTCCGCGTACGGCGTGCGGTCGAAGGGGTAGGGGATGACGTCGGCGTCGGTCGTCTTCTTCAGCCAGCCGAAGCCACGCAGCGTGGTGACGATCAGCTCGGACGGCGCGGTGCGGGCGTTGGCGCGCAGCGCGGAGAACCGGTCGATCCGGTCGGCCAGGGCGCCGCGGCCGTGCAGTTTCCCCTCCCGCAGACGGACATCCATCATCGTCGGCGTGTGCAGGTGGATCACCAACGGGCGGTCCCGCTTCATGGCGACCTGCAGGCCACGGGTCTCACCGTCCTGCGTCTCGATGACGTCCGGGTGCAGGTCCAGGCGGCGAAGCCAGAACGCGTAGGAGATCGCGAGGACGAACCGCAGGGCGAGGGAGTCACGGGGGTGGTTCGCCCCCTGCATCGGCCGGCCCAGCGGGCCGAGGAAGCGGCTGACCGGCAGGCGCAGCAGCGGCCGGCGGTGGACCTGGACGCCGTCGTGATCCTCGTCGGTGCGGCGGCGGCCCTGCGCGCAGACGATGTGCACCCGGTGCCCCAGGGCAACCAGGGCATGGGCGATGTCATGCGTGTACACCCCCGCCCCATCCCAGATGATCGGCGGGTACTGCTCGCACAAGAAGACGATCTCCATACCCATCCCCCACGGCGACTAACTCCGGCGGGCTCACCTTAGCGCCCGTCAATCGACCGACCACATGGGGTTTCCGCCACTGTGGCCGCCTCGGCGAGGTCTAACTCGCCTCCGCGGGGCGCACCCCAATCACCACCTGACCTGCACGTTTATTCCTACCTCAGGGTTTTCGCGGGCAGTCTGAGCCCCGCCGTCGACGATCCCTGGGGGGCGTCGGGCGGACACCGAGCCCACATTTCCGTCGCGGAGCGCGACAATTGTCATCTTACCGTGGTAGCGCAGCGCTCAGGCGGCGCCGGCGGGCCGCCCGACGCCCTCACCGGCGGGCTTCGAAGCGAGGCGTTGCGCACCGTCGCCCACGCTCGGGGCGGGACCGGAGCCCCCCGACAGCGGTTCGGCCTGGTCCGCGGGCGCAGGAGAACCAGCGCTACCGGCCAGGGGGTCGCCGCCGGACGGGGTCGAGTGACCCACGGACGGGGGGAAAAGTCGGTAACGAGGGTCTCGGGTGTCCGGACCGAACCTGGCCGCCACGCCGATCACGGCCGCGAACAGCCCCAGCAGCAGGAGCTCAGGCATCGTTCGGCCCGCCCGGGCGGACGAGGTCAGTGGCGGGTAGCGGCACATCACCCGGAATGAAAGCGCTATTATCATTCTTCATGGTCAACGATAGCAGTATCGACCGGGTGGTCAATGAGCTTCGTCGACTCGCGGAAATCGGAGCCGTCGGGGAGAAACTGCCGAGCACCCGGGCCCTGCAGCAACGGCTCGGCGTGGGCCCGGTGACCGTGCAGCGGGCGCTGGGCCGGCTGGTCGCCGAGGGACGGCTGGTGACCAGGCCCGGAGCGGGCACCTTCATCTCCGCGCGGCCGGCGGTGCAGGTCGGCGACACCGACTGGCAGCAGGTCGCGCTCGGCCCGAGCCCCGTGCACTCCGCCGGCGTCGACACGATCTTCCAGGCCGCGGGCGCCACCGGCTTCCAGCTCGGCGCCGGCTATCTCGACGCGAGCCTGCGGGCGGACGGCCGGCTGTCCGTCGCCGTCAGCCGGGCCGCGCGCCGGCCGGATGCCTGGGCCAGCCCGCCCACCGCGGGGCTGGCGGAACTGCGCAGCTGGTTCGGCCGCCTGCTCGGCGCCGACCCGGAGAACGTCCTGGTCACCGCGGGCAGCCAGGGTGCGTTGTCGGCGGCGTTCCGGGCGATCCTGCCCGCCGGTCAGCCGGTGCTGTTCTCGACCCCCACCTACCCCGGCGCGCTCGCCGTCGCCCGCAGCGCGGGGCTGATACCGATCCCGGTGCCCGGCGACCACGACGGCATCCGGCCCGAACTCCTGCGGAGCGCGTTCGCCCGCAGCTCCGCCCGGCTCCTGGTGATCCAGCCGACCTACGCCAATCCGGACGGCAGCGTGCTCGCCGCGTCGCGGCGCGCGGAGGTACTGGAGATCTGTCGGGCCGCCGGGGCGTTCGTCATCGAGGACGACTACGCCCGCTGGCTCGGCTTCGCCCGCACCCCGCCGCCCCCGCCGTTGTCGCAGGACGACGACCGGGGTCAGGTCATCACGATCGTGTCGCTGACCAAGATTCTCGCGCCGAGCCTGCGAGTCGGCGCGGTGATCGCCCGCGGCCCGGTGATGAGTCGGATCGCGGCGATGCGGATCGTCGATGACTTCTTCGTCTCCCGCCCGTTGCAGCACACCGCGATCGAGCTGGTCAGCGGGCCCGCGTGGGCGGCGCAACTGCGGTCGGTCGGGACCGCCCTGCAACAGCGGGCGGCAGCGCTCGTCGGCGCGCTCACCCAGCACCTGCCCGAGTGTTCGTTCACCGCGCCGCGCGGCGGAGTGAACATCTTCCTGCGGCTGCCCACCGGCGTTGACGACCTCGTGGTCGCCCGCGAGGCGGGTCGCCTCGGCGTGGCCGTGCTGCCGGGCCGCTACTTCACCATCGGCGAGCAGGCTGGCGCCCACCTGCGGCTGTCCTACGCCGGAATCCGCGCCGAGGAGATCCCCGCGGCGGTCCGGCTGCTCGCCGAGGCGCTGCGGACAGCCGCCGGGAGCGGGGGCTGACGTCCGGACCGGCTACCGCCGGTGTCACGGTCCGGTCGCCGCGTCCCCGTCCGGCAGGATCTGACCCACGAGGGTCGAGCGAACGGGTATCGACCGTTCGGTCCCCGCGACCGCGCGCCACAGCACGGGCGCGAGCAGGGCGCAGACCAACAGCGAGGCCGCGGCCAGGACGAACGGCAGCCGGTGGTCGAGCGCGAACAGCGCCCCTGACGCCAGCGACGCGACCACCGTCGCGGCGGTCTGCGTCGTCGCGAACAGCCCCTGGCCGCGCCCCGCCACGCTGGCGGCGGCACTCTCCTGGGCGAGCAGCGACTGCGCCGCCGGCCGGCTGACGGAGAGCAGTACGCCCTCAAGGCAGCCGACCAGCAGGACGACGGACAGCAGCGGCAGGAACGGGTAACTGGCGACCGCCGCGGCGCGCGACACCACGCTCGCCACGATCAGCACCCGCCGGTCCCGGTGGTCGGCGAGCCAGCCCGCCGGCCAGGCGAACAGCAGGTAGGGCAGCCCGAACAGGGTGAAGGTCAGGCCGATCACGGCCGTCGAGACCCCCTCCCGCCGCATCAGCAGGCTCCAGCACGTCTCGTACACGCCACTGGTGAGCCCGTCACTGGCCGCGATGAGAAGCAGGCCCGCCAGACCCCGGGTGATCAGCCGGCCGGCTCTCGCGGGCGCCGCGGTGGACGCGGGCCCGGCGGCCGGCACGGGTGTAGCTGTGAACGCGGGTCCGGCTGTGGACGCGGGTCCGCCAGCCGCGGCGGTGGCCGGTAGCAGCCACAGGACCGGCAGCGAGGCCAGCACGCCGGCGGCTCCGCTGGCGAGGAACAGCGCGTCCAGGTGCTGTTCGCCGGCGAGCCCGCCGAACAGTGGGCCGATCGTGACACCGAGGAGCTGCCCGGTGTAGACGGCGCTGAAGGCCCTGCCCCGCAGGCGCGGGGCGACCGCGGTGGCGACCGCCGTCAGGGTGGCGACCTCGAAGGCTCCCGCGCCGGCGCCCTGCAGCACCCGGGCGGCCGACGCCGCCTCGACCCCGGCCGACAGGTACAGGCCGAGGCACCCGGCGGCGTAGCCGGCCAGGCCGACGAGCAGCACCACGCGGTGACCGTGGATCGCGCTGGCCCGTCCCGCCAGGTACTGCGACAGCAGCGCGCCGAGGAAGAAGGCCGCCATCACCACGCCGATGCCGGCCGCGGGGATGTCCCGGCCCTCCAGGTACAGCGGCAGCAGCGGCGCGATCGCGAACGACCCCAGCCACTGCAGCAGCGTCGCGACGGTCAGGACGGTGAGCAACCGGCCGACGCCGCCGCGCGGCGTCCCGTCCGGTGCCGCGCCAGCCCGACTCACGAAAGGGTCCTATCTCTCCCAGAGGCGGCCCGCAACCTGGCGCCGCCGCGCGGGCTGGCCTCGTACCACCGCGGGAAGGATCATTCGGTGGGCCCCGCGGGGGCCCGCGAGGTGCGGGTCGAGAAGGAGGGGATCAGATGTCTGTCCACCCGAGGACGTCGCCGGCCGACCCGGCGCCCGGTGACACTCGGCCACCGGACCGGGCGGCGTCGTTCGCCACGAAGATGGCTTTCTACCGCTCGCAGCACACCAGCCGGGGCATCCGGCTGACCCATCTCGTCGGCATTCCCGGGGTGGCCTTCTCGCTGCCACTGGTGGCGGCCAGGCCACGGGTGGGCGTGGCGATGTTCGCCGCGAGCTGGGCCCTGCAGGTTGCCGGCCACGCGCTGTTCGAGCACAACAGGCCGGCGCTGACCCGTGGCCCGCTGACCTACCAGCTGTGCGGGCTGGCCTTCTGGTGCGAGGAGGTCGCCGAGCTGGTCGCCGGGCGCGGGCTCGGCGCCGGGCCCGGCGACCACGGTTGACCGTTCAGCGGCGCGCCTTGCGCCCGGCGGGGACCTGGGGGGCCGCCGGGTGGGTGCCGGAGCCGCCGGGGCCCGTCTGCGCCGGGCCGGCGATCCGGGTCACCTTGGGCTCGATGCGCCGCAGCATGAGCGCGGTCAGGGCGAGCGCCACCACGCAGATCACGACGCCGAGCCCGACATCCGTCAGCCAGGTGCGCGCATTGTGGTCCCAGAGTGTGTCGGGCGGGTCGTTGCGCAGGGTCGGGTTGCCGAGCTTGGCGGTGACGTTGAGGTCGTCGGTGCTGGCCAGCGCGGCGAAACCCCAGCGGGACGGGACGAGGAAGCTGAGCTGCTCCAGCACGAGTCGGCCCGTCATGGACGTCAGGCCGCCGGAGAACACCAGTTGACCCATGGTGACCAGGACGAGGATCGGCATCGCCTTGTCGGCGTTGTCGATCAGCGAGGACACGAACAGGCCGATCATCATCGAGGCCAGCGCGCCGACGATCACTGCCACCAGGCATTCCAGCAGCGGTGAGCCGAGAACCACGGCCTCCGGCGGGGTCCGCCCGGTGATCGCGATCAGGGTGAACACGACGCACTGCGCGGTGGTGATCACCGACAGAAGTATGATCTTGGAACCGAGGTAGGCCGTCCGGGACAGCCCGATCGTCCGTTCTCGTCGGTAGATCGCCCGTTCCTTGACGATCTCGCGGACGGAGTTGGCCATCCCCATGAAGCAGGCACACAGCACCAGCACCACGAGGACCTTCGCCGCGCCGGCGTTCGGTCGGTCCGGCAGCGGGCCCAGGCCGTCCGGTGACTGCAGGATCCGCGGGACGATGCCGAGCAGGAACGGGTACGCGACGATCAGCCGCAGGTAGGAGCGGTCGGCGAGGACCACCCGCCAGTAGCGCCGGGTCAGCGTGCCGAGCTGCGCGAGCACCGGTTGCTGGCGGATGCTGGGCAGCTCCGGTGGCGCCTTGCGGACCGCCGGTGCCACCACGGCGGACGGCACGAAGAACTCCGACGCCCGGAAGCGGGCCGCCATCTGGTCGCCCGGGGTCGCCTCCAGCTCCCGGAAAACGGCGGCGAACTCACGGAAGTCCTGCTTGCCGAAGAAGCGCAGCGCGCCGTCCGCGGGCCCGAAGTAGGCGACGTGACCGCCGGGCGCGAGCACCAGGATGAAGTCGCACAGGTCCAGGAACAGCACGCTGTGGGTGACGACGATGACCGTCCGGCCGCTCTCGTCGGCGGAGCCGGCGCCGCCGCCCTTCGCCAGGCCCTGCAGCGTCTCCATCACCGACTGGTCGTTCGCCGGGTCGAGCCCGGAGGTCGGCTCGTCCAGGAACAGCAGCGAGGGCCGGGTCAGCAGCTCCAGCGCGACGCTGGTGCGCTTCTTCTGGCCGCCGGAGAGCTGCGACACCCGCGTGTCGGCGTGCGCGGTCAGCCCGAGCTGGCCGATGACCTCCTCGACCCGGGCGCGGCGCTCCTCGCCGGTGGTGTCGGCGGGGAAGCGCAGCTCCGAGCCGTAGAGCAGGGCCTCGCGGACGGTGAGCTGGTCGTGCAGCGGGTCGGCCTGGGGGACGTAGCCGATCCGGCGCCGCAGCTCGTCGTACTCGGCGTAGAGGTCACGGCCGGCGTAGCGGACCGCGCCGCCGTCGGCAGGCCGGAAGCCGGTGAGCGCGTTGAGCAACGTCGACTTGCCCGCGCCGCTGGGGCCGACCACCCCGAGCAGGGAGCGGCCGGGCAGCCGGAAGGTGAGGTCGTGCATGAGCTGCTTGCTCCCGGCAAACACCGACAGGTCCTGCACCTCGAAGGCGACGTCGCCGGAGTCGACGTACTCGACCAGCGAGCTGCCCTCGAGCTGGAACAGGTGATGCCCGATCGCGATGACGTCGCGCTGCCTGATCGACGCCCGGCCGACCCGGTGGCCGTTGACGAACGTGCCGTTCGCCGAGTCGAGGTCCACCAGCTCCACCACGCCGAGGGAGATGGTGAGCTCGGCGTGGTGGCGGGAGGCAAGCAGGTCGGCGACGGTCACCTCGTTGCTGCGGGAGCGGCCCAGCCGCATCCGCCCGGGCACCAGCGGGTGCACCCGACGGCGGGAGTGGACGAGTTCGCTCTGCGTCGTCGCCGGGTCTACCGGCCAGGAGCCGGACGGCGGACCCACCGGCTGGCCCGGCACCCCCACCCCGGCGGGCTTCCTGGCCGCGCCGGACGGCTCGGCCAGGGCGGTCACCGGCGTCGGCGGCACCTCGACGGGCGGGGCGCCCGACGCGAACGACGCCAGGTCCTCGATCGAGATCGGCGCCGAGTCCGGACCGCGGGTCGGCGCGGTCGGCGGGGCCGCCGGCCGGCCGGGCTGCAGGAGGACCTCCGGGCCGTCCGCGGCGCCCAGCCGCAGCCGCATCTCACCGACGATCTCCTGGTCGCCAACGCGGCGACCGTCCTGCCACAGACCGTTGGCGCTGACATCCTCGATGCGCCAGCCCGTCCCGACCGGCTGCAGCACCAGGTGTCGGCGCGACACCCGGCCATCATTGATCACGATGTCCGCCACCCGGGCTCGGCCGATCGCGACGCGCGCGTCACCGTCAAGCGTCACCTCGCCGGCCGGGGTGCTGACGTGAAGCGGGGTCCCAGGCACGCACACTCTCCCTCGATCGCCAGACGCACCATAGTGTGCCTGGACACGGGGGATTCGCCCGACTCCTGTCCGAAAGCCGTCGCGAAAGGTGCCGTGTGCCGCGCTCAGCGGAACTCGCGGCCCAGTCCTTCGCCCTCGGCGGCGTCGCCGGTGGTCATTCCGCCGTAGCCGGCCGGGCGGGCGCCACCCTCCGCCGCCGCCGTGCCACCGATGTCCCGGTCGCCGCCATCACGCGCCGGCGCGTCGGCGCCCCTGGCCGGGCCACCGGCCTCCCTGGCCGGGCCACCGGCCTCCCTGGCCGGGCCACCGGCCTCCCTGGCCGGGCCACCGGCGTCTCCGATGGTGATCTCGATGTGTCGCGGTTGGCTGCGGCTCGCCTTCGGCAGTGTCACCGTGAGGACGCCGTCCGACAGGCTCGCGGTGACGCCCTCGACGTCGACCTCGCCGGGAAGGGTGACGCGGTGTTCGAACCGGCCGAAGCGCCGCGTCCGGCGCCGTGCGATCCCGGCCTTCTCCCGTTCGCGGACCTCGCCGCTGACGTGCAGCTCGTTGTCTCGCAGGTCGATGGCGACGTCCTCGCGGCGCGCGCCGGGCAGTTCGAGCTCCACGACGAAGGCGTCGTCGGTCTCCTCGACGTCGACCGGCAGTGCCGCACCGGCCAGCACGCCGAGCGGGCGACCGGCACCGCCCGCGACGTCGCCGAGCAGGCTGCCCATCCGACTCCAGGCCTCCTCGATCTCGCGGAACGGGTCCCAGCGGCCCGCGAGGGCCACGCCCTCGGGACCGTTGCGCGTGGGAAGCGCCATGACTCCACCTCCGTCGTCAGCTCGCAACGTCATCGTCGTGATCGGCCCTTGTCGCGACGCGCGGGCGTCACGTGCCGCCACCACGACCGTTGTCATCACAATTAGTTAGATTGCAATTACCTTCCGACCCCTACCCGGGTGCGGCCCGCCGGCAAACCGGGCCATCGCACGCCGGCGCCCGGCGCCGGGCCTGCTCCCGGGCCGGCCGGATGCGGGGCTGACCTGGCCAGGCGGGCAACGCCCTACGCTGGACAGGTGTCCAGCGCGCCGGGCGAGCAGGCCCTCGAACGGGTCATCGCCGCCCGCGTCCGGGAGTACCGGCTCGCCGCCGCGCTGTCCGTGGCCGAGCTGGCCCGGCGCACGGAGATGTCCAAGGCCATGCTCTCGAAGATCGAGAACGCCCAGACCTCGTGCAGCCTGTCCACCCTCAGCCGGCTCGCGACCGGCCTCGGGGTGCCGGTGACCGCGCTGTTCCGGGGCGTCGACGACGAGCGGGAGGCGGTGTTCGTGCCCGCCGGGCACGGTGCACGGATCGTCCGGCGCGGCAGCCGGGTGGGCCACCTCTACGAGCTGCTCGGCACGCTGCGGGGCGGCCCCCGGCGAATGGAGCCGCTGCTGGTCACCCTCAGTGAGGCCAGCGAGGTGTTCCCGCTGTTCCAGCACGAGGGCACCGAGTTCCTCTACGTCCTCGACGGGGTGCTGGAGTACGGCCACGGCGAGGCCCGCTACGTGCTGACTCCCGGCGACGCGCTGATGTTCGACGGCCAGGGCCCGCACGGCCCGGTGCGGCTGCTGGAGCTGCCGATCCGCTTCCTGTCCGTCACCGCCTACGGGACGCACGACACCTCCTGACCGGCCGCCAGCCGGCTCCGTCCCGCGCGGGGCGCTCAGCGCATCTGCCCGGCCCCCACGTAGGGATGCGGGCTGACCAGGGGCGCGTTCTCCGCGAACCGGGACAGCCGGAAGTCCGCCGCGGGGATGAGCGGGTGGCCGGAGTCCCCGTCGACCACAAGATCGGCGACGAGCTCCCCGACGGCGACCGAGATCTTGAAACCGTGCCCGCTGAACCCCGCCGCGACGATCAGACCCTCGACCGGGGTGGTCGAGATGATCGGGTTGTAGTCGGGAGTGACGTCGTAGCACCCGGCGTAGGACGACGCCAACGCCACGTCCGGCAGGCCGGGGAAGCGGTGGGCGAAGCGGCTCACGGCCGTCTCGACATAGGCGGGATCGGCGCCGGACCGGTAGTCGTCGGGGTCGACCCACTGTGGTCGGCTGTGGTCGCTGTTCCCGACGAGAAGTGCGCCGGACCGCTCGGGCCGCAGGTACTGCAACCCGACCAGGTCGGACAGCACAGGTCGGCCGGCGACCGGCGCGCCCGGGGTGACCAGCAGGATCTGCTCGCGCTGGGCCCGCAGCGGCAGGCCCACCCCCACCTGCGCGGCCAGTGCCGCGGACCACACCCCGGCGGCGAGCACGACGGTGCCCGCCGCGATCCGGCTGCCGTCGGCCAGCTCCACGCCGACCGCCCGGTCGCCGTCGGTGAGGATGCGGACCACCGTTGCCCCCTGACGCACCCGCACGCCGCCGCGCCGCGCCGCCGCCAGGTAGGCGTGACAGGTCCGGTAGGCGTCGCCGTAGCCGCCGTGCGGCTCGTAGGCGAAGGCGGCGAAGTCGCCGAGTTCCACCTCGGGCCACAGCGCCGCGACCTCGGCCGGGTCGGCGAGCCGGGTGTCGACGCCGGCCTCGGCCACGGCCGCCACGTTCGCCGCGAGCGCCGCGGCGTCCCGGGGCCCGACGCCGACCAGGTAGCCGACCTGTTCGAAACCGACTCCGCCGGGCACGCCGAGGATCTCGGCGGCGTGGGTGAACAGCCGCACCCCGCACCAGGCCATCACCGCCAGCGACCGCACCCCGTAGTGGCAGCGGACGATGCCACTGGAACGGCCGGTGCCGCCCGAGCCGACCGTCGACCGTTCCAGGACGACCACGTCGCACACGCCCCTGCTGGTCAGCGCCCAGGCGGTCGCCGCGCCCTCGATGCCGCCGCCGACGATGACGACCTCGGCGCTCGCCGGGCCGCTCACCGGCCCGGGATCCAGTCGGTGCCCGCCAACGGGACCCGGGCCATCGCCGCCGCCTCGACGGTGAGCGCGACGAGGTCCTCCGGTTCGAGCCGGTGCACGTCACTCTTGCCGCAGGCGCGGGCGAGCATCGTCGTCTCCATCGCCAGCGCCCGCAGGTAGTTCGCCACCCGCCGCGCGCCGAGCGCCGGGTCGAGCCGGGCGGCAAGCGCGTCGTCCTGGGTGGTGATGCCGACCGGGCAGGCCCCGGTGTGGCAGTGGGTACAGTGGCCCGGCGCGGTGCCGAGCGCGGTGTACTCCGCGCTCACGTCGACCTCGATCCCGGCCCCGGCCCCGGCCGGTTCGCCGGCGGCGGGCAGCCGGTAGGTCGGGGCGTTGCAGCCCAGCGCGATGAGCGGGGCGACGCCGAGGGACACCGCGTCCGCGCCGAGGGCGAGCGCCTTGGCGACGTCCGCGCCGGTCCGGACGCCGCCGGAGATGATCAGCCCGACGTCGCCGGTGAGACCGAGGTCGGCCAGCGCGTCGGCGGCGAGACGCACGGCGGCGAGGGTGGGGATGCCGGTGTGCTCGATGAACGCGTCCTGGGTCGCGCCGGTGCCGCCCTGCATGCCGTCCACGACGACCACGTCGGCGCCGGCGGCCACCGCGAGGCGGACGTCATGGTCGACCCGGGTGGCCCCGATCTTCACGTAGACGGGGACCTGCCAGTCGGTGGCCTCCCGGATCTCCTCGATCTTGATCTTCAGGTCGTCCGGGCCGGTCCAGTCCGGGTGCCGGCTCGCCGAGCGCTGGTCGACCCCCTCGGGCAGGGTGCGCATCCCGGCCACCCGGGCGCCGACCTTCTGGCCGAGCAGCATCCCGCCGCCGCCGGGCTTCGCGCCCTGGCCCAGCACGATCTCCACCGCGTCGGCGGCCCGCAGGTCGACCGGGTTGAACCCGTACCGCGACGGCAGGCACTGGTAGACCAGCGTGCGCGACGCCGAGCGCTCCTCCGGCGTCATCCCGCCGTCCCCGGTCGTCGTCGACGTCCCCACCTGCGACGCGGCGCGGCCCAGTGCCTCCTTCGCATTCGCCGACAGCGAGCCGAACGACATCCCGGCGATCGTGATCGGAATGTCCAGGACGACCGGCCGGGCCGCGCGCCGCGCGCCCAGGACGGTCCGGGTGTCGCAGCGCTCCCGGTAGCCCTCCAGCGGATACCGGGAGGCGCTGGCGGTCAGCAGGAGCAGGTCGTCGAAGTCCGGCACGGCCCGGCGGGCCCCCCAGCCGCGGATCGGGTAGCGGCCGAGTTCGGCGCGCTCCCGGATCCCGGCGATCACCGGCGGGCCGAAGGTGTGGTGCACCGGGCTGCCGTCGATCGCGTCGTCGCGGGACATCATCTCGTACCGGGACATCATCTCGTACCGGGACATCATCTCGTACCGGGACATCATCTCGTACCGGGACATCGTCGACTCCCGTCAGTAGGCGGCGTGCTGGGCGGTGTCGAAGTGGTAGAGCGAGCGGGCCGAGGCGACCCGGGTGACGTTCTGCGGGTCGACGTGGTCGAAGCCGGCGTCGGCGGCCAGCGCCCGCACCGCGGCGACGTCCGCGTCGGTGAGGTCCTCGACGCGGGCGTCGGTGCCGAGGCCGCGGACCCGGCCGGCGACGTAGATGACCGCCTCGTAGAGCGAGTCGCCGAGCGCCTCCCCGGCGTCGCCGCCGACGAGGATCGTTCCCGCCTGGGCGAGGAACGCGCAGTACCGCCCGACGTCCCCGGCCACCGCGAGCCGGCCGCCCTTGAGCGAGATGCCGGCGCGCAGCGACGCGTCGCCCTCGACGACGACCAGGCCGCCGTGCGCGCTGGCCGCGGCGCTCTGGCTGGCCGCACCGCGCACCCGGACCGTGCCGGACATCAGGTTCTCCCCCACCCCCCAGCCGGCCGGCCCGTCGACGTCGACGTCGGCCGCGGCGCCGAGGCCACCGACGTAGTAGCCAGCCGGGCCCGCGATCCGCACCCGGATCGCCCGGCTCAGCCCGACGGCGAGGTTGTGCCGGCCGGCGGGATTCACCACCTGGGCCCGCGCACCGGCCGGCAGCGCCCGCAGCGCCGCGTTCACGTGCCGCGTCGACATCACCGCGAGGTCGAACACGACCTCGTCGGCGCTGTCGGCGCTGTCGGCGCTGTCCGGGTCGTGCACCGCCGTGGTCAGCTCGCCCACAGGTAGACCTCCTCCGGCTCCGGTTCGAACACGGTCGCGTCGGCCAGGCCGGGCAGGCCGAGCAGCGCCCGGTACTCCGAGACCATCGCCACCCACTGGTCGGTCTCGGCGATGATCGCCGGCTTGCAGCCGATCGGGTCCCGCACGACGGCGAAGCTGTCCGCCGTGGTCACGGCGAGGGTGAAGAAGCCGTCGAAGGTCGCGGTGAGTCGGCGCAGCGCGGCGGCGAGGTCGTCGCCGGCCCCCAGGCGGGCCGCCAGGTAGCGCGCGGCGACCTCCGAGTCGTTGTCCGTCTCGGTGGTGACCCCGGCCGCGGCCAGTCGGCGGCGGATCGTCGCGTGGTTGGCGAACGACCCGTTGTGGACGAGGCAGAGCTCTGTACCGTCCAACGGCATACCGCCCGGCGGCGCGGGGCTTCCGTCCGCCGCCGGGGCGGTGCCGGCCACGAACGGATGACAGTGGGCCGCGGTGACCGCGGACTCGGTCGCCATCCGGGTGTGCGCGAGCGCGCGCAGCCCCGTCTGGCCGGCCAGGTCAATGCGGTCGGCGAAGGCCAGCGGGTCGCCGACGTCCTTGCGCACCCGCAGGCCGCCCGGGTCGTGGATGGCGACGCCCGCCGAGTCCGGGCCGCGTTCGGCGACGCCGCGCAGCATGCCGGTCACCATGGAGCCGAGCCGCTCCCGCAGGGCGTGGTCCTTCAGGTGCAGGCCCGCGATGCCACACATGGCGCCTCCCCGGCTGATCGGTCCGCGGCGTCGGGTCAGAACGCCGTGAGGTAGCGGTCGACCTCCCACGCGCCGACCTGGCTGTGCCACTCCAGGAACTCGGCGCGCCGGCGGGCGGCGTAGTAGGCCGGGACGTCCCCGCCGCCGCCGGCCACGGCCAGGGCCCCGGTCAGCACCGGGTCGACGGTGAAGGCCTCGACGGCGTGCAGCAGGGTCGGCGGCAGCTCGGCGGCGCGGGCGGGCAGCCCGCCGACTCCGCCGGGGTCGCCGACCGGGCCCGGATCAAGTCCCGTGTCGATGCCGTCGAGCCCGGCCGCGATCAGCCCGGAGATCGCGAGATAGGGGTTGGCCGCGCCGTCCACCACGCGGATCTCCACCCGGTCGCCGTCAGGCACCCGGATGAGATGGGTCCGGTCGTTGCCGCCGTAGGTGGCCCGGGTCGGCGTCCAGGTGGCGCCGGAGTTCGTCGCCGGCGCGCCGGTCCGCTTGAACGAGTTCACCGTCGGGGTGAGCAGGGCGAGCAGGGCCGGGGCGTGGCTGAGCACGCCCGCGACGAACGAGTACGCCAGCTTGGACAGGCCGAGCCCGCGGGGATCGCCGGCGTCGGGGAACAGCGGCTCCGACCCCGCCCACAGCGACATGTGCAGGTGCATGCCGCTGCCCGTCAGCCCGCCGAACGGCTTGGGCATGAAGGTGGCGGTCATCCCGCGGCGCTCGGCGATCATCCGGACCAGGTAGCGGAAGGCGATGACCCGGTCGGCGGTGGTCAGCGCGTCGGCGTGGGCGAAGTTCTGCTCGAACTGGCCGTTGCCGTCCTCGTGGTCGTTGGCGTAGTTGTCCCAGCCCAGGCCGTTGAGTGCCGCGGAGACCTCGGTGAGGTGGTCGTACATGCGGGTGAGGTCGCGGGCGTCGTAGCAGGGTTTCGCCGCCCGGTCATCGGCGTCGGCGGGCACGATCGAGCCGTCGGCGGACCGGCGGACGAGGAAGTACTCGCACTCCGCGCCGACCCGCAGGGACATCCCGGCGGCGGCGAGCCGCTCGGCCATCCGGCGCAGGATGATCCGCGGCGCGTACGGCCACGGCGCGCCGTCGACATGCGGGTCGCACTGCACCATGGCGAGGCCGGGCCGGACGAACGGCAGCGCCACGTACGAGGTCGGGTCGGGGATGGCGATGATGTCCGGGTCGCCGGGGACCTGGCCCGTGCCGCCGGCGGCGAAGCCCGCGAAGCCGACACCGTCGGCCTGCGCGCGGTCGAGCGCGGCGGCCGGGACGAGCTTCGCGCACGGCTTGCCGTCGAGGTCGACGAAGGTCGCGAGCACGAACGTCGTGCCGTCGGCGGCCGCCCGCTCGGCCAGCGACACCTGCGCCGCACCGGACTGCTCGGACACGGTCCACCACCCCCGCGACGTCTCCCCGCATGAATCACCGTCAACTGGCATTCGACGAGAGGTCGATGTCGCGAGAAGGACGCGGTCGTAACGATCCCGTAACGATCAGTTCTGGCCGGCTGGCTCCGGCTCGCCCCGCGCGCGGGCGCGGGTCATCGCGGCCCGGGCGTCGTACCGGACCAGCGCGGGCACCGCGGCCGTCGCCACCGCCAGCGCGCCGATGCACGCCAGCCCGCCGCTGACCACCGAGAACACCGGCGAGACCGCCGCCGCGATGCCGCCCGCCTCCAGGTCCCCGAGCCGCGGGCCGCCCGCGACCACGACGAGGAACACGCCCTGCAGCCGGCCGCGCATCTCGTCGGGGGTGGAGACGTTGAGGATCGCGTTGCGCAGGATCGCGCTGACCATGTCGGCGGCCCCGGCGACGGCGAGCAGCAGCACGCCGAGCGCGATGTCGTGGACGAGGCCGAACGCGGCGATCGCGCCTCCCCACAGCACGATCGAGACCACGACCGCGAGCCCCTGGCGCCGCAGACCGCCGAGCGGCCTGGACAGCCCGGCGGCCAGCAGGGAGCCGACGGCCACCGCCGAGTACATCGCGCCCGCGGTCACGCTCCCGCCGCCGAAGCGGGTCTCGGCAAGTTCCGGGAACAGTGCCCGCGGCATCCCGAAGACCATCGCGATGATGTCGACGACGAACGTCATCAGCAGCACCGGCTGGCCGCGGAGAAACCGCAGGCCCTCCACCACGCTCGCCACCCCGGCGACCCGCCCGCCGCCCAGCGGCGGCATCGCCGGCAGCCGCGCCAGCCCGTACATTGGCGCCGCGAACGTGGCCAGATCGACGGCGTAGGCGACGGAGAACCCGCCGAGGGTCAGCGCGAGGCTCGCGACCAGCGGACCGCAGACCGCGGCGGCCATGCTGCCGATCTGGGACAGCGCGGACGCGGCCGGCAGGCTCTCCACCGGCACCAGGTTGGGCGCCATCGCCCGGCGCGCCGGCTGGTCGACGGCCAGCAGCGCCGACTGGACGGCGACGAGGCAGAACAACGGCCAGGCCACGGTGTCGAGCGCGCCGCTGGCGCTCAGCAGCAGGAACAGCGCCGAGACGACCGCGAGCGCACTCGAGGTGATCAGGGCGAGCCGGCGGCGGTCGACGGCGTCGACGATCGCGCCCCCGAACAGACCCCCGGCGACCAGCGGCACCAGGCCGACGACGCCGACCAGCCCGACCTGGAACGACGACCGGGTGATGGCGAAGACCTGCAACAGCACCGCGGTCGCGGTGATCTGGGAGCCCAGGGCGGAGACGGTCTCCCCCAGCCAGAGCCGGCGGTAGGCCGGATGATCTCGCAACGGGGAGACGTCCGCGAGCAGGCCACCGCCCACCCGGCGGCGCCGAGCCGGCCCAGCGCCGACGGCGACAGGGCTGGCGACGGGGCCGGCGACGGGGCTGGCCTGGCCGTCGGCCACCGCGCTGACCTGACCTTCGGGCACCCTGTCGTCCTGGCCTTCGGGCACCCAGGCGCCTCCGCTTTCGGCGATCCCGACGGCCCCGACGGCCCCGGCGGCCCGTCGGTCCGCCGACGGCGCGGCGGGCAGACAGGACGCTACCCGGACATCGCACGCCGACCGTCCGAAACGGCGCCGACCGGGCTGAGGCTCACCAAGGCGCCCGCGGGGATCAGAGCTTGTGGTACCGGGCCTCGAAGAACGAGTACACGCCGAACAGCGCCAGGCCGACGGCGCACAGGGTGAGCAGCCACTGGCCGTACGCCTGGCCGGCGAGGGTCTTCAGCGTCCCGTCGAGGCCCTTGGCCTCCTTCGGATCGAACTCGATCGCCGCCTTGGTGACGAACACCCCGGCCAGCCCGAAGACCGCGCCGCGCACCACATACCCGACCATGCCGGCGGGCTTGGCGATCTTGCGGGCGAACGATCCCATCTCGCCGGTCCTGAGCTTCTCCTCGAACTTCCGCTTGGCGCCCCGGACGATCATGCCGATGCCGATCCCGACGACGACGAGCCCGACCAGACCCACCAGCACCCGGCCGGCGTCGTTGCGCATCACCCGGGCCGTCCACGGCGCCGGCTCGCCCGACCCGCCGCCACCACCGGAGACGAGGAAGCTGATCGTGCTGCCGGCGATCGCGACGTAGACCACGCCACGGCCGGCGGAGACCAGCCGCCTGACGGTCCGCTTCTTCGCGTCGCTTTCACCCTGCTCGCCGACGGCGGCGTCCAGCAGCCGCCAGAGTCCGTAGCCGAGGAAACCGATGACGAGGACGACGAGGACGACCGAGCCGAACGGCTTGTCCTTGATCTCGCCGAGGGCGCCGGCCCGGTTCGTCTGGGCGTTGCTCAGCCCGAACGCGACCTGTCCGGCGAGCACGCCGATGAGGACATAGACCAGTCCGCGACCAGCGAGTCCGACGCGGGCGGTGAGGTCGAGCAGGCGGCTGTGCCGCGCCGAGTGGGCCGCGTCCCGCGCCTCGTTCGTCGCCTGGCCGCCGCCGCGCGCGGCCTGCCGCAGTCGGCCGCCGGTCTGCACCGCCACTGTCACCACTCCCTCTCGCACCACCCGACCGGGCGGTCAGGCGGGACTGATTCCCGCCCGGGCAGTGACAAAACGGAACGCGGCCGTCAGCGTGACACGGGGACCAGATAGCGCAGGAGCACCGCGTCTTCGAGCTGGCGGACCTCGGCGAGCCGTAGCGGAGCGCCGACGCCGTGGGGGAAACGCCCCGGTCCCACGAAGGTCGGCGCGGCCGGATCCCCGACGAAGAACGGCGCGACGACCAGGTGCAGTTCGTCGACGAGTCCGGCGGTGAGGAAGGCCGTGTGCACCGACGTGCCGCCCTCGACCAGCAACCGGCGGACGCCGCGACCAGCGAGATCGGCGAGCACGTCCGCGACGTCCAGCCGTGGCCCGCCAGCCAGGACCACCGTGGTCAGCCCGCCGCCCGCGACGACCCGACCGCCCGCGCCGACCGGCCCGACATCGACCGGCCCAACACCGGACGGCCCAACACCGGACGGCCCAACACCAGCGGGACCAGCACCAGACGGCGCCGGCCGGTAGACGACGACCTCCCCGGGGCCGGCGAACACCCGCGCCGTGGGAGCGAGCTGGCCGCTCGCGGTCAGCACCACCTTGAGCGGGCTCGGCGGCAGGCCGGCCGCGACCCGCGCCGCCCGGCGCCCGGCGTCGCGCACCGCGAGGCGCGGATCGTCCCGGCGCACCGTCGCCGCGCCGACCAGGATCGCGTCGCAACCCGCCCGCACCTCGTCGACCCGGTCCAGGTCAGCGGGCCCGGACAGGATCAACCGGGCCGCGGCGGCGTCGTCGATCCGGCCGTCCAGCGACATGGCGCAGCTACCGATGACGTAGGGGCGGCGCGCCGCCGGGCGCCCGCCGCCCACGGCCCGCGGACCTGTCTCCACGCGGCCGATCATCGCACGCGGGTGGAGCGGTGCGCGGGCGCTACCGAGCGCGGTACTACCGTCATCACCTGTGCGGATCGCGACGTGGAACATCAACTCTGCAAAGGCCCGGCAGGCCCGGCTGATCGAGTGGCTGGACCGCGCCGAGCCGGACGTGGTGTGCCTGCAGGAGACGAAGCTGTCGGACGGGGCCTTTCTCGAACTGTTCGACGAGGATCTGTTCCGACGCGGCTACCGGTTCGCCCACCATGGTGACGGCCGCTGGAACGGCGTCGCGATCCTGTCGCGGGGCGGCCTCGACGACGTCGTCCGGGGCCTGCCCGGCGGCCCGGGCTTTCCCGACCCGGAACCACGGGCGATCGCCGCCACCTGCGACGGTGTCCGGGTGTGGTCGCTGTACGTGCCCAACGGGCGGACCGTGGACGACCCGCACTACACCTACAAGCTGGCCTGGCTCGCCGCGCTGCGCGATGTCGTCGTCGCGGAGAGCGCTCACGGACCGCTGATGACGCTCGGCGACTTCAACATCGCCCCGACCGACGCGGACGTCTGGGACATGGCGCAGTTCGAGGGCGCGACGCACGTGACTCCCGCGGAGCGGGACGCCCTCGCGAGGCTCACCGCCGCCGGCCTGACCGACGTCCTGCGCACCCGCTGGCCCGACGACGTCGTGTACACCTACTGGGACTACCGCCAGCTCTGCTTCCCGAAGAACTACGGGATGCGGATCGATCTCACCCTGGCGACGGCCGACGTGGCCGAGCGGGTCCGCGCCGTCTGGGTCGACCGGGCCGCGCGCAAGGGCACCGGCACGAGCGACCACGCACCCGTCGTCGTCGACCTCGACACCGCACCGGACGGGGACGTGGGGCCGATGGTGCCGCCGCCGTCCGCCCGCGGGTCCTCGGGGCGCTCGGGCACCCGAGCAACGGCGGACGGCGCGCCGCGCCGACGATGACGGCGCGTCGGGTCCGGACCGCGGACCGGCCCGGACCCGACGCCGCGACCTGACCAGGCCGCCCGCGACGCACGGTCCGCGAACGGCGCGGACCCACGAAGGACCGGACCCGACCGGCCGTCACGCTCCTGGCGCGGCCTCGACGCCGGCCTTCTCGTCCGCCGACCCGGCGACGTTCTCGACGCGCGCGCTCTCGACCTCGCCCGGCCGCGCCGCGGTGACGGCGATCCGGGTGGCCTTCGGCTCGACCGCCGCACCCGCGAGCCGGATGGTCAGCACACCGCGGTCGTAGCCGGCCGAGATCCGAGCCGCGTCCACCCGCTCCGGCAGGCGGAACTCCCGGCGAAAGCTGCCGCTCCACCGCTCGCGGTGGACCCGTCCACCGCGCTCCTGCTCCCGCCGGCCGCCCCGCTGACCGCGGACGACGAGCCGGCCGCGGTCGATCTCCACGGCGACGTCCCGCTCCACGTCCACACCCGGCACCTCGAGGCTGATCAGAACATCCTCTCCGTCGGTGACGACGTCGGCGGTCGGAACCGCGAACTCCGCCGGCCGGGTCCGACCACCGGCCGCCGAGCGGCGGGTACCCCACCCGCGCCGGACGATCTCGTCGAAGTCCCGGTCCAACCGACCCAGGGCGGCAAACGGCTCCCACACGTAGGTGCTCACAACTGACTCCCTTACCTGCTCTCGCACTTCGCGGACCGGCGGACGCACGCTCCCGCCCCGGCCGTGACAACCCGTCGGGCCCAGGCTGATCGCGCGTGCCGTTCATGTTTTGTGAGTCTAGTCGACTCAACCTTGGCCAGGCAAGCGAGCGCAGGAATCCGACCCTGGTGACGCCCCGCACGCCTGGGGGCGATCGCGTGGGTGCCTCTGCGCGAGCTGGCGAAGGGGGCGCCCAACCCGGCCCGCGTACCCAGATCGAACCGGCGGACGGACGCGCGCACCGACGCCGATCACCGTCGGCCGACGGGTCCACAGCCCGACCAGCGGGACACCCGGCGAGAACCGCACGGCGGCCCCAACCCGGCCTTCCGTGAGCAGTTTCCGGGCAATCGATCCAGCGCCGAGGGTGACTGGCGGGAGCCAGATCCGGAATAGTCGGCGACCGCGGATCATCGACCGGTCGATGGACCAACGCCCATTAACGCCAGGTAAACGCACACCTCCATCGCGTTACGAGGGAGTCGATAAAGGGTGTGGGTGCAATCGTGGTATAAATTCCGTCGCTACGCTGGACTGCGTACTGGGGGGCGGTTCGTGTACATCGAGCGAGCGGTTACGGGGACACGCGCCTGTTCCCGGCGGCTCCGCCCGGGCCGACCCATTCCCGCCCGGCGCCCGCCCGTCACCGCAACCGCTGGCCCACCGCCCGGATAGCGGCGGCCGGGATGCCTGCGGCGGGTCCCCGTCCGGTCGCGCGACCGAATCATCCGTCGCGGCCAGCGGTCCTGGCGACGGACGCCGGCAGCACAGGACGAAGGAGTGGCATTGAACGACAGCGATCGGCGCGCACCCCTCGCGGTCGCCGCGCCCGGGAGCGACGTCCGTCTCCCCACGCTGGACCTCCACGCGCTGCCGGACTCCGTGGTGGGGCGGTTCCGTGAGGTCGCGGGCCACCTGCCGGACACCCCCGCGCTGGTGTCCCCCGGAGTGACGATGACCTTCGCCGAGGCCGATCGGCGCACGGACGACATCGCGGTCGCCATCCTGGGCCGGCTGGACGCGACCGAGTTCGGCCCGGTGGCGACCCTTCTTCCGCACGGTGTCCCCGGCCTGCTCGGCCTGCTGGCCGCGATGAAGACCGGCCGGCCGGTCGTCCCGCTGGACCCGATGGTGCCCGCCGAACGGATGGCGCAGATCATCCGGCAGGCCGGCTGCGTCGCCCTGGTGACCGATCTTGGTGACACCTCCGTGGCCCGCTCCACGGTCGGCCTGCGGCCGGTCGGCGCGGCGGGTGCCGACCAGGCGGCCTCGACGGTCGATGCCGGACCCCTGCTCGGCCTGTTCACCGACGACGGTCCCCGGCTGGTGCTGGACCTGGCTGCGGCGGCCAGCGACGGCTCGGAGTGGATCGCGGCGAACGGGGCCGACGCGGTCTGGTGGCCCGAACCGCGCCTCGACGAGCCCGCCTGCGTCGTGTTCACCTCCGGCTCCACCGGCGCGCCCAAGGGCGTCGTGTGGACGCACGGCACGTTCCTCAGCGAGGCCTGTGCCGGCGCCGAGCGACTCGGCTTCGGCCCCGGCGACCGGCTGGCGCTGGTACTGCCCTACTCGTTCGCCGCCGGCATCACCGTCGTCGTGTTCGGCCTGCTCAACGGCGCCGGCCTGTACGCCTACGACCCGCGGTCGGCGGGTCTGCGCGGCCTGGCCGACTGGCTCGTCACGCAGAACCTGACCGCCCTGCTGACCACGCCGTCGCTGCTGCGGGCGCTGCTCGGCGTGCTCGACACCGGCGAGTCGCTGCCGGGCCTGCGGCTGGTGGCCACCGCCGGGGAGGCCGCCTACGGCCGGGACATCGCCGCGCTGCGCACGCACATCGCGGCGACCTGCACGTACGTCAACTGGTCGGGTGCGTCGGAGATCGCCTCCCTGGGGTTCCACGAGATCCCGCCGGGCGCCCCGGTGCCCGAGGGCACGATCCCCGGCGGCCGGCCCGCGCCCGGCAAGGAGGTGCGCCTGCGCCGGGAGGACGGCTCGTTCGCCGAGCTCGGCGAAGCCGGTGCCATCGAGGTGACCTCGGCGTACCTGTCCGCGGGTTACTGGCAGAACCCCGAGCTCTCAGCCGAGAAGTTCACCCCGTTGCCGGACGGTCGGATGACCTGCCGCGTCGGCGATCTGGGCCGGCTCGAGCCGGACGGCACCCTCGTGCTGCTCGGCCGCCGTGACGCGGCCGTGAAGATCCGCGGCTACCTGGTGGAACCCAGCGAGGTCGAGGCGGCGCTGCTGCGCTCACCGGAGATCGCCGAGGCCGTCGTCACCGCCGTGACCAGCGAGGACACGCCGAACCGCCTGGTCGCCTACATCGTGCCGGCGGTGCACGGCAACACGTTGTCGCCGGCGCGCGTCCGCCGCGCGCTGCGCGAGCGCCTCCCGGTCTGGATGGTGCCGACGACGATCGTGCCGCTGGCGGAGCTGCCCCGTAACGAGCGGGGCAAGATCGACCGCGGCGCGCTGCCGCCCCCGCCGGCGCCGCGGGTGTCCGCCCGGCCCCGCAGCCAGTGGGAGATCGTCGTCGCGGACATCTGGCTCCGGGTCCTGGACCTGGACGAGGTGTACGTCGGGGACGACTTCATGGAGCTCGGCGGCGACTCGCTGGCCGCGAACGAGCTGCTCACCCTCGTCACCGAGCGGCTCGGCGTCTCGCTGCCGTCCTCGACCCTGGTCGACACGCCCACGCTCGGGGCGTTCGCCCACGCGGTGTCGCTCGCCCAGCAGGCCGGACCGCGCCATCCCACCGTCGTGCCGCTGCGCACCGCCGGTACCCGCCCGCCGCTGTTCTGCTTCGCCGGGGCGGGCGCGCTCGCCCTGGGTTTCCACTCCCTGGCTCGCCGGCTCGGCGACGACCAGCCTGTCTACGCCTTCCAGGCACACGGTCTGGAGCGTCGCGGCTTCCCGGACTGGAGCGTCGAGAAGACCGCACGGCGCCACCTGGAGATCATCCGCGTTCTCGCGCCGCGGGGTCCCTACCTGCTCGCCGGGCACTCCCTCGGCGGACTGATCGCGATGGAGATCGCCCAGCAGCTCGCGGCGGCCGGCGAGGAGGTGGGGCTACTGTCGATCATGGACACGTACCTGCCGTCCTCCCTGCGGATCGACCCGGAGGACGAGGACCCGGCCGGCGGCGCGGGCGGCGGCGGCACGACAGGCGCGCAACCCGGCGCGCAGGAACACGCCCGTTCCCACCGTTCCCGGCTGGCCCGGTTCACCCAGCGGCTGATGCCGGAACAGCGGGCGAACTTCGCCAACATCGCGACTCTGAAGAAAATGGCGCAGATTCCGCTCACCGGCGTCGTGAACTTCGGTGGGCTGGAGCAGTTCGAGGTTTTCTTCAATCACGGCCGGCTGCTGGAACGTTTCTACAAGCCGCGCGCCTGGGCCGGGCGAGCGATTGTCTACCGGTCCGCCGAGAACCCGGACCCGGCCGACGCCTGGTCGGCCTACCTGACCGGCAGCCACGACATCCACTACGTGCCCTGCGAGCATTTCTATCTGCTCCGGGAGCCGCACGTCATCAAGATTTCGGAACATTTCCGTGCCGAAATCGACCGGGTGGTCGCCGAACACACTGCCGGCGCCTGACCGACCTGAGGCCCGACCGACCCACGAGGCGGTTCCGCCCGCGCCGGCGGGCGGGCGGCGCGCGGGCGGCCCCCCCCGCCGC